>DASPTK010000019.1:0-2602 GCA_035623475.1 Gemmatimonadaceae bacterium | reverse complement strand
TGCCGACCAGAGTCGGCTGATGACTCCTACGTGCAGACGTGGGGGTCATTTTTTGTTCATGCGCTGCGACTAGCTCCCACGTCCTCAACCGAGAGAAGCGTGCAATGCTCTGGTTCATCGCGGCGGGAAGTGCAGTGGGCGGCGTCACCCGATATCTCCTGGGCACGCTCGTACAGCAACGCGCCGGTCTCGCCTTTCCACTGGGGACGCTGATCATCAACATCACGGGATCGCTGATCCTGGGCTTCGTTCTTCGCTACGCTCTGGCGACGCCCGCGATCAGCGCCGAGGTTCGCGCCCTCCTCACGACCGGCTTCTGTGGCGGCTACACCACCTTTTCCACCTTCAGCTACGAGACGATCGCCTTGATGGAAGAGGGCCAACACCTGCGCGCGAGCGTCTACGTGTTGTTGAGCGTGGTGTTGGGGCTCGCCGCGACGTTCCTCGGGATCGTGGGAGCCCGAGAGGTACTCGCCCTGCGCGAGCGACTGTGATCATATCGGCCGGAACCCGACACCATCCTGCGAGGGAGCATGCACGGCTTCACGGGTGAGCGAGTGCTGATGCGGATCCACATCGGTGAGCGCGACAAGTATCGGGGGAAGCCCCTCTATCAGCAGATCGTCGAGCTGCTCCGAGCGCGTCACTACGCGGGTGCGACGGTCACCCGCGCCATCATGGGGTATGGCGCCAGCTCGAGGCTTCACACCGATCGCATCGAGATGCTCTCACTCGACCTGCCGATCGTCGTCGAGTGCGTCGAAACAGAGCCTCGCATTCTGGAGATCCTGCCGGAGCTCGACGCCATGATCGGCGGCGGGCTGGTTACCTTGGAGCGAGTGAAGGTGATCATGTATCGGCCGCACCTTCCGGAGGAGGAGCGGGCCGACTGGCCAACCGACTTCTCGGTGAGCTGGGAGCGAGGAGGAAAGGTTTGAGTTCGCCTGAGGGGCAGCGCGAAGGACCCGGGTGCGGTCGATGCTGACGGCGATCACGCGACCGCCGAGCACGCGCCTGCCCGAGTGCGAGCTGTCGCACATGGAGCGGCAGCCGATCGATGTCACGGCGGCGCGGGCGCAGCACGCCGCGTACCGCGCCGCGTTGGCTGCTGCCGGCGCCGAGGTCATCTGCCTGCCGCGCCTCGACGATCTCCCCGACGCGACGTTCGTCGAGGACACGGCTATCGTGCTGGACACGGTGGCGGTGATGGCCGAGATGGGTGCGCCGTCGCGCCGCCGCGAGTCGGCGGAGATTGCGGGGACCCTCGCACGGTGGCGCAGCGTCCGTACGCTCGCAACTCCGGCGACGCTCGATGGGGGCGACGTTCTCCATCTCGGCCACACGCTCTACGTCGGCGAGACGCCTCGCACGAACGCGGAGGCTCACGCGCAATTGTCAGCGCTCGTCGAGCCGCTGGGATATACCGTCGTGAGCGTGCCGGTGACGGCGTGCCTGCACCTCAAGAGCGCCTGCGCGGCACTCTCCGACGAGACGGTTCTCGTGAACCCGGAGTGGGTGGAACCTGCCGTGTTCACGGGCGCGAAGGTCATCGCCATCGCGCCGGCCGAGCAGTGGGGCGCCAACGCCGTCCGCGTAGGCGAGACGATCATTCTCCCCGCCAGCGCGCCGGGGACACGCGACAAGGTGAGCGCCTCCGGCTTCCGGACGGTGTTGGTGGACGTCTCGGAGTTTCAGAAGGCCGAGGCGGGGGTCAGTTGTCTCAGCCTGCTGATCGACGTGTGACGAGCGAGGTTCGCGTTCGGCGAGCAGTGGAGGCCGACGCCGAGAAAATCGCCGCGATCTACAACGAGGGGATCCGTGGGCGTGGCGCAACGTTCGAGACCGCGCTCCGCACCGTGGCCGACCGGCGAGCCTCCCTCACCGCGGGGGGCATGCGCTTCCCAACGCTCGTCGCCGAGCTCGAAGGCGAGGTGATCGGCTGGTCGGCGCTGAGCGAGCACTCGGTCCGCGCTTGCTACGCGGGGATCGCCGAGTGCTCGGTGTACGTCGATGCGCGCCACCGGGGGCGGCGGGTGGGGTCGAAGCTGCTCCAGGCGCTCATCGATGAGGCGCGGCAGCAGGGTTTCTGGAAGCTGGTCTCCCGAATCTTCCCGTCAAATCACGCCAGCCGCGCCGTCTGCCGAAGCGTCGGCTTCCGCGAGGTGGGAATCTACGAGCGCCACGCGCAGCTCGATGGCAAGTGGCTCGACGTGGTGATCGTCGAGCGCCTGATTCCGGAGAATCAGCGGTGAGGCGCGGCGCTAGCGCGCCATCATGAATTCGAGAACGTCGCTGCGCGTAATGATCCCCCCGATTCCCCCATTCGAGCGGATCAACAGAGCGGGATTTCCCTTGGCGAGGAGCTTGATGCATCCCTCCACCGGCTGATTCGCCTCGACCACCGGGAAGGGGGGATCCATGATCTCGCTGACCATGGTGTCGAGGATCTTCGGGTTCTCGAGCGCCTTGGCGGAGACCGCACCCTCCGACATCGAGCCGATGCAGTTCTGCCCGTCCATCACCGGGAGCTGAGAGATGTCGTGGAGGGACATGAGGCGGAGCGCCTGTCGCACGCTCGCGCCGGGGGCGATGCTGACGACAG
>DASPTK010000018.1:0-3658 GCA_035623475.1 Gemmatimonadaceae bacterium | reverse complement strand
GAAGGATTTGGCGAAGTTCATGACGCCCGTGCAACGCGTGAAGTACGCCGCGATTCAGGAGCGGCTCCGGCAGCGTCTGCAGCAGATGCGTCGCCAGAGGCTCGAAGGGGCGGGGAAGCCGGCGCCACGGCTTCGGCCGCCACCGAAGCCGCACGCGCCATAGCTCCCAACTGGCCGCTGTAGGCCCCGAGCACTCGTCAGGCATTCATAGTTATTTGTAAGTTATTTGTGCCTAACGGCCCAGCACGCCAGGCGTGTGTCCGAGATTCGAGCAAGCTCGGCCAACATCTCGTCAGAGCGCGGCCAACGTTTACAACTATTCGTACGTCTTCGAGGAGCGGACCGTAGTTTGGACCCATCCTCGAACCGCCTGGAGCACGCGCCGCTCCGGGCATGGAGTGGCCGATGCACAAATCTCTTCGACTCCTGATCCTCCCCGTCGTCGTCACGGCGGGCGCCGCGTGCGGCCCGGAATTTCAGCAGACCACCGGCAGCAACACCTCAACATCCGAGATCGTTTATTCGCCGACGAGCATCGTCGTGCCGCTGGGCTCGATGGTTCCGGTGTCGGACGACGTCTTCATCCAGCCGGCGAATCTGCAGGTGGCTAACGCCTCGGAGTTCATCGCGAAGGCCGTCACCGACACGACGGTGGCGCAGTGGAACGACAGTCTGAGCTCCGTGGTCGGCGTGGGCGTGGGGTCGACCGCGCTTCGGATGTCCTACCACGACGCGGCGCATAACGTCGACGACACGGCGTCGATTCCGATCACGGTCCACTGATTCTCGGGGCTGCACCCGGCACAGATAGCCGACGCGAGAGCGTCGGCACCCGCCGGCGTCGTAACTAGACGGCGCGCGCGCTCGCCGACCGAGCGCGCGGGTTCCGCTGCGGCTGCGAATTCGCCACAATGTCGGCTGACCCGCCGAGCGCGGAGTGCGTCGACCGCACTCGAGCAACAAGGGCGGCCGCCAACAGGTGAGCACACGTGGCACGCAGCAGGCGCGACATCTTGTCAGGCACAGCGCGGACTCACGAGGCATCGATCGGGCTCCTCGGCCTCCCCTTCGACGCGAACTCGAGCTTTCGTCGCGGGCCGGCGAAGGCGCCGGCGTCGATTCGCACCGCGCTGGCATCGGCATCCGGGAACGCCTTCTCTGAGACCGGTGTCCGCGTCTGGCCGAGCGAGCACGTCGTCGATCTCGGCGACGCGGCCATTCCGCCACTGGCGGGCGAGCGCGAGCCTCTCGACGCGATCGAGCGAGCGGTGTACTCCGCCCTCGCGCGCGTATCGCGCCTCATCGTCCTCGGCGGCGATCATGCGGTCACCTACCCGGTGATACGCGCCATCGCCCAGCATCGCCGCCCCCTCCATCTCCTGCAGATCGATGCGCACCCCGACCTCTACCCGGACTTCGAGGGCAACCGGTACTCGCATGCGTGCCCGATGGCGCGAATCATGGAGGAAGGTCTGGTCGAACGATTGGTTCAGGTCGGGATTCGAAGCGTCAGCCCTGCGCAGCGCGTGATGGCGGAGCGCTACGGCGTGGAGACGATCGCCGCGTCGGACGTCGACCCGCGGTCGCCACTCGTGTTCACCGCGCCGCTCTACCTGTCGCTCGATCTCGATGGACTCGATCCCGCGTTCGTGCCCGGCGTGTCGCACCCGGAGCCCGGTGGGCTGAGCGTGCGCGAGGTCCTCGATCTGTTGGCGCGGGTTCAGACGCCCAATTGGGTCGGCGCGGACGTCGTCGAGCTCAATCCCGATTGCGATCCGACAGGAATGTCGGCCACCGTCGCGGCGAAGATGGTGCGCGAGATCGCAGCACTGATGCTGGCGCGTGCCGGCGAGTGACCGACGCACGCCACCAAGTGTCGTCAGGCAGATGGCGCTCTCGACGAGCGGGTGATCGCCCGCACAGAGAACAACGACGACGGCCGACCTGGGGCGTCAGCGGCCTCGACTTGGGCCGCCGTGCTCGACGTTGGCGATTCTCGACAAAGCGTGAGGCGGGGCGGATACTTGTGGGGATCCAACAATCACCAGAGGCCCCCGCATGACCGCGACTGAGATCCGTCCCGAAGGCGCCGGCGCACCGGCCCAAGCGCCGAAGAGCGCCAAGGACATTCCCGGCACGGTACCCGGCACCGTGCTGTCGAGGGAATACGTGCAAATGGTCGCCCGCTTCGCGTACCTCTGGGGCTGGCCGATGGTGAGCAGCTTCAACCGGAGAGCGGGCATGACCTCCGCGCCGGAGCCGGGGCTCAACGGAGGGATTGTTCCGGTCGCCCCACGGGGCCGCGTCTGCATGTTGACCGACTACATCTCGGCCGACCAGCGCTTCGTGACCTGCTCGAACCAGGACGTCGCCTACGGCTTCGGCTTCGGCTCCCTGGACGATGAGCCGGTGATCATACAGGTGCCAGACTTCGGTGACCGTTTCTGGGTGTGCGCCGCCTGGGATGCGAGAACCGACTCGTTCGCCGAGTTAGGCAAGCAGTACGGCACGAAGCCGGGGTTCTATCTCATGGTCGGACCCACGTGGAGCGGCAAGGCTCCCGCCGGCGTGAGCGGCATCTTCCGCTCCTCGACCGAACTCGGCGGGTTCTGTCCTCGCGTCTTCTTGAACGACACCGAGGACGATCGCCGCGCCATCCAGCCCATCCTCAACCAGGTAATGATGTATCCGCTGGGTGAATTCGATGGGAAGATGAAGACCAAGGACTGGAAGAAGGTGCCGAGCTTTCCCGCCCCCGGGACGCAAGGCCAGGAGGAGGTGCACTGGGTGGATCCCGCAAAGTTCTTCGACCAGCTGCCCGACGTGCTGAAGAAGGTGCCCCCGCTCCCCGGCGAGGAGGCGATCTACACGATGATCACCTCCGTCCTCGACGCGGCGGCGAAGGACTCGCAACTGAAGCAGACACTCAAGGACACCGCTGTCGCGAGCGAGAAGGAATTGATCGCGCCTCTCTTCCAGTGGCGCCTGAACGGACCTCCCGCCGGCAATGGCTGGTCCTCTCCTCGGAACAACGGCGCGTTCGGCGTCGACTACGCGGTCCGTGCCGCCGTGGCGAAGTCCAACATGTTCGAGAACAGGTTCAACGAAACGAAGTACATCTTTACGGACACAGACTCGGACGGGAAGCCGCTGGACGGAAATGTGACCTACGCCGTCACATTCCCCGCTGGGCAGGAGCCGCCGGTGAGCGGTTTCTGGTCACTCACGCTCTATAATGAGCATCACTTCTTCAACTCGAATCCGCTGAAGCGTTTCTCGCTCGGAACGAAGAACGCGGACCTCAAGAAGAACTCGGACGGTTCGCTCACGCTCTACGCCGGCGCGAAGACGCCGGGGAAGGAAAAGGAGTCGAACTGGCTTCCCGCACCGACCGCTCCCTTCTCCCTGTACATCCGCTGCTATTGGCCCAAGGAGGAGGTAATCAAGGGAGCGTGGACGCCGCCCAAAGTTTCGAAGGCGTCGTAGCGCTGTGGCATCGAGAAGCTAAGATCCTCTAGTCGAGCCGAAGGGCGGAGCACGTGCCGGCGCCGGCACTAGCTTCGCTCCAACGCGAGACCGATCAGGAGGGGCAAGAATGCGTGGCATACGACGCACCGCACTTCTCGTACTCGTGTTAGCAGTCGTCGCCTGGCGTGAG
>DASPTK010000017.1:0-12824 GCA_035623475.1 Gemmatimonadaceae bacterium | reverse complement strand
GCTCTCGGTGAGGGCCGTCATGCCGAGAATATACAGCGGGTTGTGGCACGCGTGGACGAATGACTAGACTCAGGCGTCGCGTCCGCAGGCGCAGCGCCTCCCCTCACGTCCTCATCATGATCGGTATTCGCGTACCGCGCTTCATCGCCGCGCTCACCGCATTCGCCGTCGCCGCGGGATGCTACCAGGAGAAGCCCAAGACGGCGAGCGCGCCCCCGGCCGATGCATCGCCATCGATCGCGCCCGCGCCGAGCTCCGATCCACAGGCGCTCGCGCCTACGCCCGCCGATACGACCGCTCCCCGCTCGACCGGCGCAACACCTGCTCCCGATGCACCGGGAGCGCCCGAGACACCGGCCGCGCTCTCCCCCGGCAACGACACGACGTTGAGCGCGATCATGCAATTCCGACTCACGACCGCGGAGCTCGAGCGCTGGGGGAAGGCACAGCACGCGCTCAACAAGACGGTGGCCGGCGATCCCACGATCGCCAAGCGGATGGCACGCGCGACGCCGCCCCGCTCACTCGACGACGTCGTGGCACGCTTCTCCTCGGAACCGAAGATTCGTCAGGCACTCGCCAGCGCGAACGTCACGCCCCGCGAGTACGTGACGACGCTGTTCGCGCTCCAGCAGGCGATGCAGGGCTACGCGCAGGAGAAGGCCGGCCAAACGCCTGGGCCGGGAACGCCGGAGGTCTTGAAGGAGAACGTCGCCTTCGTCGACCACAACATGCCGGCGATTTCGAAGATGATGGCCGAGCTTCGGGCTGACGCCCCCGCCGGGGCGGCTCCTAGCCCGATGCCGGCGCCCTAGTCTTACCGGGCGAACTCCATCGCCGCGCTGGCGAAGTGGACCGGCGCCTGCTCGGCCATCATCACAGCCGGCCACACCGGGAGCCCGACAGCGGCCGAGGCAGCGAAGCCCGAGCTCGACACCGAGGGCAGCGGTATGGCTGGACGCATCGCGACCACAGGCGGGAGCGAGAGCGAGCGCGGAGACGGCACCGTGTTCGACAGCGCTACGATGCTCAGCCCAGCGGCAATGATCGCGGCCGCACCGACAACAAAAGAGCCGAGCCCAGGTCCGCGATACGCAGCGGAGTGAGCATCGGCTCGGTCGACCTGTCCTAATCGACAGGCGAGTCGCTCATAGAAATTAGGCGTCGGATAGATCTCCGGCAGACTGCGAAGCACCATTAACCCGCGCCGCATCGCCGCGTCGTGCCGCGCACACGCATCACATGTCACGGCGTGGGCGCACATCGCATCATGCGCCGAGGCCGGCAGCGTGCCTTCCATGTAGTCGCTGTGCTGCTCTCGAAACTCCCGACACCGCATCGCGCTTGCCCGCCCCCGACAGGTTCGGCCCGTCGTACACTTGGGGAGTCCGGATGGTTCCTGGAGCTTGGCGAAGCGGCTGGCCGGGGGCAAGAAGCCGACTGGGAGGCCCCCCGCCCCTTCACGGCCCCTATCGTGAGAGCAAGAAAAAGGCACCTGGCGGAACGTCTTTCCGCCAGGTGCCACCCTTCTCTCCACCCCAGCCAACGCCGTCAGGGGCTCAGCGCAGTCCGGGCTCGATGATCGTGGCGAACGAATTGCGCGCCCGGTTAAGACGCGATTTCACCGTACCCAGATTGCACCCCGTGATATCGGCAATCTCCTCGTACGACTTCCCCTCGAGCTCGCGAAGCACGAACACTTGCCTGTGATGCGCCGGCAATTGTGAGACGGCATCCTCGACCAGAGCGCGGAGGTGGCGCTTCCGGTACATGTCGTCCGGCCGGGAGGACACATCCTCGAACTGCAGGGGTCGCTCTTCCTCCTGCCAGTTCTTGCGAATCGTCTGGAAGAACACCAGCGGATTCCGCGAGCGGTTCCGCAGCTCGTTCTTCGCCAGGTTGGACGCGATGGTGTAAATCCAGGTCGAGAACTTCTTCGACCGGTCGAAGCGGTGCAGATGGCGATACACCCGGATGAACACCTCCTGCACCAAGTCCTCCGCCCGTTCGCGATCGCCGATCGTGCGGTAGATGAAATTCAGGAGGCGCGTCTGGTAGCGCTCGACCAATTCTTGGAAGGCACGCTCGTTGCCCCCCAAGAAGGCACTCACCAGCTCCGCATCCTCTTGCGAATGCAGCCGCTCCCTGGCGGCCACCACTGCAGGCGACGGCATTCGATCGCTCAGCGCGACGTCAGCCATTCTCGGATCCCCCGATCCAAAGGGTACTCGCTCCGACAAAAGAGACAGGTGGTCGGCGCCTCCTTGCGTACCTTTCGAAGAGGAGGGAAAGCACGGCTCGTGCCCTGAAAGCAGAGAGTCTGCCTCCAGGGTCGTAAGTCTCGCTGACTCAAAAAGTTGAGTCGATTTTCGCCGGAATCTCAAATCTAGTCGCCCGGTCAAGACTGTCTACTTTCGGGGACGTGCCCGCCCCTGATGCTGAGACACCGGAGCCAGCCACGGGGTTGGTGCCGAGCACAGCCCACTTAACACTACGTTTTCCGGGGCGATTTGGACTAGCCAAGATGCCAGTGCGAAGTCCGGGAACGGTTAGACCTCCGGACCGAAGACGCGATCCGCAAGCGAGTCCACTCCGCGCTGAAGCGCGTTCACCCGTTGGTCATCGAGACCGTACGTGGAGAGCCAGATTCCGCAGTGGTATCGCTCCTTCCCTGGCTCGAGCTCCACGTACAAGAGGGCATCGTTCAAGTCTCGGATGACTCCCCAGGCGTGGGTCGGTGGGGACGCGTGCCGAATGGCGAGCATGGGCGAGGAATCGCCGATGCGGATCGTGACCAGGGCACCAGACCAGAGATCGGATGATGTCTCGCGGTCGAGGCCGAGACCCGTCGGCCCGAAGAGACGGTTCCAGGTCTCCTCTCTCCGCTCTCGAGCCGCGCGGCGGGCGGACACGATGCGGCGCGGTGTTCCGGCGTGCCTCTCGAGATAGTGCCGGAGGTTGAAGAGGAAGTAGCGCCACCCGGCTTCGGTGGCGTCGTAGCGCTCGTCCCACTCCCGCGAGGAGCCGAATCCGGAATGGACCATCGTGAGCGCAGTGCCGCCGCCGCGCGCGACCAGGTGCCAATCGATGGCGAGCTGTGGGGCCGATCCGGCGCGACCGAGCTGGGCGGCTCGATGCGCCTCCGGATCGTCGATCCACTGAACGCGCTGCTCCGGCTCCCACCCCGTAACCGTCGTGTGCCACTCGACGCCCGGCCCCCACGACATAGTGAGCTTCTCTCCGAGCGCGTGCCCTCCCTTGGCTTCCGGCGCGAGCCAGCGCGCGATCTCGTCGGCCGCGGTGAGCGCGTGCCACACGGCGGCGGGTGAGGATCGGAGCGCGCTCTCGAACTCGATGGATCGGGTCGGTCCGGTCTCCGGCATCGCCAGGCTCCGCGTCAGATCCTGCGGCGCCGGGTCTGCTCCGGCCAGAGCCTACCCTCACGCACCAAGCACATACCCGGCCACATAGAGGATGCCGAGCGCCGACTTCGCGTCGGTAAGGACGTTGTCGCGGATCATCGCCAGAACCTGGGAGAGGGGCGTCGGCATCACCTCCACGAATTCATCGGGCTCCCGCTGGCTGGCGCCCGGCGTGAGGCCGGTCGCCAGGAAGACGTGGATCCGCTCGTCGGTGAATCCGGGGGTCGTGTACATGCTGAAAACGCGCTCGAGCTTCTCTGCGGTGTATCCCGTCTCCTCGCGCAACTCGCGGCCAGCGCACGACTCCGGAGATTCCCCTGTGTCGAGGCGGCCCGCCGGGATCTCGTAGATGAATCCGTCGGTCGCGTAGCGGTACTGCCGGATGAGCAGCACTCGCGGATCTGCGGCGTCAGACGGATCGAGGAGCGCCACGATCGCACTTGCGCCAGGGTGACGGATGATCTCGAGCTCACCTACACTGCCATCGGGAAATCGGACGCGGTCGACGTCCAGATCGAGCACGCGACCGGAATAGCGGCGCGTGCTGTCGACTCGGCCGGGCTGGATGCCCTCCGCCCGACCGCGGTCGTCAGGCGTCGACGACGGCTCCCCGGGTGTCGTAGAGGGTAACCGGGCCGAAATCGAGCTTCCCGAGCGGCGCTCGCACCACCGCCGGGTCGCCCACAGCGAGGAGCTGCAATTCACCGGGGTGGAGATGCGCCGCGGCCGCTTTCTGGACGTCGGCGATCGTCACGGAACGAACGTGATCGCGATAGCTGTCGAAGTAGTCGTCGGGCAATCCGTAAATCACCAGCGCCGACAGCGCGCGCGCGATCGCCTCCGTCGTCTCATACTTGATCGGGAAGACGCCAACGAGGTAGCTCGTCGCCAGTGTCAGCTCATCGTTCGTGATCGGCTCCGAGCGCATGCGCTCGATCTCTCGCACGACCTCGCGCGCCGCAGCATCGGTCACGTCGCTCCGCACCGCGGTGGAGACCAGGAACGGCCCGGCGCCTCGACGCCACTCGAAGCCGGAGGAGGCGCCGTAGGTGTACGCGTGCGCCTCGCGGAGGTTGAGATTGATGCGCGAGGAGAAGAGGCCGCCGAGCACCGCGTTCATGACGAGCACCGGAAAGTAGTCGGGAGCGCTTCGCGGGAGGCCTACATGGCCGATCCGAAGCTCGGACTGCGGCGCATCCGGCTTCGCCACGATGTGGGTGGCCCGCTCCAGCCTCGCCGGCCGATCGTCCACGGGCCTCGAGGGATCGGCCCGGCCCGTCCACGCGCCGAAGGCGTTGCGAGCGATCGTCACACCGTCCGACATCGACAGATCGCCGACCATCACCAGGGTCGAGCCCCCCGGCCGGTATCGCTCACGATGAAAGCGAACCAGCGCTGGGCGGTCCAGCGACGATATGCCCGCGGAGCTCCCCTCTTCGGGGAGCCCGTATCGGGACCCGGTCGCGTAGAGGAAGCGCGTGAACATGTCATCGGCGAGCCCGCGCGGCTCCGCCTCCAGCTGGAGCAGCTCCGCCAACCGCTCCGCTTTGAGCCGTTCCACCTCGCGCTCCGGAAATTGCGGATCGAGCACGACCGCAGCGAAGAGGCTCATCGCTTCGACGAGCCGAGAGCGCAGAACCGTGAGGCTGAGGACTCCCGTGTCCCAGTCGGTCGCTGGCGTGACCGCGGCCCCAAGGCGCTCGAGGCGCTCCGTCAATTCAGCGCCCGTGAGCTGCGAAGTTCCCTCCGCCAACACGGCATTCGTCAGAGCCGCCAGCCCGTCGGCCGGGGCGGCATCGGTGCCTCCGCCCGCGTCGCACAAGAGCATGACGCTGACAATGGGAAGCTTGCGCACCGGCGCAACGACGACGGCGAGCCCGTTCTCGAGCTCGACGCGCTCGAACGTCGGAAAGTGATAGGCTCGGGGGGTGCCAGGTTGTGGCCGGACAGCCGTCGTCATCGAGCCCCGGATGCTGCGCCCGCGAGAGCGAGCGGCTCTCTCGATGCGGCCCGCGGTACGTAGACTAGCGTCGCCCGGTTGTCCGGCCCCAGCCGCTCCCGGGCAAGCGTCGTCACGTCCCCCGCGGTGACGGCCCGGTACCGGTCGATCTGCTCGTTGACCAACCCAGGATCGCCGAAGTAGGTGGCGAACATCGACAGCTTGTCCGCCCGATCACCGGCCGCCTGCATCGATGTCACGAACCCCGTCTCGATCAGTGCGAGGGCTCGCTCCACTTCTTCTTGCTTCACTCCATCGCGATGGACGCGGTCCAACTCATCCTCCACCGACCGCTCCAGCGCCTGCGCCGCAATCTCCTGTCTCGCCGTGACGTCGGCGACGAGTAAGTCGGTGCCCTTCGCCAGGTCGAAGGTGAAGGCGGTGGCATCCGAGGCGAGCTGCTCTTCGCGCACGAGCCGTCGCTGGAGGCGGCTTGCCTCTCCCATACCCATGATTGCGGCCAGCACATTCGCCGCATACCAGCCATCCGTGCCAAGAACGGGCGTCCGCGCACCCATGAAGACCCGAGGAAGGACGACATCGTCCTCGACCACCGCGCGCAGCGACCGGCCGAACGTCGGCGGGAGGTCCATGCGCGCGGGCGCCGGCCTACCGCCACCCGGCGGGATCGGGCCGAAGTACTGCTCGACGAGCCTTCGGGCTTCGGTCGCGTCGAAGTCGCCCGCAATCGAAAGCACCGCGTTGTCGGGGGTGTAGTACGTGGCGAAGAACGCCGAGATGTCCGCCAAACTGGCCGCGCTCAGATCCTCCATCGACCCCATGAGCGAGTGATGGAAGGGGTGGTCGGGCGGAAAGACGAGCGCGGGAAGCCTCTCCCACCACGACCCGTAGGGCTGGTTGTCGACGGTCCAGCGCCGTTCGTTCTTCACGACGTCGCGCTGAGTGTCGAGCTTCTGCTGGGTCATCGCCGGCAGGAGGCCACCCATCCGGTCCGCCTCCAGCCAAAGGACGAGGGCCAGCTCGTTCGACGGTACCGTCTCGAAGTAGTTCGTCCGATCGAGCCACGTCGAGCCGTTGAGCGTCCCTCCCGCGCGTTGAATCAGCTCGAAGTGCTCATTCGCCGCGACGTGCGCCGAGCCCTGAAAGAGCATGTGCTCGAAGAGATGCGCGAACCCGGTCCGGCCCGGCTTCTCATCGGCCGATCCGACATGATACCAGAGGTTCACCGCGACGATCGGCGCAGTGTGATCCTCCGAGAGGGTGACGAGCAACCCATTCGGTAGGCGGTAGCTCTCGACGGGAATCTTCATTGGCGAATGATGCGCCGCGCGCGCAGAGTAACGGAACCCCAACGCCCCCTTCCGGATGTGCCCACCGGCCTGCTTGACACCTTCACGGGCAACGTCCATACTCACTGCCCGCTTGACGGGCATAGAGCAGGGTTCGCGGGTAGCGGGCGATCCGCGCTGATGCATTGCGCGCCTTACTCGTCACCCGTCCGCCCTCGCCCTGCACCCGAGAAAACCACATTCACTGCACTCTGTTCTCGGAGGTATGACCATGGCAGCGGATTTCTTCATTGGCGAGTCCTTGGTGGGCGACGGCAATGAGGTCGCGCATATCGATCTCCTTATCGGGTCCAAGCAAGGCCACGCCGGCGCCGCGTTCTGCAACGCGCTGACGAACAACAAGGATGGTTTCACGACGCTGCTCGCCGTCGTCACTCCGAACCTGGCGGCCAAGCCCGACACGATCCTGTTCAACAAGGTCACGATCAAGGGTGCGACGCAGGCAGTGCAGATGTTCGGTCCGGCGCAGGCGGCGGTGGCACGCGCCGTGGTCGACTCGGTCGCGTCGGGCGTCATCCCGCGCGACAAGGTGGATGACTACTGCATCGCGGTCGGTGTTTTCATTCACTGGGCGGCCAAGGACGACAAGAAGATCTACGACTTCAACTACCGTGCGACCAAGGAAGCCCTCGCGCGTGCGCTGCGCGGCGAGCCGAAGGCGGACGCCGTCGTGGCCGGCGCGAAGACTGCGCGCCACCCCTTCGCCAGCGGGGCGGAAGGGTAAATCAGCGGCCTCGGCCACAGAACAACGCTGGGGGGCGAGGATCTCTCGCCCCCCGGGTCGTTTCGGAGCACGTTTCTCCCGAACACGCATGCAGGGCACCACCGCCACCCTTTCCCCACCATTCCTCGCATGCTCAAGCTCTTGCTCCAACTCGACTCCTCCCGCCTCGCCTCCGTCTTCGATCAGGTCGTCGCATACGATTCCGGCGCTGATCGCATCATGAGTCAGAGTGGCGTCACCGAGGCGGACGTTCGCGACCTCGTTCATGGGTGCATCTTCACTCGCGGCCCGAAGGAACTGAAGAACACCGCCATCTTCGTCGGCGGAACCGACATGAGCGCCGGAGAGAAGCTCCTCGCCGCCGCGCAGAAGGCTTTCTTCGGCCCACTCCGAGTCTCGGTCATGCTCGACTCCAACGGCTCCAACACCACCGCCGTGGCCGGAGTCATCAAGACGATGCGCGCGCTCGGCTCGGTATCCGGCAAGCGAGTCCTCGTCGTGGCGGGCACCGGACCTGTCGGCCAGCGCGCCGCGGGGCTCTACGCCAAAGCCGGAGCAAAGGTGACGATCACGACCCGACGACCCGAAGACGGTGACCGCGTCTGCGCCGCGATCATGAAGCGCTTCGGTGGCAGCGTGAATTGCGTGGCGCTGCGCGACCCGGCGCAAGCCGACGCTGTGATGTCCGGCATCGAGGTGCTCTTCAACGCTGGGCCCGCAGGCGTTCTGATGGTGCCGCGTGCGGCGTGGGCAGGACGAAAGGGACTCCTGGCCGTGTGCGACCTCAACGCGGTACCTCCCCTCGGCGTGGAGGGGGTCGATGTGAACGACGACGGCGTGCAGCGCGATGGCGCGGTCTGCTTCGGCGCGCTCGGCGTGGGGAATTTCAAGATGAAGCTGCACCGAGCCTGCATCGCGCGACTCTTCGACCGCAACGATCTGATACTCGACGCCGAGACCATCGCCGACGTGGCCGAGGGGCTGCTACCCAAGTGAGCGGAATAGGTCGGGGCGGCTGACCGCGGATCGCATGCGCGTCGTCGGCATCGATCCGGGCACCGTGAGCATCGACCTCTGCGGGCTCGATGACGGCGAATTGGTTCTCGACCGCTCGATCCCCACCGAACGAGCGCTCGCCGATCCACAGGATTTTGCCCGGCAGCTGAAAGAGGCGAAGCCAGATCTCGTCGCCGGGCCATCGGGTTACGGGCTCCCCCTCACGCGAGTCGCCGACGCCGACGATCGCGCCATTCGGCTGGCGTACCTCGCGGCCGCGGGCGAGCGAGGTGGGATCGGCGGACTCCGCGCGCTCGCACTGGCGCTGGCGGAGGCCGAACTCCCCGTCCTGTTCACGCCGGGTGTGATCCATCTCCCGTCGGTACCCGCCCATCGCAAGGTGAATCGCGTCGACTTGGGAACGGCGGACAAAGTCTGCGCGGCAGCGCTCGGGATCCACGAGCAGGTTCTTCGTCGCGGGTGCGCGATCGGCGAGGTGTCATTCGTCCTGCTCGAGATCGGGGGTGCGTTCAGTGCCGCGATCGCGGTGAACGGCGGGCAGATCGTCGATGGGATGGGAGGCACATCCGGCCCGCTCGGGATGCGCGCGTCGGGCGCCCTCGACGGAGAGGTCGCGTTTCTGGCAGGCCATGTGCCGAAGGGGATGCTCTTCCGTGGCGGGGCAACGACGATTGCCGGCGAGCGGGCCCTGTCACCGGAACGCTTCGGCGAGCCCGCGACTCCACGCGAGCGTTTGGCCTGGAACGCATTCATGGAAAGCGCGGTTAAGGCGGTGGCCACCATGTGTGCCATCGTGCCGCATCCGCGCGAGATTCTTCTCTCCGGCCGACTCGTACACGTGGAGCCGCTCGCTCGCGAGCTCCACCTCCGGCTCAGCCCCTATGGGGACGTGCATCGTCTCCAGGGGTTCGCCACCACCGCCAAGGAGGCGGCGCAGGGCGCCGCCCTCATCGCCGACGGATTGGCGGGCGGACGTCACCAGGCGCTGACTGATTCACTCGGCATTCGGGAGGCGCGCGGCACAGCGCTCGACCACCTCTACGTGATCTCACCGGCGGATGCTCTCCGCCGCCTCGGCCTGCGGTGACGCCACCACGCCGCCGCGTGCTGATCGCCGGGGTTTCTGCGCGAGCGATGGCCGAGTCGGCCGTGCGCGCGGGGTATCCGGTGGTTGCCATCGATGCCTACGGCGACCTGGATCTGGCCGCGATTGCGCCCGTCGTCGCCCTTCGAGGTTCGAGACACTTCGATGCTCGCGCCGCGGCGCGCGCGTCGCGATCCGTTCGCGTCAGCGCGGTCGCCTACCTCTCGAATTTCGAGAATGACCCCGCAGCCGTTCGATCACTCGCCGTCGGACGGGAGCTGCTCGGCAACCGGCCGCCCACACTCGCCCGCGCGAGAGACTCCCGCCTCGTCGCCCGAATCCTCTCGCACGAGGGGATCGCCGCCCCTGCCGTTCGCGCTTCGCCCCCTCCCCCGCAATCGGGCTCTCGCAACGGCACTGGCCACCAGAGGCAATGGTTGGTAAAGCCGCGCCGTTCGGGGGGCGGCCACGGCGTGCGCAGCTGGGTTCCGGGGAGCCCAGTGCCGCGGCATTCGCTCGTGCAGGAGCGCATCCGCGGTCGGCTCGGCTCCATCATTTTCGTCGCCGATGGCCGAGACGCTGTCGCATTCGCTCTCACCCGTCAGCTGGCCGGGGAGCGTGCGTTCGGGGCCCGCGGCTTTCTCTACTGCGGCAGCATCCTGGTCCCCGGCGGAGACGGCTACTTCGCGGGGGCCGACGACGCACTTCTGGCGCGCGCCATCCGGTTGGCGCGCGTTCTGACGCGCGAGCTCGGGCTCATCGGCGTGAACGGGATCGACTTCGTCGAGCGCGGCGGCGAGCCGTGGGCGATCGAGGTGAATCCGCGCTTCACCGCATCGATGGAGTTGGCGGAGCGCGCGTACGGTGTTTCCGTCTTCGCTCTCCACGCCGCTGCCTGCCGCGGCGTTCTCCCCGCGCTCGACCTCTCCAGGCTGCGGCGGCGTTCCCGCGGCGCGGCCGGCAAGGCAGTGCTCTACGCGAGGCGCGCGGTCACGGTTGCCGATACGCGACGGTGGCTGAGCGACCGCTCGGTGAGCGACGTGCCGCCCGCAGGGTCGCGAATCGCACGGGGGCGACCGATCTGTACTATCTTCGCGCGTGAGGCGACTACCGCGGCCTGTCACCAATCGCTTGTGCGACGGGCCGCGGCGCTGTATTCGGAAGTCGAGAACGCCGGGGGAGGGGGAGACGCTCGTGAGTGAAATGTCGCGGACCCTCGAGCACGTGACGTGTCTGGGTTGCGGATGCGCCTGCGACGACATCGATGTCGTCGTGCGCGACGGTCGCATCGCCGAAGCCCGGCGGGCGTGCCCCTTGGGGAGCGAGTGGTTCGGGAACGGGGTGGTTCCGGCGCAAGTGCTGGTGAACGGGCGCTCAGTGGATTCCGGCGTGGCGCTCGATTACGCCGCATCGGTGCTTCGTCAGGCAACGCGCACGATGGTCTTTCTCTCCCCCGATCTCTCGTGCGAGGCGCAGCGCGCCGCGGTGGCGATCGCCGATACGCTGCGCGCTCTGCTGGACAGCGTGACGACCGAGGCGGCGCCGAGCATCCTGGCCGCTCAGCGGCGCGGACGCGCCGGGGCGACGCTCGGTGAAATCAGGAACCGCGCCGACGTCGTCGTGTTCTGGGGGGTGGATCCCGCGCGCCGGTATCCGCGCTTCTTCGAGCGCTACGCTCCGAATCCGGTGGGGCTCCACGTGGACGGCCGGGGTGCGAGGACGGTGGTGGCTGTCGATCTCGATGACGGCGATGCGCGCGGGCCCGTGGACGCCGACGTGCGCATCCGTTTCAGTGGAGCGGAGGAGCTGGATGCCATCGGCGCCCTGCGCGCGAGTCTCGCCGGTCGAGCCACCGGCGGGGCGACCGAGGGTCTCGCTTCACGCGTCGGTGAGCTGGCGAAGCGGCTCGGCGGCGCCCGCTACGCCACGGTGGTAGTCGACGGCGAGCCTGGATCCGCGCCCAACACCGGTCGCTCGGAGGCGCTCCTTTCACTGGTCGACACGCTCAACGGCGTCACTCGCGCCGCCTTGACGACGCTGCGTGGCGGCGGGAATCGCTCGGGCGCCGACGCCGTGCTCACCTGGCAGACCGGTTACCCGATGTCCATCGATTTCGCCCGAGGCTATCCCACCTATCGACCGGATGAAGGAGCTGCACGATGGCTCGCCGCGGGCACCGCTACGGCAGCACTCGTGCTCGGACGCTGGCGGCCCGTGACGGGAGTCGCCCTCCCCACGGACGTTGTCGCCATCGGCCCCGGTGCGAGCAGTGCCTTCCCGCGCGCGCAGGTGGCGATCGACACGGGCGTGGCGGGGATCCACGAGGGAGGCACCGCGCTGCGAATGGACGATGTGCCGCTGCAGCTTCGCGCTCCCCTGCCTGGCTCTCTCGACACGGCATCGGTCATCCAGGCACTCGCCGTTCGTGTCGGCGCGATGCGGGGTGGATCATGAGCCGGCTCCGCATTACCGGCGGCGCGGTGCACGACCCGGCGAACGGTGTGGACGGCGATGTGCGCGACGTGTGCATCGATGGTGGTCGGATCGTCGCGTCCTTGCCGAGCGACGCGCCGACGCTCGATGCGCACGGGATGGTCGTCATGCCCGGCGGCATAGACATCCACTCCCACGTGGCGGCGGCGAGTGTCAATCAGGCGCGGCGGCTCCTTCCCGAGGAGCACGGGGCGAACCCGTCACCGGCACCGGCCTTGTTGGATGGAGAGATCAGCCGGTCGGGCACGGGCGGAACCGTGCCGAGCACCTTCACCACCGGCTACCGGTATGCCGGGCTGGGCTACACGACGGTCTTCGATGCCGCGGTCGCACCGCTCGGGGCACGGGAGACGCACGCCGAGTTGGATGACACACCGATCGTGGACGCCGGATTCTTCACCCTCATGGGGAACGACGAGTATCTGCACCGGCAGATCGCCGCCGGTGAGCGAGACCGGGCACGCGACTACGTCGCCTGGCTTCTCAAGGCGACCGGCGCCTACGCGATCAAGATCGTGAGCCCGGGCGGCGTCGAGCTCTGGAAGCGAAACGTGCGCGAGGTGAAGTCGCTCGATGATCCGGTCGGCTCGCCAAAGGTCACACCGCGGGCGATTCTGGAAACGCTCACCGATGCCGGCAACGCCCTGAAGCTCCCGCATCCCGTCCACATTCACTGCAACAACCTGGGCCAGGCGGGGAACGTCGCCACGACGCTCGAGACGATGCGGACGCTCGACGGGCGCCGCGCGCACTTCACCCATCTGCAATTCCACTC
>DASPTK010000016.1:0-2590 GCA_035623475.1 Gemmatimonadaceae bacterium | reverse complement strand
ACGATCTCCGCGGATGACCTGCGCCTTCGCGTCCGCCAGATTCTGGAGGGCGAGACCGCGGTCGTGCGGGCGCAGCTCAAGCGGAATGGCGTCACGACGATTGACGGCACTGCTCGCTTCACCGACCCCCACTCCCTGTCGATCGAGACGGACGGCCCCATCAAGGATGTGACTGGGGACTACGTGCTCGTCACGTGCGGGACTCGTCCGGCCGCGTCCGCCAACATCCCGATCGACGGCAAGCGGATCTTCAACTCCGATCAGCTCAGGGAGCTCAACGAAATCCCCCGGGAGTTGATCGTCGTTGGCGGGGGCGTGATCGGCATCGAGTACGCCTCGATGTTCGCCGCGCTCAACACCAAGGTGACGCTGATCGAGCAGCGCGACACTGTGCTCGACTTCGCGGACCTCGAGATCGTCCAGGCTCTCGAGGTTCATCTTCGCTCGTTAGGCGTGACCTTCCGGCTCGGCGAGACGGTGGTGTCGGTCCGTCTCGATGAGCAGGGACGCGTGGAAGCCTGTCTCGAGAGCGGCAAGACGGTGCGCGGCGAGCGTCTCCTCTACTCCGTCGGACGTCAGGGGAACAGCGACAGCATCAGCCTGGCGAGCGCGGGTCTCTCGGCGGATGCACGCGGTCGCATCAAGGTGAACGAGTTCTTCCAGACTTCGGTCCCGCACATCTACGCCGCGGGAGACGTCATCGGCTTCCCGGCGCTCGCCGCGGCATCGATGGAGCAGGGGCGACTGGCGGCGAACCACATGCTTGGCACACCGGGGCATTTCGCCATCGAGACGATGCCGTACGGCATCTACTCGATCCCGGAGATCTCGATGGTCGGCAAGACGGAGCGCGAGCTGACCGAGGCCAAGATCCCGTACGAGGTCGGTGTCTCGAAGTTCGCCGAGCTGGCCAAGGGGAAGATGATCGGCGACGAGATCGGGTTGCTCAAGATTCTCTTCGACCCCACCTCCCTCAAGCTCCTCGGCGTCCACGTGATCGGCGAGGGCGCCACCGAAATCGTCCACATCGGCCAGGCTGTGTTGGCGTTAGGCGGCACGCTCGCCTACATGCGCGACGCCGTCTTCAACTACCCCACCCTCGCCGAGGCGTACAAGGTCGCGGCGCTCAACGGCTTCAACAAGCTGTAAGCGAAATCCGCGCCGAGGCGTCGAGGGTCGAGCGCCCATCGGCTACGCGGTGCCAGGGCCCGGCCGCCGCGTCGAGGGTGTGGCGAGCTTGTTCCGAACCCGTGGAGTGTCCAGTTCTTCGAGGCTCGCCGCGTTGGCAAGCGCGTCGACGTTGGTCACGGGGCGGCCGTGGATGCGCTCGCGCACGGCGATCTCGGAGAGCTTGCCGCTGATCGTGCGCGGCAGGTCGGCCACCTCGACGATCACCGCCGGGACGTGCCGCGGACTCGCGCCCTCGCGGATCGTCGATCGGATGCGACGCTCGAGCGCCTCGTCCATCCTCCCGGGGGTGCGGAGCCTGACGAAGAGAACGATGCGAACGTCGCCGCCCTCGGTCTCCTGGCTCACCGCCAGACTCTCCATCACATCGGTCACTCGTTCGACCTGACGATAGATCTCCGCCGTTCCGATGCGCACGCCGCCCGGGTTGAGGGTTGCGTCGCTGCGGCCGGAGATCACCATCCCTCCGCGCGATGTCAGCTCGCACCAATCGCCGTGCCGCCACACGCCCGGCCAGCGGGCAAAGTACGACTCGCGGTAGGCGGCACCCTCCGGGTCGTTCCAGAACGACACCGGCATGCTCGGGAAGGGCCGCGTACACACCAACTCCCCCTGCTGTCCTACTTGCGGCCTGCCGGCGGCATCCCACACCTCCACTGCCATTCCCAGACCGCGCACCTGGATCTCGCCGCGGTAGACGGGCAAGGTGGGATTGCCGAGCACCCAACAGGAGATGAGATCGGTGCCGCCGGCGATGTTCGCGAGGTGCACGTCCGGGGATACGTCCTGGTAGATGTAGTCGTAGCTGTGCGGCGCGAGCGGGCTCCCGGTCGAGAGAATGGTGCGGAGCGACGAGAGGTCGTGTGTGCGCCGCGGTGCCACTCCCTCCTTCTGGGAGAGCGCGAGGTAGCGGGCGCTCGTCCCGAAGGCGGTGACCCTTTCGCCGGCCACGATGTCCCAGAGCGAATGCGCCGCCGGCGCGAACGGGGCACCATCGTAGAGCACGATCGTGGCTGAACTGGCGAGGGCCGACACGAGCCAGTTCCACATCATCCAGCCGCAGGTGGTGACGTAGAGCACCCGATCCCCCGGACGGATGTCGGTGTGCAGGACGTGCTCCTTGCGATGCTGCAGCAGGGTGCCGCCGGCGCCATGCACCATGCACTTCGGCAGGCCCGTCGTGCCTGACGAGTACAGGATCGCGAGCGGGTGATCGAAGGGGAATCGCGCGAATCGCAATGGAGCGGATCCGGCGGCGAAATCGCGCCAGGCCACCGCCCCGCGGATGCCGGCGAGTCGCGGCCGCTCTTCCCGGTAGGGGACGACGACGACCCGCTCGATCCCCGGGATGTCGTCCGCCAGGCGGGCGGCGCGCTCCAGACAGTCGTGCTCCCGGCCGGCG
>DASPTK010000015.1:0-37584 GCA_035623475.1 Gemmatimonadaceae bacterium | reverse complement strand
GGAGCGGGGGCCGGAGGGGCGGGAGGGGGTGCTGGAGGCGTGGGTTGCTGCGCTTGCGCAGAACCCATGGCCACGAGAAGCCCGACCGCCACAACGACGCGCTGCTTCATGCCGCGCCCGTTGCTCCCGCCTTCGGCGAGGCGGGTGGCGGAGCGGGAGGTGCCGCCGGGGGCGCGGCCGGCGGCGCCGGGGGCGCCGGTGCCGGCGTCGCCGGCTTCGGCACCGGCGGTGCTCCGGGGAGAGTGATCGGCGAGCCCGCGCCGCCGGTGGCCGTGCCTCCGCCGGACGGCGGAGTTGCGGGTGCCGGCAGCACCGCTCCCGGTGTCGGCACAGCGTGGAGCTGCACCGGCGGCGCCTGGGCGGGAGCTGCGCCCGGCGCCGCCGTGGGCGCCGATTGCGTTGCCTCGCTCGGCAGGCTCACCGGGCCTCGGGCGCTGTCCACCTTCTTCACCTGGATGTTCGCCAGGTTCGGGTCGGAGATGAATCCGATGCCGTGAACCTCCCGACCAGGCTCGGTGAGCACGAATGGGCTGTCGGACGTGATCAGGTTGTTGAGCTGATTGAACCGCAGCTGCTCGGTCACCAGATGCCGCCCGTCGGTGGACACGACGACGACGTTCTTCCGCGCCTCCATCGCCGATTGGGAGGTGCGATAGGTCCCCTCGTTCGAGGTCAACACTGCGCTCTGCTGCCCGGTCGCGGTGAAGAAGGTCGTCCTCTCGTGACGCACCTCGATGCGCGTGTTCCCCTCGAAGAAGTACGCCGTGTCGGCATCGAGCTGCGCGCGCATGAGCCCCTTGTCGGTGATGATGGTGCTGATCTTGAACATCACCTGATCCGCGGAGTCGGCGAGCGGATTCCCCGGAGACACCGGTGGCTCCTTCGCATTCTGACAGGCATTCGCCAGGCAGAGCGCCACTACGGCCATCGCCGCCTGGCGCCTGACCGGCCGCGCGCGGGCATTAGCCGCCGGAATCATCGGAGGACCTCGAGGGTGACGGTGGAGCGCACCGCCACATAGGCATCGACGATCGCGTCCCACTCGCCGCGCGCCTTGAGCAGCAGCTCGGCGAACTCGCGAATCGCGCCGTACCCTCCCTGCCTGACGAGATGGACCTTGCACACGCGTCGCACCTCGTCCACGGCGTTGGCGACAGCCACCGGCAGGCCGACGACCTTGAGCAGCGGCAGGTCCGGAATGTCGTCGCCGACGAAGGCGGCGTCTTCTGGCGCAATGCCATGCCGCTCGAGAATCCGGCGAAAGCCGGGCAGCTTCTTCGCCTGGGCGTCCTGCGCGACGTCGTCGACCTCGAGCTCCGCCGCTCGCAGACGCACGCTCTCCGACACGCGCCCGGTCACGAGCGCGACGCGCAGCCCGGCGTCACGAAGGAAGCGGATACCCAGACCATCCTGGATGTCGTACCGCTTGAACTCGTGCGGGGATCCCGCCACGTCGCCGAGAAAGATGCCGCCGTCGGTGAGCACGCCGTCCACGTCGAGGCCGACGAGACGGATCCGCTTGGCGAGTGCCGTGCCGATCAGCGGCGCAGGCTGGCCCATAGCTCCACCGCGCGCTCCACGAGCGCGTCGAGGCGATCGAGGGGCACCATGTTCGGACCATCGCTCGGCGCGTGGTCGGGGTCGGGGTGCGTCTCGAGGAAGAGGCCATCCGCCCCCG
Source organism: Gemmatimonadaceae bacterium (assembly GCA_035623475.1). GTDB lineage: Bacteria > Gemmatimonadota > Gemmatimonadetes > Gemmatimonadales > Gemmatimonadaceae > DASPTK01. The sequence continues at coordinate 35,906 of DASPTK010000015.1, read as the reverse complement.
CGGCGATCGCCGCCAGGGTGAGGGGCGCGATGAACTCACGCGCGCCGCCGCTCGACCCTCCCTCCCCCCGCCCCGGCTGCTGCACGCTGTGGGTGCCATCGAAGACGACCGGACTCGCGCAGGCGGCCCGCATGCGGGCAAACGACCGCATGTCGACCACCAGATCGCCGTAACCGAAGAAGGTGCCGCGCTCGGTGACCGCGAGTCCGGCGGTCGATCCATTCGGCCGCGCACATCGAACCTTCTCGACGGCCCCGCGCATCCCGTCCGGGTGCATCCACTGGCCCTTCTTCACATTCACCGGCTTGCCCGTGGCTCCGGCCGCTGTGAGCAGGTCCGTCTGCCGGCAGAGAAAGGCGGGAATCTGCAGCACGTCGACAACCCGGGCGGCGACCGCGCACTGGTCAGGCTCGTGCACGTCGGTGAGAATCGGGAGGCCGCTCCGCGCTCGCACGCGCTCGAGCGCTGCCAGCCCGGCCGTCATCCCCGGGCCACGCGCGGCGCCGGCGTTCGACCGATTTGCCTTGTCGAAGCTCGCCTTGAAGACGATTCCGCCCGGCACGCGATCGGCGAGCCGGGCGAGGTGGTCGGCGACCCGGAAGTTGAGCTCATCCCCCTCGGCAACGCACGGACCGGCGATGAGGAAGAGCGCGTCCGGGGACAGCGGCGGCGGCATCGTCACGGCCGATGGGGCGCGTGGGCTCGGGTGGCGTCGAGGGCTCCCTCGCGGGCGTGCTTCGCCCGTACCGCGGCCGATATGAATCCGGCGAAGAGCGGATGGGCACGCGTCGGCCGTGACTTGAGCTCCGGGTGGAACTGACACCCCACGAACCAGGGGTGGTCAGGAATCTCGATGATCTCGACCAGGGAGCCATCGGGCGAGAGTCCGCTGAAGCGGACGCCATTCCGCTCGAAGAGCTCTCGATAGGCATTGGCGAACTCGTAGCGGTGACGGTGCCGCTCGCTGATCTCCGGCACGCCGTAGGTCTCGGCCACCAGCGAGCCGGGCTTGAGCCGGCAGGGGTACGCCCCCAGCCGCATCGTGCCGCCCATGTCGGTGATGTGCTGCTGCGATTCCATGAGCGCGATGACCGGGTTCGCGCATTCGGGGGCGAATTCGCTCGAGTGGCTGTCGTCGAGGCCGCACTTGTGCCGCGCGAATTCGATCGTCGCCACTTGCATGCCGAGGCAGATGCCGAGGAAGGGCGCTCCCTTCTCGCGAGCGCAGCGGACCGCCTCCACCATCCCCTCGACGCCGCGCACGCCGAAGCCGCCGGGGATGAGCAGCCCATCCACCGTTCGCAGCAGCTCCGCCGAGCGGTCGGGTGAGGTGAAGAGATCGCTGGACATCCAGGCGATGTCGACGCCGACATCGTTGGCAATCCCACCGTGGATGAGCGCCTCCTGCACGCTCTTGTAGCTGTCGACGAGATCCGTGTACTTCCCCACGACTCCGATGCGCACGCGTTCGTGGGGCGAGATGATCCGGCTCACCATCTGGCGCCAGTCACTCAGGTCGGGGGTCCGCCCGCCAAGGCCGAGCCGCTTGACGACGCGGTCGTCCAGGCTCTGCTCGTGGAAGAGGAGCGGGATCTCGTAGATCGTGGGGACGTCGCGGCTCTCGATGACCGATCCGAACTCCACGTTGCAGAAGAGCGCGATCTTGCGCTTCACATCCTCCGAGAGCGGGCGCTCGGTGCGGCAGATGAGGATGTCGGGCTGGATTCCGATCTCCATCAGCTCGCGCACCGAGTGCTGCGTCGGCTTCGTCTTGGCCTCCCCCGCCGCCGCGATGAAGGGCACGAGGGTGAGGTGGATGAAGAGCGCGTTGTCGCGCCCGACATCGTGCCGGAATTGTCGGATCGCCTCGAGGAATGGGAGGGACTCGATATCGCCGACCGTGCCACCGATCTCGACGATCACCACGTCGTTCTCGGTGGCGATGCGCTTCATGGCGGCCTTGATCTCGTCGGTAATGTGGGGGATCACCTGCACGGTGGAGCCGAGGTACTCTCCGCGTCGCTCCTTGGTGATGACGTTGAGGTAGATGCGGCCGGTGGTGATGTTGTTCGCCTGCGACAGGGAGCGATCGATGAATCGCTCGTAGTGTCCCAGATCGAGATCCGTCTCCGCTCCATCGTCGGTAACGAAGACCTCGCCATGTTGGAAGGGCGACATCGTGCCCGGGTCGACGTTGATGTAGGGGTCGAACTTGAGCATCGACACGCGGAGCCCTCGTTCGACGAGCAGCCGACCTAACGAAGCGGCGGCGATGCCCTTGCCGAGCGAGGAGACAACGCCGCCGGTGATGAAGATGAACTTCGGGGTCTGCTGCAGCGGATTATTCGGCATCACACCCGTCCTGCGATGAGGTCCGTCCAACGCGCGTTGGCGCGCACGAGGTCGTCTTCGGTATCGATCCCGCCCGGTGACGCAACGTCGAGGGTTGCGACGCCGATCGCCATGCCGGCGGCAAGCGGGCGGAGCTGCTCGAGCTTCTCGATCCGCTCGAGCGGATGCGGCGGCAAAGTCACCCAGCGCTGGAGCGCATCGGGAGAGTACGCGTAGATCCCGATATGCTGTCGCACCATCCCGCGCGCGAGCCCCGCCGCGGCGTCGTCGGCCGCGAACGGAATGGGCGCCCGCGAAAAATACAAAGCTCTGCCGTCGTCCGTACACACGACCTTCACGATCGACGGGTTGGCGAGAATCTCGGCGCTCGCTCGCGCGGCGGCGGTGCCGATGGGAAAGCGTCCAGAGCTGACCGATTCCACGGCTCCCTCCAGCGCTTCGGTGGGAATGAACGGCTCGTCCCCCTGCACGTTGACGATCACGTCGTAGCGTAGGAATTCGGGGCGACCCGCGACCTCGGCCACGCGATCGGTGCCGGAAGGGTGATCGCTGCGGGTGCGCACGCATTCCGCGCCGGCGTGGCGCGCGGCGAGCTCCACCTCCGGACTGTCGGTGGCGATGACGCAGCGGTCAGCGAGCCCGAGGGCGGTGACGCGCTCCCAAACGCGGACCACAAGGGGGGCGCCGGCCAGGAGGCGGAGCGGCTTCCGAGGGAGCCGCGTGGCGCCGAGTCGAGCGGGGATGACCGCCAGGGTGCTCACGATCGCACGGCGGGCCTGCGCCGACACGCAAGATTCACGCCAGAAATATAGGGGCAGCAACGGGTTACGCAACTGCCGCAGCAACGGGTCACGCACCGACCGCGGCCGACCCTGAGCGTGGCGCGTCGCCGCGCGCTCGCCCGTGCGCGAGCTCCTCGGGCGGGCGCCGTCCTCGCGCTGCCGGGGGCAAGCGTTACGTCCGCCCGGAGAGGCGGGTAAACGCGCCGCGTGGTCGCGGGAAGAGATGGGTGTGAGGCGGCTCCTCCCACGAATTGCGATTCCCGTGATCGTCCTCGCCCTGGGCGCTTCGCTCGCGCTCTGGGGTCGCGGTCGCCCTGCCCTCGCCCGGGCCCCGTCTCGCGGCGGGACGTCGGCGGCTGTCGCCATCGCCATGGTGAGGGATTTCACGCCGCGCGTTCTGGCCACCGGCACGATTCGCCTGCGCGCCGGAGCGCGGATCGAGGTGGGCGCTCGAACGTCCGGCGTCGTCAGGCGGCTGGCGGTGACGCAGGGGAGCGAGGTGCGCCAGGGGGACACGATCGCCGTCCTCGATCGGCGCGAGGCCACGGCCCGGTTGGCCGAGGCAAGCGCACGGGTCGAAGAGCTCGAGGCGGCGTCGGCGCAGGCGGACTCCGACCTCGCGCGGGTCGAGGCCCTCTCGCACGCCAACGGTGCGTCGCGACAAGACCTGCTGGCGGCGCGCACCGGGAGTGCGACGGCGCGCGCGCGGCTCGCGGCGGCGCGGTCCGATCGTGACCTGGCCCAGGTGCAGCTCGACTACACCGTCATTCTCGCTCCCATCGGCGGCGTGGTGGCGTCGGTCACCACGCACGAGGGAGAGACAGTGGCCGCCTCGTTCGCCGCGCCGACCTTCGTCACCCTGATCGACCCGACGCGTCTCGAGTGCATCGCCCTGGTGGACGAGACGGACATCGGCCGCGTGCGGCGCGCGGACTCCGCGGACTTTACGGTGGATGCCTACCCCGGCCGCGTCTTCCGCGGACGAGTAATCCGGATCGCGCCTGACGCGACGATCGTGAGCGGGGTCGTCGACTACGAGGTGACGGTCCAGCCCCTCGAGGGCATCGAAGTGCTGAAGCCACAGATGACGGCGAGCGTCAGCATCGCCGGCACATCCCGCCGCGCGTTGGTCGTTCCCTCTGCTGCGGTGCGCCAGACGCCCGATGGCGCGTACGTCTGGCGACTTCGCGCCGCCCTTCCGCAACGCGTCGCAGTGGTGCTCGGCGCGCGGCAGCCGGACCTGACGGAGGTCCGGGGCGGCCTCGCCGCGGGCGACAGCGTGCTCACCGCCGGCTTTCCGGAGGAACAATGAACGAGATGGTGCACGGGTCGAGGATACCAGCGCCGGGCGACGCGCGAGCCGCGGGCCCGATGATTCGACTGTCACACGTCGGGAAGACGTTCACGACCAGCGAGAAGACGGTTGTGGCCCTGGATGACGTCAACCTGGAGATCGCCGCCGGCGAGTTCGTCGCCGTCGTCGGCCCTTCGGGCTCGGGGAAGACGACACTCATGCAGATCGTCGGGTGCCTCGAGAAGCCGAGCGGCGGTTCGTACGAACTCGAGGGGCAAAGCGTCGAGGGACTGGATGATCGAGCGCTCTCACGGCTCCGGAACCGCTGCATCGGATTCGTCTTCCAGAGCTTCAACCTCATCCCGCGCACGACGGCGCTCGAGAATGTCGAGACTCCGCTCCTCTACGGGACGGAGCCGGTGGACGGCGAGCGGGCTCGGGAGCTCCTGGGGCTCGTCGGCCTCTCATCGCGGGCCTCGCACTTCCCGGCGCAGCTCTCGGGGGGAGAGCAGCAGCGGGTGGCGATCGCGCGGGCGCTGGTGACGGGACCGCGACTGCTGATCGCCGACGAGCCGACGGGGAATCTCGATCCGGTGACGGGGGCGGAGATCATGTCGCTGATTCGCAAATGCCACGACGACGGGCTGACGATTCTGCTGGTGACGCATGACCCCGCGATCGCTCGTCAGGCGGGACGGATCGTGTCGCTGGCCGATGGGCGAATCACCGGAACGCCCTCCGCGGACGCCCGGGGAGCCGGCGCGGCGGAGATGCCGGCATGATGCGCGCGGCGTGGACGATCGCGGCACGGGACGCGTCCCGGGCGAAGGGACGCTCCGCCCTGATGGCGATTCCATTGGTCGTCGGCGTGGTCGCCATTCTGCTCACGGTGGCCACCAGCGAGGGGACGCGGCGCGCGGTCGAGAAGAGCTTCCGGGCGATGATCGGAGCGTTGGATGTGCTGCTGGTGCAGCCCGGCGGCATCGCGCAGCGCGGTATGGCGACGATGGAGAGTGCGATCACGACTCTCACACCGGCCGACGCCGAGGCGCTGGCGGCGTCCGTGCCCAACGTGCGATCGGTCGGCGGCGTGCAGAGTGCCTTTTCCGTTCCGGTGGAAGCCAACGGGCGCACCGAGACCACCGTGCTCTTCGCGGCCACCGCGAACTGGGCCTCGATCCGCGGAGATTCGGTGGCGAAGGGGACCTGGTTCGGCGAGGCGGACAACGCGGCGCTGGCACGGGTGATCGTCCTGGGAGCCGACCTGGCGCGTGCGCTCTTCCCGTCCGGCGACGCGGTGGGGAGCCATGTCCGCCTGCGTGGCATCGACTTCGGCGTCATCGGCGTGCTGGCGCCGAATGGCGCCGGGCCGGGCGGAGCGAGCATGGACAACCTCGCCTACATTCCCCTCGCCACCGGACAGCGCCGCGTCTTCAACCGCGACCATCTCAGCTTGGTGAGCGTGAAGCTCGTCAACCCCGGCAAGTGGCCCGAGACGGAGGGCGCGGTCGTGGCCCTGCTTCGCCAGCGCCATGGGACGCGCGCCGGACTCGATGACTTTCGGGTCAGCTCACCCCAGGCCATGATCGCTCGCGTCGCAGGGATCGACACGATGTTGCGGCGGTCGCTCATCGGCATCGGGCTCCTGGCGCTCGCGATCGGGGGAATCGTGATCGCGGCCGTGATGAACTCGGCGGCATCGTCCCGGAGTGGAGAGATCGCCGTTCGGCGTGCCGTCGGCGCGACGCGTGGTGATGTGATGCGCCTCTTCTGGGCGGAGGCGTGGCTGGTGTCGGCAACGGCCGCGGTCGCTGGCGTCGTCCTCGGGGTCGCAGCCACCGGTGTGGGTGCCTCGGCGATGCGCCTCCCGCTCGCGATCTCATGGCCAATCACCTTCGGTGCGGCGGCGGTCTGCCTGGGCATTGGAGCCCTCGCCGGATACTACCCTGCTCGACGCGCGTCGCGACTCTCCCCCGCCGATGTGCTTCGGGCGGCCGCCGATGCCTGACGAGGGACGCCGCATCCGATCCCGTGCCCGCTCTCCGCAGATGGCCAAACTCGGATGCGCCATCCGCGGCATCACGCGACGCCCCGTCCGTTCGGTGCTCACGGCGCTCGGTGCGGCGACGTGCCTGGGCGCCCTGATCGTAGCTGAGGGCATCTCGGCGCGGGCCCGCGACAGTGCGCTCGAGGAGATCCGCCGGATGGGTGCGACGGTGCTCACGGTGAGCGCGGAGGCAAGCCGGAATCGGGGCGGTCGCGCCCGGACGGGTGATGTGGTCACGACGCTCACGCTCAGGGATGCCCGCTCTGTGGAGCGCGAAGTGCCGGGAGTGACGCTCGTGGCGGCAGAGTATCGAGGCACCGTCCCCGCCAAAGCCGGCGACCTGGCGCGCCAGGTGACGGTGGCGGGTGTGGAGCCCTCCTACGCGCTGGTTCGCGCCGGTGGTATCCAAGTGGGGCGGTTCTTCACCGACCAGGAGAGCGATCTCTCCGAGCGTGCCTGCGTCTTGGGCGCGCGCCTGGCGAGGGATCTCTTTCGGGGGCGAAGTCCGGTGGGAGAGCAGATACGCCTCAGGGGCGTGCCCTTCGTCGTCGTCGGGGTGCTAGCCGAGCGGGGGGTGGGGCTGGAGGCGTTCGATGAGGATGAAGTCATCTTCGTGCCGCTCTCGACCGCACGACGTCGCCTCTTCCCCGCCCCGTTCGTTCAGCGACTATTTGTTCGCATGAGCAAGGGCGCGGACTTGGGTGTCGGCAGCCGGGCGATCTCCGCCGAGCTGCGTGGCCGCCATCCAGTGCGGGGCCCTGAGCCACCGGACTTCCGCGTGCAGGACCAGCGTCGGCTCGTACTCGCGCGAGAGGCGAGCATTCGCCGTCTCGACGTCTTCCGGTGCGCGGTGGCGGCCACGCTGCTTCTGGCTGGGGCGGGCGGCATCTTCGCGCTGCAGCTTCTCTCCGTCTCGCAGCGCCGGAGTGAGATCGGCACGCGACGCGCCCTCGGGGCGACGCGAGGAGCGATATTCGCGCAGTTCATGGTCGAGGGGGGAGTCCTAGGCTCCGTCAGTGCGGCGGTTGGTGTGGTCGGCGGGCTCGCCGGCCTACGCATCGCACAGGCATCGTCGTCGATTCCCGCAGTGGTCCTAGGGGTTGGCGCGTTCGTCGCGGCACTTCTCCTCGCGGGAGCCTTGAGCAGCTACCACGCCAGCCGTCTTGCGCCGGCCCTCGCGATGCGGTGACGTCATACGCGTGACCGAGGCAGGGAGCGATGGCGATCTGATGCGCCGCGTCGCCGGCGGCGATCATGGCGCGTTCGCCATTCTCGTGCGGCGGTATGTTCGCGGTGCCACCCTCCTCGCGGCGCAGTTGACGGGCGACGGGGACGAGGCCGAGGACATCGCGCAGCAGGCGCTGATCACGGCGCTCGAGCGCGCTCGGGCCTTCGACGCGACGCAGGAGTTCCGGCCGTGGCTCTATGGGATCGTTCGACGAATCGCTGCAAGGTCGCGTGCGCGCCGATGGCGGCGGCGCGGTCTATGGACCGCCTGGATGCGGCCTCCCGTCCGGGGGTCGTCGAGCGAGCCGAGCGTGCCAAGCCCCGAGAGCCGGGTACACGCGCGGATTGCGCTCGCGGCGGTGCGCGACGCGATGCGGACCTTACCGCCGATGCAGCGCGCCTGCCTCGAGCTGTGGGCGCTCCGCGGCCTCGAGATCTCCGAGATATCGGATATGCACGGCGTCGCCGAGTCGACCGTGCGGCAGCACCTCTTTCGGGCGAGACAGGCCCTGCGCAGTGCTCTAGGGGATTGGGTGGAAGGGGAGGAGGGTGAAGGGCCTAGCGGGGCGCAGCGCAATGCGAACGACCAGACCGGCAAGGAGACGACCTGAGATGACCGAGATCTTCGATACGAGCTCGTTAGGTGACACGCCCGCTCAGTGGGATGCGCTGGCGGCGCGAATCGTTCGGACCGCCGGCGAGCGAGACACCGCGCTCGGCTGGATCGGCCATGGCCGGGCGGCGTGGGCCGTCAGCGGGCTGACGGCGGCCGCGCTGGTCTTCGCCCTCCTGGCTCGATCGGCGTCACCGCGAATCGTAGCCCGCGACGTCTGGCTCTCGACGCTCGCCCCGCGCGAGGTCGTCGCGCTCGGTTTGGCCGACCCGTCGGGGCCACCACGACTCGAGAGCGTGCTCATGCCACCCCGGGTCGGTGCGAGGTCGCCGTGATGCGGCCCCAGGTGCGCGGAGCGGCGCTGCTCCTCGTTGCGTTGGCGGTCGGTCTCTTCGCCGGGATGGGGATCGAACGGGCACGGATGTCCCGGCGCCTCTCGCCGATGGACCGATCGGCGTTGATGGCGAGCCTCGATCGGACCCTCGCTCTCGACTCGGCTCAACACGCGGCCATCGAGGCGGTCCTGGCGCGTCACCAGGCGGCGCTGGACTCTGCCTGGCGCACCGTGCAGCCGGGGGTCCACGCGGCGATCGACTCCTCACAGATGGAGATCGTCGCCCTCCTGCGCCCCGAGCAGCGACGCAAATTCGCCGAGTTGATACGGGTCTCGCACCCCGGGATGTCGATACCTACACCCGGAGCGACCCCGCCGTAGCGACGGCGATTTCTCGCTGCTCTCTCAGCTCCCGGCCTGCTTCTCGAGGTGGCCGCCGAAGGCGTGACGCATGGCGGAGAGTACCTTCCCCTGGAACTCCGCCTCTCCCCGGGAGCTGAATCGCTCATAGAGCGAAGCGGTGAGTACGGGCGTCGGCACTCCCTCGTCGATCCCTGCCTTGATCGTCCATCGCCCCTCGCCGGAGTCGGACACGCGCCCGGCGAACTTGCTGAGCGCGGGGTCTTCGATGAGCGCGGTGGCGGTGAGGTCCAAGAGCCACGAGGCGATCACGCTCCCTCGTCGCCAGACCTCGGTGATGTCGGCCAGGTTGAGATCGTACTGATAGTGCTCGGGATCGCGAAGCGGCGTCGTCTCGGCGTCGATGGCGTGCTCCCTCTTCCCGACGTTGGCGCTCTTGAGCACGCCGAGCCCCTCGGCATAGGCCGCCATCATCCCGTACTCGATGCCATTGTGCACCATCTTCACGAAGTGGCCGGCGCCGCTCGGGCCGCAGTAGAGATAGCCCTGCTCCGCCGTGCCGCCCGCCTTCTCTCGCCCGGGCGTGCGCGGGGCGTTGCCGGAGCCTGGCGCGAGTGCGGCGAAGATCGGATCGAGGCGCTTCACGGCTCCTGCTTCGCCGCCGATCATCATGCAGTACCCGCGCTCGAGCCCCCAGACGCCGCCGCTCGTCCCGACATCGACGTAGTGGATACCGCGCGGCATGAGCTCGCGAGCGCGTCGAATGTCGTCGATGTAGTACGAGTTCCCGCCATCGATCACCGTGTCGTCCTTCTCCAGAAGCGGCAGCAGGTCCTTGATCGACGCATCCACCACCGCCGCCGGGACCATGAGCCAGACCGCGCGCGGCTTGGCGAGTTTGGCCACGAAGTCGGCGAGTGACGTGGCGCCGACCGACTTCTCCTTCACCAGCCCCTCGACCGCCTGCGGGGACCGATCGAAGACCACGCAGCTATGCCCTCGCGCCATGAGCCGCCGGACCATGTTGGCCCCCATCCGGCCCAAACCGATCATGCCCAATTGCATAACGAATTCCCTACGTCGAAGGTGGTTGCGTGGGCGGGGGCGTCGAAGACGCGTGCGATGCGCGAGAGAAGTGCCCCGCGGATCGGCCCCTCTGAATGCTCAGGAATCCTTCATCGATCGATATCGCCGGATGAGCGCGTTCGTCGAGCTGTCGTGCGTGAGTGGTGTCGAGGCGCCTTTGTCGAGCTCGGGGATGATGCGCTGCGCGAGGACCTTCCCCAGCTCGACTCCCCATTGATCGAACGAGTCGATCTGCCAGATCGTGCCCTGGGTGAAGACACTGTGCTCGTAGAGCCCGACCAGGGTGCCAAGGGCGGCCGGCGTCAGGCGGTCGAGCAAGAGCGTATTCGAGGGGCGGTTTCCCTCGAACACCCGGTGCGGCACGAGCCAGTCGGGCGTTCCCTCCGCCCTGACTTGCTCGGCCGTCTTACCGAAGGCCAGCGCCTCCGTCTGGGCGAAGACATTCGCCATGAGGAGGTCATGGTGCCGGCCGACGGTGTTGAGGGCCTTGGCGAATCCGATGAAGTCGCAGGGGATGAGTCGCGTGCCCTGATGGATGAGCTGGTAGAACGAGTGCTGCCCGTTCGTCCCCGGCTCCCCCCAATAGATGGCGCCGGTGTCACGGGGCACCGGTTTCCCTTCCATGGTGACGCCCTTGCCATTGCTCTCCATCGTCAGCTGCTGGAGGTACGCTGGAAATCGCGACAGATACTGCTCGTACGGGAGGACGGCCGCGGTCTGCGCCCCGAAGAAGTTGCCGTACCAGATCGCCAGGAGCCCCATGAGCACCGGCAGGTTCCGCTCGAGGGGAGCGATGCGGAAGTGCTCGTCCATCGCGTGAAAGCCGGCCAGCATGTCGCGAAAGCTTTCCGGGCCGACGGCGATCATCGTCGACAGCCCGATCGCCGAGTCCATCGAGTAGCGGCCGCCCACCCAATCCCAGAAGGCGAACATGTTGGCGGTGTCGATGCCGAATTCGGCGACCTTCTCGGCGTTCGTGGACACGGCGACGAAGTGCTTGGCCACCGCCCGCCGATCACCGCCGAGGCCGGCGAGCAGCCAGTCGCGGGCGGTGTTCGCGTTGGTCATCGTCTCGAGTGTCGTGAAGGTCTTCGATGAGACGATGAAGAGTGTCTGCGCCGCGTTCAGGTCGCGCGTCGCCTCCGCGATGTCGGTGCCATCCACGTTCGAGACGAAGCGGAAGCTCATCGAGCGATCGCTGTAATGACGGAGAGCCTCGTAGGCCATGACCGGCCCGAGGTCGGATCCTCCGATCCCGATGTTGATGACGTTGCGGATGCGCTCTCCGGTGTGCCCCCGCCACGATCCATCGCGGATGCGGTCGGAGAAGCCGGCCATCTGGTCGAGTACGGCCCGCACCTTGGGCACGATGTTCTCGCCGTCGACAACGATCGACCCGCCAGCGGGGGCGCGGAGGGCGACGTGCAGGACGGCGCGATTTTCGGTGACGTTGATCCGATCGCCCCGAAACATCGCGTCGATACGCTCGCGCAGCCCCGACGCCTCCGCGAGCTGCACAAGGAGCCTCAGCGTTTCGTCGGTGACGCGATTCTTGGAATAGTCGAGAAAGACACCGGCCGCCTCCGCCGTCAGGCGCTCGCCGCGCTTCGGATCATCGGCGAAGAGCTTTCTCAGGTGCGTCGCCTTGATCTGCGCGTAGTGGGCCTCGAGAGCCTTCCAGGCAGCGGCCGCGGCCGGGCGTGCGCCCGTGGCCGGAGGCGCCGCCACGCTCGACGAGGAGCGCTCCGTCATGGCCGGTCGGTCGCGAGCATCCAGCTCATCGCACGATGGAGAAGTTGAAGAAGAGGGCGTAGTTCCCGTTCGCCGGATTGACGAAGAAGTCGAGCGAGACCGGGAAAATCGTCAGGCGCACGCCCGTGTTCGTCTCCAGCCTCGGGAGCCCGGTCACCCCGGCGCTTCCAATCATCTCGCGAAGGGTGAGGGTCGGGCTCCCGAGGAATGGAATGCGAAGCACGTCGATCGGGAAGTCGTAGTCGCCACCGAGGTAGACGAGCTGGCCGCCCCCCTGAGCGAGAATCGGCTGTGTCGGCATCGAGCCGGCTCCGCCGATGTAGGCGTACCTTTGGCGGAGCGCGCTATCGCCGATCGTGAAGACGCCGTGCGCCAGCAGCCTCAGGCGCTGCTGGCCGAGTGAGCTCGAGAACGTCGGAAAGGAGAGATGACCGGTAAACGTCCCCTGCACGAAGTGGCGATCGTCGGGCGCCGAGAGCACCGGCTCCAGCTCGAGGGAAACCGAGGCGGTGAGCGACGTGTCGTTCCAGATGGCGTTTCCGCCGACGAGCGCCGTGGTGAGCTGGCCGTTGTCGATCGCGGGATTGAACCGAAGCATCCGCGTCGAGTCGTTCTCCCCCCAGATGCTCCACGGTCCTCCGCCGTTCACCGAGTTGTCGCTCTCCGTTCGCATCCCCGCCCACAGCGACTCCTGTCGCCCCGAGGTTGTGAAGGTGCGGATCGCTCGCCCGTCGAAGCGGATCGCGCGCCACCAGTTCCTGTAGTCGGCGCCGTTGAAGAAAGTGGTGACGCTGTTGGCGATGTTCGTCTGGATCCAGTCGTCGTTGGTGGCCGTCAGCCGCGCCGCGCTGACGACGGCCGACCAGCCGCCCTGGAATCCGGCGCTCGCGCGGAGACCCATGTCCACCTGGCCGAGGTTCGAGCGGTAGGTGAGCGTGGGGGTCACGCGATATTGCTCGTGAGCGAAGGTGAGCTGCGGCCCGACGGTGAAGGAGACACCGTTCACGCGGTCGTAGAGCGGCCACCAGAGCCAGTACGGTAGGGTGAGAAACTCAACCGAGTCGAGTAACGGGGCTTTCGGCGTCGGATAACGGTAGCGTAACGCGATCCCGGTGGGCGTGCTCGTCGTGTCGTAGATGACGTCGGGAAAACTCAGGCTCTGTCGGCTTTGCGCCTGCGCCGATCCATAAACGGAGCCGCCGATCGCCACCGCCTTGCCGTCGATCCGGGCACCCGGCTGCAGATAGAGATTCCCGTCGATCACCACCACGTCGCCGTGCACCACCGAGGCGACCGTCGCATCGGAGAGGAGCACCACGACGGTCGTGTCGTAGACCGAGTCGCGGTGAAAGCGCGTGTTCCACTGCTCATAGCGCCTGATGTAGGGGCGGCCGAGCGTTTGCTCGAGGATCTTTCCGGCCTCACCGGGCCCCGGGTCCGCCACAACGAGCGGCGCTTGCGCGCGGAGAGGAGAGCCGAGAGCCAGAGTGAACAGCGCCGCGCCCACGCCTGAGCGCAGCGCGACCCGGCGACTCAACATGCGGCAAGGCTGATAAAGTTCGTGAGCAGCTTCTTCCCGTGCTCCGTCAGCACGGACTCGGGGTGGAACTGCACTCCCCACACCTTGTGGGTGCGATGGCGAACAGCCTGGACTTCGGTCGGATCGTCGCAGGAGGTGGCGAGGATCAGCAGCTCGTCAGGCAGCGAGTCGCGCTCCACGATGAGGGAGTGGTAGCGCATCACCTCGAGCGGGCTCGGGATGTCGGCGAAGAGCCCATGCCCATCGTGCTGGATGCGCGAGGTCTTGCCATGCATCACGCGGCGAGCCCGAACCACGCGCCCCCCGTAGGCTTCGCCGATCGCCTGGTGGCCGAGGCAGACGCCCAGGATAGGGATCGTCCCGCCCCATCGCCGTACCGCCGGCACCGTGATCCCCGCCTCGCGCGGCGTGCAGGGGCCCGGCGAAAGAACGATGGCGCGCGGCGCGAGCTCCCCGATCTCGTCCTCGGTGATCGCATCGTTGCGACGCACGATCGGCTCCATCCCGAGCTCGCCCAAATACTGGACGAGGTTGTACGTGAAGGAGTCGTAGTTGTCGATCACGAGGATCATCGGGCCGTCCGTCGTCAGCTGCGCGGGTGAAATTGCCGGTGCACGGAGCGCAGATACTCTCGGTCCACGTGGGTGTAGATCTGCGTGGTGGAGATGTCGGCGTGACCGAGCATCTCCTGTACCGCTCGCAGGTCCGCTCCCCCCTCCAGCAGGTGGGTCGCAAAGGTGTGTCGAAGCGTGTGCGGGGTGACTCGCTTGGCGATCCCCGCCGCCTCGACGTACTTGCGGAGGATCTTCCAGGCTCCCATCCGCGTGAGCGGCCGGCCGTGCGCATTCAGGAAGAGCGTCCCATTCCCGCTGCCGCGCTCGAGGCGGGGCCTGAGCTCCCGGAGATACACCGCGACCGCGCCGATGGCCCGTCGGCCGATCGGAACCAGGCGCTCCTTCCCTCCCTTTCCGAACACTCGAACCAATCCGTCATCGAGCATGACGTCGCGCTGGCCGAGGGTGATCCATTCGGACACGCGCAGCCCGGCGCCGTACGCGAGCTCCAAAAGCGCGCGGTCCCGAAACGCCAATGGCTCATCGAGCGTCGGAGCGGCGAGCAGACGCTCGGTCTCAGGCACCGTGAGGACGTCGGGAAGCGTGCGCCAGCGCTTCGGCGTTTCGAGGCGCTCGGTCGGGTCGCGGAGCGCGTGCCCTTCGCCGAGGAGGAAGCGGTAGTACGTCCTGAGTGCGGACACATTGCGCCGGATCGAGGTAGGGGCCAGCCCGAGATCCTTGAGGTGGTACACGTAGTCGCGAAGGAGACGGGCAGTCACGCCGGAGGGGGTGCCGGAGCCCTTCGCTTGCACGAAGGTGGCGAACCGCTCGAGATCGCGGCGATAGGCCTCACCGGTGGTGCGCGCCGAGCCGTGCTCGAGGGAGAGGAAATCGAGGAAGGGCTCGATGTGAAACCCGCGCGCCACCTCGTCGGCGATCACTCGGCGCTCCGGCGCCGGCGGTAGTAGATCCAGGCTCCCATCGCGATGATCGCGGCCGCGGCCCCGAGCGCTACGGTACGCGAGATGTCGCCGAGCGCGTCCGAGACGGCGTCCCAGCTCTCTCCGAGCTGAAAGGCGAAGTAGGTGATGACGCCGTACCAGAGGGCGGACGCACCGGCCACCACGACGAGGACGCCGGGCCACGGGATACGCAGCGCGCCGGCGAGAGGCGGGACGAGGGCGCGGACGCCGGGCACGAAGCGACTCGCGGCCAGCGCCCACAGACCATGCCGCGCGTACGCCGACTCGAGCCACCGCTCCGACGCCGGCCCTCCGAAGCGGCGGACGTGCGTGTCGAGCCAAGCCGTCCCGAGATGTCGCCCGACCACGTACATCCCCATCGCGCCGGCCACGCTCCCGCCCCACGTCGAGAGAAAGGTTCCGACGACCGACGCCGCATCACGGGCAGCGAGGAAGCTTCCGAAGGCCACGATCGTGTCGCTTGGCAGGGGCGGAAATATGCTCTCGATGGCGGCGCTCACCGCGAGCAGCGTGTAGAGCGCCACCGGCGGAAGCGATGAGACCCACGTCAGGAGGTCGCTCACGTCGACCGCTCCGCTCGAACGAGGGTGGCCACCGCGATGCAGGCCAAGCCTTCGCCCCGCCCGATCCAGCCCATTCCCTCGTTCGTCTTCCCCTTCACGCTCACGCACTCGGCGTCGATACCCAGCGCGGCAGCGAGGGCCGCCGACATGGCGCTCTTGTGGGGGCCGATCCGGGGATACTCGGCGACCACCGTGGCATCGACCGCCGCCACCCGCCAGCCACGCGCGGTGGCGGTCTCCGTCGCCAAGCGCAGCATCTCGAGCGAGTCGCGTCCGCGATTGACCTCGTCATCGTCGCGGAACAGTGCGCCGATGTCGCCTGCGCCGCTGGCGCCCAGGATGGCATCGGTGATCGCGTGCGCCACGGCGTCGCCGTCCGAGTGGCCGATGAGGGAGCGGTCAGCGGGGATGCTCACGCCTCCCAACCGCAAGGTGGTGCCGGGGCCAAACCGGTGCGAGTCGTAGCCGAGCCCCGTTCGCACGCGGGCGGCGAGGCCGGCTTCCGGATCCGCCGGCCGCGCCCGCCCCGAGCTCACGCCGCCGCCCCGGCTTCGGTGGAGGACGGGATGATCGTGTAGTCCTGCCGCCGGCGGGCCACTCGGAATCCGGCGTCCCGTATGAGGCGCTCCATCTCCTCGATCGACGTGCGGTGGGTGGTATTCGCCGACGACACGACGTTCTCCTCGATCATGAGGGAGCCGAAGTCGTTGCATCCGAAACGCAGCGCGACCTGACCGACCTTCATCCCCATCGTCACCCAGCTCGACTGCAGGTTGGGAACGTTGTCGAGGACGATGCGCGCCATCGCCACTGTCCGCAGATAGTCGACCGCGTCGGTCTTGGGCTGCTGCGACATCGTGGGCGTGTTCTCGGGCTGCAATGGCCAGCAGATGAAGGCCGTGAAGCCATGGGTGCGGGCCTGCACCTCGCGCACGCGACGGAGATGCTCGATGCGCTCGGCGAGAGTCTCGCCCAGGCCGTACATCATGGTCACCGACGTCTTCATCCCCGCCGCGTGCGCCAGCTCCATGATCTCGAGCCAGCGGTCGGCCCCGACCTTCTTCGGGGCGACGATGTCGCGCACCCGCTGCACCAGAATCTCCCCTCCCCCGC
Source organism: Gemmatimonadaceae bacterium (assembly GCA_035623475.1). Classification (GTDB taxonomy): domain Bacteria; phylum Gemmatimonadota; class Gemmatimonadetes; order Gemmatimonadales; family Gemmatimonadaceae; genus DASPTK01. Next base: position 19,306 of record DASPTK010000015.1, on the reverse strand, counting down.
CCGGGATCGAGTCGAGTCCGGCTGCCTTGAGCTCGCGAATCACGTCGCGCACGTCCATCCGGAAGACGGTGGCGAAGAAGTCGACCTCGCTCGGGCTGAAGCCGTGGATGTGGATCGGGTGGTACCTCTTGATGTACTTGAGCAGCTCGAGATACCACTCGAACGGGATGTACGGGTTGTGCCCGCCCTGCATGAGGATCTGCACGGCGCCGAGCGCCTTGGCCTCGTCGATCTTCGCGCCGATCTGCTCGTACGAGAGCGTGTAGCCCTCGCTGTGCTTCGGGCGGCGGTAGAAGGCGCAGAAGCCGCAGTCGGCCACGCAGACGTTCGTGTAGTTGATGTTGCGGTCGACGATGTAGGTGACCACGTCACCCGGGTGGAGCGCCTGCCTCACGCGGTCCGCTTCTGCCCCCAGCTCGAGGAGCGACGCGTTCGTGTAGAAGTCGAGGTCGTCGCGCATGGTCAGGCGGCGGGCAGGAAGGAGAGCGAACCGTCGGGCACGATCCCGGCGCTCGCGAGGCGGCGGAAGAAGTCCGTCAACCCGGCGAGGTGCGCGTACGAGAGACGGTAGTCGAGTCCCGAGAGGTAATCGGCGCAGGCGCGTCGCGCGACGCCGGTGACCGCCGCCGCCTGGTCGGCGAGGGTCGCGCGGTGTCCCAACCCCCAGTCGCGCGCCTCGATCAGTCGGGCGTGGATGTCGAGCGCCTCGCGCACCGGCGCCGAGCGTTGGGCCACCCAGACGGCGAAGACGAAGGGCAAGCCGGTCCACTGCTTCCACTCGAGGCCGAGATCGTAGACGTACGGATACGACTCGTGGGCCGGTGCCGCGTGCGATCCGAGGACGAGCGCGGCGTCGCCGATGACCAGGCGCGCGTCGTGAGGCTCGGCGTCGAGGTGATCGAGGTCGGTGATCTCCGCGTCACCAGCGGCGAAGACGGGCTGGCATCGCCAGACGTGCTCGAAGAGGAGCCGGAGGAGCGCGGCGCTCGTCATCGAGCTTCGCGAGAGGAGCACGGTGCGTCCGGCGAGCGACTCGGCGGGGCGGCGCGACAGGAGTAGGACGCTACGGACGGGCCCATCGGAGGTGATGGCGAGGTCCGGCAGCAGGAGGTAGCGGCCGGCATCCCGCGCGTACTCCACCGCCGAGACGACGCTCACGTCCACCTGTCCGCGTGCGGCGAGGTCGTTGAGCGCGCTGGGGACGCCGGTGACCAGCTGGGCGTTGAGCGGAACGATCCCGCGGTCGATCGCCCCGTAGATCGGATAGCAGTTGATGTACGGGATCCGTCCGACGCGCACGTTAGGCGGCCTCGGCGCTGGTGCGCTGATCGGCGTCGAAAGTCCGCACGACACGGTAGAGGGCGTCGCGCTCGACCGGGACTCGGCCGGCCCCTCGGATGAGCCGCACGACCTCGTCGAGGGTCATCCCCTGCGCCGTTCGTGCACCGGCCTCGTGATAGATCTTCTCGCGCACCACCGTTCCCTCCATGTCGTCGACGCCGAAGGTCAACGCGACCTGCGAGAGGAAGGGCGTCACCATGATCCAGTGCGTCTTGATGTGGGGGACGTTGTCGAGGTAGAGACGCCCCACGGCGAGATTCCGGAGATCGTCGTATCCGCTCGTCGCCGTGCCCGCACGACCGAGCATCTCCCCGAGCTCGTTGTGATCGGGGTGATAGGCGAGAGGGATGTAGGCGAGGAAGCCCTCCGCCTCATCCTGGAGGTCCCGCAGCAGAGAGAGGTGCTCGATCCTATCCTCGATCGTCTCCACATGCCCGTAGAGCATCGTGCAGTTCGAGCGAATGCCGAGGCGGTGCGCGGTGCGATGCACGTCGATCCAATCGTCGGCGGCGAGCTTCTTGTCGGCGATCGTGGCACGGACGGCCTTGCCGAAGACCTCGGCCCCGCCGCCGGGAAGCGTGTCGAGGCCCGCCTCGCGCAGCGCGAGAAGCGTCTCCTCCACCGACATCTTCTCGATCCGGGCGATGTGGGCGATCTCGACCGCCGTGAGCGCCTTGATGTGCACGTCGGGGTGCCGCGCCTTGAGGCCGCGGAACATCTCGCTGTAGTAGGCGAGCCCCGCCTGCATATCGAGCCCACCGACGATGTGGAACTCGCGGACGTAAGGGTTCGTCGCCGCCTCCGCGTAGACCTGGTCCATCGTGTACCGGTACGCGCCGTCCTCCTTCGGCAGGCGGGCGTACGAGCAGAAGATGCAGGTCTTCCGCAGGACGCAGATGTTGGTCGGGTTGATGTGCTGATTGGCGGCGAAGAAGACGCGCGTGCCGTGGCCTGCCCGGTTGGCGGAGTCCGCCAAGAGGCCGAGGCCGATCAGGTCCGGCGTACGAAAGAGTGTGGCCCCCTCGCTCGGCGAGAGGCGTGTGCCGGTGGCAACCTTCTCGGCGATCGGTCGGAGCGCCGGGTCGGTCAACCGCGCGACATCGAAGTCGGCCGTGAGCGCCACCGGCTACTCCGTGAACCGCTTCGCGACCAGCGTGACGTTGTGCCCGCCGAAGCCGAAGCTGTTGCTGAGCGCAGTGATGATCTCGCGCTGCCGCGGCTTGTTAGGCGTGTAGTCGAGGTCGCACTCCGGATCGGGCGTGTGGTAGTTGGCGGTCGGCGGCACGGTGCACTGCGCGATGGCCAGGGCGCAGACCACGAACTCGATGGCGCCGGCGGCGCCGAGCATGTGCCCGGTGCACGACTTGGTCGAGCTGACGCTGAGGTTCTTCACCGCGTCGCCGAAGACGGCCTTGATGGCCTTGGTCTCGTTCAAGTCGTTGGCCGGCGTCGACGTGCCGTGCGCGTTCAGGTACTGCACCTGCTCCGGACTGAGGCCGGCATCAGCGAGGGCGCGGCGCATCGCCCGCTGCGCGCCCTCTCCATTCGGAGCGGGCGCCGTGAGGTGGTACGCGTCGCCGGTGGCGCCGTACCCGACGATCTCGGCGTAGATGCGGGCGCCGCGCCGGATGGCGTGCTCGAGCTCCTCGAGAATCACCACCGCTCCTCCCTCACCCAGCACGAATCCATCGCGTGTGGCGTCGAAGGGACGTGAGGCGGTGGCGGGGTCGTCGTTCCGCTCCGAGAGGGCACGCATGTTGGCGAAGCCGCCGATCGCCATCGGGGTCACGGTCGCCTCGGCCCCGCCGGTGATCATGATGTCGGCATCACCGTATTGAATCGTGCGGAAGGCGTCCCCGATCGCATGGGCGCTCGTGGCGCAGGCAGACACTGTGGCGTAGTTCGGGCCGCGTGCCTGGAATTGCATCGAAACGATCCCCGCCGCGATGTCGGAGATGAACATCGGGACGAAGAAGGGTGAGATCTTGCTCGGACCGCGCTCGCGATAGGTGTCGTGTTGCTCCTCGAAGGTGGTCACCCCGCCGATGCCACTCCCGATGATCACCCCCGTTCGCTCCTCGTCGTACCCGCCATCGGCGAGGCCGGCATCGCGCATCGCCTGAACCGACGCCCCCACGGCGTAGCGCGTGAACGGGTCGGCGCGCTTCGCTTCCTTCTTCTCCATGTAGTCGTGGGGGTCGAAGCCCTTCACCTCACAGGCGAATCGGACGGAGAACCCCGAGGCGTCAAAGCGCGTAATGGGCGCGGCACCGGACTTCGCGTCCAGGAGCGCGCGCCAGGTCGTCGCCACGTCGTTGCCGACAGGCGTTACGGCTCCCAATCCGGTGACGACAACCCTTCGCTTCATCAGCCCGACTTGGTCTTGAGGTAGGCCAGCGCGTCACCCACCGTGCGCAGCTTCTCGGCATCCTCGTCCGGGATGTCGATGTTGAACTCCTTTTCGAACTCCATCACCAGCTCGACCGTGTCCAGGCTGTCTGCACCCAGGTCCTCCATGAAGCTGGCGTCGTTGGTGAGCTTCTCGCGCTCGACGCCGAGCTCTTTGGCGATGATTTCCTTGACCTTCTCCTCGAGATCCGCCATGGACGTGGTCCTCAGGGGTAAATGGTGGTGTGCGAAATCTACGGAACTGTCGGGAGGGTTGGAAGTTACATGACCATGCCGCCGTCCACGACGAACACCTGCCCAGTGATGTACGACGCATGTTCCGAGCACAGGAAGGCGACGAGCGAGGCGATGTCCGAGGGGGTGCCGAGGCGAGCCAGCGGGATCTGGTCGGAGAGCGCCATGCGCGCTTCCGGCGGGAGGGCCGCGGTCATATCGGTTTCGATGAATCCAGGGGCGACGACGTTCGCCAGAATGTTACGCGTGGCGAGCTCCTTGGCCACCGACTTGGTGAGCCCGATGAGCCCGGCCTTGCTGGCGGCGTAGTTCGCCTGCCCCTTGTTGCCGACGATCCCCACGATGCTGCTGATGCTCACGATGCGGCCCCAGCGGCGCTTCATCATTCCCCGTGTCGCGGCGCGGATGGCGACGAAGGCTCCGCGGAGATTGGCGTCGATCACCGCATCCCAATCCTCGTCCTTCAGCCGCGGCACGATGTTGTCGCGCGTCAGTCCTGCGTTGTTGACCAGGATGTCGACGGCGCCGAAGGCCTCTTCCACCGACCCGACGAGCCGGGTGACATCCTCGACCCGACCCAAGTCGGCGGCGAATCCCTGCGCGCCTTCCCCCAACTCGCTCGCCGTCTCCGCGGCCCTCGCTTGATCGCGGCCGCAGACGGCCACGCGTGCGCCGGCGCGAAGAAGAGTGGCGGCGATCTCGCGCCCGATCCCTCTGGTGCTTCCGGTGACCAGCGCGGCGCGACCTCCAAGGTCGATCGAGATCACGCGAGCTCCTCGAGAAGCTTGTCGACGTCCGCGGCCGTGCCGCAGGGAGATGTGGTCGCTCCCGGCACGATCCTCTTCACGAGGTTCGAGAGCACCGAGCCCGGGCCGATCTCGACGTATCGTGCTCCCGGATGGTCTTGGGCGAGGTGCTCCACGAGCGCGCTCCACCGCACCGGAGAGGTGAGCTGGCGAAGGAGGAGGTGCTTCGCATCCCGCTCATCCTTCGCCGCGTGGGCGCTCACGTTCGAGTAGACGGGGAAGGCGCTCGGGCACACCGGCGCGTTCGTGAGCGCCTGACGAAGACCCATCTCGGCGTCCTCCATGAGGGGAGAGTGGAAGGCGCCGCTCACGTTGAGGAAGATGGCCCGCTTGGCCCCCGCCTCCTTCGCGAGCTCGACCGCCCGCTCCACGGCGGGGAGCTCGCCCGAGATGACGACCTGATCGGGAGCGTTGTAGTTGGCGGGCACGACCTCGCCCACCTCCTCGAGCGCCCGCAAGCAGGCCGCGTCGACGGCAGCGTGGGTCAGCCCGAGGATCGCCGCCATCGCGCCCGGTCGATTGAGTCCGCTCTCGTACATCAGCTCGCCGCGCCGGCGCACCAGGCGCAGGGCATCGGGGAGCGAGAAGGTCCCTGCCAGGCAGTGTGCCGTGTACTCGCCTAGCGAGTGCCCGGCGGCTGCGCGCACGTGAGAGGCGACCTGGTGGCATACCGCGGCCCAGGCGGCCGCGCCATGCGCCAGGAGCGCCGGCTGCGCGTTGCGGGTGCTCGTCAGCTCCGGCTCGGGCCCCTCGAAGCAGAGCGTGGAGAGGGGAAACCCGAGAGCGTGGTCCGCCTCCTCGAACACCACGCGGGCCGCGGGGAAGCGCTCGGCCAGATCCTTCCCCATTCCCGGCTTCTGCGAGCCCTGACCAGGGCACAACAGAACGATGTCCATGCTCTCACGTCAAAACCGTACGACCATCGATGCCCAGGTGAATCCCGCGCCGAAAGCCACCATCAGCACCGTGGTCCCATCGCCGATACGCCCCTGCTCGAAGGCCTCGTCCAGCGAGATCGGGATCGACGCCGAAGAGGTATTTCCGTAGCGGTCGACATTGGCGAACACCTTGTCCATGGGGATCCCGGCGTGCTTCGCCGTCGCTTCGATGATCCTGATGTTCGCCTGGTGCGGAATCATGAGGTCGATGTCGTTCCCGGTGAGCTTCGCCGCGTCGAGGGCGCGGTCGGCGGCCTCGGACATCGACCGCACGGCCGCCTTGAAGACTTCGCGTCCCGCCATGCGCACGAGGTGCGATCGTTCGGCGAGCACCTGTGGCGACATCGGCACGCTCGCGCCGCCCGCGGGGCGATAGAGAAGATCGGCGAGCGTTCCGTCGCTGCGCATGAAGGTCGAGAGGATTCCCTTCCCGCGCGTCGATCGCTTGAGAACCGTGGCCCCGGCGCCATCGCCGAAGAGCACGCAGGTCGCGCGATCCGTCCAGTCGACGATCGCGCTCATCTTCTCGGCTCCGATGACGAGAACGGTTTCGGCGCTGCCGCTCTGGATCAGCCCTTCCCCGACGACGAGACCATAGAGCCAGCCGGAACAGGCGGCGCCGATGTCGAAGGCGGCGGCGCGCGTGGCGCCGAGCTCCGCCTGCACATCGACCGCAGTGGCCGGAAGGAGTCGGTCCGGCGTGGCGGTGCTCAGGACGATGACATCGAGCTCCCCGGGCTGCACACCGGCGCGGACCATCGCGCAGCGCGCGGCATCCGACGCCATGCTGCACGTCGTCTCCCCGTTCTCGGCGATGTGGCGCGACTTGATGCCGGTGCGCTCGACGATCCACTCGTCGGAGGTGTCGATCCCGAGCTTCGCAAAGTCGAAGTTGGAGACGACCCTGGCGGGGACGGCGCGTCCCACGCTCACGAGTTGCGCAAAGGGGCGTTTCACGCGGGCTCCACGGAGGTATGTTCGAGCCGACGACCGATGTGCTCGTCCATGCGGCTCTCGACGGCGCGTACGCCGACGAGGATCGCGTTCTTGAAGGCGCGCGGCGACGAGCTGCCGTGAGCGATGATGCTCACGCCGCGGACGCCGAGGAGTGGAGCGCCACCGTAGTCGGAATAGTCGAACCCCTTGAAGGCGCGAGCCATCAGGTCCTTGGGGGCGCTGGCGCGCTCCAGCATCCGGAAGATCAGCGCCGGCACCGACTCGTAGAACTTGAGCACGACGTTGCCGACGAAGCCGTCGCACACGACGACATCGACGTGCGCCCGGGGGCTGCCGCCGGTGAGGATGTCGCGCCCCTCGACGTTGCCAACAAAGTTGATGTCCGCCGCCTCGAGGAGCTGATGTGCTTCCTTGACGGCCACATTGCCCTTCTCGGGCTCCTCGCCGATGCTGAGGAGTCCGATGCTCGGTTGGGGGCGGCCGAGGATATCCTCGGCGTAGACGGATCCGAGGCGGGCGAACTGCACGAGCTCTTCCCCCGAGCAGTCGACGTTGGCGCCGGCGTCGAGGAGCACCACGGGCTCACCCTCGGTCGGGAGGAGGGTCGCGATGGCCGGTCTCGTCAGGCCGGCGTGCAGCTTGAGCAGGAAGACCGAGGCGGCCATCTGTGCGCCGGTGTTCCCTGCCGAGACGAAGGCGTCGCTCTTCCCCTGGGCGTGCCTCTTCAGCCCCACGATCATCGAGCTCTTGGGCTTGGAGCGCACGGCGGACGTCGGCTTGTCCGACATGGTGATCACGTCGGGGGCGTCGACCACGGCAATGCGCGGGCGGGCGCTGCGCGCGGCGCTGAACTCGCCGCTCAGCAGGGCGTCGAGCTCGGCATTCACGCCGGCCTCGCGGCCGATCAGGTCGATCGAGTGTTCCGGCGCAAGCTCGGTGAGAGCCGAGAGTGCACCGGCGATCGGCACCCGAGGCGCGTGGTCGCCGCCCATCGCGTCCACCGCGATGCGGGCCAACGTTAGGCTTCCTTAGCCTGGATCCGCTGCTCGCCCGCGTAATAGCCGCACTCCGGACAGACGTGGTGCGGCCGTTTCATGCTCTGGCACCGCGGGCACTGTTGCAGCGCGACGGTCGCCGCGGCCTTGTGCGTGTTGCGGGCGCGCTTCTTTCTCTTGGAGGTACGGCGCTTCGGGACAGCCATGGAGGTGAATACGGAAAGAGGGTTGGGTTACCGCTCGACGGAGCCGCCGCGCGGCTCGCGCAACACGGCCCAGCGGGGATCGACCTCGGAGGCGCACGTGCACGGTCCGGCGTTCAGATCGGCACCGCATCGAGGGCACAAGCCTTTGCAGTCTTCTCGGCAGAGGACGAAAGCAGGGGCAGCGAGGAGCCATTGCTCGCGGATCGCAGGGCGGAGGTCCACCTCCTGCGCTCGCGGTGGCAGTCGGTATGTGTCCGGATCGTCGCCGATCTCGTCCCCGGCTTCGACGAAGAACACATGCACCTCCTCCCTCACCCTCACCGTCGAGTCGGCCAAACACCGGCGGCATGGCGTGTGTGCCAGGCCATCGATGTGGCCGCTCCAATAATACCGGCTAGCGCCGGCCACCGAGAGTCGTCCTGTGGCGTGGAGCGGCTCGGAGGGTTTCTCATCCCCCGCCTGCCAGACCGGGTCGTCGGACTCGAGAAGGCCGTCGACGTCGACCGCTCGACGCGCCAGCTCGCGAATTTCGAAAGACAGCATAACCCTTGAATCTACTTGAGGATGCGGCGTTCAACAAGCCGCGTCCGCTGCCTCCACCGAGGGGCCTCAGCGAGCCCCGAGAATCTCCGCTTCCGGAAAGAAGAAACGCGCTTCCCGAACCGCGTTCTCGTCGGAGTCCGAGGCGTGAATCGCGTTTCGCTCCTTCGACTCGGCGTAGAGCTTCCGCACCGTCCCGGCCTCCGCCTCCTTGGGGTCGGTGGCTCCGATCGCCCCGCGCAGCGCGAGCACCGCCGCCGGCTTCTCGAGCACCATCGGCATGCACGGCCCGCTGGTCATGAAGGTGGTGAGCGATCGGAAGAAAGGGCGCTCGCGGTGGACCGCGTAGAAGGCCTCCGCCTGGCCGGGAGTGAGCCGTACGACGCGCGCGGCGACGAGACGGAAGCCTTGCCCCTCGAGGTGGGCGATGATCTTCCCCGCTTTCCCCGCCGAGAATGCGTCCGGTTTGATGATCGCCAGTGTGAAGTCGAGCGCCATGATCAGAATCCAGTGAGTTTGCGAACGATGTCCCCGCGGGTGAGCAATCCGACCAGGCGGCCCTCGCGCACGACGGGCACCTGGTCCACGTCCTTGTTCATCATCAGGCTGGCCACCTCGGCCACCGGTTGATCGGGAGAGACGCAGAGCACCTGACGAGTCATGACGTCGCGGACCGTCCGGCGCACCCCTTCCCCGGGGGGCGACGGGTGCCGCGACGCTCCCGCGCCGAGCGCCGCGAGTTGCAGGAGATGACGCATCAGCTCGCGGTCGCTGAGCATCCCGACGAGGAGGCCGTCCGCCTCGACCACCGGGAGCGCGCCGATGTCCGCGCGCGCCATGTCGCTGGCGGCGTCGCGCATCAATGCCCCAGGGCTCGTCGTGCGCGGCGCCTCCGTCATGATGTCGCGAGCCAGGAGCTGCGGCGTGATCTCCACCTCCGCGACCGGCGCGAGCGCGACAATCGCCTCGGGCGTGGTCGCAGCTGCGATCGCCGCCGCCGGGCCCTCGCGCGAGAGCAGCTTGGCGAGGGCGCGGAGGACCTGCAGGTAGCGCGCCGCCATGCGCGGGGGCGCGAGAAGGAGAACGACCAGAGGCGCTCGTTGAGCCTCGCCATCCCCCACCTCCCGCGCAAAGCCTCGACGCGAGATGCCGAGAGAGACGATCAGATCCCCAACGGCCTCGGTTCGGTAGTGCGCGATGAAGGCCCGCCCGTCGAGAGCCACGATGTCCTCCCCGCGCTCCTCTTCGACACGTCCTCGCAGCTTCGCCGGGTCTCTGATCACGCCCGACGTCGCGAGTCGCTCCACCAGCGCCCGCGTAGCGGCGGAGAGCTCCGGCTCGTTGAGGGAGGCGACGCGATCCGCCCGTATGAGCTCGGCCAGCCTCACAACCGACCTCTCAGGAGCGTCACGAAATCGCTCGGGCGTTGAGCGACACCAATACCGGCATCGCGGAAGGACTGCAGCTTTTCGGCGGCCGTTCCCGCGGCGCCCGAGATGATCGCGCCAGCGTGCCCCATGCGGCGCCCCGGGGGCGCCGTCTGGCCGGCGATGAAGCCGACCACGGGCTTCTTCATCTGCTCACGCACGAAGACGGCGGCATCCTGCTCGTCCGTTCCGCCGATCTCCCCCATGAGGGCGACGGCCTTCGTCTCCGGGTCGCGCTCGAACGCCTCCAGGCACTCGATGAAGTTCGTGCCGTTGATCGGGTCACCGCCGATCCCGACGCATGTGCTCTGGCCGATGCCGGCGCGCGTGAGCTGATAGACGACCTCGTACGTGAGCGTCCCTGATCGACTCACCACTCCCACCGGCCCGGGCTGACAGATGCGCCCGGGGATGATCCCCACCTTCGATTGCCCGGGTGTGATGAGCCCCGGACAGTTCGGACCGATGAGTCGGGCGCCCTGCTCCCTCACGTAGGGATAGACGCGGGTCATGTCTTGGACCGGCACCCCCTCCGTGATGCAGACAACGAGCTCCACGCCGGCGGCCGCTGCTTCCATCATGGCGTCGGCGGCGAGCAGCGGCGGCACGTAGATCACGGACGTGTTCGCGCCCGTGGCCACGACGGCGTCGGCCATCGTGTTGAAGATCGGCACGCGCTCTTCGAAGCGCTGGCCACCCTTCCCCGGCGTGACGCCGGCGACGATGCGAGTCCCGTATTCCAGCATCTGCTTCGCGTGGAACGACCCATCGCGGCCGGTGATGCCCTGGACGATGACGGTCGTATCGCTGTCTGCGAAGATGCTCACGCGACCTTACTCCCCCCGCCGGTGGCGAGGGCGACGGCGCGCTTGACCGCCTCGTCCATGTCGGTCATGGCGGCGTAGCCATGCTCCTTGAGGATGGCAACGGCGATCTCCTCGTTCGTGCCGGTGAGGCGGATGACGACAGGGACGGTGAGCGGATTCTGACTCGTGGCCGCCACGATTCCGTTGGCCACGTCGTCGGTGCGGGTGATTCCCCCGAAGATGTTGAAGAGGATGGCTCGCACGTTCGGATCGGCCGCAATGATGCGCAGTGCGTTTATGACCTTCTGCGGACTCGACGAGCCGCCGATGTCGAGGAAGTTGGCGGGCTGGCCACCGTAATACTTCACCAGATCCATGGTGGCCATGGCCAGACCGGCACCGTTGACCACGCACCCGACGTTCCCATCGAGCTTGATGAAGGTGAGGTTGGCCTCCCGGGCCGCGACTTCGCTTGCCGCTTCCTCGCTCTTGTCGCGGAGCGCCTCGAGCTCCGGATGCCGGTCGAGCTCGTTGTCGTCGATCACCATCTTGCCGTCGAGCGCAGCGAGCTCTCCGCCGGCCGTCACGACGAGCGGGTTGATCTCGACGAGCGAGGCGCCATTGGCCGCGAACACACCGTACAGCTGCCGCACGATCGCCGCCGCCGCCTTTGCCTGACGCGGGTCGCCGTAGAGCGCGAAGGCCAGGCGCGTACTCTCGAAGGGGAGAAGCCCGTAGCGCGGGTCCACCGGGAGCTTGACGATCTTCTCTGGCGCGGTCGCCGCCACCTCCTCGATGTCGATGCCGCCCGCCGCGCTTGCCATGACGACGGCGCGCTTCGACTCGCGGTCGATGATGATGCCGAGGTAGGCTTCCGTGGCGATGTCGACCGCGGGCGTCACGAGGACTTTTGCCACCACGAGCCCTTTGATGTTCATGCCGAGGATCCGCGACGCCACGTCGCGGGCCTCGGCGGCCGTCTTGGCGAGCTTCACGCCGCCCGCCTTGCCCCGTCCGCCCGTATGGACCTGCGCCTTGACGACCACCGTTCCGCCGTACCGGCGGGCGATCTGCTCCGCCTCCTCGGGTGTGGACGCGACCTCGCCCGGCGGCACGGGGATGCCGAAGCGACGGAAGATGTCCTTCGCCTGGTACTCGTGAAGATTCATTCGGTGGGCCTCCCGCCCCCTCGCGGCGCGCGCAAGCTAGCCGCCCCCCGTGAGTGCCACAAGATCATCGCTTGGGCACGCCGAGCAGCGCGCCGAGCGCTTCATAGGCTCGGCCGAAGGCGACCCAGTCCCCGCGCTGCAGCGCCGATCGCATCTGCTCGTACAGGAGCTCCACCCGCGCCCGCAGCTCCTGCGGCGGGAGCGCGGCGCTGTCGCCGGGTACGCGCACGCCGAGCGCATCGGTCATCGTGCGGCCGGTCGTTAGGCCGTGCTCGGTGAGGATGCCCACGCGCAACAACGAGGCGCCGTCGCCGGTCCACGCGTACGCGGACTGGGTGAAGGCGAGGCCGCTCCCCGTCGCGACCGCGCGCACCGGCCCGTGGACGAGGCGGGCGTCATGGGGCGATCCCGCCGTACTGTCGAGGGCGCGCCGGAGCTGGTCCACGATCGTGCTCCATCGCGCCCCCGGATCCGGGAGGGCCAGCCATCGGCTCGCGCGCTGCCCGGCGCCGCTCGTCGCCAGCACGAGCCCGGCGACATGCTCGTTCTGATCGAGCACGGGTACGCCCCAGCCGAGCGACCGATCCCCGGGGAGTGCGTACGGCGGCGGATCATCGGAGCCGATCACTCCGTCGGCGCCGAGGCTCGCGGGCACCCGTCCATCGCGCGCCGACTCCCCACGCCGGCCGTAGCGCGCCAGCACGGTCGCCTGGAGACGCGCCGCATCTCTCGCCGGCGGGAGGGCGTGAGCAATCGCCGGCGGAAGAGCGCGGAGCGGCAGGAAGACCGTGGGGTACGCGTCGATCCAGCTGGCTGCCAGCGGATCGCGCACGCTGTCGGCGACCAGGAGCGTGCGCCCCGTGTGCGCGTTCACGAGCGCGACGGCGGCGTGCTGCGCGTAGCTATAGACGTCGTCTCCCAGGGAGTCGCGCTCGCTCAGCGGATAGTATTGGGAGACGCTGTACAGGTCGATTCCCCAGTAGAGCGAGTCATCCACGACGATCGCGAAGAGCGCGCTCTGGGCGAAGAAGGGAGCCAACGCGTCCACTCGGTCGCGCACTGCTCGCCGGGTGAGGAGGCGCGCCCCCGCCGGGGCGGGCTCGCCCGCCACCAGCCGGAGGTTCTGTAGGCTCCACGCGAGCGCGAGGCGGGAGACTCCCTCGCCGAGCGCGGGCGCCGCAACGCCCGACGCCGTGTCGGTCACCAGCTCGTATCCTTCGGCGCCGGGAAAGACTCGCACATCGATCACGCTTTCCCCATCGCGATCGGCGGCGGGAGGCGTCGCGCGGGCCGGCGCTCCGCCGCGGTCCGCGCCGCCGGCCAACACTCGCGTCAGGCGCCAGGCATTGGCCGAGCCGCTGTCCGATCCGGCGAGCGGCTCGGCATCGATGGCGACGAGCCCGGAGGGAGACGCGGCGTACGCCACCGGTCGCTCCGCGCTGTCGGTGCGGCCGGATCGGCCGATGGCGCGGCGCAAAGCCACCGGATCCCACGCCGGTAGCAGCGCCGCCGCCTCGCGCACGTTCGAGAAGAGATAGAGCGGATCGGGCGATGCCATGCGGTCGATCGCGTACGCCCGGCGCGTGTACTCCGCCCGCGTGGCCAGATAGGGGCGATCGCGAGAATCCGATTCCCCGGACACCGAATAGTGGCGCACGAGCGCCGGTGCGACTTGGCGCAGGACGAGCGAGAGGAAGAGGATCGCCGCCACCGAGCCGAGGGCGAGGCGCACCTGTCCGGCCCATCCGAAGAAGAGCACGGCGAACGCCGCCGCCACCGAGAGGATCGACAGCCAGATGCAGACGGGGATAACCGCCTGATGATCGACGAAGCCGAAGGCACCGCCGGCCGCCGATCCCTCGAGGACCGACTTGTAGATGTCCAACCGGTAGCTCCAGGCGAGCACCAGCAGGAGCGCGCAGCCGAGCACGACCAGGTGTCGCCGCACGTAGTTGGAGACGTAGAGCGTGCCGCGCTCCCACCGCAGGCTGGGGGTGAGCGCGTAGAGAAAGATCACGACCGCCGCTACCAGCAGGACCGCGATCAGCGACGTCACGTAGAGCGTGATCTCGAGGGGGAGCCAGTAGACGAAGAACCCGAGGTCGGCGTTGAAGTACGGATCGGTCTCGTTGAACGGCACGCCGTGCCTGACGAGGGCGAAGAGCCGCCAGCTGTCCGACGGAAGGGCCAGCATCCAGCCCAGAACGGCCGAGATCAAGAGGGCCGCGCCCACCAGATAGCGTCCGGGGACCTCCTCGCCGATCTCGAGATTCGCGACCCGGCGCGGCAGCACGAGCGACACGACGCTGTGGCGCACCGCGTAGAGGTTGGCGAAGACGAAGGCGCTCGCCGCGAGCGCCGAGCCGATGCGGAGGGCCGCGGTCAACAGCGTCCGCTCCCGCCAGAGCGCGGTGGCCCCGAGGGACTCGTACCATCGGTAGTCCGCGTATACGCCGGCGGCCGCGCGCCCGAGCAGGAGCGCGAGCGCGAGGATGGCGATGGCGAGCAGCGGCCAGCGCCGGACGCTCACGCTACGTGCCGACGCCTCGCGAGCGGAGCCAGCCCTCCATCTCGCCGCGGATCTGTTGCAGCCGCTCGGGCGTTCTCGCCTCGAAGCGCAGCACCAGCATCGGCTGGGTGTTCGACGCCCGGATCAGCCCCCACCCATCGCCGAACAGCACGCGGGCACCGTCGACGTCCACCACCTCGTGTAGGGACCGGAAGTGGCGCACCGCGTCGTCGACGACGCGAAACTTGAGATCGTCCGCGCAGTCGACCCGGATCTCGGGCGTCGACACGAAGACGGGGACATCGGCGAGCTGCCGGGAGAGCGATCCGCTCCCCGCGGCGATGATGCGCAGCAGCCGACCGGCACCATACAGCGCGTCGTCGTGTCCGTAGAAGCCTTCGCTGAAGAACATGTGCCCCGACATCTCTCCAGCCACCGGTGCGTGCAGCTCCCTCATCTTGTCCTTGATCAGCGAGTGGCCGGTGCGCCACATGATCGGCTTCCCGCCGGCGCGCTCGATGGCGTCGGGGAGAGCCTGCGAGCACTTCACATCGAAGATGATCGGTTGTCCCTTCCCCGTCCGCGCGAGGACATCCCGAGCGTAGAGAATGAGCACGTGGTCCCCCCACACGATCGTCCCGCGCTCGTCGATCACGCCGATCCGGTCGGCGTCGCCATCGAAGGCGATCCCGATGTCGGCGCTCCGCTCGCGGACGGCGGCAATGAGGTCCTGCACATTCTCGACGACTGTGGGGTCGGGATGGTGATTCGGGAAGGTCCCGTCGCTCTCGCAATAGAGCCCGGTCCAACGCACGCCGAGACGGTCCATCAGCTGCGGAGCCACCAGCGACCCCACGCCATTTCCGCAGTCGATCACCACCGTGAGCTTGCGGGCGAGGGGCCCGACGCGCGTCACCACATCGTCGATGTAGCGATCGACGACGCGCTCTTCGTGCACCGTCCCTTGACCCGCCGGAAAGACGCCGCGCACGGCCAGACGGTAGAGCTCCTGAATCTCCTCACCATGTAGCGATGACGCTCCTACGCACAGCTTGAACCCGTTGTATTCCGATGGGTTGTGCGAGCCGGTGATCTGGATGCCGCCCACCACCGGCAAGTTGTGCATCGACCAGTAGAGCAGCGGAGTGGGTACGACGCCGATGTCCACGACGTCCGTCCCGCTCTCGATGAGCGCGCGCACGAGCGACTCGCGGAGGGCGGCGCCGCTCGGCCGGTTGTCGCGACCGACGGCCACCGGGCCGATCAGCCGACGAGAGGCGAGGTAGGCGGCGAACGCCCGCCCGACGGCGTGGGCAACGCGCGGCGTGAGATCGCGCCCCACCACGCCCCGAATGTCGTACTGGCGGAAGATTCCCTGGTCGACGGTCATGAGTGCCATGGGCTGTCGCGGCCGGGGTCACTCACGTCGGCCGCGCCGCAGTCAGCGCGGAAGGGTGACCGACGCTGCGGAGACCGGGGCGACCCCGGCTGCCGTGTTCGGGGCGCTCCGGTTGGCGAAGGTCACGACGACGCTCGGCAGCGCGCCGAAGAAGAGCAGGACGAGTGCGCAGGCGCCGATGACGACCGACGTGGCGGGCGCGATACGCCGGGCCACCGGCGCGTCGGCCGGCCGCGGCTTCATGAACATGGCGACGACGACGCCGAGATAATACCCCGCCGAAATCAGGCTCGCCATCACCACGACCACCGCCAGGGTCGTCTGTGGCGCCGGAGCGCCGAGGGCGGCCTGAATGATCAGCCACTTGCCGAAGAAACCCATCCCGCCGGCGATGGGAAAGCCGAGCAGCGCGAGCATGAAGACCGTCATGGCGGCCGCGAGCCAAGGGCGAACCTGCCACAAGCCATCGTAATCGGAGATCGACTGCCCACGCTGCTCCGATTCGCCGAGCGCGATGACGACGCCGAACGCTCCCATCGTCGCCAGGCAGTAGGCGAAGATGTAGAAGATGAACGCCGAGGCGGCGGCGATCGTGTTGGTGACGACGGCGACGAGGAGATAGCCCGCGTGGGCGATGCTCGAGTACGCGAGCATCCGCTTGATGTTGGTTTGGCCGAGAGCGATCAGGTTGCCGACGATCATCGTCGCCACGGCGATCCACCAGAGGGGTCGGTGCCAGACCAACGCGGCGCCGGGAAAGGACTCCATCCAGATGCGCAGAAAGACGGCGAACGCACCGGCCTTCACGCCGGCCGCCATGAAGGCGGTGATCGGAGTGGGGGCGCCATCGTAGACGTCGGGGGTCCACATGTGAAAGGGGACGGCCGCCACCTTGAAGCCGAGGCCCACCATGATGAAGGCGATACCGATCAGGAGAATGGCGTTGTCGATCGTGCTGCCGCTGACCTTCGCCCCGATGAAGTGGAGATTCGTCGAGCCGGTGGCGCCGTAGATCAGCGCGATACCGTACAGGAGAAAGGCGCTCGCGAATGCACCGAGGAGGAAGTACTTGAGTGCAGCCTCGGCGGCACGCGGGCTCCGGCGGTCGACGCCGGCAAGGACGTAGACGGCGATCGACATCAGCTCGATGCCGAGGAAAACGACGATCAGGTCGCGGGCGGCGGCGAGCAACATCATCCCCGATGCCGCGAAGAGGATCAGGACGTACGACTCCGCGACCACGACCCCTTCGCGAATGCCGGCGTCGAGCGCCAGGGTCAGCGCGACCACGGTCGAGAAGAGGATCACGTAGTCGGTGGCCCAGCGGAAATTGTCGACTGCCACCATTCCTGTGGACGCGGAGGCGTCGCGCCGCCAGATCCAGCCGATCACGACGCCCGTCGCGATCGTCAGAAGGATGGCCAGCCACCCGACGGTCCGCGCGCGACCCGGATCCTCGCCTCCCCACACCGCGTAGAGGAGGAGGATCATCGCCCCGCCCATCATGACGAGGTCGGGGAGGAGCGCTCCGGCGAGCTGCGAGGGGACCGACAGGTCGAAGTACATCAGCGCCCCGCGGTCTCCGCGCTGCCGGCCCGGGCCACGCGAGTGGGAGCGGCACCGGAGACAGCCGACACCAATCGGCTCGCCGCCGGCTCCGTGCGCCGAAGGATCGGAGCCGGATAGAGTCCGATCCAGAGGATGGCCGCCACCAGGGCGCCCATCATCACCAGCTCACGACGATTGAGATCGGAGATGTGCTCGTTCTCCGGCTTGTCGAGCGGATTGAAGAGGATGCGCTGGATCGCCCAGAGCAGATAGGCAGCGGCGAGAATCACCCCGAACGTCGACAGAAACGTCATGTACGGCTGGGTGCGGAAAGATCCGAGCAGCACGAGGAACTCGCCGATGAAACCGTTCGTCCCCGGGAGGCCGATGCTGCTCAGAGACACCAGAGTGAGGAGCGCCGCGAACATCGGCACGACCCGCGCGATGCCGCCGTATGCCGCGATCATTCGCGTGTGGCGTCGCTCGTAGAGAATGCCGACGAGGAGGAAGAGCGCCCCCGTCGAGATGCCGTGATTGATCATGACCATGATCGCGCCCTGCACGCTCTGCAAGGTGAGCGCGAAGATGCCGAGCATGACGAAGCCGAGGTGGCTCACCGAGGAATAGGCCACGAGCTTCTTGAAGTCCGGCTGCACCATGGCGACCAGGGCGCCGTAGAGAATGCCCACGACGGCCAGAGCCAAGATCGTCGTGCGCACCGTAGGCGACATCGCGACCCCGGGGAAGAAGGGGAGCGCGAATCGGAGGAATCCGTAAGTCCCCATCTTGAGCATGATCGACGCCAGAATCACCGAGCCCGCGGTCGGTGCCTCGACGTGGGCGTGCGGCAGCCAGGTGTGGAACGGGAACATCGGCACCTTGATGGCGAACGCCAGAAAGAAGGCGGTGAAGAGCAGCGTCGACGCCATCGGTGTGAGCCGTCCGCGCCCCGACGCGAAGCTCACGATCTCGTCGTAGGCGAACGAGTTGTGGGCCTTGGTCCAGAGGTAGATGATCGCCACCAGCATGAGCAGCGAGCCGAGCATCGTGTAGATGAAGAACATCACGCTCGCCTTGATCCGCCCCTCGCCCCCCCAGACGCCGATGATGAAGTACATCGGCACGAGCATGATCTCCCACATCACGTAGAAGAGAAGGAGGTCGAGCGCAACGAATACTCCGAGCATCCCCGTCGTGAGGATGAGAAGGAGTCCGTAGTACGTGCGGACCTTCTGCCGAATGCTGGTCCAGCTGCTCAAGACCGCCAGCGGCATGATGAGCGTCGTCAGGAGGATCATGACGAGCGAGATGCCGTCGATGCCGAGGGAGATCCGGGCGTTCCACGGTCCGATCCACCGGTACTCGACGCGAGCCTGCCAGGCGGCGGAGCCGGGGTCGTATGACCACCAGAGGCCGAGGGAGACGACCAGCTCGGCGACGAGCGTGATGAGGGCAACCCACCGCGCTGTGGGGGCGCCCTCGAGATCGTCGTCGCCGCCCGCGAGGATTCCCTGGATGAGAAGCGCGAACGCCCCGGCCAGCGGCAGAAGAAGCAGCGTGGGCAGCGCCCACTGGTCGTAGTGAATGGAGGCGAGGAAGTCGCGCATGTTCACTTGTACGTAAGGGCGCCGATGACGGCGAGCGCGCCGAGGGCGATCGCCCAGGCGTAGGCGCCCACCTGCCCCGTCTCGAGACGCGAGCCGATCCACCCGAGGCTTCGGGCGAGCCAGGCGGATCCCGACACCATCGCTCCGTCGAGCAATCCCTCGTCGATCCCTTTGGCGAGCACATTCCGCGAGACGGTGACAACGGGCTGCACGACGACATCATCGTAGATCTTGTCGACGCCGTAGGCGTTCGCGAGCACCCGCTCGATGCCGTGCTCTGGCGGGGCCTCATCGGCCGCGACGAGCGCCGCCGGCTTGAGTCGCACCACAGCGAGGGTGATGCCGGCAAGTGCCACCGCCACGGCGACGCCGATGAGAATCCACTCGCCGTTCTCGCTGAGAGGCGTGCCGCCGA
>DASPTK010000014.1:0-240797 GCA_035623475.1 Gemmatimonadaceae bacterium | reverse complement strand
GTGACCGGTGTGACCTTCGAGCACCTCGACAAGTTCTCCTTCGACCCGGAGGCGGTGCTCAACAAGATCGAGAACTTCACCGGCGTCGCCCAGGTTCCGATCGGCTTCGCCGGGCCGCTGCGGGTGAATGGCGAGCACGCGCAGGGAGACTTCTACATCCCGCTGGCGACGAGCGAGGGGACCCTAGTCGCCTCGTACGGGCGGGGAATGAAGGTGCTCAACTTGAGCGGCGGCGTGACGACCACGGTCTCGGCCGATGCGATGCAGCGGGCGCCGGTCTTCATCTTCGATTCCGCGCGCGAGGCCCGCGCCTTCGCCGGCTGGGTGGACGACAACTTCAAGGAGATCCGCCGCGCCGCCGAAGAGACGACCAACTTCGGCAAACTCCTCTACATCGACACGTACCTCTCGAACAAGTTCGCCTACCTGCGCTTCAACTTCAGCACCGGCGACGCCGCCGGGCAGAACATGGTCGGGCGGGCCACCTTCGCCGCCTGCAGCTGGATCCTCGAGCAGGTGGCGACCGTGCGCCGCTTCTACCTCGAGTCGAACCTCGCCACCGACAAGAAGGGCTCGCACGTCAATCTGATGCGGACGCGCGGGAAGCGGGTGACCGCCGAAGCCGTCGTCAACCGGCACGCCTTGCTGGAGCACATGCGCGTCGAGCCGGAGAGTCTGCAGTACCACGCCGGCGTCGCCAACGTCGGTGCCTTCCTCTCCGGCGCCAACAACAACGGCCTCCACTCGCCTAACGCTATCACGGCGATGTTCATCGCCACCGGGCAGGACGTGGCCAACGTGGCCGAGGGGTCGGCAGCGATCATCTACACCGAGATCACGCCGGCGGGCGACCTGTACATCTCGATCACCATCCCCTCGCTCATCGTCGCCACCCACGGCGGCGGGACCGGCCTGCCGACGCAGCGCGAGTGCCTGCGGGTGCTCGGGTGCGAGGGGAAGGGGAAGGTGAACAAACTCGCCGAGATCATCGCCGCGGTCGTGCTGGCGGGCGAGATCTCGCTGGGCGCCGCGATCTCGTCGCTCGAGTGGGTCTCGTCGCACGAGAAGTACGGGCGCAACCGGGCATGACGAGCGAGCGCGCGCATCCGATGGCCGCGCGCGGAGGCGGGTCGGCGAGTCGCGCTCACCACCGGGGTGCAAAACCCGAGGGCGAGCCGCCGGAGAGCTTCGAGACCTACGCGGTGACGCGACCGCCGAGCCTCATCCGGCGCTTCTTCACCACCAATCGCCACCTCGCCGGAATGCTTTCCGGCGCCCTCGTCGCCCACGTGCGCGAGGAGCGCCGGCGCGGCGACCCGCTCACACCGCGAGCAGTCGTCAGGCGCGTCGGAGCGGCGCTCGTCTACCCCTTCTTGCGCCGGGACCTGCGCGACCAGCCCTTCCCCGTCCAGTTCCGCCGCCGGCTCGAGCTCCTCGGGCCCACCTACATCAAGCTCGGCCAGATCCTGAGCCTCCGCGAAGACATCCTCCCGCCCGCGATCACCTCCGAGCTGCGGCACCTGCTCGACCGGCTGCCGGTGGTCCCCTTCGAGATCTTCCGCCAACGCATCGAGGCCGACGTCGGACGGCCGGTGGACGAGATGTTCGTCTGGATCGATGAGACCCCCCTCGGAAGCGCCTCGATCGCCCAGACGCACCGGGCGACGACGCGCGAAGGGGAGGATGTGGTGATCAAGGTCGTGAAGCCCTGGATCCCCGAGACCCTCCGGCGCGACGCACGACTCCTGCGCGGCGTCGCCTTCCTCCTGCAGCTGATCATCCCCCGCTATCAGCCGCAACGGATCATCAACGAGTTCACCGACTACACGCTGAAGGAGGTCGACCTGCGGCGCGAGGCGGACAACGCCGACACGTTCATGGCGAATTTCCGGGACATGCCCGACGTCGTCTTTCCCGCCGTCTTTCGCCAGTACAGCGGGCCGACCGTGCTCACGATGCAGTTCCTGGATGGAGTACGTCCCGACACGCCGAAGGCGCAGGCGCTCTCGATCGCCGACCGCGAGCGACTCATCGACCTGGGTGCGGCGGCGATCATCCGGATGCTGTACCAGGACGGGTTCTTTCACGCCGACCTTCACCCGGGGAACCTCATCATCCTCCCCGGCCCCAAGGTCGGATTCATCGATCTCGGAATGGTGGGGCGGCTCGACGCCGAGCTTCGGCGCTCACTGCTCTTCTACTACTACTCGCTCGTCACCGGAGACGCCGAGAACGCGGCACGATACCTGGCCACGGTGGCCGAGCCCGGGCCGGGTGGCGATCCGGCTGGATTCCGGCGTGAGGTGGCGGAGATCTCCTCCCGCTGGAGCCGTGCTTCCGATTTCCAGACCTTCTCGCTCGCTCAGCTGGTACTCGAGTCGCTCTCTCGCGGCGCCCAGTTCCGGATGTACTTCCCCGTCGAGTTGGTGCTGATGGTGAAGGCGCTGATCACCTTCGAGGGGGTCGGGAACGTCCTCCTCCCGGGATTCGATGTCGCCGCGGTCTCGAAAGCGCACATCCGGAAGGTCTTCGTCAATCAGTTCAGTCCCTTGAAGATGGTGCAGGAGCAGCTGCGCGGAGCGCCGGACTTCGTCGACGCGCTGGTGAAGGTGCCGCTTCTCGTCACCGAAGGCGTGCGTGTGCTGGAGAAGAGCACCAGGCAGCGGCCGTCGAATCCACTCGCCGGATTGCGCGGCACGCTCATCGCGGGCTCCTGTCTCGTCGCCGGCGCCATCCTCGTCGCCTTCCACGGACCCTGGCCCCTCTGGGCGGCGCTCTTCGCCTTCGCGGCGATTCTGACGCTGCGCAAGGACGGATCGTGATGGCGGAGCAGGACAACGAGCTCCCCGAGCCCTGGGAGCCGTTCGACCCGGTCTACCTCCGGGGTCTGATCGAGCGCGTCTTCGAGCCGATCTCGACCCACTGGTTCCGGCCGGTGCTGGTGAATCCGGAGCGGATTCCGCGCGACGGTCCCGTGGTGATCGCGGCCAATCACAGCGGCAACGCATTCCCCTACGACGCGATGGTCTTCGATGGGCTGCTCTGGCAGCGAGATGGCTTCGACCCGCTCGCCAAGCTGCGCTCCGTGTTCGAGAAGGAGCTCTCCTTCACCTGGTGGATGCGCCCCTTCGGCATCGATGACTTCTGGAGACGTGG
This sequence comes from Gemmatimonadaceae bacterium, assembly GCA_035623475.1. Classification (GTDB taxonomy): domain Bacteria; phylum Gemmatimonadota; class Gemmatimonadetes; order Gemmatimonadales; family Gemmatimonadaceae; genus DASPTK01. The sequence continues at coordinate 237,641 of DASPTK010000014.1, read as the reverse complement.
CGGCGGCGTCGACATGCTCTTCGACAACTTCGAGCGACTGCTCGCGCGGGGCGAGCGGGTCCTCTACTTCCCGGAAGGCGTGCCGGGGATCGGGAAGGGATTTCACCGCCGCTACCAGCTGCAGCGCTTCAGCACGAGCTTCGTGCTCCTGGCCGCGCGCCAGCGCGTGCCGGTGCTCCCACTCTACATCGTGAACGCGGAGTGGGTGGCGCCCGTCGGCTATCCGGTGCGCCCCCTCGACGCGCTCATGCAGCGCCTCTTCACGGTCCCCTTCCTCCCGCTGCCGATCGGTCTCGCCGGCGTGATCTTTCCCTTCGCCTGGTATCTCGCCTTCCCGGCGCACATGACCTTCGTCATCGGCGAGCCGCTGGACATGGCGGCGCTCGTCGCCGCCGAAGGGATCACCGACCTGGAGCAACCCGATCGCGAGGCGCTGCGGCGGGTCGCCGAGAAGGTGCGGCGCAGCTTTCAGGCGGAGCTCGACCGGGAGGTCGCGAAGTTCGGGAGCGCGCCGTACGACGGGCAATCGCTCTGGCCCTCGCTCCGCGCCGCTCGCGGGCGGCTCTGGCGCGTGCTCCCCACCGGGTGGCCGGTGAGCTTCATCGTGCACGAGCGCAATCTCCGGCGTCCTCCGGCGCGAAATCGACTGCATGCGGTCCTGCGCGACTGGGACCTCATCGGCTTCTACCTGCCGCTCGTCGGCTGGCCCTTGCTCTCCCTGGCGCGGCGGCTACGCCGGCCGCCGTACGGCTATCGCGGAATGGATCGCGCGGCAGCTCGCCGCCAGCGTGGAGAGCTCATCTGGCGGCTCGCCGAGCGCCCGCTTCCGTCGCGCGCCCACCTCGACGGGGCCGCGTCAGGTGCGGCCGGCGCGGCCGGCGCGGCGACTGGCGTCGCGCCGTCTCGGACTCCAGCCGCATCAGCGCCGCCGTAAGGCGGGATGTGATCGCCGGCGCGCTCGAATCGGAGGCCAGCCCCACCCCCGCCCACAGGTCCCGGCTCTCGTCCTCCAAAATGTCGGTCCGCAGGCGGACGCCGTGCCGGCGCAGCAGGGGCTCGAGTGTCGCTCGGCGCGCCAGCAGATTGCGGCGCGTGCTCCGGTAGGCGAGCTCGCACACGGCGCGCCGTGAGGAGAAGCTGAAGACGTTGGAGAAGAAGAGAGCGTACTCGTCACGCGTCGGCTCGATGAGGACGATGTCCGCGTCCGGAAAGCGCGTCGCATAACGCCGCAGCCCGACATCCAGGCGCGAGTGAATGAGCGTGCGGAAGGTCTGGGCGAGCACGGCCGGCAGTCCATGATCGATCAGCGCCCGCGGCCCCTTCGCGCCCTGGGCGAGCGCGCGGCCGAGGTCCGTCGGCACGATCGGATTGACGCAGATGAGGAGCTTCACCCCCTGCTCGAGAGCGATCGAGGCGTGGACGGTGCGCAGAAGCACGCCATCCACGCAGTCGCGCCCCTCGATGCGCACCGGCGGGTAGAGCCCGGGGAGGGCGGTGCTCGCCTGAACCGCGCGCGAAATCGGCACGTGATCGAGCCCCGGCGCACCGAACCGGATCGGCACTCCCGCGTCGAGGTCGGTCGCCACCACCGTGAGCGGCCTTCGGAGCGAGCGGAAATCATCGCTCCGCCCCGGAGCGCTGAAGGTGTGGGCGAGGAAGCGGCGGATCGGCTCGTTGTCGAAGAGGCCGACCGGGAGGGCTCTCGCCAGATGGAGGAGCGCGCCCATGCCGCCATGTTCGGCGCGCCGGCGGGTTGCCGCCTCCCAGAGCGACCCCACCGCTAGTGCGGGCATCATCGCCAGCCGCTTCACCATCTCCCCGTAGGCGGGCATAAAGAAGTGCCCAGGGACGAACGCCTCCTCGTCCGGCGCCTTCGAGACGATCGCGCGGACGAGCTGCGACGGGGTCATCCCATTCACCAGGCAGGCGGCCACGACGGCCCCGCCACTTACCCCGACGTAGCTCTCGAGATCGTTGAAATCGACGCCCTCGAGCACCTCGTCGAGAGCGCGAAGGGCGCCGATTTCGTACACGGCGCCCTCCGGTCCGCCTCCCGCGAGCGCGAGGCCGATTCGGCCAGCTCTCCGCGTCGGGCGGTGTCGTCTCATACGTGCCTCAGGCAGGCGGCGCCGACGCGCGCTTGCGCGCCACACGGCGCGTGCGCGCGGGACGCTTGTCGATCGCCTTGGTGAGGTTGTCCACTCGCGAGGTGAGATGCTTGATCTCGCCGTGCGTCGGGATGTTGAGCCGGTGCAGGACCCCCGCCATGCGGGTCTCGACGGTGCTCCCGACCTTGCCGATGGTGCGGTCGCGAACGACCTCCACTGTCCCCTCGACATCCGCCACGACCTTCCCCAGGCGGGCCCGATTCTTCGTCTCGAAGCTCGTTCCCTTCTTCACCAGGGCGGTGAACAACTTGCTTCCCTCTTCCTCGGCGAGCGCAAACGCTCCGAGGCCGGCACGCCAGATGTTCTGCGCCGATTCCTGAATCCGCGGACCGACGCGCTTGGTAACTGCAGTCTTCTTCGCCATTGTCTCCTCCATCCTCTGACACGTTAGGCGCTCGCCCTGCGCGTCGCGCCTGCTGATTGTAATGCGCGTCCGCTAGCCGGCTCGGCCGGCGCGACCGCGTGACGACCGGGGGCGTGCGGACACCTTGCGCCCTCGAGTCGGCTCCCTCGTGAGGTCGCCGAGCGAGCGCTCGAGCTGTTCGAACCGGTCGCGCAGCCGGCGGATCTCTTTCCGCGCCTCCCTGAACGGCCGCACCTTGTCCACCGACTCGCTCACGCGCTCCACCGAAGCGCTCACCATGCGGCCGACGGAGTGCGCTCCCCCGAGCGCGCGTTCACCCGAGCGAATGATCGCATGCAGCAGCTCGCTCGGCACGAGCCAGGTGCCCTTCTTCCCCTCCTCGAGAATCACCTGCGTGAGAATTTGCGCCGTGACGTCGGCGCCGCTCTTGCTATCCACGGCCTTCACCATCTCCCCCTGCCGGATGAGCGACGCGATGTCGTCGAGTCCGACGTACCTACGGTCGACGGTGTCGTAGAGCTTTCGACTCGACCCGTAGCGGGTGATCCGGCGCGTGGTAGTCATGGCGAGAGTATACCGCACTGCGGCATGACCCGCAAGTAGGGATGTGCCGCACTGCGGCATGGGGCTTTCCCTGACCTGGCCCGAGGGGCCCAGGCACCCGCCCGGCGTGGTACCCGGCCGTCGCGCGCGGTGGCATCCTCAGGGTCGGGCTGCGAGAAGCGCGCGTGCGACCTTCCCTGTGCGCCCACCGCCCGCCATGGCTATGCTTAAGTCGCTATACTATAATGACTTATAATTCAAACCAATTCTGTCGGACTTACTTGCCAATCCCGACAATTTTAGTTAGGATTCGCAAATCATGGTGCGCTTTTCTCCCTCCTCTGGTTCCCGATCGCTCGCTGGCCCACGCGGCGAAATCGTGCGCGAGCTCAAACGCGCCCCCGGTCGAACGGCGCACGAGCTCGCGTCCCATCTCGAGCTCTCCCTCAACGCCGTCCGTCACCACCTGAAGGAGCTCGAGGCCGCCACGCTCGTCTCCTTCGACCGAGAGCGCCGCGGAGTCGGAGCGCCGGTCTTCCGCTACCACCTCACCGAGTCGGGAGAGGCGCTCTTCCCCCAGCGCTACGAGACGACGCTCCTCGAGGTCCTCGACCGCATCGCCGAGCGTCAGGGGCGCGACTCCGCGGTGAGCCTCCTCCGCGCCGGGTTCGATACCCTCGCCGAGCGGCTCCAGCCGGCTCTCGCCGGCGAGTCGCCCGAGCGGCGCCTCGCTATCGTCGGCCAGGCGCTCGTCGACGAGGGCTACATGGCGGAGTGGGAAAGCGCGTCCGGCGAGGGGGCGCTCACCGAGCACAACTGCGCCATCCGCACCGTTGCCCAGCGCTTCCCCGAAGTGTGCGGCGTGGAGGCGGAGTTCCTCGCCGCCACGATCGGCGCCCAAGTCGAGCGGCAGTCACACATCCTGGGCGGCTGCAGTCAGTGCCGTTATGCCGTCACGTTTCACTCCCCGGTCCACGCGGAGAAGTCATGAGCAGCTCGATCGAGACCCTCGTCAATCGTGATTATCGGTACGGTTTCGTCACCGACATCGAGGCCGATGCGCTGCCGCGTGGCCTGAATGAGCAGACGATCCGCCGCATCTCGGAGAAGAAGAACGAGCCCGATTGGCTGCTCGAGTGGCGCCTCAAGGCCTATCGCCGGTGGCTCACGATGACCGAGCCGCACTGGTCGAACGTGACCTACCCGCCGATCGACTATCAGGACGTCATCTACTACTCGGCGCCGAAGACGAAGAAGCCTCTCGGCAGTCTCGATGAGGTCGACCCGAAGCTGCTCGAGACCTACAACAAGCTCGGCATCTCGCTCGCCGAGCAGAAGATGCTGGCCGGCGTCGCCGTCGATGCCGTCTTCGACAGCGTCTCGGTGGGCACGACGTACAAGGAGGAGCTGGCGAAGCTCGGCATCATCTTCTGCTCCTTCTCCGAGGCCGTCCGCGACCACCCCGATCTCGTCAGGCGCTACCTCGGCTCGGTGGTGCCGCATTCGGATAACTTCTTCGCCGCGCTCAACGCCGCTGTTTTCAGCGACGGATCGTTCGCCTACGTCCCGAAGGGCGTGCAGTGCCCGATGGAGCTCTCGACCTACTTCCGCATCAATGCCGCCGACACCGGGCAGTTCGAGCGCACTCTGATCGTGGCCGATGAGGGAGCATCGGTGAGCTACCTCGAGGGGTGCACGGCCCCCAAGCGGGACACCAATCAGCTGCACGCCGCGGTGGTGGAGCTGGTCGCGCTGGAGGGCGCGTCGATCAAGTACTCCACGGTCCAGAACTGGTTCGCCGGCGACGAGAATGGCGAAGGCGGCATCTACAACTTCGTCACCAAGCGCGGCAAGTGCGTCGGTGCCCGCTCGAAGATCTCCTGGACGCAGGTGGAGACCGGCTCGGCCATTACCTGGAAGTACCCGAGCGTGATCCTGCAGGGCGACGACTCGGTGGGCGAGTTCTACTCGGTGGCCGTGGTCAACAATCGCCAGCAGGCCGACACCGGCACGAAGATGATCCACATCGGCAGGAACACGAAGAGCACGATCATCTCGAAGGGAATCTCCGCCGGCCGCGGCAACAACAGCTATCGCGGCCAGGTGAAGGTGCTGCCGAAGGCCGATCACGCCCGCAACTATACGCAGTGCGACTCGATGCTCATCGGAAACAAGTGCGGCGCCCACACCTTCCCGTACATCGAGGTGCAGAACAACACCGCCACCACCGAGCACGAAGCGTCGACGTCGAAGATCGGCGAGGACCAGATCTTTTATCTCAAGCAGCGCGGCCTGAGCGCCGAGCACGCGATCTCGATGATCGTCGCCGGCTTCTGTAAGCAGGTCTTCCAGAATCTCCCCATGGAGTTCGCGCTCGAGGCGCAGCAGCTCCTGGGCATCACTCTCGAGGGAAGCGTCGGCTGAGCGCCGCGGCACCTTCCGGAACCTTTCACTCGCACGTCATGCCACTTCTTCAGATCACCAATCTCCACGCCACCGCTGACGGCAAGGAGATTCTCAAGGGAATCGATCTCACCGTCAACGTCGGTGAGGTGCACGCGATCATGGGTCCCAACGGCTCCGGAAAGAGCACGCTCGCGCAGGTGCTCGCTGGCCATCCGGCGTACGAGGTGACCGAGGGCTCGGTCACGTACGAGGGGAAGGACCTTCTCGAGATGCAACCGGAGGAGCGCGCGCAGGCCGGCCTTTTCCTCGCCTTCCAGTATCCGGTCGAGATCCCCGGCGTCTCGAACTCCTACTTCCTCCGCTCGGCCTACAACGAGATCCGGAAGTCGCGCGGCCTGCCCGAGGTCGATCCGATAGAGTTTCTCGACCTCATGGAGCAGCGCCTCAAGCTGGTGGACATGGATCCCGAGATGCTCGGCCGGTCGGTGAACACGGGCTTCTCCGGCGGAGAGAAGAAGCGCAACGAGATCCTCCAGATGGCGGTGCTCGAGCCGCGGCTGGCGATCCTCGACGAGACCGACTCCGGCCTCGACATCGACGCCCTGCGGATCGTCGCCGAGGGGGTCAACCATCTGAGGCGGCCCGACAACGCCACCATCGTCGTCACTCACTATCAGCGGCTCCTGAATCACATCATCCCCGACTACGTCCACGTTCTGTCGGCGGGGCGCTTCGTGCGATCGGGGGGGAAGGAGTTGGCGTTGGAGCTCGAGGAGCGAGGCTACGACTGGCTGGAGAAGCCACGCGAGGCCGTCGCGTGACCGTGGCCTACCTGGACGAGTTCCAGCGCGTCGTCGGCAACGGCGCCGGGCCGGCGTGGCTGCGCAACGTCCGCCACGACGCGATCGAGCGCTTCTCGACGCTCGGGTTCCCGACGCAGAAGAACGAGGACTGGCACTTCACCAGCGTGGCGCCGATCGCCGATGCCACCTTCCGCTCCCTCGCCGCCGAGAGCGCGCGTCACCGGACGCCGGACGTGACGCCCCATCTCTTCGGCCACACCGAGTGGCCGCGGTTGGTGTTCCTCAACGGACGCCTGTCGCCCGAGCTGTCGCGACTCACCGGACTCTCACGAGGCATGCGCGTGCTTCCGCTCACCGCCGCCTGGCAGGAGATGCCGGAGCTGGTGCAGAGCTACCTCGCGCAGATCGCGTCGTTCGACGACCGGTCCTTCGCCGCGCTCAACACCGCCCTCATGGCCGATGGCGCGGTGGTCCACATCGCCCGCGACGCGGCGCCGGAGATGCCGATCCACCTGCTCTTCCTCTCGGATTCGCACGCCACCGACGGCGTGGCGCAGATGCGGAACCTGGTGGTCGCCGAACGCGGCTCGAAGGCGACGGTGGTCGAGAGCTACGCCTCGATCGGCGCTCCTCGCTACTTCAACAACGTCGTCACCGAGATGCGCGTCGAGGACGGGGCGACGGTGAATCATCTGCGCGTCCAGCGGGAGAGCCCGGCCGCGTTCCACGTCTCGACCACCGAGGTGAGTCAGGGGCGCGACAGCCACTTCCTCTCCTTCTCCTTTGCCACCGGCGCCGCTCTCTCGCGTACGAACATCTATACGACCCTCGACGGCGCGGGGTGCGGTGCCACGCTCAATGGCCTCTACATGGTGGACGGCCAGCAGCACGTGGATCACCAGACGCGGATCGAGCACGCCAAGCCGAGCTGCTTCAGCCGGGAGCTGTACAAGGGGATTCTCGACGGCGAGTCGCACGGGGTGTTCAACGGCAAGGTCTATGTGCAGCCGGAGGCGCAGAAGACCGACGGAAAGCAGACGAACGCCAATCTGCTCCTCTCCAACCGTGCTCGCATCGACACGAAGCCGCAGCTCGAGATCTTCGCCGATGACGTCAAGTGTACGCACGGCGCGACCGTCGGCCGTCCCGACGAGACGGCGCTCTTCTACATGAAGAGCCGCGGCATCTCGCGTGAGCTCGCCCGACGCCTCATTACCTATGCATTCGCCGCCGACGTCCTCGAGACGATCGAGCTGGTGCCGGTGCGGGAGCAACTGGAGGCCTTCACGCTGGCGCGGTTCGCTCCGGCCGCGGCCTGACGACGCTGCGCGCCGGGTCGCATCCGACTGGATCGTGGTGACGAGGGGAGCGGAGGATGCGTACGAGCGTGCGGCGCGGGCGAGCGATGTGCCACTCGATGGCTCGCTCGGCGTTACCACGAGCTCCGGGAGGCGGATCTGTCTCCTCAACGTCGACGGGGAGGTGCTGGCGGTGAGCAACGACTGCACGCATCAAGCCTTCCCCCTCTCGGAGGGGGTCGTACTTCCGGGGGCACGACTCGAGTGTGCCTGGCATGGCGCGCAGTTCGACTGCCGGACGGGGGAGGTGCTGCGTGGCCCGGCCGTCGAGCCGCTCGAGCGCTACGCCGTGCGTGTCGAGGGGGATGACGTGCTCGTCGGCCCGGCACTGCCATGAGCGGACGCCCGACTGGACCGCTCGCGCCGCGCGCGGACTTTCCCCTTCTCGCCGCCTCTCCGCAGCTCATATACCTCGACTCGGCGGCCACCAGCCAGAAGCCGCGTGCGGTACTCGATGCAGTGCGCCACTTCTACGAGCACGACTACGCCAATCCGCACCGGGGCGCCTACGCGCTGAGCGTGCGGGCGACTCAGCGCTATCGCAGCGCCCGGGAGCGTGTGGCGCGCTTTCTCGGCGTCGCCGACGCCGATACGCTCATCTTCACCCGCGGCACCACGGAGTCGCTCAACCTCGTCGCGTCATCGTGGGGGCGGACGCACGTGAATGCCGGCGACTCGATCGTCGTCACCGGCGGCGAGCACCACGCGAATTTCGTCCCCTGGCAGCAGCTGGCGCGGGAGCGGGGGGCGGAGCTGCGCATCGTCGACCTCGACACGGAGGGTCGAATCGATCTCGGTCGCCTTCGGGGCGCAATGGGTTCGCTGACCCGGATCGTCGCCTTCGCCCACGTCTCGAACGTGCTGGGGACGATCAATCCGGTGAGCGAGATCGCCGCGCTCGCCCGCGCCGCCGGCGCGGTCAGCGTCTGCGATGGCGCGCAGGCCGTGCCTCACGCGGCGGTGACGATCGACGCGCTGGGCGTGGACTTCTACGCCGCCAGCGGCCACAAGATGCTCGGCCCCATGGGGATCGGCATTCTGGTCGGTCGGCGCGAGCGCCTGGACAGCATGCCGCCGTACATGATGGGCGGCGACATGATCGAGTTCGTCGGGGACGACGAGACCACCTGGAACGCCCTCCCGCAGAAGTTCGAGGCGGGGACACCGAACGTCGCCGGCGCCGTGGGGATGGCGGCGGCCTGCGACTACCTGGACGGCCTCGGTATGGCGCGCGTTCGGGCGCACGAGCAGGAGCTGACGGCGCTCGCCTACGACGCCCTCACGTCGGTGGCCGGCCTCCGCCTCTACGGCCCACCCCCGGACAAGCGCGCCGGAGTGCTGAGCTTCACGCTCGAGGACATCCACCCGCACGACCTTTCCTCGATCCTCGACGCGCGCGGCATCTGCATTCGTGCCGGGCATCACTGCGCCCAGCCGCTCATGCGCCGCCTGGGCGTGCCGGCGACGGCGCGGGCATCGTTTTACGTCTATTCCGGCGACGACGACATCGGCGCGCTGGTCGACGGCCTCAGGTACGCGCGGAGCCTCTTCGGCTATGCCATCGCCTGACGACGCCCTGACGGCGGTCTATCGCGACCTGCTGCTCGACCACTTCCGCCGGCCGCGCAACAGCGGGGCACTCGAGCATCCCGACGTCGCCGTGCATCAGCGCAATCCGCTCTGCGGCGACGAGATCGAGCTCCAGCTCGCCTTCGACGGCGATGTCCTGCGCGACGTTCGCTTTCGCGGGCAGGGGTGCACGATCTCTCAGGCCTCGGCGTCGATGATGACGCAACGCTTGCAGGGGAAGAGCGTGGCGGAGATCGAGGAGGTGGCTCGCCGATTCACCGCCATGCTCCACGGCGATCGCGAGGCGGCGGTCGATCCCGCCCTCGGCGACCTCCGGTCCCTCGCCGGCGTCGCCCGACTTCCGGTGCGGCTCAGGTGCGCGCTCCTCGCCTGGAGCGCCCTCGCCCAGGGGCTGAGCGAGCGACCGGTGGATCAGAAGCCGGAGTAGCCTCTCGGCGTGCGGCGAAGGCCTTCACACAGCGTCCCGCGCTACGACTCTCCACCCCCGACGTAGGCCTCCGCCTCGATCTCTACCAACATCGCCGGATCGATGAGCCGGCTCACCTGCACCATGCTCGTCGCCGGGCGGATCTCGCCGAAGACCTCGCCGTGCGCCCGTCCCACCGCCTGCCACTGCGCATCGATGTCGGTGACGTAAATTCGCGTGCGCACGACATCCGTCATCGACGCTCCCGCGCGCTCGAGCGCGCTGCGGATGTTAGCGAGCGTCTGGACGGCCTGCGCGTACGGATCGCCGGCGCCGACGAGCGTCCCGTCGGCGCGTGTCGCCGTCGTCCCTGAGACGTGCACGTGGGCGCCCACCCGAACGGCGCGGGAGTAGCCGACGATCGGCTCCCACTTGGTACCGCTGGACACGAGTTTGCGCATTGGGGGCCGCGGGCTGGTGGTTAGGAGCTAGTCGCGGCCTCTCGCCGAGTCGAGCCGGTCAGCAGAGATGGACCGCCATCGCCTTGAACGATGCCCACATCTGGTCGCCGGCGCGAATGCCGAGGTCCCGGGCGGATCGGGTCGTCAGCGACGCGACGAGGGGAGTCCCTCCAACATCCAATGTCACGCGAGTGAGCGCGCCGAGTGTGGCGATCTCGCTGACTTTGCCGACGAAACGATTTCGCGCCGAGCTCAGAGCAGGATCGTGCGACAGGACGACCTCACCTGCACGAATGATCGCGTGCGCCGGCCCCGGCACCCCGTCGCCGACGGTGTAGATCGTCATGCGGCCAGTGCGAAACTCGATCGCCTTGTTCTCGTGCGTCAGCTCCCCCGATTCCCCCGGCAGCCAGTCGGGGGGGAGCTCGGGCAAGACTCTGACCTCGCCGGCGAAGACATTTTCGGCGCCGAGAAACTCGGCGACGTAGGGAGTGGCCGGCTTCTGGAAGACTACTTCGGGTGGGCCTGACTGGAGCACGCGCCCACGATCGAGGAGGATAGCGACGTCGCCGAGGAGGCCGGCCTCGGCAAAGTCGTGCGTCACCTGGAGCACCGTGAGGCCGAGCTCGCGGTGCAGCGTGCGGACTTCACCGCGCACGATCGAGCGCCGACGCGGGTCCAGGGCGCTGAACGGCTCGTCGAGCAGCAGTACGGTGGGGCGCGTAGCCAGCGCGCGAGAAATGGCGACGAGTTGGCGCTCTCCACCGCTCAGCCCTCGGACGGCGCGCCCAAAGAGCTCGGCGGCACCGATGCGGCGAGCGATCACGAGAGCGGCCGCGGCATCCGGCGCGCCGTAAGCGACGTTCTCCTCTACCGAGAGGTGAGGGAAGAGGTAGCCATGCTGGTAGACGAATCCGACCCGCCGCTGCTCCGGCGCCAGCCCTTTCGCATCCTGGCCGTCGAGGGTGAGCGTGCCGCTGGTCATCGGGGTGATCCCCGCGATCGTCTCGAGGAGGGTCGTCTTCCCAGATCCGGCGGGCCCGATGACGACGCCGTAGCCGCCGCGAGGGACGGTGAAGCTGACGTCGGCGAGGGCGAAGCCGCCGACGCGGGCGCCGAGGGCGCGGGCTTCGATCACGCGGTGACGCCGGCGCCTCGTTCGGCGCGAAGAGCTCGGAGGGCGAGCAGGGGCAAGAAGGCGAGCAGCACCAGCACCGCCGCCACCGGCAGTGCTTCGCTCAAGCCGAAGGAAGTAAAACGATCGTAGCTCAGCACGCTCGCCACTTTCGGGTTGTAGGTCAGGATCACGATCGCACCGAACTCGCTCACAGCGCGCGCCCACATCACGACCGCTGCGGCAATCAGCCCGCGCAGCGAGAGGGGGAGGGTGACGCGCCGGAAGGCGCGCCAGGGTGTATCGCCGAGGGTCCGCGCTACCGACTCGAATCGAGTGTCGACGCGTCCGAACGCCTCCCGGGCGGCACTGACGTAGAGCGGCGACGAGACAAAGAGCATCGCGCACACGATGCCGAGGGGCGATCCGACGACGCGAAGGCCCGCGCTCAGAAGCGCGCCACCGACTGCGCTCTGCCGGCCCAGGACGAGAAGGAGCGCGATGCCAGCCACCGGATGCGGCACGAGCAGGGGGAGATCGAGAAGCGCCGCAAGGATGGACTTGCCGTGGAGGTCCCGACGATCGAGGAGATAGGCGATCGGCGTGCCGCCGGCGATCCCCAAGAGCGTGGCCGCGGTGGCCGTGACGGCAGTCAGCCCGAGCGCGGAGCGGAGCTCGGCATCGACACCAAGTCGTGCAAGCCCCGATACCCCTGACGAACCGACGAGCTGCGCGAGTGGGGCGGCCAGGAAGACCAGGAGCAGCGAGCCCCCGAGCGCGGCAAGCACCGTCGCCAGGCGGTGGGTCGCGGTCACCGTCCGATAGGGCATGGAGGAAAGTGCGCCCCGAGTCGGCGCCCGGGAAGCGCTACCTGCCCGTCGTGACCGCCAATATCGACGCCGGCGCGCCGCTCCCGACGAGTATCGGCTTGTCGAGCACATCGAGCATCTGCGCCCGTTGTACGCCTCGCCCCGCCGAAGACAGGAGGTAGGCGAGGAACTGCTCCGCCAGAGCGCGATGCGGTGCGTTCGTCGGAATCGAGGCACCGAAGATGATCGGCTCCCCCTTGATCACGATCGTGTCAGCGGGCGTGCTCCCGACCACGCGAACGCTGGCCGTCGCGTACGTATCCGTTTGGGCAGGGTCGCTGAGGTCGATCTGTGGGGGGAGCTTCACGTACTTGAGCCCGACCGATTGTGCCACCGACTCGTACTCCCACGCGTAGTCTAGCTCTCCCGTCTGAAGCAGAGCGACGAGGTCCGCCGACTTGGGCCGGATGTTCCGCTTGGAGACTGCCGCCGCAAGCTTGTTCGCCAGCCCCGGCTGCTTGTAGTAGCGCTCAGCCAACTGGAAGACCAAAAGTGTACGATACCCGGCGGGATCGAGATTGGGGTCAGAATGGCCGGATTCCACTCCCGGCATGGTGACGATGCGGTACCAGTTGTCGGCTGTGATCTCGCCCGCGTGCTTCGACTTGTCCGTGTAGCAGAGCACCATCCGATTGCGTGCGAACTGCACGTACCAGGTCGTGAACTTCGGCATCAGCAGCTGCGGGAAGACGTCGTAGTCGGCGAGCGCGATGATGTCGGGGATCTTCCCGAGCTCGGTGAGCTTGCGTGCCGTCTCGAGGCTCCCCGCGTTCTCTTGCTGCACGGTGATCTTTCGCCCGGCGGCGAAGGAGTCGGCGGCCGAACGGAGGGGGCGCGCCAGACTACCCGCATTGAAGATCACCAACACGTCATCGGCCACGCGGCGCGGCGCGATCGGCGTCGCCGCCATCGTGGCAACGCCGAGCACCAGAGAAGGGAGGAGCGACACGGCGCGGGCAGAGAGCCGCCGGGGGCTCATGGGCGCCCCCGAGAGCAGCGAAGAGCGCCCTCCGCCCGAGCGGCGACCCGCGCTAGGGCACGTTCGAGATCCTGATATCGCCTGACGAGCATGATTCCATCCAGTGTGAGACCGGCGCCTCCTCCCGCTGCTCCGCCGGCGCGCCGGATCACCAACGGGCATTCGAGCAACGACTCGAGATCTCGGATCCAGGCAATGGCGTGACGGTAGCCGATGCCGAGCGTGAAGGCAGCCCGCCTCACCGATCCCTCGCGGCCGATCTCGCCGAGGAGCCGGATGACACGAGGAGCGAGCACCTTCTTGCCATCGAGCTCCACGACCAGCCGTGCCCGCGCTCGTGCTCCATTCCGCCAGAGCGCGACCCCCGGCGGAAGGACGCCGCCGTAGTGGATGCGGCCGCGCTCAGAAGTTGGCGATGACCTGGGCGACGAACTCATTGTTCGGGACCTCCGTCGGGCTCTCCGATTTGATGTTCCAGTCGAGCAGGAGCCGCAGGTTCTCCTTCGGAGTCACGAAATTGAGACCGAGCACACTCCATCGCTGCCGCATTGCCACGGGCCCGCCAGTCGACGCCTGCGTGTTGTCGTACTGCTCCCACTTGTACACGCCCTCGAGCCAGGGAAGCACTTTGTACGATGCCTGCACGTAGCCGCCATTGGCGTCCTGCGACACCCCCGCCGCCGCCGGTGCCGTTCTGTAGATGGCCTCCCCCTCGACAATGAGGTCGTGCCAGATAGCGCGCGCATCGTATCCCCAGAGATGCGTCCCCGCCTGATTGCCCACCTTTCCGGCGAGCGCCAGCCAGGGGAATGGCTGCAGGGTCAGGCGCGCGATGTAATACTCGGCGTTGTCGGGATTGGTCGTCGCGTTAGGCCCGCTCCCCTGGGTGATCGAGAACGCCAACGTCACCCACTGCTTCCACCCAACCTGCCCCATGAGGCCGATGTCGCGCTTCGGGGACAGGCTGTCGACGACCTCCGACCGAAAGGCCGTCCGCAGATAGGCGAACGAGGTCAGATACTCGAGGCTGAACGGCTGCTTGAACTGCCCGATGATCACGGCGGGATGGAACTTCGCCACGCGGTAGGTGCTATCGGGGGGCGCCACCTCGACGTAGGCGTCGGTGGCGGTGAATCCGCTCACGCTCGTCCCCTTGAGCGTCCCCGCGACGCCGCTCGAGTAGTCCCCCTGCAGGCGAATCCCCACGAACTTGACCGGGGCGATCATCAGCGTCAGGCGCGCTCGATTGAGCTGGATGCCGGTGGAATCGTTCCGCTCCAAGAAGCGCACGGAGATGTAGCCGCTGAAGTTCGGCGACGTCGACAGCTTGCCGACATCGAGAACCGGCGTCGGCGCCAGCGGGTAGTACGAGAGGCCCTGCGCCGTGAGGCGCGCCGGCCCGAGCGAGAGCACGACAACGACCAGCAACGTCCAGAGGGATGCCTCGTGGCGGCGAGTCATAACGTGGGAGGGTTGGAGTCGTTATTACCAAGTGGGAACAACGGCTAACATGGCGCCCACTAAAGCCGGCCGCAAGCACGCTCCCCACGCCTTAGATTCCCGGCACCTCGCCCAGCCTTGGTCACCCCCACCGCCTTCCCCCTCCGCCTCCCGCCCGTATCCACGGCCGCGTGCCTGACTCCGCCCTGCTCGTCGAGCACATCACCAAGCGCTTCTCCGGACACGACGCCGTTCGCGATCTCTCGCTAAGCGTCCCGCGCGGCACCGTCTACGGACTTCTCGGCCCCAACGGCGCCGGGAAGACGACCACCATTCGTATGGTGCTCGACATCCTGGCGCCCGATGAGGGGCGGATCCTGATCCTCGGGCGAGCGAACACTGACGACGCCGTGCGGCAGCGCGTCGGCTACCTCCCGGAAGAGCGCGGGCTCTACAAGAAGATGCAGGTGCGGCGCATGCTGCGGTTCCTGGCCGAGCTGAAAGGCGTGCCGGGGCGGGAAGCGGACCGACGAATCTCGCGTTGGCTCGAGCGCTTCGGATTGATCGAAAACGGCCGCGATTGGGGACGGGCGCGGGTCGATGAGCTCTCCCGCGGGATGCAGCAGAAGGTCCAGTTCATCGGCGCGCTCCTCCACGAGCCTGAGCTGGTCATTCTCGACGAGCCATTCAGCGGGCTCGATCCGATCAACGCGCAAGCGCTCAAGGACACGGTCGTCGACCTCCGCCGCGAGGGGCGGACGGTCGTCTTCAGCACGCATCTCATGGACAACGCCGAGCGGCTGTGCGACTCGATCTGCATCATCGCCCGCGGCGAGCGACAGCTCGAAGGGGAGCTGGCGACCGTGAAGGCGCAGCACGGCGGGCGCCACGTGGCTCTCGAGCTCGCATCGGGCGATGCGGCGCGCGCCGTGGCCATGCTCCACGACGCCTCGGTCGTGCGCACGCTCGACGACTCCAACCGCTCCTTCGAGCTCGAGCTCGCACCCGGCGCCGATCCCCAGGCTCTTCTCCGGCGGATCCTCGACGCCGGCGCGCGCGTCGAGCGCTTCGAGATGGTGCGACCCTCTCTCCACCGTATCTTCCTCGACGTCGTCGGCGCGACCGATGTCGAGGCGGGGATGAGCGGTCATGGGTAAGCTCCTCACCGTCCTCCGCCGCGAGTACACGGAGCGGGTCCGCTCGCGCTGGTTCCTCATCAGCACCGCGCTCGGCCCGGTCTTCTTCGCCGCGATCGGCGTGCTGCCGCTCGTCCTCGCGTCGCGCACCAGACCATCGCCCGATCTCTCCCACATCGTCGTGCTCGACGCGACCGGCACCGACCTTGGCCGGCGGGTGGCCGGCGAGCTCGCCGGAGGGATCGCCGCCCCCGAGTCGCAAGCGATCGTCAGAGCGGTGACTCCGGATGCTCTGGCCCGGGCCGAGTCCACGGCCACGCACGACGTCATGGCGGGGGAGAGCGGCCCCCTCGGATATCTCGTCCTCGACAGCGCGACTCTCGCTGGCACGGCGGCCCGCTACGCCGGGCGCAATGCCTCCTCGCTCATCGATGTGAAGCGGATCGAGGACGCGGTGCGTCAGAGCGTGCTCGCTCTCCGTCTCGAGGGAGAAGGGCTCGAGCCCCGCCGGATCAAGGCGCTCACGGACTTCCAGCTCGACATGCGCGCCGAGCGCCTGACAACGCGCGGTCGGGAAGCCGGCGGGCTGGCGAGCGCGCTCTTCGCCTACCTGCTCGCCTTTCTCCTCTACACGATGATCGTGATCTACGGCCAGCAAATTCTGCGTGGCGTGATGGAGGAGAAGACGACGCGAGTGGCAGAGGTCATCGTCTCCAGCGTCTCCACCGATACGCTGCTCACCGGGAAAGTCGTGGGTGTGGGCGCTGCCTCCCTCACCCAGATGCTCCTCTGGACCGCCGGTGCGCTCGCGATGCTCGAGCTCCGACGCCCGATCCTCGCCCGCTTCGGCATTCCGAACCCCACCGTCCCGCTCCCTCACATTTCGGCGGCGGTGGCGGTCGTCCTCGTGCTCTTCTTCGTCCTCGGCTTCATCCTCTACGCCGGACTCTTCGCCGCCGTCGGCGCCACTGTGAGCAACGAGCAGGACGCGCAGCAAGCATCGCTCCCGGTGATGCTGTTGCTCATTCTGGCGATCATCTTCGTGCAGCCGATTCTCCTCGAGCCCACCGGGACGCTGGCGCGCGTCATGTCCTGGCTTCCCTTCTCGGCGCCGATCCTGATGCCGCTGCGCATGACGATAATTCAGGTCGGCTGGGGCGAGATTCTGGCGACGCTCGCCGGCGTCGCATTCGGATGCGCCGCCACCGTCTGGCTTGGCGCCCGGATCTATCGCGTCGGGCTCCTCATGTACGGCAAGCGCCCCACGCTGCGAGAGCTGGGGCGCTGGGTGCGGCAGGCGTAACGGGAGGCGAGCGACGCGTGCCTAGAACGGGCCCCACGGACCTTCGCGGTGACTCAGCGCGCGGTCCGTCCGTCGCTTGAGCTCCGCCGCGGCCGTTCGCCTGCGGTTGCTCACCCCCAGAACGAAGGTCCATGCCCCGGCAACGGCGAGGAGCCCCCAGGAGATCACGTACGCCCGCGTGACCGTCGTGACATCGACCGGCGGGAGTCCGAGCGGGCCCAGTCGCTCGTTCAGGTGCGCAGCCGGGGTCGCGGCGAGAACGAGAAGAAGGGCGCCGAGCATGAAGAGCCAGAAGGCGACGCGAGCGAAGAATCGGGGCACGGCGCCCAGCGGGGGATAGCGGCGGCTCCGCCGCACCAGGATCAGCGAGAAAGCGATGCCGGCGACCCATTGGACCGCGCCGAGGACAGGGATGAGAGAGCGCATCGCCAATCGCGCCTGACCTCGGGTTGCACCGCGGTGTGCGACGTGCGGCCCTCATGGCCGCACGCGCTGTCAGCAGAAAGCGTCGAACGCGCCGATGAGGTCCTGCGCGATCACGTCCGCGCTCCGCCCCTCGATCTGAGAGCGCTCGAGCATGTACACCAACCGACCGTCCTTGAAGAGGGCGATCTGGGGTGACGACGGCCGGTAGCCGGTGAAATAGCTTCGCGCGCGATTCGTCGCGTCGGCGTCCTGCCCGGCGAAGACGGTCGTGAGAGTGAGCGGGCGCTTCGGATTGCGCAGGGCGAGGGCTACGGCAGGGCGTGCGTTCCGCGCGGCGCATCCACAGATCGAGTTGACGACCACCAATGTCGTCCCGCTCACGGCGGCGAGGGTGGCATCCACATCGGCGGCGGAGCGCATTTCCCTGACGCCGAGCCGGGTCAGCTCTTCGCGCATCGGCGCGACAACGCGTTCATCGTACATCATGCTCGGGCGACGAGTAGAGGGTTTGTCGCGGAGCTCTCGAGTGACCGGCGGTCGATCGGCAGGTCACTCGTCGCTTTCGCCGCGAACGAGGGCGAGAATCGCCGTTTGCGGCACGACGAGATACCGCTCGTTCTCAAAGGTGATCTCCACGGCGGCTCGCCGGAAGAAGAGCGCATAGTCGCCTTCGCGTGCCTGCATGGGGACGAATCGCGTCTCCCGCGCACCGGTCCGCCACGGCTCCTCGCCCAGATCCCCAGGATCGGGCATCGGCAGCCCGGGCCCCGTGGCGACGATCCGCCCGCCCTGCACGGCCTGGCTGTCCACCGCCGTCGGCGGCAGATAGAGGCCGACCTTCGACCGCTCCTCGCCCTCCTCCAACGCGATGAGCACGCGGTCGCCGACGACGATGAGGTGCTTTCCCTTTCGCCTCATGACGGGGAGGGGGGAAGTGGGGGATGTAAGCGGGCGGTGCGGGTGACGGACGCGCCAGATGATCCACGGGAGCCGTCGTGGCCCCGCGGGTCAATCTAGCGCGCCGACCCCGAGCGATGCACGGGGGCAACGCGCCGGTCAGCGATGCGCGTGCCTGAGGGTGTCGGTGCGCGCCGTCGAGGCTCGGCGATCGTGCCGGACGAGCGCGTAGCGCACGGATTGCACGACCGCGGCGAGCACGAGCGAGAAGCTCAGGATCGTGATCGTTCGAATGACCGCGATGTCGCTCATGAATCCGGGCCAATCCGCCCACGTCAGGCGACCCGAGCCCCAGCGCTCGAGGGCGAGGGCGGTGAGCACGAGGCTCACCAACGCCTCGGTAGCGCACTCGGTCAGCGCGAAGAGCGGGGCGCGCCAGATCCACTGCTTGACCGTGTGATTCCCCAGATAGGCGGTGGTAAAGCCCATCAGGATCACGATCGACACGACGACGGCGAGCACCAAGAGGAGCCCGCCCGAGCCGATGCTGCGAGCGATGAAGAGCTGTCCATACAAATGCGTCACCACACCGGCGGTCACGGCCATGGCCGGCAGGCGTCGAGCGAACCGCTGGATCGCCGGATCGTCGAGCGAGAATTGGGTGACGTGCTGCGGAAAGAAGGGAGCCATGGGGTCCTACCTAAGTCTGGCGTCCTGATAGCCGAGGGGGAAAGGGCTGAAGGTTGCTCGCACTCACATGCGAACCCCTTGATTCCCGCTAGGCTTGACCTCGCCGGGGTGTCCCGGGGTACAACTGCTGGAGACGCTCGCCCGGCGGCACGGCCTCGAGCGAGGGCTGGCTGTTCTCCTTGCGGTCCCGGAGCTGCTTAGTCAGGCGATTCATCTCCTCGAACGCCGCCGCAGCGCGCGTTTCGGCGTCCTGACGCATCATCTGGAGGCGGCGAAGCCGCCACGCGATGAAGAGCGCGCAGGCGAGAGTAACGACGAACAGGAGCCCGACAGAGAGTAATTGCTTGGCAGCCACGAGGTTCCTCCGGTGATGACACGATCGGCCTCGGGCGAGAGCAACGGCGCAAGGCGCCGGGACTGGCCACAGACGCCCCGACTCCGTCCCCCGGGAGGCCGCCGGAGCCCCGGGTGGACATCCCTAAAATCGTCACGCCGCTGGCCCAATCGGTGACCGCCGTCACAGCGCGACGGCGCGCCATGCGTTGCGAAGGCTCGCTTGGCGCGTGATCTGTAGGAGGCGTGTCGCGTGACGATGGGCACACGCCAGGGCGACGGTCGGATCCGTCCCCGCCAAGACCGTCGCCGCTTTGAGACGGAGGTACCACCACATGCGGGAGCAGTGGCAAGACCCCGAAGACGCGGGGGAGGCGTGGCGCGGTGACCAGCACCAGGCGCCCGAACTCGCCTATGGCGATGTCGACGCCTGGCGGGGCGAGGAGCATCTCGAGAGTGAAGACCCGTGGCGCTCGAGCTCCGACGCCAACGAATGGCCGGAGTGGGACGCCGGACCCGAGTACCACATGTGGAAGAAGCGGGCAGACGAAGACAACTGATCCTGCTCGTTCTCTCCCTGTCCCTCCCGTCTCTTCCTCTCCCTCCCGACGTCCCACCAGCTAGCGCGCCCCCTCTCCTGTGCGCGCGATCGGGCCGCTGTCACCGAATGACGTGCCCGATGCGATTCCAGCGGATTCGCCAGTCGTACCAGTCGAACGAGATGTAGATGAACATCGGCTTCCCGCGCAGGTTCGCCCGGGGCACGAAGCCGTAGTAGCGCGCATCCTTCGAGTGGTAGCGATTGTCTCCCATGCCGAAGTAGTGGTCCGGTGGCACGACGAACGGGCCCCAGTTGTCGTGCGTCGGTTCGGCGGGGGGCGGGCCGAAGCGTGAGTGCTGCAGCACGACCTTCTTCTGCCAATCGAAGTCGCGGTTCGTCTCGTTCGCTCCCTCGGCGAACGTGTCGGTGCCGAATCCCTGGCGCTGCGCGATCCCGTTCACAAAGAGGACGCCATCCCGCATGTAGAGCGTGTCTCCTGGAATGCCGACGAGCCGCTTCACCACCGTCGGCGTCAGGTCCTCCGGTTGATCATACTGCGGGGGAGAGACGTAGACAGCGATACTTCCGCGCTTGGGATCCCCATATCCCGGGAGATTGGTATTGGTGAAGGGGATGTGCGGACCGTAGATGAGCTTGTTGACGAAGAGGAAATCCCCGACGAGCAGCGTCGGCTCCATGCTCTCGGAGGGGATGCGATACGGCTCGACGAGCAGCGTGCGAATCGTGAACCAGATCGCGAGAATGATCGCGAGGGACTTGAGCAGCTCGCGGGCGTCGAACTTCCGCTTTCCGCGAGACTCGCGACGAGCCGCGCTGACCACGTTGGTCGAGCTGCGCTTTCGGGGGGACTTCTTTTCGGGGGCGACAGCCATAGGGAGGGATGATAGGCGGCGCATTCGCCGGTGTCCAAAATTCTCCCGGCGCGCACACACCGCACAAGTGCACCGAGGGGGCGACTCCTCGTGGGAGATCGCCCCCTCGGTGCATCACGCGGCTTTCGCCGAGCTATTTCATGTGCCGGCTGACGAGCTTCGTCATCTCGAACATCGAGACCTGCTTCCGGCCACCGAAGATGGCTTTGAGCCTTTCGTCGGCGTTGATGTTGCGCCGTTGCTTGGCATCCTGAAGTCCGTTGCGCTTGATGTACGCCCAGAGCCTCTTCGTGATCTCGGTGCGAGGCAATGCACTCGCCCCGACGACAGCGGCCAGCGCAGCATCGGGCATCATCGGCCTCATGAACGCCGGATTCGGCGCGCGCTTGCGTGCTGCCTTGCGTGTAGCCTTGCGGACCTTCCTCCGAACTTTTCTCGCCGCTTTGCGCACGGCCCTTCTCACCTTCCGCTTAGCTCTTCTCTTGGTTGCCATCGATCGCTCTCCGATTGATGAAGGAATCGCGTTCAGAGGGGAACGTGTCCGTCACGGGCAAAAAGTACAAGCGTCCGAGCGGGAATCAAGTCTGTCGACCACATCTTCGCTCTGCGTTCCCTCTCTGTGGGCACCGCTCTCTCCCTCGCAGCCCTCCGCTGAGGAGGGTAGATTCGCGTCGGAATGGATCCGCTCCAGCACGACCCGGCGTACTCTGCTGAGGGGCCCGACACGACGACGGGGGAGCCGGGCGCGCGTCCCACGCGGCCGCCGTCGAGCGTGAGCGGCCGGGGCGACTCCATCGATCGCGACCTCCTCCAACTCATGGCGACAGGCGACGAGACCGCGCTCGGCAAGCTGTACGACCGCTGGGCGCCGCTCGTCCACGCGCTCGTGATTCGCGTGCTCGGAGACGCCGACGAGGCGGAGGAGGTCGTGGAGGAGACCTTCTGGCAGGCGTGGAAGCAGGCCGCCCGCTATGAGGGGACGCGGGGCGCCGTCTCGACGTGGCTCACGACCATCGGCCGGAGCCGTGCCCTCGACCGCCTTCGTGCGCGGCGCCGGCGTCCCGAGGATACGTGGACGGCGCTCGCCGAGAGCGAGGCGGACGCGACGGCGCGCGCACCCAGCGGCGCCGAAGATCCACTCGCCAAGGCAGAGACATCAGAGCGGCGCGCCATCGTCACGAGGGCGCTCGCCGCTCTCCCGCCGGAGCAGCGTGAGGCGATCGAGCTGGCATACTACGGCGGCTACAGCCACTCCGAGATCGCCGCGCGCACCGGGCAGCCGCTGGGGACGATCAAGACGAGAGTGCGGCTCGCCATGGAGAAACTTCGCCAGAGCCTATCCATGTACCGGGAGCGAGAGCGATGATGCGCGAGATCGATCACGCGGAAGCCCGCGAGCTGCTCGCGCTCGACGCATTGGACGCGCTCTCCCCCGAGGACCGGGCGTCCCTCGAGGCGCACGTGCGGGGATGCGACGAGTGCACGCGGGAGCGCGCGTCACTCGGCGAGACGGCGGCGCTTCTCGCTCTGGCGCTGCCGCCGAGCGCAATGGACGCCGATCGCAGCGCGCGCGTGCGCGCGCGCCTGATGGCGCGGGCCGCGGCGGATCGCGGCACGGCACCGGGTGGAGCAGGCGGCAGTGACGTGCGCCCGTCGACACCGGGCACCCCGGTCACACCGCTCCGTGCGCGCGAGCGGCCGCCCACGGGGCCGGGGGTCGTGCGCACTCTGGCCGCGGCGGCGATCGTGATCCTCACCGCCGGCTTCGCGTCTTGGGCGCTCGGCGAGCGGCAGCGGAACGCCGAGTTGCGGCGTGAGCTCGCCGCACAACACGACGCGCGGCACGCGCTGGAAGCGCAGATCGCCGCACGCGACTCGACCATTGCCGATCTGGTCGGGCCGCGGGTGAAGATCATCTCGGTCGAGCAGGGACCGACCCACCCATCGGCGCGCATGTTCTGGGACCAGCTCACGAACCGATGGACCTTCGTCGCGCACAACATGCCGGCGGCAGCGCCAGGGCGGAGCTATCAGCTCTGGCTCATCACGAAGGACAACCGGAAGGTGAGCGCCGGCACGTTCGCTCCGGAAGCGAGCGGCGAAGCGCGCCTGGCGGCGACCTACGCGCTCGGCGCCGACTCGCTGCTCGCGATCGCCGTTACCGTGGAGCCGCAGGGTGGCTCACCACAACCCACCACGACCCCGATTCTCCTCGGCAAGGCGGAGTAGCGAGCTCAGAGCGGTTGTCGGCGAGAGTAGCTGGGGGGCGTCGCGGCGCGGCGAGTGTCAGAGGCCGGACGAGAAAAGCCACGCCGCCGGCCCGGGGTTTGGAAGGTGATGCCACGCTCAAGGAGGACAACGACGTGACTCACACCACCGGGACGGCGGCGTCGCATTGTACGCTCGCCGAGCGCCAACCACGATACGAGGACCGCGTGCTGCACGCCCAGAGTTGACCAACTTCGCACAGCACTCGTACGTCCCGCGTACCGTGGTCGACGTCTGTTTTCACTCTGCCACGGGCATGGATGAGGGTCGTTGGCGTGTCCGGAACCCTCCCGCACCTGCCTTCCCCCTGCTACCCCACCATTCGCCAACTGGTCCAGCGATCGATGGCGTGTGAGGGTTCGTCGCACATTCCGACGAGCTGTCGCAGAAGCGTCCGGGCTCCACGCGTCGCGCGTGGTGTGGGATGCGGCGACACACGCGGCGCACAGGTGCGCTTGTAGTCGCTCCATAGCTGCACATTCTGGAAGCGCGCGACGTACTCGTCGCCTCGCCCACCTCGGGAGCGAAGGCGCACCCTGTGGTGACGCCACGATTCGTCAGGCGGAGGCGTGGCGGATCCCGCCACACCGGTCGTCACACCTGCAGCCGATACCCCGTCTTGCGAACGGTCAGCAAGTGGCGAGGGTTGGATGGATCGTGCTCGAGCTTCCGGCGCAGCTCGGCCATGTGCGTGTCCACGGTGCGGCTGACAATGTCAGCCTCGTACCCCCACACCTCGTGCAGCAGCTCGTTCCGGGAGACGACCTGCCCGTTCCGCTGGATGAGCGCCATCAGCAGATCGAACTCCTTCGGCCGGAGCACCACGGGAGAACCGCCGCGCAGCACTTCATGGGTGGCCGGGCGGACCTCGATGTCGCCCACGTGCACGGGCGAGGCCGCCGCCGCGCGCTGGGCCTCGGACGGCGAGCGGTTGCGCCGAAGCAGCGCCTCGACGCGGGCGAGGAGCTCCATCAGCCCGAACGGCTTGGTGACATAGTCGTCGGCGCCCCAGCGGAACCCGCGCACCTTGTCGGCCTCGTCGCCCCGGGCCGTCAGCACGAGCACCGGCATCTGCAGTCCATCGGCGCGCAGCAGGCGCAGCAACCGGTAGCCGTCGAGCTTGGGAAGCATGAGGTCGAGGATCACCAGATCCGGCGTCGCCGCGCGGGCCTTCGAGAGCCCCTTCACGCCGTCGGCGGCGATCGAGACCTCGTAGCCCTCGAGCTCCAGGTTCGAGCGGAGCCCGACCGCCAGGTCGATGTTGTCTTCGACGATGAGAATGTGCGCCATCAGTCCCCCGTGGCGAGTGACACGCTCCCGGCATCGGCGCCGGGCGCGGCTGCGTTCGCCGTCACGGCGCGCGCATCCGGATGCTCCGGAACTGCGGAAGCGCGGGCGCCGGGGAGCTCGATCACGAATCGCGCCCCGCCGCCCGGCGCCGTGCCCACCCAGCACCGGCCTCCGTGAAGCATGACCAACTGCCTGACGACAGACAGCCCGATGCCGCTCCCGGTTGCTACCGACTCGTTTCCCCGCGGCAGCCTGATGAACGCCTGCCAGATTCGCTCGCGGTCGGCCGCCAAGACACCGGGGCCCTGGTCGTCGACCCAGATCCAGGCCTCGGAGCCGTGGAGCGCCAATCCCACCGTGAGCGTCTGGCCCGGCGGCCCGTACTTCACCGCGTTGTCGAGCAGGTTGAGGAGCATCTGCCGGAGCGCGCCCGGGTCTACCGGGGCTGTCACGTCCTCGAGAGTGGTGACGATCGTCGCCTCGTGCACCCGCGCCAGCGGAGCGAACGAGGCCGCCGCGTCGCGCACCAGGGGAGCCAGTGGCAGGGGGAGCGGCGAGATCCTCACCGGCCGGTGCTCGGTGCGCGAGAAGAGGAGGACGTTGTCCACCATGTGCGCCAGACGACGCGCCTCGCGCAGGATGACTTGAATCGCGTTCTCCTTCTCGGTCGATGAGCCGGCTCGCCCCAGGTGTAGTGTCTCGGCGAAGAGAAGGATCTGGGCCAGCGGCGTCCTGAGCTCGTGTGAGACGCTCGATGTGAAGTCCGATCTGAGCTGTGTCAGCTCCTGCGCCCGCCGCGACAACAGGAGCGCTGCCGCCACGAGCACCGAGGCGAGAAAGAGGAGCGCCGCCAGGAGCGGCAGGCGCGACCGCGGCACACCGCCGCTCAGGAGCTTCGCCGCAGCCTCGGGGCGCATGCCGAGCTGCACCGAGGGACCATCGGGAGCGAAGCGCCAGAGTGGAACGCGCGCGGCGTAGGTCGTGTCGACCGACTGCGCCGACTGGTAGAGCACCTCGCCATTGGCGTCACGGACGGTGACCGTGAGTAGCGAGTCGTTGTAGGCCCCGCGCGTCACCGCCTTCGGCAGCAGCTGCGCGCTCATCAGATGTGGCAGGACGCGATCGGAGAAGTGCCGGAAGGGCGTCGCGAATCCGTAGAGCATCGTCGGGACACCGTTGCGGCCGTACTTGAAGGTCATCAGGTAGAGCTGTGCCGACCCTCCGGCCGTATCGAGCACGACCCAGACCTGGTCGGGCCGTGGCCACTTCACCGCGGTCTCGACTGTCATCGAGTCGAAGTTGCGCGCCAACGAATCGATCAGACGGGTCCGCACCAGCGCGCCCGGGAGGCGGTCGCCTCGGAGCACCAGCGCGCTGTCGCGAAGCCGATAACTGAAGGCGAAGTCGGGCTCGGCATCCCAGCGGCACTTGCAGTCGTGGGAGGCGCGCGCAGCGGTCAACATCACTCCCGGGTCGTACACCTGGTCGAGCGTCGGCACCTGGCTCGCGCCTCCCACCGGCGCCAGGATCGCCACCGATCCGAGATAGAATCGATTGAACGCCTGGTCGGCGTAGCTGGAGGCGGCGAAGAGTGCGTAATCGCGAAGCGCGTCCTGGGCCGCTTCGCGGTGCGAGCGCGCCGCGCTCCAGGCTTCCCACGTCAGGGCGGCGGCGACCACGAGCAGCAGAAAGAGGACGGCGCCTAGGGGCCCGCTGGACGCACGACCGTCCGAGGGGCGGCCGGAGGTGGGTGAGGAGGCTTCGGAAGGCACACTCATCTTGAGCGAACAATGTGTGGCGGCTACTCACAATGCGAGGGCTTTCGTACCCTGCCCTGACGCTGCTCTGACCATTCAATGACAGCGTCCCAGGACCGGCGGCGGCACACCGCGGCGCCCCTACTGCAGCTGCGACAACATCCCCACGAAGAGCCGAAGTCCGAACTCCACGTTGGGAATCGAGACTCGCTCGTTGTTGCCGTGCACCTCGGTCAGAATCTCCGATTCCTCGATCAGGAAGGGCTCCACCCCGTAGGCCTGGATCCCCGCCTGGAAGTAGGTCGGGCGGTCGGTTGCTCCCGTCGCCAGGGGCGTCGTCACCGGGACGCCGGGGAGCAGCTCGGCGAGCACCTTCTCGACGGCGTGCACGAGCGCCGAGGTGGGGTCGGCGTTGTAGGCCGGCATGACCCCCGGGAGCGCCTCGATGCGGACGGCGGTGTCGGCGATCACGGCGGCCAGAGCGTGGCGGAAGGCGGTCGTGTCCTCGTCAGGCAGAAGCCGCACGTCGAGATTGGCGCTCGCCTCTGACGGGATGACGTTGGTGGCGGTCGAACCGACGAGGACCGTGGGGACGACGGTGTTCCGCATGCAGGCGTTGCGGTACGGATCGCTCAGGAGCCACGCCCGCCCGCGCGACGTCTTAAGGGCGGCCGCCGGATCGGCGAGCCACGCCCGTTGCTCTCCCGTCGAGAGAGGCGCCAGCGCCTGGAAGTAGCGAGCGACCGACGGAAGGAGGCGCACCGGCGTCTGCCAGGCGGCGACGCGGGTGATCGCGCGGGCGAGGCGCGGCACCGGGTTGTCGCCGCGCGGGATCGAGCCGTGGGACTCGGTGCCGTGCACCACCAGACGAAGCCAGTAGGCGCGCTTCTCCGCGACGCCCACGGCGAACCAGCGGGTGCGCCCGTTCTCCGTTCGGGTCCCCTCTCCCTCCGTGACCATGAACTCCACGTCCTTCAGCAGGTCGCGGTGACGCGACACGAAGATCGTGGCCCCGCGCCCTTCTACCTCCTCGTCGGAGTTCGCGATGAAGACGATGTCACGCGTGAGTGGAACTCCGGCTCGCTTGAGGGCCACCATAGCCATGAGGTGGATGATCCCCTCGCCCTTCATGTCCTGAGCGCCCCGTCCCCAGACGTAGCCATCCTTCACCTCGCCGGAGAAGGGCGGGACCGACCAGAGCGATGGGTTCGCCGGCACGACATCCATATGGTGCACGAGCGCGATCGCGCGCTTCGATCCATCGCCCTTGAGTCGCGCGTAGAAATTCGCCCGCCCCGGTCCCAACTCGGCGGTGTCGAGGATCACCCCATCGATCCCCTCGCGGGCGAGGAACGCCTGCAGCCAGCGCGCGGTGAGCAGCTCGTTGCCGGGCGGGTTCGAGGTATCGAGCCGCAGATACTCCGACATCGCGCGGACGGCCTCGTCGCGCAGCGCCGCGAAGTCGATCGGCGCTCCGGCGACCGCCCCTCCCTGTGCATGGCCATCGGGCGGGAGGAGTGCGAGCCCCACGCCCAAGGCTGCCGACAATGTCAGTCGCCGGCGGATCGCCGGCCGGTGCGTGCGGGTCACCGACGCGGTTCCAGAGAGCGAAGGAGCTTGACCATCCGCACGTCCCATGGGTCGGGCGTGTCATCGTCCGGCGCCTGCTCGGTTTGCTGCGGCGTCTCGAGAATGAGCGGAACCCCCTTCGTCCGCGGATCGCGCAGCAGCCAGCGGAATGGCTCGAGGCCGATGTGCCCTTCGCCGATCAGCGCGTGCCGGTCACGGTTCGAGCCCAGCTCTCCCTCGCTGTCGTTGAGGTGGAAGAAGCGAGGCGGCTCCCCCGCGGCCTTCTCGAACTCGTCGAGCACGGCCCGCTGGGCGGCGGGCGAGGCGGCGATGTCGTGGCCGGCGGCGAAGAGGTGGCACGTGTCGAGACCGTATCCCGCGCGGGGGCGCAAGTCGTCAGGCACGCCGTCGAGAATGGCGCCTACCTCTTCGGCCGTTCGGCCCATGGTGAGCCCAGCGCCGGCCGTATTCTCCACCAGCAGGCGCGTGGGGCCGGGAACGGCGCGAAGCGCCGCCGTCATCGCGCGAGCGACCCGCTTCGCCGCCGCCGCCCGGTCGTGACCGGTGGCGGCGCCAGGATGAAAGCAGACCGCGCCCAGCCCGAGCGCCGTCGTGCGCTCCAGCTCTCGCTCGAGGCCGGCTCGCGAGCGCTCCCACTTGGTCTCGTCGGCGGTCGCCGTGTTGAGCACGTATGCCGCGTGCACGACCACGTGCTCGGGCGCGATCTTCGACTCGGCGAGCGCCGAACGGAAACGTTCCACCCGTTCCGGTCGGATCGACTGCTTGTCGCCGTAGTACGTCGGAATCGCCGTGAAGATCTGTAGTGCGGTCGCGCCGGCCTTCCCGGCCCGGCGGGCGGCGGCGGAGATGCCGAGGGCATCGCCGGTGTGGACTCCGATCAAACGGGCCATGTCGGTCTGGATTCTAGCTGACCGATGGCGGCACGGTTAGGCAGCGGGACGGCGCACGCGGGCTCACGCGGGAGCGTGGCCACCGAGGGCCGCCGCCGGTGCAAGGGCTCCACCCGGATTCGCATGTGGTGGCTGCGTCGTCCGCGGCTGCGTATGTTTGTGTGGTCGCGAGCGTCGGTCATGCGGCGCCCCGCGCCCCCACCTCGCTGACGGACCCTCGACCCCGACGTCCCATGGCTGCCCCTGTCGCCCGCCCCCCCAAGGCCCACCCCCGCTCGTCCGCGGAAGCACCCGCACCCGCGGATCGCGGCGCACCCGACCACGCTGCATCGGCCGGAGCGGTGGCCGTGAACGGCATCCGGCGTGTCCCCGAGCCGGTGAATGAGCCTGTGCGCTCGTACGCGCCCGGATCGCCGGAGCGCCGCGAGCTCAAGGCCCGCCTCACCAAGATGGCCGCCGAGCGTCCCGACATCCCTCTCGTGATCGGCGGCCGGGAGGTGCGAACCGGCGATGCCGCGCACGCGGTGATGCCCCACGACCACCACCACGTTCTCGCCGACTACCACATGGCCGCGCCGGCCGACGTGGCGGCGGCGGTGGACGCGGCGCGCGCGGCGCGGCGCGAATGGGCCAACTGGCCATGGGAGGACCGCGCCGCCGTCTTCCTCAAGGCCGCCGAGCTCCTCGCCACATCGTGGCGCGCCACCCTCAATGCCGCCACGATGCTCGGGCAGTCGAAGACCGTCTTCCAGGCGGAGATCGATGCCGCGTGCGAGCTCATCGACTTCTGGCGCTTCAACGCCGCGTTCGCACAGTCGCTGTACGAGCAGCAGCCGTTGAGCGATCAGTCGGTCTGGAATCAGAGCGACTACCGGCCGCTCGAGGGATTCGTCTACGCGGTGACGCCCTTCAACTTCACGTCGATCGGCGGCAACCTCCCGACCGCTCCCGCGCTGATGGGGAACACGGTCATCTGGAAGCCGGCGTCGAGCGCGATGCTGAGCGCCTACTACATCCTGCGCCTCCTCGAGGAGGCGGGGCTCCCGCCGGGAGTGATCAACTTCGTCGCCGGCGATGCGAAGACGATCTCGGAACAGCTGATCGATTCGCCCGACTTCGCCGGACTGCACTTCACCGGAAGCACGGGCGTCTTCAACGCGATGTGGGGGCGCATCGGAGCCAACGTGTCGCGCTACCGCGGCTATCCACGGATCGTGGGCGAGACCGGCGGAAAGGATTTCATCGTCGCCCATCGCTCGGCGGACCCGGCGGCGCTCGCGGTGGCGATCGCGCGCGGTGGCTTCGAGTACCAAGGGCAGAAGTGCTCGGCGGCGAGCCGTGTCTACGTGCCGGAATCGCTCTGGCCGGAGGTGCGCGACCGGACGGTGGCGATCATGGAGGAGATGCGGATCGGCGACATCGCCGACTTCCGCAACTTCATCGGCGCGGTGATCGACAAGAAGGCGTTCACCAAGATCAGCGAGTACATCACCGACGCGAAGCGCAACGCGACGATCGTGGCCGGCGGGACGGTCGATGGCGACACGGGCTACTTCATCCACCCGACGCTCGTCGAGACGCGCGACCCTGCGTACCGCCTCATGTGCGAGGAAATCTTCGGCCCCGTGGTGACCGCGAACGTCTACCCAGACGCCGCCTTCGCCGAGACGCTCGAGGTGGTCGACCGGACGTCGCCGTACGCGCTCACCGGATCGATCTTCTCCCGCGACCGCGCGGCGATCCGGCAGGCGAGCCTCGCCCTCCGGAACGCCGCCGGCAACTTCTACATCAACGACAAGCCGACCGGTGCGGTCGTCGGCCAGCAGCCGTTCGGCGGCGCCCGTGCGTCGGGCACCAACGACAAGGCGGGCTCGGTGCTGAATCTCGTCCGTTGGGTGAGCGCGCGGTCGATCAAGGAGACCTTCGCCCCTCCGCGAGAGTGGCGATACCCGTTCATGGCGAACGACGACGAGTAACCCGGGCTCGGGCCCGGCCTCTCCCGCTCATCCATGCTCGCACGCTTCTATACCGCCGACGTCTTCACCAACCGCCGGTTCGGAGGAAATCAGCTGGCCGTCTTTCCCGACGCCAGCGGGATTCCGGAGTCCGCGCTCCCCGACATCGCGCGCGAGTTCAACCTCTCCGAGACCGTCTTCGTCTACCCGCCTGACGATCCCCGGCACACACGGAGGCTGCGCATCTTCACCCCGGTGACCGAGCTACCCTTCGCCGGGCACCCCACGGTCGGCACGGCGTTCGTCCTGGCCACGCTCAGGGCCATCCCGCTCGACGAGCCCGAGACACGTATCGTGCTCGAGGAAGGAGTCGGCCCGGTGCCGGTGACGGTGCGCGTCGACAAGGGCGTGCCGACCTTCTGTCAGCTGACGGTGGCCAAGCTTCCGGAGTTCGGACCTCCCCCTCCAGGGCGCTCGCTTCTGGCGGACGTGTTGGGGATCGAGGCGACCGAGATCTCGGGCGGCATGTACTCGCCGCAGGCCGTCTCCTGCGGCCTGCGCTTCCTCTTCGTTCCGGTAAAGGACCGCGAGGTCGTGCGGCGGGCGCGCATCCGGCTCGATCACTGGGAGTCGACGGTCAAGTCGTACTGGGCGACCGACATCATGGTCTTCTCCCGCGACCCCGAGCGGACGGGCTCTGACATCCGGGCCCGAGCGTTCGTGCCGGGGCAGAACATCGTCGAGGATCCGGCGACCGGTTCCGCGGCCGCTGCGTTGGGTGGGTACCTGGGATCGCGCGAGTCCGGCGCCGAGGGCACGTTTCGCTATGTGATCGAGCAGGGATTCGAGATGGGACGGCCGAGCATCCTCGAGGTCGAGGTGGAGAAGGCCGGCAACGAGATCACGTCCGTTCGCGTCGGTGGCGAGTCGGTGATGGTGACGCGCGGCGAGATGGAGATCTGAGCGTGGGCGCCTCGCGTCCACTCGCCTAACGACCCTCGCGGGCCGGAGCTAGCGCCCGGCGATCGCCCGCAGCTGCCGCGTCCAGATGCTGACGCGGTTGCGGCCGCCGCCCTTGGCGGCGTAGAGCGCCTCGTCGGCCCGCGAATGGAGGTCGTGGGCCACGTTCTCGTCCTCGATACGGTCGGAGACGAGCCCGATGCTCACCGTCACGTCCACCCGCCCCGAGAGGCCGGGGAAGGCATGCTTGCTCACCCGGTCGCGAATTCGTGAGGCGAGGCGAAAGGCGCCGGCAGCGCTCGTCTCAGGGAGGAGCAGGGTGAACTCATCGCCCCCCGTTCGCGCCACGATGTCGCCCGCCCTCGCGACGTTGCGCAGGAGCTCGCCCACTTCCTGCACCACCATGTCGCCGGCGAGATGGCCGAAGGTGTCGTTGATCTCCTTGAAGTGATCGACGTCGATGGCGAGGAGGGCGAGCGGATTCCCCGTTCGCGCCGCGCGCGAGATCTCTCCGGTCAGGCGCTGCTCGAGGCCGCGACGATTCAGGCAGCCGCTCAGCGGGTCGGTGAGGACGAGGTTGGCGAGCTGCGCGCGGACGCGGTTGTACGCCTTCCCGACCATCGTCGCCACGTCGGGCCGGGGATCGGTGTCGGCGTCGTACTCTCCGCCGAAGTCACCCTCCTCCGCGCGGTCGAAGAGAGCGACGACGCTCGTCAGGCGGCTGCGGAAGGAGCCGTAATGGAAGACGAAGGAGCCGCCGGCGAGGACGAAGACGGCGAGCGACCACACCGCCTGCTCCCAATGGAAGGGCGCCCCGTCGAGGGCGGCGATCGCCAGGAGCGCGACGTACGACGCCGACACCCCGAAGAGCGTGACCCAGGCGAGCGGACGGCCGAAGTAGAACTCGGTCAGGTGCAGGATGCCGAAGCCGGCGATGAGCGCACGGCCGTACGACTCGGCCGGCGAGGCGACGTAGGTGAGAGCGAAGATGAAGAGGACGTCGCAGGCGATCGTGGCGAGGACGAGATCGCGCCGCGCTTCTCCGGTGCGCCGGGCGACCGCGCAGAGAGCGAGGATCGCCGACACGTAGCTCGCCAGGACGCCGATGCCGACGAGCGCGCTCGGGCGCGTGGGCTCGACGGCCATGATGGTGATGCCGATCGCGCCGAAGGCGAGCGCGGCACCGATCCGGATGCGGCTCTGCCAGAGCAGGACTTCGGCGTTCGCCTGCTCCGGGGTCTGCGACTTCGCGCGGCCGCTCGACGCGGCCGTTGTGGGTCTCATGGGGGCGATAGTCGTCTCGCGCGCGCGCCGGCGCGTGGCAACGAAACTCGTCGCCCGAGCACAACCGGTTTGTGCGATTTGCCTCTCTTCGGAATGACTCTCGGGGTCCGAACCCCGTCACGCCGAAGACGTTACGAACTCAGAAGCTCGCCCCCGTGTACAGATCGAGACGCCACCCATGTCCCGGCTGGATCCCGTGCGAGATGTCCGCTCGCATCAAGCCGTCGAGGAAGGAGGCCCCCAAACCGGCTCCGCTCATTGGGATACCCGGTGTGGACCAGCTCGAGCGCGAGCCCGCCCAGCCGATGTCGAAAAAGGCGACGGGCCGAACTCCCCGGAAGCTGGTCCCCAACTCCGCCCTCCCCATCCAGAACGAGTCGCCCTGAAACGTGCCCGCATCCTGTCCGCGGACCGTGAACGTCCCGCCCATGAACCAGTCCCGCTGCGCGGGAACGGTGCCGCCCGATGTTCCCGCGCCCACGGTGAGCGCCGCATCCAGGTGAGGCCCGAGTCCGTGTGCGACGGTGACGTCGGCCGCGCCGCGTGAGTAGTCGAACGTTCCGAGCGCGCCTTCGGCTCGCACCCACACATTCGTGCGCCACCCACGGGGGTCGAGACCAAAAGCGCGCTTGTAGGAGCCGGAGAGTCCAACCTCCGTCGCGTCAGGGGCGTCGATGTTCGGGAGGAAGTTGTGCGAGCTGTCGAACATGTGCGGAATGGAGAAGTCCATCTCGACGTCGGCCGCACTCTGACGCTCGACGAAGAGCCGCCCCACGAGCGTGGCATCGGTGCGCTGCGTGACACTCACCTCCCCTCCCCACGTGCGATAGTAGAAGCCCTCGTCGCGCCCGCCCACGAAGGCCCAGAGCGAGCTGCCGAGACTGAATGGGTTCCCCCAATCGTTGGCCGATGCGAGGCGCCGGAAGCCGGCGATGGAGTAAGTGCGCGT
The DNA here is from genome assembly GCA_035623475.1 of Gemmatimonadaceae bacterium. GTDB lineage: Bacteria > Gemmatimonadota > Gemmatimonadetes > Gemmatimonadales > Gemmatimonadaceae > DASPTK01. The sequence goes on along the minus strand of DASPTK010000014.1, from coordinate 203,978 downwards.
GCCGTTGGTGCGCGAGAGTTTCAGCTCGCCATTCGGCTGCTGGTCGGCGAGCCCGATCCGAAACTGCGCTTCCCCACTGTAACCGGCGCCGAGCGTCTGCTCCGCCATGACCCCGATCGAGGGCCCCTCGATCCGGTTGTACCGCACCATGTCGTGATCGATGCCGTAGTGGAGCGTCGGGCGCTGCGGATTCCAGTCGGGCTGCAAACCCATCGAGAGGGACGACGCCAGCTCCTTCGCATCGCGCATCCCGAAGTCCTGCTCCCCCTCATCGAAGATCGAGGGCGGGAGCTCGGCGGAGTGGAGGAGGGCGGCGGTGTCGCAGGGGATCCGGACCTCGAGCGGAAGCGTGTTTCCGTAGCGGATCTCCCGGCGTGTGATCGTGTCACCCGGCGTGCACTTGAGACTCGCCATGTCGTCATCGTCGTCTTCCGGGTGACGCTTCCGCTCGGCGCGGATGCTGTCCCGCCGCTGGCGCCGTTGCTCCTCCCTGTCCATCCACCCGCGTCCTTGCAGATGCATGATCGAGTCCTCGTCGCTCGCGAAGACGCGGGGGAGCGTGTCGATTCCGTTGACGCTCGCGTAGCGGAAGCTCTGCTCGATGGAGAACGGGCTGCGCATCTTCCCCACCTGGGCGCGCCCCGTCACGCTCTCTACGCTGGGGAGCCACCACCGCTGCTCGTGGAGGCCGTACTCTACGGTGAAGGCAGCGACGTCGAGGCGCATCGGGAAAATCATCGGCTTCACCCAGACCGGCACGTCCTTGAAGGCGTCCGGATCATCCTCCTCTGCCAGCTTCACGATGTCGACCGGCGCGGCCGGTCGAAACGCGCCCCGCACCAGCTGAGCGCTCGCGACGTCGAACCAGAGCGCGCCGACGAGGAGATCGGAGCGCGGCTCTCGGGCGACCACGCGCACCTCGCGCAGCCGGATGCGCTCCCCCGACGGGAGGGTGAAAACGAGCGAGTCTCCGCTGGAATACTGGTAGTACGCCTCCGCGCCATGGTCGAGTGGATGGATGAAGAGCCCTTCGTTCGTCTTCGAGGCGCGCTCGACGCCGCTCAATCGGAGGAGTCCCTCCCGTCCCGGGTAGTACGGGATGGCGTCGAGGTCGAGCATGTCCTCGATCACCCGACTCCCGGAGAAGATCATCGGGAAGGCGGTCCTCGCCCCCACCACGTCGATGATCGCGCCTGTGCCCGACTTCCAGCGAACGCGAGCGGCATTCTCGGTGCGGAAGAGCAGCTTGTCGATCCCGGTGCTCCCTAGGCCGAGTCCAACCGTCAGGCGCTGCTTCGCCATCGCGTCGTAGCTGGTGAGCGTCTCATCCTGTGCCAGGCGAGCCTCCCGCGCGTGGAGCACGATGTCGCGCGCGACGTCGTCGCGATACGCGCTGGCGACGAGCTCCGGGGTGAGCGCGATGCTCCTCCGCGCGCGCGCCGCGGCGTGACGGGCCGAGTCGCGGTACGCCTGGATAGAATCCAGCCGGGCTTCCGTGATGAGTCCGCTGTCGGACGGTGGCGCTACAGTACCGACCTGCAACGCCAGCAGCGCGGTGAGCAACATCCTTGGGTCGCTAGGGGAGAGCGATGCCGTCCCTTACGGGAGCGCCTCGGAGGGGGTTTCGGGGTCGGTCTCCCCGCCGCGAATCTTTCCCCCGTCGAGACGCGTTAAGAGTCGCGCGGTGGCGACCCTCCTTCTCCGCGATTGGCCAGACGTTCACATTCCGGGTTCGGCACCGGCCCCGTCGCTCACCCTGACGTCCCGCCTTCCCCCATGTCCTACGCCCTTCGGCTCGAGCATCTGGTAAAGCGCTACACCGACGTGACGGCGGTCGACGATGTCGACCTCGCCGTGCCGCCGGGGGAGTGTTTTGGCCTGCTCGGCCCCAACGGCGCGGGCAAGACGACCACGATCGAGATCTGCGAGGGCCTCACCGCACCGGACTCGGGAACGGTGGAGCTTCTCGGACGGCGTTGGGATAGCCACGGCCGGGAGCTGCGCGAACGGCTCGGTATCCAGCTACAGGAGACGCAGTTTTCGGAGAAGCTCACGGTGGAGGAGACATTGCGCCTCTTCCGCAGCTTCTACGAGCGCGGGCGCGAGGTCGAGGACGTCATCGGCTTGGTGCAGCTCGAGGAGAAGCGGAAGTCGCGCGTCGGCAGCCTCTCCGGAGGACAGAAGCAGCGCCTGGCGCTCGCCTGTGCGCTCGTGGGCGACCCCGAGCTTCTCTTCCTCGACGAGCCGACGACGGGCCTCGATCCCCAGGCGCGCCGGCAGCTCTGGGATCTGATCGAGCGCTTTCGCGCCACCGGCAGAACGATCCTACTGACGACGCACTACATGGACGAAGCCGAGCGTCTCTGTGATCGTGTGGCGATCATGGACCATGGGAAGGTGATCGCGCTCGGCACGCCCCGTGCACTCATCGCCTCGATGTGCGCCGAGCATGTCGTCGAGTTCTCGGTGGAGCGCGGCGGCGACACGATCAACGCCGAGGTGCTGCGGACGCTCGACGGCGTGAGCGCCGCACGCGCGGAGAATGGCGGCTTCCAGCTCGAGGTGACGGAGCTCCACCGTGCGGTACCGGCGCTCCTGGCGGAGGTGGCGCGCCGCGGCGGGGCGCTGAGCGAGTTGCGCACCCACTCCGCCACGCTCGAAGATGTCTTCGTCTCTCTCACGGGCCGACACCTGCGCGATGACTGAAACGACGCTCGCTCCCCCGGAGCGCTCCGCTCCCCCACCCGAGATCGGGCCGCGGAGGCGGAGCTTCGCCGACCACCCGCTGGTGCAGCTCACGCTGGTGCGTTACCGCGAGTTCCTCCGCGAACCCGAGGCGGTCTTCTGGGTCTTCGTCTTCCCGATTCTCCTGGCCGCTGGCCTCGGCATCGCCTTCCGCAACAAGCCGATCGATGTCGTTCGGGTCGGAGTCGTGTCGACGATCCCGGGCGCGGACAGCATCAGTCGCGTGCTCGGACGGGAGCATGGTGTCACGGCGCTCCTCCTCGACGACACCGCCGCGGCACGCGCTCTGCGCACCGGCGATATCGCCCTCTTGGTGATCGGCGCCGGGCCGGATGGCGCGACCTACCGCTACGACGACACGCGTCCCGAGTCTCGCGTCGCTCGCCTCACGGTGGACGACGTGCTGCAGCGCGCTGCGGGGCGACACGACCCGCTCCAGGCGCGAGACACCGTCGTGCGAGAGCGCGGATCGCGCTACATCGACTTCGTGGTTCCCGGCCTGCTCGGGATGAACATCATGGGGAGCGGGATCTGGGGGGTCGGCTTCGCCATCGTCGATGCGAGGAAGAAGAAGCTCCTCAAGCGGCTCGTGGCCACGCCGATGTCCCGCGTCCAGTATCTGCTGTCGTTCCTCTTCTCGCGCCTGACGATGCTTCTGCTCGAGGTGGTGACGCTCCTCGGGTTCGGCGCGCTCGTGTTCGGGATCCCATTCCGCGGCCCGCTCTGGCAGCTCGCCTTCATCTGCCTGCTCGGGTCCCTCTGTTTCACCGCCATCGGGCTCCTCGTTGCCTCGCGGGCGCGGACGATGGAAGGCGCGTCCGGGCTGATGAACATGGTCATGCTCCCGATGTGGGTCTTCTCCGGCGTCTTCTTCGCCTGGTCGCGCTACCCCGCCTCGGTCCAGCCGCTCATCCGGGCGCTCCCGCTCACCGCGGTGAACGACGCAATTCGGGCGAACATGCTGCAGGGGAGCTCCATCGCTGCGATGATGCCCGAGCTCGGAGTGATCGTTGGCTGGCTGGTGTTGAGCTTCGTCCTCGCCCTCAAGCTTTTCCGCTGGAAGTGATCGGCGCGGCGATCGCCGGGGCGTCATACTCCGACGATCTCGGCGAAGCCATCACTGACCCGCTGGCGTTCGCGGGTCGACTCCCGTGGTCCACGCCCGCTCCACGGCGGGTGGCAGTGAGTCGAGCCGGCTGAGAAAAGTCGCTACCATCCACTGCTTGCTGTCGGGCACCTCGGAACCCCAGCCACCCATCCCCGAGTAGCGAAGGCCGTGCTTGACGATCCAAAAGACTTGCCAGTCAGGGCGGTGCGGGTGGTGCTCGGCGAATTGCGGGACGCGCGGGTAGAAGAGGGTGCTCCCCCAACGACTCGGCTTGCCGTAGTCACCGTGGCAGCCGGCGCAATCGTCGCGGAAGATCTTCATTCCATCGAGCAGATAATCGTCCGTCACTTGCGTCGGGTTGCGCTGCGGGCCGGCCTCTCGAGCCACCGACGCGTCGAGTGCCGCATGCGCGAGCGTCGCCTCCCACGCAGGGGGCGGCGTGTCCGCGCGCACGCCGAGAAGACCGCGCCACGCGCTCAGAGCGATCAGCACAGGTGTCACGAGTAGCCCTGAGCCAAGCCCGGTCGCGAATGCGACGACAGTCCCTCTTGTCACCCGGACGCTCACCGTTCGACGAGGCGAGACAGATAGGCTCTCGCCTGACGGATGACAACGCACCTTGCAACTCGCTGACGGAACCCTCACCACGAGTGGCCTTCGGTCGGTGGCTCGCGCCCGGGGAAAACCGTATGGGTGTCGGTTTCGTTCCAAGCGACGTCATTGTTGGCGACCCGGGCGCGGAGCACGTACCGGCTCGACGCGCATTCAACTCGCTGACGGGATCCTCGAGACGAGCGGCCTTGGTTGGCGGCTCGTGCCGCAGTCACGACAGACGCAGCACCTGCGCCATCGTCACCGCGCCAGCGGCGATGAGCGCTACTCCCCAGATCAAGTCGAGATTGACCCACATCCTCCGGAGGAGCGCGACGCCCAGTACTTCGTAGACCGCGAGAGCCACAAGAGCCATCGTCGCCAGCAGGGCGACGGTGTGCACGCCGAGGGCGAGGGCGACGACATGCGAGCCATTGCCGAGCGCTTGGAGCGCGATTGCGTGATGCGGCACCACCATCGTGAGCCCGAGCATCACCGGCACGAGCATCAGCCCGGCGCCGTGCGCCGACGACATCAAGAACGACCAGGTCGTGAGGTCGCGAAATCCCACCTGCATTCCGACCCACCGCGGGTGGGCGTTCCGCCTGACGAGCCGGTAGCAGCCGAAGGTGAGCAGAATGCCACCGCCGGCAAGCGCCAGCGGGCGCGGTGGCAGGGCGTGGAGCGCGAGGCTGAAGGCGGCGAGCACAATGGCGATAGAGATGGCGTGGCCGAGCGCGAGCGGCGGCAGGGCCGCCAGCACGGCGCCGCGGCGGCGCTCCTGCATTCCGAGCGCCACCGCGAAGAGCCAACCCATCGCCGGGTTGAGGCCGTGGAAGGCGCCCAGCGCGGCGAGCGTCATCCACGGCCAGAGGGGCGTCATCGAGGGTCAGGAGAAGCAGTACGAGTCCGAGGAGGCGTCCCCGCCCTGCAAGCGGACCTGATGCGACCGCTGGTCGAACTCCACGAAGAAGTTCCGGTCGGGGGTGATGCCGCCATTCGCCCCGACGTCGAGCTTCACCATCCAGCTCTTGATCCCCTCGGGGTAGAACTGCGCATCCCAGGGGATGTAGAGCGAGTTGGTGAAGTAGACCCGCTTTCCGTCTCTGCTCACCTCCACCATCTGCGGCCCGCCATTGAGCGGCCCCGACTTCGGGTGCGCGGCGTGCCGCACGATCCCACCGAGATGGACCGAACCACTCAGCTTCGGATGATCCGGATCGGTGACATCGTACTGCCGCATCTCGCCGGTTCCCCAGCAGGAGACGTAGAGAAAGCGGTCGTCGAGGGAGAGATCGATGTCCGAGATGAGCGGAGGAACGGCCTTGAACGGCTTGAGTGCCGGCGGGAGGAGCTCGGGATCGGCCGGCTCCGCGGGAACCTCGATCACCTTCTTGATCGCCCACGACCCGTTGCTCTTCTCCCACTTCCACACCGACGCCGAGAGATCGGCGAGGCTCACCACCACACCGACGAAACCGTACGTCTTGCGTGGATCGTGTGCCGGTCGGAGCTCGAGCGTCATCTGATCGTTCTCTCCGACCGGGAGCGTCTGCAGGTGCTTGCGATTGCGGAGATCCCAGACGTGGATCGCGCGGCCGTAGCCCTTGCTGGTGAGAACCTCCAGGTCGAGCCCCTTCTCGATCGTGTTGGGAGTCCCCCACTCGCTGGTGAGCATGGCGTCGTGGTTCAGATGCCACCAGAAATCGTACGCCAGCCTCTGTGGCCCGCGGTCCTTCTCCCAGGCACCCTTCACCTCGAAGGTGTTGTGGTCCAGGACGAGCACGCCGCCCGGCGCATCGCCGGCGGGATTCCCCAACGCGCTCAGGTAGACCCCATCGGGTCCGCAGTGCACGGTGTGGAGCCGTGAGTAGCCCGACTTCTTCATCACCTCGTCGGGCTCGATCACCTTGACGATGCGCGGCGACCGGGGATCGGGCTTCGTGTCGAGCACGTAGATGCGCGACGAGCGGAGGCCGGGAATGATGAGGAAGCGACGTTCGATATGCGGGTGCGGGGCGTAGGGGCAGAGCGCCGAGCTGCAGGCGTTCCAGCCGAAGTGATGGAGCTCATCGCCGACGTAGGGCATCTCCACGCGTCCCACGCTGGTGCCGAAGCTCGTCGAGTTGCGATCGACATCGACGACTTCGAGCGCGTCCGGCTTTGTGCCGGTCGGATCGATGGTGACGGCGTACGCCAAGGTCTCCACCGGCGCCTTGGCGGCGTCGCGCGGGCTGGGATAGAAGGTCGGGTCGGGGAGGATGCCGGTCAGGGTTGCGCTCATCGGACGACTCCTTGCAAAGACGGTCGAAAAAAGAACCGGCCGCTCTCTCCGAGGAGGGAACGGCCGGCGAAAAAAGCAGTCGCGTTGGAGAGGAGTTACGAGGTGCGCGATGCCCTCATCCGCCGGTCGCCTCCGACCGCCGTTTGCGGCATCGTGCGCAGAATTTCATCGAGACCCGCGGGGACACGGACACGCAAACTCCGTGCATATAGAGTTCTTTGTGTGAAGTTGCCGCCAACATCGTCCTGGCGCCAGGGCGACGCCTCTCCCTACGGAACGGCCGGGCTACCTCCGCAAGATCCATCGGCGCTCCGGAGCGTCGGGTAGGCGATCCCTAACTGCTCAAGGTACGAGGAGTATTTCTTGGGGTCGTAGTAATACTTCTTCATCTCCGGTCGGTAGCGAGCCAGGATATCGGCGTTGAGCTCGGTAGCGGGCCGATCCTCGGGTCGCAGCAGTGACGCATACTTCACGTCCTTTGTCTGGACGTTCTTGAAGTAGCTCCAGGCCGAGTCTCGAAGCGCGGGGCGGAGGAGGAGGTCCAGCATCGTCATCGCCTGAACCTTCGCTCCGGCCGTCGCGCCCTTGTGGGCGAGGGGAGTCGCCATCGCGATGGCAGCCGACCAGTGATGGTAGGTCACGCCCGGGATATTCGACGGGTAGTGGAGGACGACCGTCGGCACGTTCCACGAGACGTCGCCGATGTCGTCGGAGCCGCCCCCCTGATTCACCTTCGGGGGTGGTCGGAGGGAGTCGAGCGCGGTATCCAAGCCGATCACCGGCTGTTTGAGCTCCGTCTGCACGGCACGCGCGAGCTGCTGGTCGGCGCCGCTCCACTTCGGCACCCCGACGCGCTTCATGTTCTCGGTCATCGCCTCGGCGATCGGCCGGTTGAAGTGGCCGGGCCAAGCGCTGCCGAGCACTCGCTCGGACGCCAGCGTCGTTCCCGTCATCAGCGCCGCGCCTTGCGCCATCGAGTCGCCCACCGCCCAGAGCCACTTGATGCGCGGGTAGTCCAGCTCGCGAAAGTAGTACCACACCGACGCGGTCGCCGGCACCACGTTAGGCTGATCACCGCCGTTCGGGATCACGTAGTGCGATCGCTGCTCGAGAGGGAGATGCTCGCGCCGGAAATTCCAACCGACGTCCATGAGCTCGACGGCGTCGAGCGCGCTGCGCCCGCGCCACGGCTGCGATGCCGCGTGCGCCGCCTGACCCTGGAAGGTGTAGAGCACCGACACGAGCCCGCTCCCTTCCGGCGCACCCCACGAGGTCTGGAGCTTGTCGGCGACATGGGCGAAGAGGACCGCATCCGCGTTCGCGAACAGACCCTCCCGAACCAGGTATGCCTTCGTTCCCAGCTGCTCCTCGGCCACCCCCGGCCAGAGGATGATCGTGCCCGGGAGATGCTCGCGCTCCATGATCCGCTTGACCGCCAGCGCCGCGGTGATGTTCACCGGCTGGCCGGAGTTGTGTCCCTCGCCATGCCCTGGGGCGCCGGGGATGAGCGGCTTGTGACAGGCGACGCCCGGCACCTGCGACGCCTGAGGAATTCCATCGAGGTCGGAGCCGAGAGCGATCACCGGCTTCCCCGATCCCCACGTCGCGACCCAGGAGGTGGGGATCCCGGCGATGCCTTCCTTAACGGCGAAGCCATTCTGGCGCAGGATGCCGACGAGATACTTCGAGGTCTCGAACTCCTGGAAGCCTAACTCACCGAAGCTGAATACCTGGTCGATCATCTCCTGCGTCATCTTGGCGCGCGATTCGACGTCGGCGGCTGCATCGGCCTTGAGCTTGGCGAGTCGAGCGCTGTCCGAAGGCGCCTGTGCCGCCGCACGACCGGCAAGCAAGAGGACGGCGCCGAGGACGCCACACACATTCGATGATCTCATGTCGGAGAGGAGCGAGGGGAAGGAGGGAAGGGGGAGGGTCAGTCGCGAAGGTAGAAGTCGATCGTCGACACGACGCGGACGGTCTTGTCGATCTGACTCTCCTCGGAGAGGCCGGGAGCCTGATCACGCGGCAGGATGAGGAATACGCCCTGGCTGGCCTGCCTGATGCCGCCGATCTCGCTCTTCGAGTCCCGGGCGAACTGCGTCGCCGCCTCGCGCGCTCTGGCCGTGGCCTCGGCGATCATGGCGGGCTTGAGGGCGTTGAGCTGTGTGAAGAGGAAAGTTGGTCCACCTCCCCCCACATCGCCGGACGAGAGCACGACCCCCTGCCCCACCAGCTCGCCCACCTGCTGGCTCGCCGCCAGCACGACCTCGGGGTGGCCGGAGCGAACGATGAGCGTTTGACGAACGACGTACCGGTCTCCGACCTGGCCGCTCTGGCGATACTGATTCGCGTAGGCGTCGTTCACCTCGAGTCCTTGGAGGGCCGAACGCGCCGTGTCGACGCCGTGCCTAACAAGGAAGGTGCGGATGTGGGTCATGTTGGTCCCCAGCTTCGCCTGCGCCTGCGCGAGATCGTTGCCGCTCGTCACGACACGGAGCGGCCAGAGCGCGACATCGGCCTTGACGTCACGCTCCGACACGCCCTTGACCGTCACGAAACGGTCCGCAGCCCGAGCGCCCGCGAATCCCCGCCCGATAAGGAGCCCCCCGACAGCAATACCGATGGCGAGGACGACGGAGGAGACGAGGGACGACGGAGCGCCGTTCATTGCGGGGGGCGCGGCATGGGGATCGCTCACCGGAAGATTGTGCGCGAAGGTCGAGTCTTCGATGGGAAGATGTTAGCCCCGCGCGACGCGCCTCGGCAACGCCGGATATGGCCGCGCGGGCGCCGACGCAGCCGGGCCCCATTCTACCTTCCGCTGGCCCTGGTCACGCCTCAAACTTCGCTCACGATGACCAGCTTCGTCCTCCGGATCCTCCGTCCCTATTGGAAGTGGTTGTCGGTCGTGCTCCTCGCGATGCTCGTCGAGACGGCGATGAGCCTCGCCCAGCCGTGGCCGCTCAAGGTAGCGCTCGACTCGGTCTTCGGGACGCACCCGATGCCCGCCTTTCTCGATGGCATCGAGCACCACGTCTTCGGCCTCGGGACCCGCGGCAACCTGGCGGTGGCCGCCGCCGCGGTCCTCGTCATCGCCCTCATCGGGTCGATCGCCACCTATGTGGACGACTATCTCTCCACCCTCATCGGTCAGGAAGTCGCGCGCGATCTCCGCCGCGACGTCTATTCTCACCTGCAGCGCCTGTCCCTGTCGTACTACGACACCCACCAGACGGGCAACTTGCTGAGCACCATCACCGACGACGTCGGCGCGGTGCAGAGCTTCGCCTCCAACGCCGTCCTCGGAATCCTGATCGACATCCTGACGATGATCGGCATGCTCGGGGTGATGTTCTACGTGAACTGGGACTTCACGCTGATCGCCCTCGCCATGACGCCGCTCCTCGCGCTCTTCACCTATCGCTTGACGCACGTGGTGAAGAAAGCGCAGAAGACGGTGCGCGCGAAGCAGAGCGAGATGCTCTCCGTGATCCAGGAGGAGCTCGGCGCGATCCGAGTGGTGAAGGCGTTCGCCCGCGGAGAGTTCGAGGAGCAGCGCCTCGACCGGAAGATCGTCGAGACGATCGACGCGACGCTGCGCGCCAGGCGCCTGAAGGCCCTCATGTCGCCGGTCGTCATGATCGTCGTCGCCATCGGGACTTCTCTCGTCCTTCTCTACGGCGGTCATCTGGTCCTGGCCGGCACCATGACGGTCGGCTCGCTAGTCGTTTTCTTGGCGTATCTGAGCAAGCTGTTCAAGCCCATTCAGGACCTGGCGAAGATGACCAACGCCGCCGCAGCGGCCGCCGTCGGGCTCGATCGGATCAAGCAGATCCTCGACACCGACAGTCGGCTCGCAGAGGCGCCTGACGCCAAGGTAGCTGACCGCGTGAAGGGCGACGTCGAGTTCGAGGCGGTGGCCTTCGAGTACGACAAAGGACACCCGGTCTTGAACGACGTGAGCTTCAAAGTTCCTGCCGGACAGGTCGTGGGAATCGTCGGCGAAACCGGTGGGGGGAAGTCGACGATCATGAATCTCATCCCTCGATTCTACGACCCGTCCGGCGGCGTGGTGCGCTTCGACGGCGTCGATCTGAAGAACTACACCGTGAAGTCCATCCGGAATCAGATCGGATTCGTCATGCAGGACACGGTGCTCTTTCGGGGCACGGTGTGGGAGAACATCGCCTACGGGCGCCCCGGCGCCTCACGGGATGAGATCGTCCGGGCGGCCACCCTCGCCAACGCCGATGGGTTCATCAGGCAGATGCCCCACGGCTACGACACGATCGTCGGCGAGCGCGGCGCGACCATGTCGGGTGGACAGCGACAGAGGATCGGCATCGCGCGCGCTCTCATCCGGGACGCTCCGCTGCTCCTGCTCGACGAGCCGACCTCGGGGCTCGACGCCGAGTCCGAGCGTCTCGTGTTCGAGGGACTGCAAACGCTGATGAAGGGGCGGACCGTCTTCGTCATCGCCCACCGTCTTGCGACGATCCGCGAGGCGAACCTGATTCTGGTCGTGAAGGGTGGACGGATCATCGAGCGCGGCACGCACGACGAGCTCATGGCCCTCGGCGGCTTCTATGCCCAACTTCACAGAACTCAGTTCGACGAATCGGCCGCCGCCTCGGCGGACGCGACCCTGGCCGGCTCCTCCACGCCCAGCTGACGATGCCCGAGCCCACACGACATCTGCTCGTGATGCCCGACGACGGGCCGAAGGCCCTGCTCGACGCCATCGAGAACGCCAAGCACTCGCTGGTCGTCAAGATGTTCGTTTTTTCCGATCCCCCGCTGCTCGAGGCCGTGATCGCCGCCCACAAGCGGGGCGTCCAGACGCGCGTCATGCTGAACCGCGCTCGGCGCTCCGGCGAATCGGACAATAGCGAGACCCAGCGGCGACTCCTGCGAGCCGGCGTGCCGGTGAAGGATTCGAATCCCGCGTTCGACGTGTCGCACGAGAAATCGATGGTGGTGGACGGCCGAACGGCGTTCATCAAATCGCTGAACTGGGAGCCGAAGAACTTCAGCGAGACGCGGGACTACGCGATCGTCACCACCGATCCGGACGAGGTGACCGAGGTGGCATACGTGTTCGACGCCGATTGGAACCGGCTCCCCTACACCTGCCCTCCATCAGCGCGGCTCATCTGGTGCCGAGGGAACGCTCGCGAGCGGATGACCCGTTTCATCGATGAGGCCACGCACAGCCTCCGGGTGCAGAACGAGCGGTACCAGGACGTGACGATCATCGAGCACCTGATCCGAGCCAAGGAGCGCGGCGTCAAAGTCAAGGTGATGGCCCGCCCGCCGCATACGCTCAAGGAGCACAAGCTGCTCGAAGGCGTCGGCGGCCTGCGCATGATGCAGGATGTCGGGATCAAGGTGCACAAGCTGAAGGGGCTTCAGCTGCACGCCAAGATGATGGTCGCCGATCACAAGCGGGCGATCGTCGGGTCGATGAATCTCGCCCCCGGAAGCTTCGAGGACCGTCGCGAGCTCGGCATCCAGGTGCACGAGCCCGACATCGTCTCGCGTCTCGAGGCCACATTCGATCGCGATTGGGAGAACTCACACAAGCTCGACCTATCGGACGAAGCCGTGCGCGAGGACATGGAGCGTCACGGTCGCACCGACTTCGAGATCGCCGAGCTCGCCCCCGAAGCCGATCCCCAAGTGGCCGAAGGACACTTCGGGCCGGCCCGAGAGAGGAAGATCGCCGGGAAAAAGGCCGCGAAGGTCGACGCGAAAGCGAAGGCGAGGCCGAAAAAGCGAAAAACCTAGGCGGCACGGCGGGCGGACCCCTCGCCCGCGGCGGTCATCCCGCTCCTCGAGCGTCCCCCGAGGGAAGGAGCCGCTCGATCCCCCGCGCTCCACCCACCAGGCACTCGCTCGTCAGGCCCAGAAAGAGCCCGTGCTCCACGATCCCGGCGTGGGTCGCGAGCGCCGCCGCCAGAGACTCCGGGCTCGAGATCGGACCGAAGGCGGCGTCCACGATGTAGTTCCCCTGGTCCGACCGACAGAGCGTCCCGTCAGGCGCCCTTCGCACCGTCACGCGCGCGCCGAGGGACTCGATGAAGCGCGCGTGCCACTCCCAACCGAAGGGGAGGACTTCGATCGGGAGGGGATACCGGGTGCCGAGCGCCGGGGAGAGCTTCGTCTCGTCCACCACGATCACTTCGCGCCGGCTGACGGTGGCGACGATCTTCTCGCGGAGGAGCGCGCCGCCTCCTCCCTTGATCAGCCGGAGCTGAGGGTCGACCTCGTCGGCGCCATCGATCGTGATGTCCACGGCGGATGGCAGCCGCTCACCGGCGAGCGGGATGCCGAGTGTCCGCGCTTCCGCCTCGGTGGCCACCGAAGTTGGGACTCCCACAATGTCGCGCAGCGAGCCATCGCGCAGGCGGGCGGCGATCCGGCGCACGGCGAAGATTGCGGTCGAGCCTGTCCCGAGGCCGACCACCATCCCCGATTCGACGAGATCCACCGCGCGCTCCGCGGCGAGCTGCTTGTAGCGCAGGAGGTCGGCGGCTGCGACGGGCGTCCTCATGGCGCGCTATGCTGCGTGTCGCGCCCCGCGCGCGCAAGACGCCCCCATCGCATCGCGCCAGGTCACGCGGTCCACACCCATTCGCTGATCTCCGGCGGATCCTCGAAATGGGTGCGAGAGTAGGTCGTCGCGCGCTCGATCTCCCGCTGGCACTCGACCATGAGAGCGGTAGCGCGCTCGCCGAGTCGCAGCGCGTGGGCGAGCGCCAGAGCGGCGAGGTGGAAGCGGCTCATGCCGTTCATCACCACCATGTCGAAGGGAGTCGTTGTCGTCCCCTGCTCGTTGAAGCCTCGCACGTGGAAGCGGGGCGCATTCGGTCGCCCGTGGATCATCTGGTGCACCGCTCGCTGGTATCCATGGAACGCGAAGACGACCGGGGCGTCGGCCGTGAAGAGGTCGACGAACGCGTCCTCGCTCATTCCGTGCGGGTGCACCGACTGCGGGAAGAGCGTCATGAGGTCGATCACGTTGACGACGCGCACCGTGAGGTCGGGCGCGTTGTGGCGCAACCACCAGGCGGCGGCCACCGTCTCGAGTGTCGGGATGTCGCCGGCGCAGGCGAGGACGACATCCGGTTTGCCGTCGTCATTGCTCGCCCAGGCCCATCGCGATGCCCCTCGTGCGCAATGCGCGATCGCCGCCGTCATGTCCAGCCACTGGAGCTGCGGCTGCTTGTCGATCACGATCACGTTGACGTAGTCGCGGCTTCTCAGGCAATGGTCGGCCACCGACAGCAGAGAATTCGCATCGGGGGGAAGATAGATGCGCGTGACATCGCCGCGCTTCGACAGGACGACATCGATGAGCCCCGGCCCTTGATGGCTGAAGCCGTTGTGGTCGTTGCGCCAGCAGGTTGAGGTGAGGAGAATGTTGAGGGACGCGATGGGGGCGCGCCACGGCAGCGCGCGGGATTCCGCCATCCACTTGGTGTGCTGGACGACCATCGACGCCACCACCATGGCGAACGCCTCGTACGTGGCGAAGAGGCCGTGCCGGCCGGTGAGCAGATATCCCTCGAGCCACCCCTCGCAATTGTGCTCGCTCAGCACCTCCATGACGCGACCGTCGGCGCCGATCCGGTCATCGATGTCGATCGTCGGCCCCACGAAGCAGCGCTTCTCTGTTTCGAAGACGGCACCCAGGCGATTGGAGTTCGTCTCGTCGGGGCAGAAGAGGCGGAAGTTTGCCTGACGAGCGTTGGCAATGAAGATGTCACGCGCCAGGGCGCCCAGCTGACGCGTCGACTCGGCGCGCTCGGTAGCCGGGGCGGAGACGGCGAGCGCGTAGCGGCGAAAGTCGGGGAGCGCGAGGTCGACGAGGAGCTTTCCGCCGTTCGCGTGTGGGTTCGCCCCCATTCGACGCCTGCCGCTCGGCGCGAGCGCCCCGAGCTCCGGCTCCAGGCGACCGCGCTCATCGAACAGCCGCTCGGGCTCATAACTCCGCAGCCACTGCTCCAGGAGTGCCAGGTGCGCCGGATTCGATCGTACCTCGGCGAGTGGCACCTGATGCGCGCGAAATGTCCCGGCGATCGGGAGTCCATCGACCTCGGCCGGGCCCGTCCATCCCTTTGGCGTGCGCAGGACGATCGCCGGCCAGATCGGCCGCTCGCTCACCCCCTTCGTCGCATCCCGCTGAATCGAGCGGATCCGCGCGTAGCTGTCATCGAGCGCCGCGGCGAGTTCCTGATGGATGCCAGGGCTAGAATCTCCCTCCACGAATCGAGGCTCGTACCCATTGGCGCGCAGCAGCGAGCGAATGTCGTCGTCCGAGGAACGGCCAAGCACGGTTGGCCCGGCGATCTTGTATCCGTTGAGGTGAAGGATCGGAAGCACCGCGCCATCGCGAGCCGGATTCAGGAAGCTCGTCCCCTTCCAGCCGCCGGCGAGCGGGCCCGTCTCGGCCTCGCCGTCGCCGACGACCGCGGCCACGAGGAGATCCGGGTTGTCGAACGCCGCGCCGAACGCGTGCGACAGGACGTAGCCGAGCTCCCCCCCTTCGTGAATCGAGCCGGGGGTCGGCACACTCACGTGGCTCGGGATACCCCCGGGGGTGGAGAATTGCCGGAAGAGGCGACGCATCCCATCGACGTCGCTCGTGACCTCCGGGTAGAGCTCGCTGTAGGTGCCCTCGAGGTACACGTTCGCCACCAGTGCCGGGCCACCGTGACCTGGACCCGCCAGGTAGATCACATTCGCGTCCCGCTCCCGAATGAGCCGGTTGAGATGGACGTAGATGAGATTGAGCCCGGGCGAGGTCCCCCAATGCCCGAGCAGTCGAGGCTTGATGTGCTCGGGTCGGAGCGGTTCGCGGAGCAGCGGATTCTCTAGGAGGTAGATCTGCCCAACGGTCAAGTAGTTTGCGGCGCTCCAGTAGCGCTCCATCCGCCCCAGCTGTTCGGCGGAGAGCGGACCGGCGCCTGCCCCGGTCGGAGCGCGTCGCTTCGATTCACCGGGGCGAACGGCGCTCGAGATGGCGATGTCGAACTCGAACATGTCCCCCTCAGGATTGCGCGATCGTACGGCGCGTATGCCGCGCGATCACGATCTCTTCGTTCGTCGGCAGGATGCGCACCAGCACGCGGCTTCCCCGGGCGGAGATGATCTCCGCGCTCGCATCGTTGCGTTCCGCATCGATGAGTACGCCGAGCACGCCGAGGCGCTGACAGATGCGCGCACGGATCGGCGTCGCATGCTCGCCGATGCCGCCGGTGAAGATCAGAGTCTCGAGCCCGCCCATCGCGACCGTCAGCGCCCCGACGAACTTGCTCGCCTGATAGCAGAAGAGCTCGATCGCCGCGGCCGCACGCGAGTCGGACTCCTCCGCGGCCAGGAGATCTCGCATGTCTCCGCTCGTCTCGGCGACACCGAGCAATCCGGATTCCCGGTTGACGAGCGAGCGCAGCGCGTCGGAGCTCAACCCCTCCGCGCCGACGAGCTGAACGAGGACGCCGGGATCGATGTCCCCGACGCGGGTTCCCATCACCAAGCCACCGGCGGGGGAGAAGCCCATCGTCGTCTCGACGCTCTTGCCATCTCGCACCGCGGTGAGGCTGGCGCCGTTGCCGAGGTGTGCGACGATGACGCGCCCGGCCGCTTCATGCGGGTCGAGCTCCCGCAGCTTGTGGATGACATACTCGCACGAGAGCCCGTGGAATCCGTAGCGCGCGATGCCCGCGGCGTCGAATCGAGCCGGAAGGGCGTAGCGCTGCGCGACGCGCGGCATCGTGCGATGAAAGGCCGTGTCGAAGCAGGCTACCTGCGGCAGCCGCGGCAGGCGCGCACTCACGCAGTCGATGATGGAGAGAGCCTGCGGCATGTGATCCGGATCGATCTGTACCAGCTGATCGAGCGCTCTCCGGAGGGAGGCGTCGATGCGCTGAGGTGCGCTGTACCGTCGTCCGCCATGAACCACGCGGTGCCCCACGGCGTCAACCGGTGAATCCGAGTGCGCATGCCACTCGAGAAATCGCTCCAGCGCGGCGGCGTGCGTCGGAAGATCGGCGTCATCCTTCGCCACCGTCGCGTGCTGGGAATCGACAATCGTCAAATCGCTCCTCCCACCGATGCGCTCGGCTGTCGCGCGCAGTACGAGCCTCTCGCCATCGCCCAGATCGTAGATGGCAATCTTGAGGCTCGAGGATCCCGCATTGAGCGTGAGCACCCGCATGCAGTCGATTCCCGCACTCGACGTGTTGTGAACAGTCTAGCATCTTCAGCCCGCCTGCGAGCCGCCCTTTCCGGAGCAGAGATCATCACCGAGCTTCGCGCCCGATCGAACGAGCGTGCGTCCGAGCGCGCGCGAACCATCCTGGCCTTCGCGGCTATCTACATCATCTGGGGCTCGACCTTTCTCGCGATTCGTTACTCGATCGAGACGGTGCCCCCGTTCGTCACCGCCGGAACGCGATACCTCACCGCCGGCGCGGCCATGTACCTCTGGGCTCGTCGAACCGGCGCGTCGAGCCCGAGTCGAGCACAGTGGCGGACCGCGGCGATCGTCGGCGCGTTCCTCCTGCTCTGCGGCAATGGCTCGGTGACGTGGTCGGAGCAGCGCGTGCCGAGCGGCATCACGTCGCTCCTGGTCGCGACGATCCCGCTCTGGATGGTGCTCGTCGAGTGGGCACGGAGCGGACGTCGTCCGTCCGGTGCCGTCATGGCCGGTGTGATAGCGGGATTCGTGGGCCTCGCCTTCCTCGCGAGGCCGTGGGAGGCGCGGGGGGGAGTCGACCGGACCGGGACAGCCGTGCTCCTCGCCGGCTCGCTCGCTTTCTCTTACGGATCGCTCATCTCGCGTGACATGGAGCACCCCCCATCCCCGCTCCTCGGGGCGGGAATGCAAATGCTCGCGGGCGGAGCGATGCTCATGGCGCTAGCGATCGTGAGCGGCGAGCTGGCGCACTTCCACGTGGCCGACGTGACCGCGCGGTCCGCCGCGGCACTCGCCTATTTGATCATCCCCGGGGCGCTCGTCGCCTACACCTGCTACAGCTATCTGGTTCGCAGGGTGCGGCCCGCATTGCTCTCGACGTACGCTTACGTGAATCCGGTGGTGGCGGTCTTTCTGGGGTGGCTCGTGGCGAGCGAGCCACTTTCCGCGCGAACACTCATCGCTGCGGGAGTAATTCTCGCCTCCGTCGTCGTCATCGTCACCGAGCAGAGGCGTTAGGGGCCTCGATGAGCCGCCGGGCGAGGGGAAGCACGCGGCGTCTCCCCGCGCCGCGGCCTGCCCTCACAGCCCGCATCACAGCGGAATCGGCGGCCCGGGGATGTTCTGACGAATCAAGGAGGAGATAGTCCAGAAGTATCCGGGCGATGTGAAGCGCAGCGCGGTCACACCCGTGGCATCGATCCGCAGGTCGGTGAAGTGGGCGACGCCGTGAACGGCGTGCACGACGAGCGTGCCGCTCAGGGCGCCGGAGCCGACGAGCTCCACGCTCACATCGGCCTCGGCGTCCACCAACACGCGGCCGCTTCCATCCGCGAGGGCCACCACCGGCTCGGTTCGGAGTGCCGATCCGGCAGCCGCGCCTGCCGGCTGGGTGAGAATGACCAGCTGAGAACCATCGATAGGCGCCGAGGGGCTGGCGCAGGCCGCGCACGCCAAGGCGACCGACGCAACCATCGCGCGCATGGGGTGAGACGCCGACATCTCCACGGCCCTCCCGAGGCGGTTGCCCCGCCTGACGAGTGCATGACAACGCCCGGCCGCTCATCGCCGCGATGACGCACCGGGCAACGTGGAGACGAAGGTAGGTGTAGGGAGGGGCGCCGCTGACAGGGCGGCGTGAAGGATTCGCCAGCCTTGAGTGATGCGCTGTCAGAGTCCCGCCAGGCGGCGCGCGCCATTGTAAAATGCGCGCGCACCGCCGGTGAGTCAGTCGCCGATGGCCGGCTCGGGAACGCGATACTCGCCGGTGCGCGGACGGCGACGCCGCATCCAGGCGCGGAGTCGTTCCTTGGTCTCGTCGAGGATCTCGTAGACGGTGGGAATGACGACGAGCGTCAGGAGAGTGCTGGTGATGACGCCGCCGATCACTGCGCGGCCGAGCGGAGCGCGAAAATCCGCGCCCTCGCCATGCCCGATCGCGACCGGAATCATCCCGGCGATCAGGGCGAGCGTCGTCATGATGATCGGCCGCAAGCGAATGCGCCCCGCCTCGATCAGCGCGTCCCGGCGGGACATCCCGCGCTCTCGCGCCCACTTGGCGAAGTCGATCAGGAGGATGGCGTTCTTCGCCACGATCCCCATCAACAGGATCACCCCGATGAGGCTCATGATGTTGAGCGTGTCGCCGGTGAGGAGGAGGGCCAACACCACTCCAATGAGCGAGAGCGGGAGCGACACGAGAATCGCGATCGGGTCGAGGAAGGAGCCGAACTGAACCACCAGAATCAGGTATACCAGGAGCATCGCGATGCCCAACGCGAGGAAGATCCGGCCGAAGACCTCTGCCTGATCGCGCGACTCCCCTCCCTGGGTGATCCGGTAGCCCGGGGGCAGGCGCAGCGTGGCGAGACGCTTGTTGATGTCCTCCATCACCTCGTTGAGCGAGCGACCCTGCGTGTTGGCCTCGACGTTCACCACCGGCTCGCGATCGAGGTGATTGATCTGCGCCGGGCTTACGCCCTGGGTGATCGTCGCCACCTGTCCGAGCGGCACCGTGACCGTCGAGCCATCCTCGAGCTTCACGACGAGCGGGAGCTGCGCCAGATCGGTCACCGTCTGCCGCGACTCCGGGGTGAGCCGAACCGTGACATCGCGCGTCTCCCCCGACGGATCCACCCAATCGCCCACCTTGAGGCTGGCAAAGCCCGGTCGCAGCGACTGCGCCATCTGTCCGATGCTGACGCCCACCACACCGGCGAGCCCCCGCTGCGGCTGAATGACCAGCTCCGGTTTCTCGCCTCGCGTGGAGAGTCCGACATCCACCGCACCGCGCACCTTCCGTACCTCGGCCGCCGCCTGTGTGGCGAGGTGGGTCAGTACCTTGGCGTCCGGTCCGCGCATCTGGACCTGGATCTGTTTGATCGCTCCACCGAAGCCGCTGGTGAAGACCGCCACCGTTACGCCGCCGACGTGAGAGAGCTCCGAGCGGAGAACCTTGCCGATCTGGTCCTGGTTCAGCTTCCGATCGGCCTTCGGAATCAGCCGCACGTAGATCTGCGCCTGGTCCACGCCGGGTGCCTTGAAGGGGATGGCACCGCCGATGGAGGTGTAGGTGTACGCGACCTCCTTGTGGCTGCGCGCGATGCGGGCCACTTCCTCGGTCTTGATCCGCGTGTAGTCGAGGTTCGACCCCGGCGGCGTCTCGACAATGAAGAACACCTCGCTCCGATCGCTCGTCGGCGTGAACTGCCCGCCGCCGACCGTCGCCTGCAGCACGATGGCGGCGACGAACGAGAACGTCGCCATCAGCACCACCGGCAGGCGGTGATCGAGCGCCCAGGCGATCAGGATCTTGTACCGGTCGGCCGTCCGGTCGAACCACTGGTTGAACCGGTGAAGCGCCCGGCCGATCGGGTTTCTGAACTCCTTCGCCTCCACCTGCGGGTCCGCCCAATACGCCGAGAGCATCGGGTCGAGCGAGAAGGACACGAAGAGCGACACGGCTACGGAGCACGCGATCGTGAGCGCGAAGGGCTTGAACCACTGGCCGGCCACGCCGTACATGAACGCCACCGGGACGAAGACGGCGACGATCGAGAAGGTCGTTGCGGCCACCGCCAGTCCGATCTCGTCCGTCCCCTCGTGCGAGGCCTCGAGGTGGCCCTTTCCCATTTCGATGTGCCTGACGATGTTCTCGCGCACCACGATCGCGTCGTCGATCAGGATGCCGATGGCCAGCGAGAGGCCGAGCAGCGACATCGTGTTGAGGGTGAAGCCGAAGGCCCAGACGGCGATGAACGACGCCAGCACCGACACCGGGAGCGCCAAACCGGTGATCACGGTCGAGCGCCACGAGTTCAGGAAGAGGAAGACGACGAGGACGGTGAGGAGGGCGCCCTCGATCAGCGCCTCCTCGACGTTCAGCACCGCGTGGCGCACCCGCTCACCGGCATCTTGCACGACCGCCAGGGAAACGCCCGGTGGCATCTGCTTCTGGAGCATCTCGATGCGCTGGCGCAGCTGGGCGCTCACCTGCGTCGTGCTGTAGCCCTTCGACTTGAGGATCTCGATCCCCACCGCCTCCTTGCCGTTGAGGAGAGCCAGGGTGCGCGGCTCCTCGGTGCCGTCGTAGACGTTGGCGACCTGGCCAAGCCGGATGAGCTGTCCTTTCCGCTCGGCCACCACGACGTTGGCGAAGTCCTGCGCGTTCGTCAGGCGCCCGGAAAGCCGGATGAGCTTCTCGTCCAGGGGACCGTTCAGCCGCCCGACGGGTGCCGCGAGATTCTGCGCCTGGAGGGCCGTCACGACGTCGGCCACGCTCAGCTTGGCCGATTGGAGGTCGTACGGCCGGAGCTCGACCACCATGTTGCGCTTGATCGCGCCGACGACGTTCACCTGCGCCACGCCGGGCACCGAGCGCAGCTCGCTCGCGATCGGTGGATCGGCCAGCCGCGTGAGGGCAGTCGCCGGCGTCGTCGCCGACGTGAGGGCGAGCGTCACGGCCGGCTGATCGGAGGGATCGAATCGGGTGAGGACCGGCTCCTTCATCTCCGGAGGCAGGTCTTCGCGCTTCGTCGATATCGCGTCCCGTATGTCCTGCGACGCTTGCTGAATCGGCTTCTCGTAGTCGAAGAAGATCGTGCACTGCGCGAGACCATCGATCGCGAAGCAGAACGACTTGTCGCCATCGAGGCCGCTGATCCCCCAAATGGCATCCTCGACCGGCTTCACGATCTCGCGCTCGACCTCGGAGGGGGAGGCCCCGGGATACGGGATCGTCACACCGATGATCGGCTGCTGCACATCCGGAAACTCATCGGTGTTGAGATTGATCAGCGCCGCCAACCCGAACGCCACGAGGGCGATCATGGCCGTGATCGTGATGACGGGACGCCTGATGGCGAAGTCGGAGATGAACATGGGACGTTTGACTACGAGTGTGGGTTCGCGCTCAACGTTCGAACATCGCTCGCCTGTGGTTCCGTTACTTGTCTACCGTGCCCACGACGCGGATCGGCGTCCCGGGCGACACGCCCTGGGCGGAGCCGAGGAGCACCGTGTCGCCGGAGGCGACCCCGGCGAGCAGCTCGACCCGATCCGACAGTTGGTCGCGGATCCCCACCTGGACCGTGAGCCGCTCTGCCTGCCCTCCCTTGATCCGCACCACCTGCGGCGCGAGTCCGCGCTCATCCAGCGCCGATGTCGGCGCGAGCAGACCGCGGTGTGACTCGGTCGCCACTCGTCCTTGCGCAAAGAGGCCGCCGACGAGTGCGCTCCCCGAGTTCGGAAGAGAGACGTAGACCTGCACCTGACGCGTGTTCGGGTCTACCTGCGGATTGATCCGATCGACCTTCCCGGCGAAGGAGCGGCCCGGATAGCCGTTCACGCTGAACTGGACCGGTGCGCCGACGCGCAGTGCCGCGATCTGTGAGGCGGGCACTGTCCCCTCGAGACGCATGTTCGTCGGATCCACCACCGTCACCAGCGCGCCCCCCGGTTGCACGACGTCGCCGGCATTCACCGGTCGCTCCGACACCAGCCCCGTGAGCGGAGAGCGGACCTGCGTCTTGTCGAGCATCTTCTGGGCGGATGTCAGACGCGATTGCGCGTCGGCGTACGCCGCTTGGGCCGCCGCGAGCGTGCTCCGTGACAGCTCGACATCCCTCGGCGCGATCGCACCCGCTGCCTCGAGCCGCTCGTTCCGTTCCATGTCTCGCTGGGCATTGTCGAGCGCCAGCTTGGTCGAGCGCTCGGCGGAGCGTGCCGACTCGAAGGCCTCGCGAATCGCTGTGTCATCGATCCGCACCAGCAACGTCCCGCGCGTCACCGACTGCCCCTTCTCGACGTAGGTCGCGAGGATCGGACCGGCGACCTCGGCCCGCACGGAGGCCGAGTTGAGCGGCGTCAGCGTTCCGGAAAGCAGCGGTCCCGTCTCGAGATCGCCCATCGCGACCACGGCGATGTTCTCCGGGCCGACATCCACCGCGGACGTCGTCGTCGACGTGTTCTGCGCCTGCGCCTGATGCTTCCGCGTCGCAATCCATCCACCGCCGACGAGCAGCGATAGGACGACCACGGCCCACACCCAGCGCTTGGGCGAACGATTCATCTCTTCACTCATGGTGTGACTCCGATCTGCGCCGCTGGCACGGCCGGCACCGGCTGACCAACTGCTTGTGTGGTTCGTGTGAGCACCGCCGGCGGTGTCGTCGCCTGGGGCGTCGGATTGAGCAGGCTGCCGGAAGTTCCTGGCGCCGTCGTGCCCGTATTCACGATGATCGGGAGCTCGGGCAGTAGAGCGACCCGGACGAGGGCCACCCGCACGTCGCGTGCCGCCTGTGCTTGGTTCGCCTGCGCCTGTTGGAGCTGCAAGCGCGCATCGCGCAGCTCCGTTTGGGTGGAGATGCCCTCCTTGTATCGCACCTCGGCGATCGAGTAGGCGCGCCCGGCCTGCACCGCCGTCCCCTGGCTCGCCGCGTATGACGCGCGGGCCGCGGCGAGCTGGTTCAGGGCATCGCGCGTGTCGATGCGCGCCAGATCCTCCGTCGCGCGAAGACGCGCCTGGGCCTCCTGCAAGTTCGCCTGCGCCTGCATGACATCGGCGTGGATGCTCCCGCCGGTGAAGAGCGGAATCGATAGCGCACCGGTCACCGTCCAATTCGCCCGCCACTGCCCGACGTTGGTGGGGAACGCGGTCGTCGGATACGACACCCCGCCGTAACCCGAGCTGAGGGTGATCGCCGGCCAGTACTGCGACCGCGCCACGGTGAGCTGCTCCTGACCCGACGTCAGGTTCTCCACCGCCTGGCGAACGGGGATGCGGCGACTGATGACGGTGTCAAGCGGCTCGGCCAACACCGAGGCGAGCCGCACCGACTGACCCCGACTGGTGTCGTCCAGTGTCGTGGTGAGCTGAACTGCTTGATCCATCGGAAGCCGGAGGAGCGTCCGCAGTTGATAGTACGCCTGCTCCCGGTCGGCCCGTCGTTGCACCACCACCGGCACCTGATTGTCGCGCGTGACCTGCGCCCGAATGAGATCGAACTCGGGCTGATTGCCGACCTCGCGCGCCAGCTTCGTCTGCGTCAGCGTCGTCTCGGCCTGGGCGAGCGTCTGCTCGGCGATCTCGACCAGCTTGTCGCTCAGCTGTGCGTCGAAGTAGGCGCGCGTCACCTGCAGCACGAGCTGCGCTTGCGTCGCCGTCAGTCCGAGCTCCGCGCTCCGGCGCCCGGCCTGTGCCGAGTGGTACTGACCCGTATACCGGCCACCCGCGAAGATGACCTGGGTGAAGGTGACGCCGGCCGACCAGCCGTTAGGCGCACCGAAGCCGACCGACGAGAAGGAGGAGAACGGATTGCCGGACGAGCAGCCGATGGCGCGCTCCGTCAGCCGAACGCGCTGGTCGAGTGGCGCCGTCGTATCCGGCACGAAATTGCTGCAGAGTGCGGACGAGTCGATCTTCACCGAACCGAGGCCGCTGTACTGCGACTGCAGCGTCCGCGTGTAGGAGAGCGAGCCATACAGCTGAGGGAGGAACTGACTGAAGGCCTTCTTCTCCTGCCCCTCGGCGCGCAGCACGCCGGCGCGCGCGATCAGAATCGATTGACTCGCGCTGTCGGCGATGCCCAACGCCTCATCGAGCGAGAGGTGCATCGGGTCGGTGGCGGAGCGCACGGGGGTCTGAGCCGCGAGTGTGCCCACCAACGCGAGCGCGATGCCGAATCCGACGATCGCGTGCCTGACACCGAGTGAATGGATCATGCTGCGGGTCCCTGAGCCGAGCTGTGAGTAAGTCCGAACGAGGATTTCTGCATCCGGTTTCAATCGCCGGCCGCGGCCGCTTTCTGCAGCCGCGGTTCGACGCCGACGGAGCGCAGGAACACCCGCACATAGTCTCCGATGGCGTCGTCCACGGACTCGTGAAAGAGCTCGGGCATGGTGTCCCGGTACATCGCCTCGGCAAAGAGAACGCCCATCAGCATGCGACTTGCAGCCTGAACGTCGCCGCGGTGCGTGGACCGGAGCGGTCGCAGGTGGCTGACGTACTCGCTTAGCTCGCTGAAGTCATCGCTCGGACAGGCCTTCGCGACGACGCTTGCGATCTCGGGGTGTTCGGCCAGCTCGCCCATCACCTTGCGGATGAGTTGGCGCGATTCGTACATGTTGCGGAATCGCTCGGCGGACCATCGCGTGAGCTCCGCCACCGGATCCCGCGGGTGCGCTGGCAGATGCGACAGGTTGCGGTCGCCCGCACATCCGAGCGCCTGGTTGATCAGCGCGTCCTTCGATCCGAAATGGCGGAAGAGCGTGACTTCGTTCACGCCCGCGGCTTCGGCGATGCGGCGGGTGGTCGCGCCACGGTAGCCGGTGCAGGCGAAGACCTTGGTGGCTGCCTCGAGCAGCCGATCGCGTATCAGCATGGGGTCGGATGATAGGCGGGGGTTTGGCGAAAGCAAGTACATGCTTGCAAGTGAATGGTAAAGATGCCAGACGACTGGGCGGTTCCCGAGCGGGCTCAGCCAAAGCGCTATGAGTCGACTCTCCAGACCGAGCGGCTCGTGCTACGCATGTTCACCGCCGAAGACATCGAGCCTTACGCTCGCATCTGCAGCGACCCCGAGGTCATGCGCTTCCTCAGCCTTACCGGACCCTACAGCCGAATCGAGTCGTGGAGGCACGTGGCCATGATCCTCGGCCACTGGCAGTTACGGGGATACGGCCTCTGGGCCGTGGAGGAGCGCGCCACCGGGGCGCTGATCGGACGTATCGGATTCCTCCGACCCGATGGCTGGCCCGGCTTCGAGCTCGGCTGGATGCTGGCGCGCTCGTACTGGGGGCGCGGCTTCGCCACCGAAGGCGCCCGGCGAGCGCTCGACTACTCCTTCTCCGTCAATGGGCCGGAGCGGGTGATCTCACTCATCCACCCCGACAACCGCGCCTCGATCCGTGTCGCCGAAAGGCTCGGCGAGCGCCTCTCCGGTCAGACGGAGCTGCTCGGATGGAGACTCCTCATCTACGCCATCGATCGCGATGCGGCGACGCGTGTCGCGCCGTCGGACGTCCCGACACCGGCGTGACGCCCCGGCCTCGCTGGCGTGAGTGCCTAACGGTTGTGCGCGCTCAGCGGCTCGTGGGAGAACCGCGCTTACCGCGGTTCATGCCGCTATCCTTCAAGTCGGTGAAGAAACCCCAGGTGAAGCCGATGACGGGGATGGTGAAGAAGAACCACCAGGTCATGGCGCCGTAAAATGGCATCCCCGGGAACCTGGTCTGATAGGAGAGCTTGGTGCCGTTGTACGTGACGTACATGAAGGCGAAGAGGGCGATCGAGAATATCCAGCCGAGGGCGAGAAGAGCCCCCTGTACCCGTCTGCTCATGACGATCCTCGGGATGGTTGGCGAGCCTCGGCGAAGATACCCTGTCGGCTGCGCGAGCGGGAGTCGCCGCCCGCCGGGCAGAGTGTGATCGAATGCAAGCGGCCCGGCCATCGCCGAGGCGCATCCCCGGCCTCTTCGCCTTCCTCTACCGGCGCGACCCGCTCGCCTTCCTCCAGCGGCTGAAGCGGGAGCAGGGGGACATCGCCCGGCTCGATCTCGGCGGTCAGCCGATTGTTCTGCTCTCCGACCCCGAGCACGTGCGCGACGTGCTCATCACGAATCACAAGCGCTTCCACAAGGGGCGAGGGCTCGAGCGCGCCAAGACGATGCTCGGCGACGGGCTCCTCACCAGCGAGGACGACCTCCACCTCCGGCAGCGCCGCCTCATGCAGCCGGCCTTCCATCGAGCGCGGATCGCCGGATACGCCGATGCCATGGTCGCCTTCGGAGAGCGGACGTCGCGACGGTGGGCTCCCAACGCGGTCGCCGACATCCACCAGGAGATGATGCACCTGACGATGGCGATCGTCGCGCAGACGCTTTTCGGCTCCGACGTCGAGGGGGAGGCGCACGAGATCGGCGAGTCGATGACCACCGCGTTTCGGATGTTTGACTTCGCGATGTATCCGTTCAGCGAGTACCTCGAGAAGCTCCCGCTCCCCGGCGTCAGACGCTTCCGAAGCGCCCGCGCGCGGCTGGACGCGACCATCTACCGCATGATCGCCGAGCGGCGTGCGAGCAGCGAGGATCGCGGCGACCTGCTCTCGATGCTGCTCCTGGCTCGCGACACGGAGGGCGACGGTGGCCGCATGACCGACACCCAACTCCGCGACGAAGCGATGACGCTCTTCCTTGCGGGGCACGAGACGACCGCCAACGCGCTCACCTGGACTTGGTATCTGCTCTCGCAGCATCCGGACGTGGAGATGGAGCTCCACCGCGAGATCGACGACGTGCTCGGCCCGAGGCTGCCGACGTCAGAGGACGCCTCGCGACTTCCGTATACTCGGATGGTGTTGGCGGAGTCGATGCGTCTCTATCCGCCCGCATGGGTGATCGGCCGGCGCGCCATGGAGGACTACGAGGTAGGCGGTGTGCCGATTCCGGAGCGAGCGATCATTCTGATGAGCCAGTACATCATCCACCGCGACGCTCGTTGGTGGCCGGAGCCCGACCGATTCGATCCGCGGCGGTTCGCTTCGGAAGCGCCCGGACGGCCGAAGCTGGCCTACTTCCCCTTCGGTGCCGGGCCACGGCAATGCATCGGGGAGCCCTTTGCCTGGATGGAGGGCGTGCTCCTCCTTGCGACGTTGGCCCGCCGCTGGCGCCTCCGGCTTCTCCCCGGGCACCCGGTGGCGTTGCACCCCCTCATTACCCTTCGTCCGAAGCATGGGATGCGCATGATCACAGAACCCCGCGCAGGAGGGGACAGGTGATTCGACGGACGCTGCTTCTGACGACGGCTCTTCTCCTCGTGTCCGCGGCGAGGCTCGCCGCGCACGATCTGTACATCAAGCTCGACACCTTCTTCGCCTTTCCGGGTGACACGCTCCGGGTGCCGCTCCTCAATGGCACCTTCACGCGCAGCGAGAACTCGGTCACGCGTGACCGCGTGAGCAATCTGTCCGTTGTCGGGCCCGATGGCGTCACGCAGCCGCCGCCCAACATGGAGTGGAACAGCGCCGGGGACACCACCGTCTTTCGTGTGCCGACACGAAAGTCGGGAACCTACGTGATCGGCCTCTCCACGATGCCGCGCGAGATCAAGCTCGCGGGGGGAGCCTTCAATTCGTACCTGCGCGAGGAAGGAATCGACAACATCCTCGCCCGGCGCACCGCTCGCGGTGAGCTCGGGCGCGCCGCGCGCGAGCGCTACTCCAAGAATGCGAAGGCGATCGTGCAAATCGGGGATGACCGGTCGGACGGCTACAAAACGCCGCTCGGCTATCCGGCCGAGATCGTCGCGCTCGACAATCCCTACGAAGGCCAGCGGAGCGGGAAGCTACGGGTACAGTGTCTGGTGGACCGCGAGCCTGCGGCGGGGCTGCAAGTGATCGTCGGGAGCCAGCGCGCCGGGCAGAAGCCGATCGAGACTCGCCTCAGGACGGACAAGCAGGGGATCGCGACGATTCCGCTCAACCGCTCCGGCCGCTGGTATGTGCGCTTCGTGAAGATGGTGCCGGCCAGCGGCTCAGGGGTCGACTACGAGTCGAAGTGGGCGACGCTCACGTTCCAGATCGGCCACGCTCCGTGAGAGCGCACGCTCGCCTCTCCGTCGAGCGTGACGAGGGAGAGGCGACGGGCAACGATGCTATGTCCGCGGCGAACGATCCGCGGGCAAGCGACAGATTGACGCTGCGGCTCCTCTTCGTCGTCTTCTTTCTCTCCGGCGCCGCCGGGCTGATCTACGAGACGATCTGGAGCCGGTACCTCGGCCTCTTCGTCGGCCATTCGGCGTACGCCCAGATCATCGTTCTCACGATCTTTCTCGGCGGAATGTCGGCCGGCGCGCTCTGGGTGGGGCGGCGCTCGGCGCGCATAACGAGCCCGCTTCGCGCCTACGCGGTGGTCGAGCTGGCGGTCGGGATCATCGCCCTCGGCTTCCACGCCGCCTTTCTGGCGGTCACCAACGCCGCCTACGATTCGCTCTTCCCCCACCTCGCGGGCGGCGCCGGCGTGACGATCGCGAAGTGGACGCTCGCCGCGCTGCTCATCCTCCCTCAATCGATATTGCTCGGTGCGACATTCCCGCTGATGAGCGCCGGGGCGCTTCGGCTCGCGCCCGATCAGCCGGGGCGCGTCCTCGCGCTCCTCTACTTCACCAATAGCCTCGGCGCCTCCATCGGCGCGCTCGTCACGGGCTTCGTCTTCATCGGCCTGGTCGGGCTCGAGGGCACGCTCACCACCGCGGCCGTCCTCAATCTCCTCGTCTTTCTCGTCGTGATGCTCGCGGCGTGGGGGATGTCGCCTGCCCAGCGTGAGCAGGAGGCGACACCGGGCGACGACCGACGAGCCGAGGGAGATGCGACGCCGGAGACCGCGCCGCCGAGCACGGACGACGACCGCACGCTCACGCCGGCCGCGCTCTGGAGGCTGATGCTCGTCGTCACCTTCGGCACCGCGATCGCATCCTTCGTCTACGAAATCAGCTGGATTCGCATGCTCGCGCTCGTCCTCGGCAGTGCGACGCACTCGTTCGAGCTGATGCTCTCGGCGTTCATCCTCGGCCTTGCCCTCGGCGCCTTCTGGGCGCGGACACGCGCCGATGGATTCCGCAATCCGTTGCGCGCCCTCGGCATCGTCCAGTGGGTGATGGGCGCGGCGGCGTTGGCGACGATCCCGGCCTATCTCGCCTCCTTCGGCTGGACCGCGTCGCTCCTCGGAGGGCTCGAGCAGAGCGAGCAGGGCTACGTCCTGTTCACGGCGGCGCGCTATGCGCTCTGCCTGACGATCATGCTCCCGGCCACGTTCTGCGCCGGCATCACGCTGCCCCTGATTACGCGCACGCTGCTCGCGTCGGGACATGGGGAGCGGAGCATCGGCACGGTTTATGGCGTGAACACCTTGGGGTCGATCGTCGGCGTCGTCCTGGCGGGCCTCGTGCTCCTCCCGGCGATCGGACTCAAGACGCTGCTGATCGAGGGGGCGATGCTCGACATGGCCCTCGGCGTGCTTCTCCTCCGGGTGCGCGCTCGGACAGTCAGTCAGCTCCGGTACGCGTGGGCCGCCGCCCTTGCCCTCGCCCTGGCGGTCGCAGCATCGGTGGCGTTCGACCGATTCGACACGGTCGTGCTGACGAGCGGCGTCTACCGATACGGGAAGCTCCCCGAGGCGGGAGGGCGTCGCATCCTCTTCTACCGGGACGGGCGCACGGCGACGGTGTCGGTCGCCCAGTCGCGCTACGACAAGTCGATCTCGATCGCCACGAACGGGAAGCCCGACGCTTCGCTCGACAGCACCTGGACGCATTGGAGTCCGTCGGCGCCGCGGGAATACCTCGCCCACGACGTCTCGACGCAGATCATCCTTCCGCTCATCACGCTCGCCCACGCGCCCGGCGCCCGCACCGCCGCCGTCATCGGCCAGGGGTCGGGGATCTCCTCGCACATGCTGCTGGCGAGTCCCACTCTCCGGAGCCTGACGACAATCGAGATCGAGCCGGAGATGGTCGCCGGATCGCGCCTCTTCCTGCCCGCCAATCGCCGCGTCTTCCAGGACCCACGCGCTCGATTCGCCATCGAGGATGCGAAGTCGTTCTTCGCCGGCAACGGCACACAGTTCGACCTGATCCTGTCCGAACCCTCGAACCCCTGGGTGAGCGGCGTATCGGGGCTCTTCACCACGGAGTTCTACGCGCGGGCGAAACGGTATCTCACGCCGAACGGCGTGTTCGGGCAGTGGCTGCACCTGTACGAGATCAGCGACGGCCTGGTGCTGAGCGTTCTCGCCGCGGTGCACGAGAACTTTCCGTCGTACGAAGTCTTCATGACCTCGGGCGCGGACATCCTGATCGTGGCGAGTCCGAGCCGGACGCTCCCCCGCCCCGATTGGTCGATCTTTCAGCTGCCGGGCGTGATGAGTGAGCTGACGCATCTCGTCCCCTTCACGCCGCGAGCGCTCGAGGGGACGCGGCTCCTCAGCCGGCGCGACCTCGAGCCGCTCCTCAGCCGCTACGCGATCGCCAACTCCGACTTCATCCCGGTCCTCGACCTCGAGGGCGAGCGCATGCGCTTCTTCAAGCGATCAGCGACGGGATTCATCTCGCTGCGGGCGGAGCGCTTCGATGCCCTGGGAGCGCTCGACGACGTGCGATCGCCCTTCGACACCGCCACTCGCACGGCGGCTCCCGAGATTCCGCGGCTCCGCGCACTCGCGACCGGCGCCGTGCTCCACGCTCGCACGCAGGCGACGGCCGAGGACTCAGCGAGCGGGACGGATGTCGTGGCGGCGTTGCACCGGCGGTGGATCTTCGAGGCGGCGCTCGCCTCGCAACGCTCGCCGGTCGATTGGCGGCGGTGGCTGACCGACGCGCTGGTCGTCGAGCGCGACCTGCATGGCGGCACGGCGGGGGTGGTGGATGAGTCGTTCTACCGACGCCTCTTCACCTACGCCGCGGCCCACGACGCCCCCGCGCCCATTCGGCAATCGCTCCACTTTCTGCACGGACTCGCCGGCTGGGACTTCGCGGAGGCCTCACAGGCCGCCGACTCTCTTCTGCCGGACGCAGTGGCTGGGAACGGATGGCTCCCGCCGGACCTCCTTCGCGAAGGGGCGATGGTCTCCAAGCTCCGACTGGGCAACCGAGAGGGCGCGCGGAAGGCCTGGAGCGCGCTCGCCCGCCAGTCGGCGCGGGACCCAGGAGATTTCCGCACGCTCCTCCTTCAGAGCGAGATGCGGTAGCACAGCAGGCGCGGAAAGGCTTCCACGCGCAGCACAGCGCGCCGGCGCGGCGCACCGGCGCCGAGCGGGCATCGTCAGCTCCCCGCCTTAATGCGCCGCCGTTGTCGACGTCGGGAACGCGCCCCGAGAAAGGCGCGGCGAGGCCGTTGCGCCCGGCCCCGAGACGATGCCTATTTCGCTAGATAGTTGACGTTCCCTCAGCGAGGATGCCGCGACGGGGAGTCACCCGCTCGTGGCAACCTCGCTTCCCTTCTCTACCAACGAGGCGCCGCTGAGCCCTTTCGACGTCGGCTGGCGCGTCTCCGAGGACATAACGATGCGCGCTTCTCTGCTCTTCCTCTTGCTGCCGACGAGCCTCGCCCGCCCTGAATGGGCTGCGGCTCAGCAGAAGAGCTTCGCCTATGCCCCGGGCGTGGCGCGGTACAAGGTCACTACGGTTCAGCACCGCCAGCAGATCATGGGCGGCGGTCGCGCCCCCTTCGACTTCGATGTCACCACCAACCAGTGGGTGGCACTGACGATCACGCCCGTCGCTCGCGACACCCTCAAGCTGTCGTTCACGGTGGATTCGGTGGCGGTCACTTCCAACCTCGACGCGCCACCACCCGACCTTGCCGTCTACCGTGGCCGGAAGCTCGACGGCACGATGTCGCCACAAGGGCGCGTCTACGCCTTCGCTCCGGCACGAGGCGACACCAACCCGGCCATCACGCAGTTGTACTCGGCGTACAGCCGCTTCCTCGTACCGGTGAGGGTGCCTGCGCTCGCCAAGGGCGTCACCTGGGCGGACACTTCCATCGCGCGGCGAACGGGAGGCAAGTACGAGATCACCACGACCACCGTCACGACATACCGCGTGACCGGCGACACGACGATCGCCGGCCGCCACGCCTGGCGCGTCGAGTTGGCGAGCACGATCGCCCACCAAGGAAAGGGGAGCGAGGCCGGACAGCCGCTGTACGTGACCGGCGGTGGCACGAGCACCGGGGTGCACTTCCTCAGCGATCAAGGCGTCTTCCTCGGCTCGCAGTCATCGCAGCGAACGGAGATTCAGGAGCGGATGAACGAATCGGAAGGGACGCCGATCGAGCAGACGTTCAAGTCGACGGTCGAGCTCCTCTCCGCCAATCACTAGCTGAGCGATCCGATTTCGTGACTGCACCGCCGGTGGCCGTCCAGCTCTCTCGTGTCGGGCAGATCGCCATACCGGTGAACGATTTGGAGCGCGCGGTGCGTTTCTACCGCAATACGCTCGGCTTGCGCTACCTCTTCACGGCGGGGCAGCTGGCCTTCTTCGACTGCGGCGGCGTGCGCCTCATGCTCGATGTTCCGGAGCAGCCGGAGGTGCGCAGTGCCTCGTCGGTCATCTACTACATCGTCGATGACATCCAACGGGCCTACGCCACCCTGCGCGACCGCGGCGCGACTTTTGAAGACACGCCGCACGTCATCGCCAAGCTCCCCGACCACGATCTCTGGATGACCTTCCTTCGGGACCCCGATCACAACCTGCTGGCACTGATGAGCGAGGTGCCGCGCTGAGCGCCCCCGGTCTCGGCGGAGGAGGGTGGCCCGCCCGCGTGCGTTCGCGCCTGACGCGGGCCGGATCTGTCGTTGCGGCGGCATGCGCGATGTCCTTCGCCGCGCTTGCGCCGATGGGCGCGGCGCAGGATTCGACCACTACCGACCGGTATCCGGTCCTCCGCTCGATGGGCGAGCCGAAAACCTTCCGGCCGTATGGCGGCGCGATGTTCGGTATCCAACGCGTCGCCGAGAGCCAGCAATTCGCCGGTCGTGCCCTTGCCGGAGTAGGAACCGACTTCCGGAAGCCAGTGATCGGCATTCTCGGCGTCGCGGCCGAAGGCTACCTCGGGTCCGTCGGTGGCACGTTCGATGGTGGAGCGCGATTGCTGGCTACCAGCCGCATCTTTCGGCTCGCCGCCGGGATCGACTACTCGGTCGTGAGCGGCCGTGCGAACTTCCTCGTCGCCCTCACCGACCCGATATGGAGAGGGGGCATATTCCAACGGGGCGGTCAGCTCCGATTCGAGTGGCTGCCTGCTCGGCACTCGATGAGTCTTGGGCTGACCTTTCCTCTCTTCCAGCCCTGGGTCGCCAAGACACGCCCACGCACCACCGAGTACAAGCTTCCGCCCGCGCCGGAGCCGGCGCCGCTCACACCGCACGTCGTAGCCGGCGCTCATCTTCCGGCGGGAGCAATCGAGCTTCCGGTCAGGACAGCCTCCCTCACCGGCTTTCCGCCGCCCGAGCTCATCTTCGGAATCTCCCCGCCCACTCGCGTGACGGCGCTCGACGCCGCTCTGCGGAGCTCCCTCGCCGAACTGCGGCGCTCGGCGCGCCTCATCGACGCCCTGACGACGCCGGCAGTGGACGCCATCACACTCGACAAGTGGCAAGAGCAGGTTCGCGCTGCGGCGGAGAGTCTGGCGGTCGACGGCGATAGCTCGGGCGGGCACGGGGCGAGGACCATGACCGCCGAAGTCGCCCGATATCACCGCGCGATGGCGCACGCTTTCGCACAGGCGCTGGGAGCCGACTCGGTAGAGAGCAGCACCGACGACCCGGTGCCGACAGCGGCGCGGCGGATCCTCCTCGATCAGGTCGTGATTCCGTACAACAAGTACTTCGCGCGCATCCGGAAGCAGAGCGTGCTCGCAGAGCTCTGTCGGCGGGCAGCCGTCGAGTTCGCGCGCTGGGCCGACACGAGTGCCGACGTGCCCCTGGCGCGCCGAGCGAGGGTCGTGGCTGTCTTTGATACTGTGCTCGCCTCCGTTCGAGATGGCGGTCAAGCAGCGTACCATCGCTGGGGAGACACGCGATACGTCTGGCTCCCCTTCCAGCTGGCGTTACGGGACGAGGATCACGACACGCAGTCCCAAATCGATGCGCTCGTCGAGCGCGTGAGCGGTGCCTCTCTAGTTCGCAACAACCAGATCACGTATCTCACGAACGAGCAGTTCAACCCGGAGCTGCGCCGGACGATTCACGCGGCCGAGGACTATCACGTGCTCTGGGTGCACGACTTCCCGGGGCTCAACGAAGCCGGCGATCCCGATGCCGTGAGCCACGAGGGCGTGCTGGCGTACCTCGGCGCCCTGGCGGCCCGCGCGCGCGAGTTCGACAGCACGGGAAAGATCCCGGTGTTCATCCTGTGTCTCGACGAGTGGTACTACGACGATCGCGATACGCACATGTGGATGGCGCTGCTTCAGGACCCGCTCCGCTACGAGCTGCGCCTCCCCCCCAACGCGCGGGATATGGAGGACGCCGTCCGCTCCGCGCAGGAAGAGCTGCGGGCGGCAGTGGCGGGTTCAGCGCGTCTGACCGCTCTCGCGGACGAGAGAGGACAGGATTGGCTCTCCAACCTGCTGAGCGTGCACGTGAGCATCACGCATCCGGGCGACCCGTCGTACGCGGGCCGCTTCTTCGCCGGGGACCTCACGCTCTTCTTCTCCGACGATTGGATGCGCGACCACCGCAAGATCGTGCTCTACGACGCGACGGAGCGCGACCCGGGGCGGGGGGGCGCGCTCTTCACGGGCGAGGGCGTCGGCTCCTTGTACGAACAATCGGGATGGGAAGATCGCAGCCTCTTCGTCCGCGGCCCGGCCGTCGTACGACTCAAGGCGTCGGTGCGTGAGCTTCTGACGTCGCAGGGATTTCGCCTTAGCGAGATCCCGCGGCAACTGCGTGCCGAGCCTCTGGCACCCGACTACGACGCCAGGGTGACGGAGCTGGCCCGCGAAGGGTGGTCGGGGAACCTGCTCGTGGCTGAGAATGGGGTGGGTTACGCCGACAAGCACGCGAGCGCGGTCAAAGCGGCGCTCTACAATCTTATGCCTCAGGGGTGCCGAATCCTCGCTGCCGACCCGCAGTGGAGCGCCTTCTATTGGGCGAGCATGCTCGTGGGGAGCGCGCTCCGTGGCTGTCAGGTGCTGGCGATGGCACCGAGCCCGGCCAACATGCCGGTCGAGAACATGAGCTGGATGCCGCTCGCCCTCGAGTACGAGGTGTTCGCGTCGCTGCTTCGTCTGCAGGACATTCTGCGGGCACCGATCAACGCGGTCGGCGGGCAGGTGCGCACCGGTCTGTACACGGCGAACGTCGCCACCGGTGACTTCGCCGCGCGAATGCGCGAGACGGGGGAGGCGCTGCGCCGCAACTCCTTCATCCGCGATGTTCTCCCCTTCCCCAAATCGGTGTACGACGTCCTCGAGAACCCCGATTCGGTGCTCGACCGGCTCGATGTCCCCGCTCCCCTGCGCGATGCGGCACCCGACACGCTGCACCCCAAGCTGCACCTGAAGAGCCAGTTCTTCTCCACCGCGGAGGCGTTGCAGGAGATCCTCGAGCAGCCGGCGTGGGACCGGATCGTGTACGACTATCTACGCTCGCGGGCCGAGCAGAGCGCGCGATCGGCTCGAGGAAGCGCCGGCGGGGCGATCGCGCCCGAGCTGCTCGCGCCGCTCTGGGGCGAGCTCGATGGCCTGCCGGCGCACTCGCGCTCCCGCCAGATTGTGTACCTCACCGGCGGCTCGATCAACATGGACGATCGCTCGCTCGCGCAGAACGGCGAGGTGATCACCGTAGTCGCGGGAGACGCGGGCGTCTGCGGACTCCTCGACTTCCTCTTCCTCGCGGGCTCGATGACCTGGGTGAACTCGGTGGATGAGCTCGAACAGGTGCTGCCGCGCCCCAGCGCCGGGCGTCGCCGGTTTTCGCGCTGGGTGCATCGCCTGATCTAGCCGTAGGGGCTGGGGTGCGCTTCCTCGATCACACGCTGGCGGACTTCTTCGACGCGCGGACGCTCCCCGGCGCGCTCGTCTACGCCGCGCTCTTCGTCCTCGTCGCCGGTCTCATCTCGCGCCTCGTCAGCACTCTGGCCGACCGGGCGGTCGCCCGCGGCCGGAATCGCCTCGAAAACGTGACGGCGGTCAAGTTCGTCTCTCAACTGGCGCAGGTCTTCATCTTCCTGATCGCCGGCATCCTGTACGCGCACCTCGTTCCGGCGCTCCAGTCCCTCGGCACGGCGCTCCTGGCCGGGGTGAGCGTCGTCTCGGTGATCGTTGGCCTGGCCGCGCAGAGCACCCTCGGCAATCTCATCTCCGGCATCGCCCTCCTCCTCTACCATCCATTCCGGCTCGGCGATGAAATCCAGCTCACCACTCCGAAGGGGTTGGAGACGGCGCGCATCGAGTCCCTTACCCTCGGCTACACCGTTCTTCGGGCGGGGGACCAGCGCCTGATCATTGTGCCCAACAGTGTGATTGCGAATGCGGTCATCATTAACTTGACGGGGTCCCGGGCCGCACCTACCCAACCCCCCACCGGTAGCGGCGGAGCCGGCTCAACGGCTCCGTGAGAGACGCGGCGATCGCCGCGAGCCTCGCACCGACCTTCCCCATCCCGTTCGCCACGCCTGACGAGGAGCAGTACTCCATGAAGATCGGCATTGTTGCAGCCGTCCTCATCTCGAGCACGGTCGCTCCGCTCTGCGCTGCCGCGGCTCAGAACACGCTGGCCGGCATCGCCTACAGCACGGGGCTGCCCACCGGCAACACCAAGAGCTACATCGACAACTTCAGCTGGGTGGGTGCGTCGTTCGAGGGCCGGCGGCTGAGCAGCTCGCACTTCTCGATCGGGCTCCAGGTGAGCTGGAACGAGTTCTATCACAAGGAGTCCGGCACCTTCACCCTTCCTAACGGCGCCATCACCGGGACGCAGTACCGGAACATCAACAGCTTCTCGGGTGGCGCCACCGTTCATCTCTACGGCGGCAGCCCGGGCCACGCGCGCATCTACGCCGGAACAGGGATCAACGCGTACTACATGAAGCAGCTGCTCGATGTCGGCCTGTACAGCTCTCACGCCAACAACTGGCACTTCGGGTTCTCGCCCCAGGTCGGCATTCTCCTCCCGTCATCGGCGACGCGGTATCTCCACCTGAGCGTGACGTACAACTACCCGCTCAGCGGCGGGAACTACCTGGGTGGGGGCGCGCGAAGCTTCCAGTACTGGACCTTCAGCCTCGGTGTGATGGGAGGCGGCGGCTAGGACGCCCGGCAGAGCGTCGGGACTGGATTCCACGACACGAGGGAGGCCTAGCAAACGAGAACGCGCGCCCCGGAATGCCGAGGCGCGCGTTTCTGCTTTCTTGGAGCGGCGTGTCGCGGGTGCTAGTGGACGTGCCCTCCGCCACCGAGGCTGTGCCCTCCGAAGGAACCACCGACGCCGCGCGGGGCCATCACCGCTCCACCGCCCATGCCACCCATCGGAACGCCCGGGAATATCGTGTTGACGGCGATCCCGGTGCCGGGTCCCATTCCAGCACAATGGTCATCGCCGGGCCATCCGCCACGAATTACCGGACCATCGCCGCCGATGCCTGACCCATGCCCTCCCTCAGGGGAGCTCCCACGTCCCCCAGCCGCCGGGGCTGGGTCTGGACTCGGAAGGGGACCGGGGGTCGGACTTTGCGCGCCGATGTTGTCCGGCTCGGAGCCGCCGATGCGAACCACCGAAGGTCCCGGATCGGCCTGAGCGACCGGCTGCGGAGAAACTGACGCGAGCTGTTGCGTGGTTGGGATCGGGGCGGCATGCGTCAATCCACGATGGCGCGCGACCTTCATCTTCTCGGGCGCTGTCTTTGGCAGGATCTCATCGGCGCTCAGGAAGTGGGGCGAGTACCGAAGCGATGCGAGATCGCTCACCGGAGCAGCCGCGCGATCGAGGTCCTTCCTCAGGTCGTCGTTCAATCCCGTTGGCGCTGGGTCAGCGCCTCGACTGCAGGCCGCTACGATCGTGGCAGTGGAAACGAGGGCGAACTTCCTCATCGTGCGCACGGTCCCTCCTTACTTCGATGTCGCGGCCAACTGAAACCACTCGAGCGTCACCGCGTCCCGCCCCTGAGAGCTCACCGGCGCTGCAAACAACTGTAGCGTGGAGCGATGCGCCCGTACCCGGCTAAGCAGGTGTCGGGCCAGGGAGTTACCCGGCGATTGAGCAGAAGAACGCTTAATGCCTGTCCTCAACTGGTGACGAGCGGCGTCCACTGCCGGCGACACCGCC
Organism: Gemmatimonadaceae bacterium; assembly: GCA_035623475.1. Lineage (GTDB taxonomy): Bacteria > Gemmatimonadota > Gemmatimonadetes > Gemmatimonadales > Gemmatimonadaceae > DASPTK01. The sequence continues at coordinate 165,224 of DASPTK010000014.1, read as the reverse complement.
CCCGACACAAAAGCTCCCGACGGGGCGCTCAGCTGGGCGCCTCGTCGGGCACAATGTAGGTCTCGCACACGTGGAGCGCGAGAGCGTCGAGGCACCCTTTTCTTTACCAACCACCGACTGTCGCGCGCGCTTCGCGTTGCCCGGAGGGCGTCGACGGCAAGGCGCCGCGTTCGGCACTTACCGGCGAGCACCCCTCGGGTGTACCACTGGGAGGTCATCGCCACCCCCAACTCCTTCGCACCATGTGGATCCGCTCTGCCGCGCCACTTCTTCTCCTCGTCGCAACGCTCGCGTCGTGCGAACGCCCCGCCATGTCCACCGCCGAGCGCGACCGGGTGGCGGCCGACGTCAAGCGCACTCTCGTCGATGCCTGTGACCTGAGCAAGGGGGACGTGGTGAACCGCCTGATGAGCCTGTACCCGGACAGCGGCCCCGTCGTCTCCGCGAGCGTCGGTCGAGTGACCACCACGCGATCGGCCCTCGAGCAGAGCATCCGCGGATTCTGGGAGCGCGTAGGACAGAACATGCGGAACCCCACCTGGGAGTGGGAGGATATGGAGGTGACCGTGCTGGGACCCGACGCGGCGGCGGTCACCGCGACCTACCGCATTCCCCACCACACGCCGGCAGGGGCGCCGCACGTGGTTGGGGGCGCGTGGACCGCCGTCTTCGAGCGGCGGCATGGCAAATGGCTGATCGTGCAGGAGCATCTCTCCGACGCGCCGCCGACACCCGGGGCGTGAAGGTGCGCTACGGGCGCCCTCGCGCGCGGACGCCGCAGGCGGCGAGAAGGCGGCGGGGCTCGGCGGCCTCAGGGAACCGCGCGCGTGCCGCGAGTGCGTGCGGCTTCGCACGATCGCAAGACCCGCGGTCGACGTAGTCACGCGCCAATCGGAGCTGAATGCGATAGCTCCCCGGGTCGAGACTGGTGGCCACCTCGAGCGCCCGGGCCGTGGCGGAGTCGCCGGCGAGGGCCATCGCCACGACCTGCAGCGCGCTCCGACCGACGGCCAAGGTTCCGAGCACGGCAATCGCCGCCGAGAGGAGGCGGCGCCGCGCCGGGGACAGCTCGATCGTTAGGCGTGCGCGCGAGGGGGTGCTCAGGGCGCCGAGGAGGGCCCCCACCAGGAGCGCCGGCGCCGGGAGGAGCATCACCGCGTCGAACGCGCCGCACACGAGCGTGGCGGTGAGCGTCGACACGAAAGCGAGCGCAGTCAGGCCTTCGGCGGAGTCGGCAGCGGTGCGTACGCGGTGCGCCGAGACGACGAGCAATCCGAGCACAGCCACCGCCAAGCAGAGCGCCGCTGGGAAGCCGCGCTCGGCGATGACGGCCATCCAGTCGCTGCTCGGCCACGGATTCGACGTCATCCCGTCGTCCGGATCGAGCGACGGGTCGTCGCGAGCGGCGAACCTCGGGTAGTAGACGGGCCAGTTGCCCGGCCCCACGCCGAGGAGCGGATAGTCTACGGCGATCCCCATCGTGTTCCGATACTGAATCAGCCGCCCACGCCCGCTCCCCTCGCGGTAGCTCATGACGTGGGTCACCGAATCGAGGTATGGAGAGTCGCTCTTCCACTCGAGGGTGTTCGGAAGAACGAGGGCAGCGCTGACCGCCAGACCTGTCGCAGCGGCAAGGAGAGCGCTGCGGAAGGCGATCTCTCGATTCCACGCAAGCGTGTGGCTCCGCCACGCCATCACCCCCCCGACGACCACCGCGCTGGCTGCGGCGATCCATGCCGCGCGGCTGCGAGACAGCACCAGCGCGGCCACTACCAGGATGAGACCGAGGAGCGCGAGCGTCACACCGATGGCGCGCCGTGAAGTGAGAGCGAACCAGACCAGAATCGGGACGCCGATCGCCGCGAGGTGCGCCACGAAATTGCGGTTGCCGAATGTCCCGCCCGGCGATCGGTTGGTGCTGAAGATGTCGCTCTCGACGCCGTACGCCTGAAGAAGAGAGGTGACGGCGGCGATCACGATGGCGGTCGCCACCCACGCGACGAGCGTCCGAGCGATCGATGCCTCCGCCAGGGCGCGCGCCGACCAGTAGATGGCGAAGAGCGACGTGCTCAGGGCGAGGGAGCGCGCGGCGAGCCAGTGGTTCGACGCGAGGACCGCCGACAGAGCGCTCAGCGCCAGGAACGCGGCGAAGAAGGTGTCCGATCGGTTCAGCGACAGCGAGCGCCGATCGGTCAGGAGCAGGAGCACCGCGGTGACGGCGGTGAGGTGAAGCACGAGCTCCTTCGGGATGAAGAACCGATCGAGCTCGAACGCACGGAATGTGGCCGCGGCCAGGACGACGGCGACGGCTCCGCCGCACATGACGATGAGGGCGAGGCGCGCGGCGCGCGGCGCGGGTGCGGAGGTCACAGTCGAGGGACGGGCGGATCGGGCGCCCGGTCACCCGCGGAGCGCGGCACCTGCGGACTCGGCCACACTCGTCGGCACTGGCCAGAGGGCCGGGCGCAGTCTACCGTATCGGGGATGACCCCGTGGGTGGTGCGCCTCCTCGTGGCGAACGTCGCCGTCTTTCTTCTGACGGCCGCCAATCCGGAGCTGCGGATCCTCCTGGCGTTCCAGCCGGACACGGTCCTCACGCACCCATGGACGCCCTTCACGTACATGTACGTGCACGGGTCGATCGGGCACATCTTCTTCAACATGCTGGCTCTCTGGTTCTTCGGCCCGCGGGTGGAGGAGCGGCTCGGCGGCACGCGCTTCTTCACTATGTACACGGTGAGCGGCCTGGCCGGTGCCGCCCTGAGCCTCTTCACACCAAGCGCTGTGATCGTCGGCGCGTCGGGCGCCGTGTACGGGGTGCTCTACGCGTACGCGCACTTCTGGCCGCACGACAAGATCTACCTGTACGGCGTTCTGCCGATCGAGGCGCGCCTGTTCGTGCTGATCATGACTGTGCTGGCGCTCTACGGCGGTTGGAACTCCGGATTTCAGCCGGGGATCGCGCATTTCGCTCACCTCGGTGGATTCGTCGGCGGTGCCATCTATCTCTACCTGGTCGAGCGGAGGGCTCCTTCACGGGGGTCGGCGGCTCGAGTGGGAGACGCCCTTCGCCGAACAGTCTCCCAGAAGGAGGATGTCGCCCGCTGGTCCTCGATCCGTCGGGATCAGCTCCACGAGATCAACCGCAGCGAGGTCGATCGGCTACTCGACAAGATACGCGCGAGTGGCGTCGGGAGCCTGACGGATGACGAACGCGCGGCGCTCGATCGCTTCAGCGGAAAGTGACACTCCCTGCTGCGGCGGCGAGCGACGAGCCCGTCGCGGGACGAGCGACTCGCTAGCGTTCATCGCATCGTCATCACTTCGGGCCGACGGAAGCAGCCGACCGTGTGGTCGTTGACCATCCCCACGGCTTGCATGAAGGCATAGCAGATCGTCGAGCCGACGAAGGTGAGGCCGCGCTTTTTCAGATCGCGGCTCAGCGCATCCGACTCCGCGGTGCGCGCCGGGAGCTGGCGCAGGCTGCGCCAGGCGTTCTGCCGCGGCTTTCCGTCGACGAATCCCCACACATAGTGGTCGAAGGATCCCACCTCTTCCTGCAGCCGGAGCAGTGCGCGCGCGTTGCTGATCGTGGACTCGATCTTCTGCCTGTGCCGCACGATCCCCGGGTCAGCCAGGAGCTGCCTGACGCGGACACGAGTGAACCGCGCGACCCTCTCCACCTCGAAGTTGGCGAACGCCCGCCGGTAGTTCGGGCGCTTGCGGAGAATCGTCGACCAGCTCAGACCCGCCTGCGCGCCCTCGAGCGTCAGCATCTCGAAGAGCAGCCGGTCGTCGTGGACCGGCACGCCCCATTCGGTGTCGTGATATTCGATGTCGAGCGGCGTGCTCGGCCACCGGCACCGGCGGAGCATCGTGTCGCCCGTCATCGGGTCGCGGCCGATGCCGCTCCCATGCGCCGGATGTCCGCCAGCAGCGCGTCCGGTGAAAGTGGCCGTCCGAGGAAGTCCTCGATTACCTGCTGTGACGATTTCTCGAGTCCCCACCGATAGAGCTGCGGCCAGATCCAGTCGTACCACCCCGGATCACCGTCCACCTTCATCGGGCGCAACTGGCGCATTCGGGCGCGCAGGTCGGCCACGATGATCGCGCCGATGGCGTAGTTCATCAGGTAGCCGGGCGCATCGATGAGCTGCGCTCGGGCCGCCCACCAGCTCAACTCCGGGTGCCGGCGAATGTGCAGGTAGCGCTCGGTGATGTCGCCCCACACCACGTTGGGGTCGAGCGTCGGATCTCCATATACCCGCACCTCGAAGAGCGCCCAAGCGATGTCCATTATCGCGCCGGAGTACTTGTACTCGAGCGCATCGCGCGTCGGAAGGGAGTCGCCGAGCCAGTGACGCTGCCATGTCGGCTCGTTCACATCTTCGGCGATCAGCTCCGCCAGCGCCTCCGTGTACGAGGTGTTGTCCGGCCAGTCGGCGAAGGCGGGGCGCGTGCAGATGGACGCGATGTGAATCGCGTGACCGGTTTCGTGCATCAGCTCGTCCAGGTTGTCGAGCGTGACCGTCTGGTAGGTGGCGAAGACCCAGGGTTGCCCATCGACCGGCTTGCCGTTCACGCACCGTGGCCGCGCGCCGAATCCGGTCTCGGCCACCGGCGTCTTCCCCGCGTGGAGGGCGAGATCGAAGTGGACCCCGAGCAACCCGATGTCGGCGCCTAACGACTTGTAGTACATTGTGTCGATGCCGAGGAGGCTCGTGACGCGCGGGCTGAGCACCCGGCTGGCGCGGCCGGTGACGTAGTAGTAGTCCCACGGCTCGATCAACGAATCGGGCGTGTTGGCCCGCCAGGTCTCGAGCACGTCGGTGAGCCAGCGCTGCATCACCTCGGGCCGCACCCCGAGCACGATCGCGTTCGAATCGGCCGGCGAGTGCCCATCCGCCCAGGCCGGGGCGTTGAGGCGTTGACGCCGTCGGTACGGGCTATCCGCGCCACCATCACCATTGATCGTCTGCCAGAGCTGCCCGAGAGCCCGAAAGATCTCCTCCCGCCGTTTCGGATCGCTCTCGTGCTCGAGCATGTCGAGGATCGTGAGGCGGTCGAGGATCTGGCCATCGATGACGATGTGGTGGACGACGGAGGAGTAACAGCGGAGCATCCGCTGGGTGAGCGCGCGTTCGAGCGCTGAGTCGGTGGGGGCCGTCGTGCGCGACGTACAATCCGGTATCCTTGCGGCAGCGGAGTCGGTCGCCTCGTACAGCTCCGGCGAAACGTCCACGCGCATGGTGGCCACCGCGCGCCGGTCTTCGGCGCCCAACGCCGCCGTGTCCACCGCGGCGAGCAGGCGCATGAGCGTGTCGCGCGCCTGTGCGGCGTGGCGATCGAGCTCCACCGGTGTCAGCCCCGCCTCATTGGCTTTCCGTGCGGTGGCGCGCGTCACGTCCGCCTGATCGACGAAGTAGCGCATCGCCTGGTAGACGGACTCGGCCCGCGCCAGCGACCGCTGGTTCGCTGGCGCGCCGGCAGTGGACGGCGCGGGGGAGGCCAACGTGTGCGCGGCGCTCGACCCGCAGCCCGAAGGCACTGTGGCGAGGCCGGCCACCGCCAGCAGCGGTACAAGCCGATGCAGCACCGTCATTGCGCGACGGTGTCGGGAACAGCGGCCGGGCGAGCCATCCGTACCTTCGCCACGCCGTAGACGGCCGTGCCGATGAGGACGAGAGCCACCGAGCTCCCGACGACCTTGGCCACCGCCAGCGTCGGACTGGGATCGTCAGGCGAGGGGACACAGGCGAGAAACATCGAGGCCGCCGTGGTCAGGAAGCCGAGGGCGCCCATCGCCACCGCGACCGGTCTCCCGCCAGGAACTCGGCTCACCTCCGGCCCGGCCGGCTCCTTCTGCAGAACGATCAGCGCCGCAAACATGAACAGGTAGGGGATGAAGTACGCGATGATCGACATCCCCACCAGGACATCATAGGCCCCCTTCACGCTCGTCCCTGCCTGACCGAGGAAGATGAAGAGGACCGCCAGCACTCCTTGCGCCAGCAGAGCGATGTGCGGCGTCTTCCACTTCGGGTGCAGCTTGGCGAACGAGGCGGGGAGGTAGCGGTCGAGACCGGCGACGAATGGCAGCCGCCCGGCAGCCGCGAACCAGGCCCCGGTGCCTCCGACGACGCTCACCGTGATCAGGACCGCCGCGACGAGTGCGAGGGCGCCGAGTCCGAACGCCTGGGATCCGGCGACGATCGCGCGGATCACGCCATCGAGCGTCGACACCTGGGCCGCCGGCAACACGAAGAGAACGGCGACCGTGGACGCCATGTACAGACCCGTTATGAGAATGCCGGCAACGAGGAGCGCGCGCGGGATGTTCTTCCGCGGCTCGACGATCTCGTCGCCGAGCATCGAGGCGCTCTCCAGTCCGCTCAGCGAGAAAGCGACCGTCGACCAGAAGATGAGGTCGCGCAGGTGTGTACTCGGCACCATCGTCGACCAGGTGAAGGAGTTGACCGGGCCGAGGCGAATGCGCCAGAAGACGCCTACGCCGATGAGGATGAGCGTCGGTATCCAGAGCCCGACGGCGGCCACGTTGTGCAGCCACTTTCCGATGTTGAGGCCGACGATGTTGCACCAGGCCGCGATGCCGATGCCGACGAGGGAGAAGGCGAGGTAGTACGTGGGATCGGTGGACAGGTGCTGCCAGTGCGGACCGCCGATGATCACGGCGCTGGCAGCGCCGAAGTACAGGAGCGCCGGGAAGTAGGGAAGGTTCGAGCACCAGTAGGTCCACGCCGTGATGAACCCCGCGTATCCACCAAAGGCCCGTTTGGCCCACACGTACGCGCCTCCCTCCTCCGGGTAGCGCGCCGACAGCTCGAGCACGCAGAAGACGTGCGGGATGTAGAAGGTCAGGCAGGCGATGATCCAGACGACGACCGCGCTCGGGCCGGCCGCCGCTGCCTGCGCGATCCAGCGCAGGGAGAACCCCGTGATGACGTAGAAGAGCACCAGATCGGTGAACCCCATCGTGCGCGTGAGCGAGGGCGTGGCGATCGCCGGCGGCGCGCCGGGTGCCATCACACTCTGCGCCGATGCGTCGAGGGTCGCTTCGATCGCGTCCGCCGCGCTGCGGCGCGTTCCGATCGGGTCGTGTCCTCTGTTGTCGCCGCTCATGTCATGTAGTGCCGTGGCGGGTTGGCCATCGTCATCACCGCGCGATCGATGGCGAAGGGCGCGAGGTCGATACCGGTCCGACCATCCAGCGCCAGCTCGGAAAGGATGCGCCCCAGCTGCGAGGAAAACTTGAAGGCGTGCCCCGCACCTACCGCCACGAAGACGTTCTCGTGCTCGGGAACTGCTCCGACGACGAAGTCACGGTCGGGGGTGAGGGTGTAGAGACAGGTCGTCGTGCGGATCACCGGACCGAGCGCCGTCGGCAGGTGTGTGCGAACGAACGCCTCTACCCGCGCGAAGTTCTCCGGGTCCGGCTCGAACGTGCGCGTCTCCGCCGTGACAGGCTTTCCCCCGGCGTCCTGGGCCACCTTGGGGCCGTTCTCCCCGAACACCGGGAAGCCGTAGAAACAGGGGTCGTCCATCCAGATCCAGATCGGAAATCGATCCGGCGCGAAGTCGGCGCGGCGGGGCGAATCGAAGTACGTCACCTGCTCCTGCGTGACTTCGAGCGGGAGTGCGATCCCCAGATGCCCGAGCGCCCCGTTCGTCCACGGCCCGGCGGCGATGACGAGTGTCCCCGTACGGTAGGTGACGCCGCCGGCGACGACGGTGACCTCGCCGTCGCCCGCGACGATCGCCGTCACGGGGGCATTCGCCCGCAGCGTGGCGCCATGCTCCAGCGCCATGCGCCGGTGCGCCGCGTTGGCCCGCGAGGCCATGGCTATTCCGCTGCGCTCCTGGAACAGCCCGATCACATCGCTCGTCAGGCGGAACGGAGCCCAGCGCCGCATGATCTCGTCGGCGTCCAGCATCTCGAAGGGCACGCCGGCGGCGCGCATGCTCGCCGTGTAGGAGTCGATCGGGATCGCCGCGCCGGCGGGCGCGAGGTCGACGCCGCCGGTCACCAGTACCACGCGCTCGCCGGCCTCGGATTCCAATCCGTCCCACGCATCGTAGGCGAGCTTCGCCAGCTCGACGTAGTGCGGCGTGTGGTAGGAGAGCCGGATGATCCGCGAGTGGTCCTCGGACTCTCCGCGCTCGTGTCCCAGCTCGAATTGCTCGAGCCCGAGAACGGCCGCTCCGGCCCGGCGGGACAGCCAGTAGGCGGCGCCGCTACCGATCGCACCGAGTCCGAGGACGATGCACTCGTACTCGGTGCGGCTCATTCGACGCGCGGCGCCAGCGGGTCCACTCCCAAGCGGTCTCCGATGTAGCGCCGGATGTCCAGGCTCGCGCTCTCCATCGGCGCATAGTATCCGTGCTTGAAGACCCTCGACTGCATCCCGCGCTGCACCCCCTCGCAGATCTTCCAGTCCTGACGATTCACCAGGTCCCAGAAGTCCGCCGCATCGGCGGGATCGAAGCGTGGCTTCGCCATCTCCGACGGGTGGAAGAGCAGGTCGCAAACGATGGTCGTGTGCGAGGGTGAGCGCGGCCGGACGCGGTATGCCGTCACGTGCTCGGCGGAGAGGCTGAGCATGAAGTTCGGATAGATCAGCTCTCCCTTGTGGCGCACCCTCTCGTCCTCATCGAGGCCATCGAAGGGAGCGCGCTCGCTGGTGCCGCTCGCGGTGAAGGTCCACGCTCCGTCGCGGTGGGGGATGCCGCGCTCCCAATCGAGCTCGCCGCCACCTTGAGTCCGGAATGCCGGCACCACCCGGCAGAGCTCCGGATGTACCGGGCCACAGTGATAGCACTCGTTGTAGTTCTCGAGGATCACCTTCCAGTTGGCCTCGACCTCGTACACGAACTGTCTCCCGGTGCGGAGCTCCGCGAGCGGATAGCGCCTCACTCGTTCGGCGGCGTCGCCGAGCTGCGCGTGGAGCGTTCGGGCGTCGCCCTCACCGGCCAACCGGACGAAGACGAACCCACCCCACGTATCCACCGACACCTCGTGGAGGCCGAGGTCGGCCTTCCGAATGTCGACGTCTTCCTCGAGGAAGGGAGCCGTACGGAGCGTCCCCTCGAGCGTGTAGGTCCAGGCGTGGTAGGGGCACTTGATCCCGCTCCCGAACGAGCCGCACGGAGTGCCATCGCTGGACCGGGTCGCATCCGCGTCGTCGAGAACGAGCTGCGAGCCGCGGTGCCGGCAGACGTTGAAGAAGCCGCGCAGCGCAGCGTCGCGGCCGCGCACGAGCAGGATGCTCTCCCCCGCCACGTCGACGACGAGGTAGTCGCCGGGCGACGGCACCTGCTCGTCGCGCGCGACGAGCACCCACTCTCGGGCGAAGATGCGCTCCCGCTCCCGCGCGAAGATCTCCGGCGAGAGGTAGAAGTCCCGATTGAGGGTGCGTTCCAGCGTCATGGGGTCAGGCGTCGCGCAGCATCTCGCGCGCCGCGTTGTACCCGCAGGCGCCCATGACGCCGCCTCCAGGGTGGGTCGCCGCGCCGCACAGATAGAGGCCACGAATGGGCGTGCGATAGTCAGCGTATCCCGGAACGGGACGCATGAAGGCGAGGCTGCTCAAGGACATCGACCCCTGCATGATGTTGCCGCCGGTGAGACCGTACCGGCGCTCGATGTCGCGCGGCGCGAGCACCTGCCGATCGATCACCGAGCGACGGAAGTTGGGTGCGTACTCAGTGAGAATGTCGAAACACCGGTCCGCGAACTTCTCGCGAGCGACGTCGTGGTCGCCGTCCTTCACATGATAGGGGAAGTACTGGATGAACATCGACATCAGGTGCTTGCCGGGCGGGGCCACGGTGTTGTCGAGCACCGACGGGATCGTGCACTCGAGGATCGGGTTGCGCGCCGGCCGGCCGTATTTGGCGTCGTCGAACGCTTCCTCGATGTAGTCGAGCGATGGGCAGATGTGGATCGTCCCCCGGTGCTGCGGACCCGCGGTCGTGCCGGGCATTGCCGTGAAGTCGGGAAGCTCGCTCAAGGCGACGTTGATCTTGAGGCTCGCGCTGCTGTAGTCGATCCCCTTCACCGCCGCGACGAAGTCCGCCGGAAGCTCACTCGGCTCGAGGAGGCGTAGGAAAGTCACGGTCGCATCGGCGCCTGACGCGATCTGTCGCGCCTGGACCTCCGTACCGTCGGCGAGTACGAGCGCCACCGCCCGTCCATTCTTGACGACGATGCGCGCCACGTCGGCGTTGGTGCGGATCTCGGCGCCTCTCTCCTTCGCCGCGCCGGCGATCGCGTTGCTGATGCCCCCCATCCCGCCGCGCACGTATCCCCACACCCCGCGGACGCCGTTGCACTCCCCCATCACGTGGTGGAAGAGCACGTACGCGGTTCCCGGCATTGAGGGAGCGGCCATGGCACCGATCACGGCGTCGGTGGCAAGCGTGACCTTGAGCTGCTCCGACTCGAACCACCGGTCGAGAATGGGGCGGGCCGCACCGGTGAGGATCTCGATCGCCCGCGCACCGTCCGGACCAAGCCGTGCGAAGTCGAGGCCGAGCTTCCCCAGGCGCATGAGGTTCGTCGGGCGGAACGACCAGGGCGACGGCGGCGTCTGAAGAAGTGTCGGCTCGAGAAAATTGGCCACCCGCTCGAGCATCGCCTCGTACTTGGGCAGCGCCTCCGCGTCCTTCGCCGAGAACTTGCTGATCTCGCGCCGAGTCATCTCCTTGTCCGGCCCCAGCATGAGCGAACGGCCATCGGCGAACGGGGAGAACGACGACGGGTTCCGCGGCAACATCTCGAAGCCGAAGCGCTTGAGGTCCAAGTCGCGGATGATCTCGGGACGGAGGAGGCTGTTGACGTAGGAGGCGGTGGACACCTTGAAGCCGGGCCAGACCTCCTCCGTGACACAGGCTCCTCCGATCACGTCCCGGCGCTCGAGGACGACCACGCGCTTGCCGGCGCGGGCCAGGTAAGCGGCGGCGACAAGCGCGTTGTGGCCGGCGCCGATGAGGGCGACGTCGTACACCGTGGACATGTGACTTGGGCGGGGCGGATTTGAGTGGAGAGGGGAGCTTAATGCGCCAGGGCGTGCATCGCCAGTGACCACCGGCGGGCGCCGGTCGGCCGGTCGGGACCCCGTCCGCACCCCGAAGCGCGGCCAGAGCCTAACGAGCGATCAGCGCCACTGGAATTCGGGGGCGCCGAGCGCCAACCCGACGAGCATGGGCAGGCTTGGCCGGCCTCCGGGAGCGGGCGCGGGGGTGGCCATCCCCCCCTGCGGGCTCGGCACGAGCGGGTTCTCCCCCGCGATCAGGATGTGCCGTGTGTCGGCAGACGCCTCCCCCTCAAGGATCGAAGCGATCACCCCATCCACCTGTACGTCCAGCGGCTGGCCGAGGAGTCCGACCGCCAGCGGCCAGCGTTCGATCGACGCGCCGGGAACCGCGCCGCCGATGGCGGTGATGCCGAGATTGATGCGATTGAGCACGGCGCCGGTGTTGAGCCAGGCCGCGGCGTCGGTCGGATACCCGTCCGGCGACACGCGACCGAAGAGCGGCTCGCCGAGGTGGGCGATGACTTGCGATGTGCGCAGCGTGGTGTCGGGGAAGGCGCTCACCACCCGCCGCAGACTCAGCACCAGCTCGAGCGGCGGCTTCACCTTGTGTCTGTACGCAGCCCGCGAAAAGAACTCGGGTGATGTGAAGATCGTCCGCAGGCACTCGCGGATGTCGCCGTCGGTGCGCCGGTACGTTTCCGCCGTCCGGGCCACCAGTGCCGGCGGAGCCGAGTCGGAGACGAACTGGCGTACCAGCTTCGTCGAGATGAAGGTCGCCGTCGATGGATGGCGAGCCAAGATGTCGAGCACCTGCTCGCCATCCTCGATCCCGCGCCCCGCGGGGAGCGCCGTTCCGAGCACGAGCTTGGGATCGGCATCGTGGCGCTCCGGCAGAAAGTCGAACTCGTTCCCGCGCGCCGGATCCTGCACCGTCCACCCGGTGAAGGCGCGAGCCACGTTCACGACATCGGCCTGCGTGTAGCCGCCATTCACCCCCATCGTGTGCAGCTCGAGCAGCTCACGCGCATAGTTCTCGTTGAGTCCACTCGGCCGTTTCCGCTTCGCCAGGCGGTGGCTGGCGTTGCCCTGTTGCGACTCGAACTCGGTGAGCGAGATGTGATCGCCGTCGGCGGAGCTCTGCCAATTATCCAGGTAGAAGAGCATATCGCGGCTCTTCGCCACTGCGCCCAGGAGGTCGCGAAAGCGTCCGAGCGCGTGCGGACGGATGACGTCGCGCTCGTACTCGAGGAGTGAGTAGCGGCTCGGCAGGCGTCCGCTGAAGAGATAGAAGTGGTTCTCCCAGAACTGGACCATCACCTCGAGCAGCTGTCGCTCACTCAGCTCGGCGCGGAGCAGCTTCGCCGGGAGGATCTCGTTCGCCAGCTGGTCCGCCCGGCGGTAAATGAGCACGTAGCGGAGGCTGTCATCGGCCGGGAGGGTGAACTGCGCGGTGTCGCTCACGCCGTGCGCCCTGCGAGAGGCGCGCACGAACTCATCGCGCGACGGCATCGAGTCCATGAGGTCGCGCACGCTCCGCCGCTGGGAGTCGAAGGTGCCGAGTATCCGATCGGCGAGTGAGTCGGGAATGCTCTCGGGGTGGAGCTGGCGGGCGATCCACGCATCGACGCCCATCGCCGTGACCGCGGCGACATCGCCCGGGCGGGGCCCGAAAGTGAGTCGGTTGAGCGCGTGCTTCACCTGCTCATCGGCGGTGAGCTCGCGCATGGCTGCGGGCGGGGGGTGCGGGGCCGGGTTCGGTCGGTGGTGCGCCTGGGCGGCGGCCGTGCCGGACAACAGGACGGCCGCGGTGAAGCCGCCGAGCAAACACTGGGCCCTAAGTCGAGTCATCGCACGCTCCCCTGCCTCTCGAATCCTATGCCGATGGACCCGCCGGGGCACCGGTCGCGCGACAAAGATCTGCGCGTTAGGGACAGCCGTCGGCCTGGCACCAGGTCGACCCCTGAGACCGATAGGTCGCTCCATACTCGTCCGTCGCCGTCGGGCGGGCGAAGCGCTCGAACACCGGCCCACTTTGGGTCGCGCCGCCGAAGCGGTGGATGTGTACGAGGAAGGTGGCCGTCACGAGGAGCTGCGCCACGGCGATCGCCGCAAGAAGCCGTGGGCGTCCCCGGTAGATGGAGGCGGCCCACACGAAGGCCAGCGGGAAGAGCACGATCAGGTAGTGCTCCGGGATGACCACCCCCGACAGGGTGATCAGCACGCCCATCCCGATGGCAGCCGCGCGCACGTAGAACCGGGCGTCGTCGTCAGGCATCGGCGACCGCACGACCAGGTAGAGGGCGCGCAGCCCGCAAGCCAGGAGGAAGATGTGGGCGGCGAGCATGAGCCAGGTCGGGTAGCCGGCCAGCAGCGGCTCCCGCAAGAAGCCCGTCCAGAACGAGTGCGCCATCGAATGCTGGATGTCGATCCCCCAGGCCAGTGCGAGCCAGAGCCAGTAGAATCTCAGCGTGAAGATCTGCGCCACGCTGGTGTGGGGCTGACCGCCGGGAAGCGCATGGAGCCAGGGTATGAGCCCGACACCTCCCACGACGCCGCCGGCAAGGACGTACATCCAGCGCGTGTCGCGCAGTATGCCGGTCGCTCGATCGCGCCAGAGCGTCCAGAGCAAGAGTCCGGCGCTGAAGAAGAACCCGCTCATGTGGATCTGGCAGAGCAAGGCCGATGCGAATCCCCAGAGGAATGCGCCCCATCCCGCGCGCCGATGCAGGTGACCGAGAAAGACGAGAAAGCCGAATGGTGGGAGCAGGCACTGGGCCCAGAGCTTTCGTGACAGCACGACCGGGAGGCAGGAGACGCTCCCGAAGCCGATCCCCCACAGCCACGGCCGGCGCGCTTGGGGCTCGAAGTGGAGGCAGTAGCAGAGGAGGAAGGCCCAAATGGCCGCGATGTTGAGCCCCTGGACGAAACGAACCATCGCGATTGGGTCGTGCGCCACCCGTGCAACCAACGCGAAGATCCAGAGGGCGAGCCCGGGATTCACGACACCTCCACCACTCATCATCCCGACTGGCGGGAATGCGCCGGTTGCGGCGGCGTCTCTTGCATGCCGATACATCCACTGCTCGTCTCCCTTCCACTCCATGTCCCCCGGCCAGACCCATCGCATCACCGACCCGATGACGACGAGGGCGAGGACGAAGAACAGCTCACGATTCCACTCGAAGCGGCGACGGATGAGCATCGAATTCCCGAAAGAGGCCCGCGATGAGTGGCGATATCTGTTGCGCGATGTCAAGCTTCCGCCCCTATGGGCGCCCCCACAGCCGTCGAGTCACGCGCCGACCGATCGGTCGCCGCGGTCGAGCAGCACAGCGCATCGCTGCGCAAAGAGCTCGGAACGGCGGACCTGGTCCTCACGCAGGTCCTCTATGTGGTAGGGGCGACCTGGGTCGGCGCGGCGGCGAAGCTCGGCTCATCGCAAGTCGTTTTCTGGCTGCTCGCTATCGCTCTCTTCTACCTCCCCCAAGCAGCGGTCGTCATTCACCTCAATCGACGGATGCCGCTCGAAGGGGGCCTGTATCAGTGGACGAAGCTCTGCCTCGGGGAGCAGTGGGGGTTCCTGGTCGCCTGGAATCTCTGGGTGTACACGCTCGTGCTGCTTTCCGCCTTCGCCCTCTCGGTAGCGACCGCCTTCGCTTACCTGTTCGGTGCGCGCGGCGCCGATATCATCGGCAGCCGGGCCTACAACGCCATCGTCACCGTGGTCCTGATCCTCGGGATGATGATGGTATCGACGCTCGGCCTCCGTGTCGGAAAGCGAGTGCACAATCTCGGCGGCCTCGCGCAGCTCCTCGTCTTCACCGCGCTCATCGCGGCGCCGGTTGTCGCCCTCGTTCGGGGGACCGTGACCGAGTACCATCCGCTCCCACTCGTCGTCCCCGCCGTCTCACTCTTGAGCCTCAACATTCTGGGGAAGATGGGGATGGGCGCGCTGAGCGGGTTCGAGTGGGTCGCCATCCTCGCCGGTGAGTCCAAGCATCCGGCGCAATCGATCGCCCGATCGGTGGTCATCGCCACACCGGTGATTGCCGTCATGTTCATCCTTGGCACGAGCGCCGTGATGACGTTCGTGCAAGGAAATTCGATCGACCTCGTCGGCCCGATCCCGCAGACGCTTCGCCTCGGCTATGCCTCGTTCGGCGCAACGGCCGCGTTGGCCCCGCTGCTCATCGCCCTGATGCTGATCCGCCAGCTGGCGGGCGCGAATCTCGTCTTCACGGGCACCACCCGCCTCCCGATGGTGGCCGGCTGGGACGGCCTCCTCCCCAGCTGGTTCACGCGATTGCACCCACGCTATCGCACGCCGGTGAACTCCATCATCTTCGCGGGCGCGCTCTGTCTGGTTCTCGGCCTCTTGAGCCTCGTCGGGGTCGGGCGCCAGGAGTCGTACCAGGTGCTGGACAACGCAGCCGGCGTCTTCTACGCGCTCACTTACGTAGTGATGTTCATGCTTCCGCTCCTTCCGCTGACGCGGGCCGGAGCCGGGGCGCCGATCTGGTTGCGTGGTGCGGCGCTCTCGGGGCTTGCCATGACACTGCTCTACGTCGCCCTCGCCGCCGTGCCGATCGTCGAGGTCGTGAACCCGTGGTGGTTTGCCGCCAAGCTCATCGTCGTCGTGGTCGTCGCCAACCTCTGCGGAGTGCTGCTCTACCGGGCGGAACAGCGGCGCTCCGCGGCGCGACTCGTGGCGGCGATGGAGGGGAGCGAGCCGTGATGCGTCTGTCGATCATATCCATGCTCGTGTTCGCGGTCACCGCGAGCGCCCAGCAGCCGACGATCTCCTGGCCGATCCACAGCACGACCCGCCCGCAGCCGCCGATCGTCGATCCCGGGCCCGCTCCGCCGATGGCGCCGGCGCCGTCGGACGCGATCGTGCTCTTTGGCGGGCGCGACCTCGCGCAGTGGCGCGACGAGAAGGGGGGAGCGGCCAGGTGGAAGGCCGAGAACGGCTACGTGGAGGTCGTCCCCGGCACAGGCTCGCTCGTCAGCGCGCGCGGGTTCGGCGACTGCCAGCTCCACGTGGAGTGGGCGACGCCGACGCCGGCATCGGGCGAAGGACAGGAGCGCGGCAACAGTGGTGTCTTTCTCATGGGGCTGTACGAGGTGCAGGTCCTCGACTCGTACAAGAACATCACGTACCCGGATGGCCAGGCGGCGGCGCTCTTCGGCCAGTACCCGCCGCTCGTCAACGCCAGCCGCCCGCCCGGGGAGTGGCAGAGCTACGACATCGCCTTCCATCGGCCTCGCTTCGATGCGCAGGGGAAGCTGCTCGCTCCGGCTCGCGTGACGGTCTTTCACAACGGGATCCTGGTACAGGATGATGTGCCGCTCACCGGTCCGACGGCCTTTCAGAAGCGACCGCCGTACAAGGTGACGCCCGACCGGCTCCCGATCTCGCTTCAGGATCACGAATTCCCCGTCCGCTTTCGGAACATCTGGGTGAGGGATCTCGAGGCCGCACCTCCCGACAGCGCCACTCACAAGTCGTCAGGCGGAGGGGATGGCAGGGGTGACGGGGGGTGACGAGTGGGCGGGATGTGTACGACGTCTGCATCGTCGGAAGCGGTGCCGGCGGAGGGATGGCCGCCTATGAGCTGACGCGGGCGGGGGCGCGCGTGGTCATGCTCGAGGCGGGACCATCCTGGAACAGCGCGCGCGATGGAGCGATGCTCACGTGGCCGTACGAGTCGCCGCGGCGCGGAGCCGCGACGCGCGAGCGTCAGTTCGGCGAGTTCGATGCCTGCTTCGGCGGCTGGACGCTGGAAGGGGAGCCATACACCCGCGCGCCCGGCACAGAGTTCGACTGGTTCCGGGCGCGCATGCTCGGTGGGCGCACGAACCACTGGGGACGCATCTCCCTCCGTTTCGGCCCCGACGACTTCCGGCGCCGGAGCATCGATGGGTTGGGGGATGACTGGCCGATCGCCTACGAGGACCTCGCTCCCTTCTACGACCGGGTCGACCGGCTCATCGGCGTCTTCGGGAATCGCGACGGCCTGCCGAATCACCCCGACGGCGTCTTCCTTCCGCCCCCGCGACCGCGCTGCTACGAGCTTCTCATCCAGCAGGCGTCACGTCGCCTCGGAATCCCCTGCGTTGCCTCACGCCTGTCGATCCTCACTCGCCCCCTCCACGGCCGACCGGCCTGCCACTACTGCGGACAGTGCTATCGAGGCTGCAGCGCCGAGGCGAACTTCTCGTCCCCCGGCGTGCTCCTCACGCCCGCCCTGGCCACCGGCCGCCTGACGATTCTCACGCACGCGATGGCGCGCGAGGTGACCACGAGCGCCGCTGGGCTGGCGACCGGGGTCACGTACGTCGACAAACAGGAGGGGGGCGACGCGCACGTCAGGGCGCGGATCGTCGTCCTGGCGGCGAGCGCCTGTGAGACCGCACGCCTCCTTCTGAATTCGACATCCGCTCGATTCCCGAATGGGCTGGCGAACTCCAGTGGCGTCGTCGGGAGGTATCTCACCGATTCCACCGGCACCGACGTCGAGGGCTTCATCCCGCGAATGGTGGATCACGTGCCTCACAACGAGGATGGCGTCGGCGGGGCCCACGTCTATATGCCCTGGTGGCTGGACAACGCGCGCCTCGACTTCCCTCGTGGCTATCACATCGAGGTCGGGGGTGGGTTGAGCGCGCCGTCGTACGGGTTCATGGGCGGGATCGAGCGCTACCCGGCCGGCGGGGGATACGGCCGATCGCTGAAGGAGGACTATCGACGCTACTACGGTGCCACGATCTCTCTCTCGGGGCGTGGCGAGATGGTCCCGAGCTCCGACTCCTACTGCGAGATCGACCCCACGGCCGTCGACCGGTGGGGCATTCCCGTGCTCCGCTTTCACTGGAAGTGGAGCGACCACGAGCTCCGTCAGGTGAAGCACATGCAGGAGACCTTTCGTGCGATCATCGCCGAGATGGGTGGCCAGCCGCTCTCTCCGATGCCGACCGCCGACACGGGATTCGGGATCTCCGGCGGAGGGCAGATCATCCACGAGCTCGGCGTCACGCGCATGGGGAGCGACCCCGCGACCTCGGTCCTCAACGCGCACTGTCAGGCGCACGACGTGAGGAACCTCTTCGTCGCCGACGGCGGCTCGTTCGTGTCGCAGGCCGACAAGAATCCGACCTGGACGATTCTTGCGCTCTCGCTCCGGACAGCCAGCTTCATCGCCGCCGAATGGAGGAAGGGAGCGCTGTGAGCGACATTTCACGCCGCGAGGCACTGGCCCTGGTGGCGGGGATCCCACTGGCCGCAGCGACCCAATGGCTGCCCTCGTCCGAGCGAGCGGTGCAGATCTGGGCGCTGCTCCGCGATGCCGCGCGCGCGCGCGAGCCCTTCGAGCCTCGATTCTTCACCCCTCACGAATGGCGGACGGTCGGCACCCTCGCCGACACCGTCATTCCGCGCGATGAGCGTTCCGGAAGCGCCAGCGACGCCGGCGTGCCGCAATTCATCGACTTCATGATGGTGGATCGACCGCGCAATCAGCCGGCGATGCGTGCTGGGCTCCGATGGCTCGATGAGGAAAGCATGCGACGCTCCGGCGAACCCTTCATCGACTGCGGGCAGGACGAGCGCGCCGCGATTCTCGACGACATCGCTTGGCCGGCACGCGCTCGACCCGAGATGGCCGAGGGCGTGGCCTTCTTCACCGCCTTCCGTGATCTGACCGCCTCCGGCTTCTGGTCGAGCCGGATGGGCGTGAAGGATCTCCACTACGAGGGGAACACCGTCGTTGCGGAGTGGCGCGGATGTCCCGAGGCGGCGCTGCGCAAGTTGGGCGTACGCTACGAGGAGGCTTCGTAATGCGGAGAGGAGGTGCGCGCCCAAAGCGCGACGGTCCGCTCGGAATCGGGATCATCGGGAGCGGCTTCAACGCCCGATTCCATCTTCGGGCCTTCGTGGCGGTGCGCGACGCCATCGTCCGCGGCGTATGGAGTCCCCACGTCGCGCGGGCGAAGGCAACCGCCGAGTGGGCCCGGCACCTCGACGTCGGGCCGGCGACGCCCTTCCGGTCGATCGCGGCCATGGTCGCCGACCCGTCGATCGACGCGATCTGGCTGTGCGGGCCGAATCACGCCCGCATCGACAACGTGGAGGAGGTGACCGACACCATCGGCCGTGGTCGGGGCGAGCTCGCAGGGATCGCCTGCGAAAAGCCGCTCGGACGCACCGTGGCCGAGGCTCGGCGGGTGAGATCATTGGTCGAGGATATCGGGCTGGCCCACGGCTACCTGGAGAACCAGGTGTTCGCGCCGGCGATCACACAGGGGCGGGCCATCCTCTGGGCGCGAGGCGCGCGCCTAACCGGCCGTCCGTACCTCGCGCGCGCCGCCGAGGAGCATGGTGGGCCGCACGCCCCGTGGTTCTGGCAGGGGCGGCTTCAGGGGGGCGGGGTGCTCAACGACATGATGTGCCATTCGGCGCTACTCGTCAGGCATCTCCTCACCGAGCCGGGGCGACCGCCCGAGAGCCTGACGCCGGTCGGCGTCACGGCGCGAATCGCGAGCCTCAAGTGGACGCGCCCTGAGTACGCCAGGCGCCTCCGGCGCGCCATGGGGAGGACGGTGGACTACCGCCGGTCGCCGGCCGAGGACTTCGCCAGTCTGACCGTCGAATTCCGCGATTACCGCGGCGCCACCGTGCTCGGCGAGGCGACGACATCGTGGAGCTTCGTCGGCGCCGGCCTTCGGCTGTCGGCCGAGCTCCTCGGCCCGGAGTATTCCATGTCCTGGAGCTCTCTCCGCAGCGGCCTCGAGCTCTTCTTCAGCCGGGAGGTACAGGGGGCGTTCGGGGAGGACCTGCTGGAGAAGCAGAACGCGGAGATGGGTCTCATGCCCGTCGTTGCCGATGAGCCGGCCGCGTATGGATACGAGGCCGAGGATCGGCACTTCGTTCGCGCCTTTCTTGGCCGCGAGAAGCCTGCGCTCACCTTCGGCGATGGCGTGGAGGTCGTCAGGCTGCTGATGGCGGCGTACATGAGCGCCGAGCAGGGGCGCACACTCGGCTTTCCGCCGCCCGGCCTGGACGCCTTCGTGCCGAAGGTCGCTCGGGGCCGATGGAAGCCCTGAGCAGTCGGCGATCGGTCACTCCGCCGCGCTCGCGGGGGTATGGGTCGCGCGAGGATTTCTTCTCCGGCGCGACGGTCGCGGCGAGTGGCGCCCCCTTCCCGGTGACGACGAAATTCCCGTGATGGACATCCATCAGGCAACCAGGCGATACGAACGCTGGCTCGCCGCACGGACTCCACTCATCCCGCGAGACCTCGCGCTCAAGCACGAGCAGATGGGTACGCACGCGTTCACCTTCTTTCGCGCCACGTTCTATCGATGGGCCCAGCTCTGGGATGAGCATGCCGTCGAGTGGGCGGCCGCCCCGCGACCGATGTCGGTGGGCGACCTGCACATCGACAACTTCGGCACTTGGCGCGACGCGGAGGGGCGGTTGGTGTGGGGCATCAACGACTTCGACGAGGCCTGGCGCCTTCCCTACACCTTCGATCTCGTTCGCCTCGCGACCAGCACCTCGCTCGCCATCTCTCACAAGAACCTCGAGATCGATCTGAAGCGTGCGGCCAAGGCCATTCTCGACGGATATCGCGACGCGCTCGATATCGGCGGCCGTCCACTCGTGCTCGCCGAGGGCCACAAGTCCCTGCGCCTGATGGCGGAGGCGCGACTGCACAAACCGCGGCGCTTCTGGCACCGGCTCACCAGCCTTCCCACGCTCCGGGGGCGGCTTCCCACGGCCGTGCATCGCGGCTTTGCGCACGCTCTCCCCGAACCGGACCTTCCATATCGACCCGTGCGGCGTGTCGCCGGACTCGGACACCTGGGACGCCAGCGCTTCGTCGCCCTGGCCGAGTATGGGGGGGGAACGATCGCCCGCGAGGCAAAGGCGATGGCGCCGTCGGCGGTCGCCTGGGCGCGCGGCCACGCGCGGGCGCCGATCCATTGCCAGAAGGCAATCGAGTCCGCTATCCGCTGCCACGATCCCTTCGTGAGGGTGAAGCGCGGCTGGCTCTTGCGCCGCCTCGCCCCCGACTGCGCTCGCATCGAGCTCTCCGGGCTCCCGCGCCAGCGCGATGCCACCGATCTCCTGGAGGCGATGGGGCGCGAGACCGCTAACATGCACCTCGGAACGGTCGAGGCGCGGGCGTTGCTCGCCGATCTCCACCGTCGATCGCGACGCTGGCTCTACGACGCCGCGCGCATGATGCGCCAACACGTCGAGCACGACTTCAGCGCCTGGCACTCACGGCGCTGACCGTCATCGTACTTTGCGTTAGGCGCTCATCGCGTACAGGCGCACGTCGGCCCGCCCCGCTTCCAGGTCGAGAGACGCGCGGGCGTACAGCGGCCGCCGCTCCTCTGTGGAGCGACCGGCGCCGATCCTTGCCGGCGGCCCCAGGCTCAGCCGCGCACTCGGACCAACGCAGCCGGCCAGCGCCGAGCCGCAGATGACGTTGGCTAGCTCCCCGAGCGCATCCGAGCGCAATGACGCCGAGTGCGGCCCCTCGCGCCCGAGCATGTTCGCGGTGATCGCATCGAGCACCCCGCGCGACACGCGCAGGATAAGATGTCCCTCGAGCGAGCCGGTGAACGACACCTCGGCACCGGCGCGAAGGGCGCCAGAGACGCGAGGGGGCGGGCCTTCCTGACGGACGCAGAGCAACCCGAGCTCCTCGAACGCCCGTGTCGCCGCCGTTCGGAGCACGACATCTCTATGAGCCGACATGCGCCGCTCCGAGCGACCGAATGATCGCCTCGCGAAGGTCCTCCGGCGCGAACGGCTTGGCGAGGAACTGCGCGCCGCGCCGCCGCACCGCCGCCGCGCGCCGCTCGCTCCCATCCGAGGACACGACGACGACCGCCATCTTCCGTCGGGTGCGACGTCGGGCCTGCTTCAACATCTCGAGCCCATCCATCACCGGCATGTTGACGTCGATGAGCACGAGCTGCACCGAGCGGCTGCCGAGGATCCGCAGCCCGTCGCCGCCGTCCGCCGCCTCGTGAATTTCCCCCAGCGCGATCCCGCTCAAGCGGAGCGTGCGAATCATCATTGCGCGCATCACGGCGCTATCGTCCGCCACCAGCACGTTTACGGCCATGTGTTGTCCCTCCGTCCGGGGTCCAGCACGCGCTCGACGCCGTTCACCGTGAGCAGCATGCGCCCGGTCGAAACCTCCAACGCCAGCGTGCGCCAGAGCCGGCGCCCGCCCACATCCAGTGCCCGAATGAGAATCCCGTTCTTCCAGAGCAGTCGGCGCAGCACGACCAGATTGCGCTTGCCGATCTGGAACCCATCCGCGTCATCCTCGCCCGCCGCCGCCGCGGCGCCCGCGACGGCGACCACCATCCTCTGCTTGCGAGCGCCGAGGCGGTAGCAGGCGCGGAAGAGAAGCGGGACTGCGGTGTCCACGTACGAGAGTGGCTGCGTTCGCGCTTTCTCTCTGTCGGCGCTGGAGAGCGGAAGCACGGCGTGCAGCAACCCGGCGACGCCCACAACCGGGTCGAACACCGCCACCCCGAGACAGCTGCCGAGGGCGTGAGTGACGAGGCGCGTGTGGGGGTCTGCCGAGACGGCCATCGCGCCCAGCCCAACGACGCGTTCGCGTCTGCCGACTCCGCCCAGCGATCGCCTAACGGACATAGATCGCCGGCCGCACGTAGCGGAACCCGTGACTGAGCGCACCGAGGCTCTCCGAGTGGCCGACGAAGAGGTAGCCACCGGCGGTCGTGCGCTCCCAGAATCGCTCGATCAGCCGCTGCCGCACCGGAGCATCGAAATAGATCATGACGTTGCGGCACACGATGAGGTCGAAGCGCCCGCGCATAGGCCACTCATGCATGAGGTTGAGTCGGGCAAATCGAACCATCGCCGCAAGCTCGGGGCGCACTCTCCAACGTCCACTGCGTTGCGTGCGCCGAAAGAATCGCCGCCGGCGCTCGAGCGAGAGCACGCCGAGCGACCGTGGGGAGTACAGACCCCGACGTGCCCGATCGATGCTTCGCGACGACACGTCGGTCGCCAGTATGCGAGCCGCGCGCGCTCGATCGGGGGACATCTCTTCGGCCAGTAGCATGCCGATCGACAGCGGCTCCTCGCCGGTCGAGCACCCCGCACACCAGATGCGCAGCGGATGCTGCACGCGCCGCCACATCGGCAGGAGATCCGACTTCAGGAAGTCGAAGTGCGCCGCTTCCCGGAAGAACTCGGTCTTGTTGGTCGCCAGCGCGTCGATCAGCTCCCGCAATTCGGTGCCATCACCGGACTCCACGAGATCCAGGTACTCGCGGAAGGTGCGCGTGCCGCGGGCGTGGAGCCGGCCGGCCATTCGGGAGCGGACCAACGCCTCCTTTCCCGCTCGGAGCTGGATGCCGGAGACCGCGTAGAGGAGATGCTGCAGCCGGCGAAATTCGTGGCTTCGAATCGGCGGCGCCCCGGCGGCAACTGCCGTGCCGCCGGAGCGACCTCCCTCAGAACTCCTCAAGCACGTCCTCGTCGTTCTCTGTCGACCCTGACGACGGGGAAGCGGGGGTGGAGGCCGGACGCGGAGCGATGGTGGGAGTGACTGACGGGAGCCTCACGAACTTCGCCTGACCCGCGCGCCTCGAGCGGTGGCCCGCCTCGGCGCCGCCGGTCGGGTGACCGCCCCCGGAGCCGCGGTGCCCCGACGTGTTCTCACTCAGCTGAAAGTGCCCGACCAGTTCTTCGAGGCGCTCGGACTGTCCGGACAACTCCTCGGCCGCGCTCGCCGACTCTTCGGAATTGGCCGCCGTCTGCTGGGTGACGGAGTTCATCTGCTCCACCGCCGTGGCCAGCTGCTCGATCCCCTGGCTCTGCTGCTCCGAGGCGGCGGCGATCTCGGCCATCACCATCGTCACCTTATTCACGTGCGCGTTGATCTCGGCGAAGTTCGACAGCACCTCGCGGTTGATGGCGACGCCCCCCTCCGCGTTGCGCACCGACTCCTCGATCAGCGCCGCCGTGCTCTTCGCCGCATCGGCGCTTCGCATGGCGAGGTTGCGCACCTCCTCCGCGACGACGGCGAAGCCCCGGCCGGCGTCGCCGGCCCGCGCCGCCTCCACCGCCGCGTTGAGCGCGAGGAGGTTCGTCTGGAACGCGATCTCGTCGATCGTCTTCACGATCCGAGCGGTCGATGCGGAAGCGCTGGTGATCCGGTCCGTCGCCTCGGCGAGCCGCTGCATGCTGTGGGCACCTCGAGTCGCGCTCTCACGTGCCGCTTCGCTCAGCTGCTTCGCTTCGCGTGCATTGAGAACATTCTGCCGCGTCATGGCCCCCATCTCCTGCAGGCTGCTCGAGACCTCCTCCAGAGAGCTCGCCTGCTCGGCCGCGCCCTGCGCGAGGAGCTGACTCCCCGCGCTCACCTGGCCGGCACCGGCCGACACCTGCTCCGCCGCCACCGCCACGTCGGCCAGCGCGTCGGAGAGCTGCCCCATGGCGGTGTTGATGGCGCGCTTGACCTTGGCATGCTCGCCGCGATAGTCGCCGGTCATACGCGCGCGCATGTCGCGGGAGGCGATGCGCTCGAGCACCACCGCCGCCTCGTGCACCGGCGCAATCACCGCATCGAGCACGTCGTTCACGCCGTGCACGAGGTCGTGGAAGGCGCCCTCGTAGCGGGTGGCATCGCCCCGCTTGGCCAGGTCGCCGGCCTTCGCCGCATCGAGCAGCCCGCGCACCTCGCCGGTGACTCCGGCCAGCGCGGTCACCATTTCCTGGAACGAATGACTCAAGGTGTCATGATCGCTCCGCGGCCTGACAGCGACGCCGATGTCCCCATCTCCCAAGTGTCGTGCGACGGCCGCGAACTCGCGCTGGGCGTCGATGATCCGGCGAAGGGCCGCCGCGAGGTCGCCCATCTCGTCCTTCGAGGTGATCCACACCTCCACCTCCACCTCTCCTCGGGCGATGAGCCCCATCTTCGTCCGCAGCTCGTTCACCGGCCAGTTGATGCCGCGCTCCATGACGAACGCGGCGAGCAGCGTGGCGACGATCGCCAGGAGCGTCCCCCAGAGAAGCGTGCGCGCGGATGTCTCATCGATGGCCATGCCGTCTCGCTGCGCCGAGGCGAGAACAGTCCGCTGCTGCGCGACCATGTCGCCGAGCAGGCGCCGGATCTCTCCGATCTGCGACTGCGTCGCATCGAAGGCGACATCGATGCCCTTGTGGCTCTTGAGGGTCGCGTCCATGCCGTCGTGGAGGGCAACCCCGCGCTGACGCACCTCCTGAAGCCGGGCGAGCTGCGCCGGCTCTGCGGTCAGCGCCGTCTGCAGCTCATCCTCCGCTCGGCGCACCGCATCCCAGCTCCGCTCGTAGCCCCGCTGGGCTGCGTCTCCCCCATTGCTCAGGACTCCGCGGAAATCGGTCTCGACGGCCAGAAGCGCCGTCTGGATGTCGCTGGCATCGGTGATCACGCCGTACGCCTTCTGGGCGGCCGCACGACTGGCCTCACTCGCGCGAATCGAGCGTTGCACCAGAAGGCCCTGCGTCACGATGACCGCGAAGACCGAGGCGAAGACCAGCGTCAGCTTCCAGCGCAGTCGGAGGTTGTAGAACCAGTTCATGTTCATGGGAGGAGCCCGGGACTCGCGTCGCGAAGGGGCGAAGAAGGGAGTGAGTTGCGGGTGTCTTGTAGCATCAGGTGGTCGCGCCCCGGTCGGCGGCGGCGTCGAGCGCGCTGACGTCGGACCGCTCATCGGTGCTGAGCACCTGATCGATGTCGAGGAGCAGCCGGATGCGGGAGCCGCTCTTGCCGATGCCAAGCAGGAAGTCGGTTCGCACGCTCGCCCCGAAAGGCGGAGGGGGCGCAATGTCGGCCGCCGGGATGTCCGCGACGTCGGACACGCGGTCGACGAGGAGGCCCATGTGTACGCCTCCGCTCTGCACGACGATCACGCAGCTGCGTGGCCCCGGTTCCATCACCTCCATCCCGAACTTCCGCCGGAGGTCGATGATCGGGATCACGCGACCGCGCAGGTTGATGACGCCGCTCACGAACGCCGGCGTCCGAGGAACGCGCGTGATCGGGAGCAGGCCGATGATCTCCTGCACCTTGAGGATCTGGAGGCCGTACTCCTCGTCGCCCAGGTAGAAGGTCAGGTACTTCCCGGTGACATGCGGGGCGGCGGTCGGGGCGTTCTGATCGCGCGAGGTGGATGAGATCATCGATGGGCTCGGAGGGGCGCGCGTTAGGCGACGGCGCGCTCTGTGGGTGGCACACCGCCGTCATGCCGGGCGGGCCCGATCACCTGGGCGACGTCGAGAATGAGCCCTACTCGCCCGTCACCGAGAATGGCCGCGCCGGCGATTTCGGGCACGGAGCCGATCCCCCGCTGGACGGACTTCGCCACCACCTGCTGTTGCCCGAGGATCGCGTCGACGAGCAGAGCCGCCCGGCGCTCGCCGGCGCCC
This sequence comes from Gemmatimonadaceae bacterium, assembly GCA_035623475.1. Taxonomy (GTDB): domain Bacteria; phylum Gemmatimonadota; class Gemmatimonadetes; order Gemmatimonadales; family Gemmatimonadaceae; genus DASPTK01. The sequence goes on along the minus strand of DASPTK010000014.1, from coordinate 138,701 downwards.
ACCACCATCAGCAGCCCCGCCGTCGCCTCCTCCACCGCGCCCTCGACCTCGAGCACCCGGTGCAGCCTGACGATCGGCAGGATCTCATCGCGAAGGCGGGCGACCTCCCCGCGGCCGACGACAGTGCTCAGCGCCCCCGCCTCGGGACGGAAGCTGAGCACGATGTTGGTGGTCGGCACGATGAAACGCTCGTCGCCCACCCGCACGAGCATCCCGTCGGTGACGGCCAACGTGAGGGGAACGCGGAGGGTGAAGGTCGTGCCGACTCCGGCAGCGGTGCGCACCTCCACCCGCCCGCGCAACGCCTGCACGTTGCGCTGGACGACGTCCATCCCGACGCCTCGCCCGGCGACCTCCGTCAGATGGTCGGCGGTGGACATGCCGGGCCGGAAGATCATCTCGAGCGTTTCGGCCTCGCCGAGTATGTCGCCCGGACGTGCGAGCCCCACATCGACGGCACGCCTCCGAACGGCGTCGAGCTGGATGCCGCGCCCATCGTCGCTCAGCTCCACCACTACCTGGCCGCTGGCATGCGAAGCGCGCAGCCGAACGAGCCCCGCTTCGGGCTTCCCCAGCGCTCGCCGCTCGCCCGGCGACTCGATGCCGTGCGCGATCGCGTTCCGCACCATGTGCATCAACGGATCGGCGAGCATCTCGACCATGTTGCGATCGAGCTCGGTCGCCTCACCCTCGATCTCGCTGCGCACGTCCTTCCCCATCTGGCGGGCGACATCCCGCACCAGGCGCGCGACGCGCCGGCAGGTGCTGCGGAGCGGGACCATCCGGAGCGCCATGCTCATCTCGTGCAGCTCCCGCACGATCTTGCCGGCGTGGGCGACCTTCTTCGCGGCCGCCGAGTGTGCGGACGACACGACCACCGGATCCTGGGCGATCATCCAGTGGGCGATCACCAGCTCGCCCGCCAGGTCGACCAGCTTGTCGAGACGGTCCGTCTGTACGCGAGCGGTGGCCGGCTCCAGGTCGCGCGACAGCGGCGGGTGCGCCGTCATCTCGGCGGTCGTCAGCAGGATCGACCCCGGTGCCTCATCGTCGCCGCCCGACTCTTCGCCACACTCCGCTTGGAGCTCGGCGACCAGCGCCGCGTACCCGGCCGGCAGGAGGTGCGGTGCACCCTCCAGCGTCGCCTCGGCCGCCGCCACGAGAGCGCTCAGCATGTCGACCGTCCGGAGCGCCAGCGCGGCTCGCTCGGCGCCCACCTGCTCCGCCCTCGTGAGCGCCGCACCGAGCAGCGACTCGGCGTGGTGGGTGAGCTCGACGATACTCGTCAGGCGCAGGAAGCCGGCGGTCCCCTTGATGGAGTGAAAGGCGCGCAACACGGTGCGAGCGGCCTCGGCGTCGTCGGGCCGCCGCTCGACGGCCAGCAGCGCAACCCCGGCCTCCTCCAGATACTCGCGTGCCTCCTGCGCGAACTCGCGCAGGAACTCCCTGTCGGCTTCGGCCGGGAGTTCCGAGCGGGGCGCCGTGAGGGAGACGGGGCGCTCGGGTGTCGCGCGCGCGGGGGCGACCTCGGGAGCGTGGTCGGAGGCGCGCGGCGTGAGCGTGGGAGAGGAGACTACCATGTCGCGCAGAATGGCGAGGATCGCCCGCTCCGGCTGCTCGAGGATCCCCATCCGCCCGACTTTGCGCGACGCCGTGTACGCCTTCACCGCCTCGAGCACTGCCCCCGCCGCTGCGTGGAGTGCGCCCTGCCTCGCTCCCTTGTCGCGATCGGGACGCAGCGCCTCCTGCACGATTCGCATCGAGACTCTCGCTCGCGCGTGGCGCTCCGGAATGCGCGCCGTCACCTGTGCGACGTAGCCCGCGAGCGCGCCGCGGCCGGCGACGTCGGTCGTCGAGAGCTCACGAAGCCGCGCGATCAGCAGATCGAGCTGCGTTGCGAGCGAGCGCGATGGAGTGTGTGATCGAGACGGTCGTGGCACCGGAACCGTCGGAGTTCATGAGAATCGGTTTACCTGCGACGGTCGGGGCCGCAGGGGAGGCCACTAGCACGACGCCCTCGGCGCCCGGACGCAACCGAGGTTGTTAGGCGATACGGGGTTACCCCCACCCGGACGGGTCGTCAGCCATACGGGATTCCACGGGGCCACGGCATGACCAAGACGGTGCTAGTCGTCGAAGATTCCGCGCTGCTGCAGAAGGCATACGGAACGGCTCTGGCATCGTATCCGAACGCCAAGCTCGAGGTCCTCTACGCCTCCAACGGAGCCGAGGCGCTCGAGAAGCTCAGCCAATCCCCGCTGATCGACCTCATCATCCTCGACGTGAACATGCCGGTGATGGAGGGCACGGTCTTTCTCGAGCATCTCAGGCGCGACTACGCGGCCTTCGACATCCCGGTCATTCTGGCCTCCACCCGCGCCTACGCGACCCGCGCGGTGCTCGGCCCCTCGGCAGGCATCGCCGCCTGCCTCCAGAAGCCCTTCGCCCCCCGCGAGCTTCACGGCCTGTTGGACGGCATCTGGAGCGCTGCCAACAAGTAAGCACCGCAGCTAGGGCACTCGGGCTCTTGTCACTTTCCGAGCGTGGCGCGGCCCCCCGGGCCGTCGCATCTTCCCCGCCCATGCCCGAAGCGAACACCTCCCAGCCGAGCGCCGTCACCTCGCTCGGGCGGCTCGGCCTTCCGGCGCCGCTCCGCGACCTCGCGGCACGCAGCTGGGATGTCATCATCGTGGGCGCGGGCCACAACGGCCTCGCCTGCGCCGCTTATCTGGCTCGGGGCGGGAAGCGCGTGATCGTGCTGGAAGCCCGCGATGCCGTCGGCGGCGCCTGCACCCTCGAGGAGCCTTGGCCCGGGGTCCGCGTTTCCCCCTGCGCCTACGTCTGCGGGCTTCTGCATCCGCTGGTCATCGAAGAGCTCGAGCTCGTGAAGCACGGGTTTTTCTGGATGCCGGCCGAAGGAGGGCTCTTCGTCCCCTTCGAAGACGGGTCGAGCATTCAGCTCTGGGCGGACGACGAGCGCTGCGAGGAGGAGGTGAGGCGCTTCGCGCCCCGCGATCTGGCCGCGTGGACGGCGATGATCGATGTGAAGACGCGCCTCCGCGATGCGCTTCGCCCCGAAGGGCCGCGCGACCTCTGGATCGGGCGGGCGCCCTCCCGCGAGGAGATCGAGCAGCGGCTCGCCGGCGACGACGAGGCGCGCCATCTGCTCTTCGACTGGTCGATGGTGGAGTACGTCGAGCGCTACCTCAGCGACGAGCGCCTACAGCTCGCATACTTGGGCCAGGGCGTAATCGGCACCAACGCCAGTCCCTTCGATCCGGGCACGGCCTCCATCTACTACCATCACGCGTCCGGACGAATGGGAGGCATGCCGGGGACGTGGGGGTATGTGCGCGGCGGGATGGGGATGGTCTCCTTCATCCTCTGCGACATCGCGAGCGCATCGGGGGCGGTGATCACGACCGGCACTCCGGTTGCGCGCATCACGCCGGGAGAGAGCGTCGAGCTGGAGTCGGGCGATGTGCTGCGCGCCCGCGCCATCGTGTCCAACGCCGATCCGCGGACGACGGCCAGGCTTCTCGGCGACGCCGCGGAGTCAGGATGGAAGCGGGCAGTCGAAGCCATGCCGATCACCGGGGTGACGGTGAAGGTGAACATGACCTTGCGGGAGCTCCCGAACTTCCGCGCTCGCCCCGGTACGTGCGAGCCGCATCATCGCGCGCAGATCAACACTCCGCTCTCCAAGGCGGAATGGCGCGACTATCATCGCCTCGCGAATGCCGGCCAGCTCCCGCCGCGGCTCTGGACGGAGCTGTACATGCACACGGTGTACGATCCGAGCATCGCGCCGCCGGGCGTGCACACGCTGAGCGCCTTCGCCCAATACGTCCCCTATCGGTTCGCCACGGGGAGCTGGGATGAACGTCGCGATGAAGTCGGGGAGCGGGTGGTGAGCTCGATCGCGCGCTTCTGCACGAATCTCCCCGGCGCCGTGCGAGACCTCGAGGTACTCGGCCCGCCGGACATCGAGCGGAAGCTCCGCCTGACAGGCGGCCACATCTTCCACGGCGAGATCTTGCCGCCGTACATGTGGGATCGCCGGCTGGCCGCCCGTACCCCGATGCCCGGACTCTACATGTGCGGCGTCGGCACGCACCCGGGAGGGAGTGTCATCGGCATCCACGGCCGGAATGCGGCCATGGAGATACTCGGCCTGGAAGGAAGCGGCGCCTAGCGAGTCGTCAGGCGTCCTCACCCAACGAGCGCAGCACTTCCTGGTCGAACGCGGCCGTTATGCTCTCTCTCCGGGAGTACGGCCCGGGCACGTAGGAGCGCGATGACACCCCGCGCTGGCTCAGCTCGCACACGTGCCAATCCTCCCGATTGGTCCTGTCCCAGAACGTTATCCCGTCCTCCGGGTCGAACGCCGGGTTGTCGAGCGACTTCGGGTTGAAGAGCCACTCGCACTCGATGTACGTGTGGTCCGGGCCCAGCGGCCAGAGCGTGTGCGCCATCACGTAGTCGTGGTGGAGGCTGAGGAGCATGTTCGGGAAGAGTGAGTAGTAGTAGACCCGCCGATGATCCTCGTCAGGCAGATCGCCGCTCACCGGGAGGCCACAGGCGCGCCCGGAGAAGGAAAGGGTTTCGGCGCCGTCGACGAGCGTCATATAGCCACCGAGGAAGGGACCCTCGTGTAGGTCCATCTCGCCGCTCGTCGGAGGACTGAGCTTGGTGAGCGCGGGGTGCACGGGCGCGCAGTGGTAGCATTCCTGATAGTTCTGGACGATCAGCTTCCAGTTCGCCTTCACGTCGTACTCGATGCGTCGCGCGACGGTGAGCTCGGGCAGTCCGTAGCGGCTGAACCGGCCGATGACCGGGGCGAACGCCGAGTCGAACGACTGGCCGTCGGGTGTGAGATTGATGAAGAGCCAGCCCTCCCACTCGGCGGTGCCGACCCGGTGCAGTGGATAGTCCGCCTTCGAGAACCCGTCGATAGTGTCCGATGACGGCGCCGCCAGCAGCCGCCCGTCGAGTGCGTACGTCCAGGCGTGATACGGACACTGGATCGTCTCGGAGAAGCGCCCCTCCTTCTGCTCGCACATCCGAGTCCCACGGTGGCGGCACACATTATAGTAGGCCCGCGGCTGCCCGCTCTTGTCCCGGAGGACGATGATGCTTTCCGGTCCCACCGCCTGAAGCAGATACGCCCCCGGCTCCGCTATGCGGTCGGAACGACCGATACATAGCCAGCGCTGGGTGAAGATTCGATCCATCTCGAGATCGAAGATTCGCTGCGAGCTGAAGAAGCGCCCGGGCAGCGTTCGCGCTCCCGAAGTCGGAAGCTCCATGGTCCTGACGAACGACGACACGATCAACCCTCGGTCCGTGCGGTGATCTTGCAAGATCGCATCACGAGGCGTGATCGGCCAGCAGTCTCGCGAGTCGCGTCCCGGGCCACCAATTCCAGTCTCCGGCCAGCTGCATGATCGCCGGCACGAGAAGCATCCGCACCACTGTGGCGTCGAGGAGGACCGCTGCGGCAAGCCCGAATCCGATGAACTGCATCACGATCGCCTGAGCGAAGGCGAAAGCCCCGAAGACCAGGATCATGATCAGGGCGGCCGAGGTGATGGTCGACGCGGAGGCGCTGAGCCCCTCGGCGACGGCGGCGGTATTGTCGCGGCTTCGATCGAACGCTTCCTTGATTCGCGCCAGCAGAAAAACCTCGTAGTCCATACTCAGCCCGAAGACGATGGCGAACACCAACACCGGGACGACGACGAAGATCGCGCGCGTCGGACCGGCCAGGTGGAAGACGCGTACCCCCCACCCCTCCTGGAAGACGAGAACGATCAAGCCGAAGCTCGCCGCCACCGACATCGAGTTCAGGATCACCGCCTTGAACGGCACGAGGAGTGAGCGGAAGGACGCCGCGAGCATGAGGGCGGTGGCTCCGAGAACGAGCCCGACCAGAGTCGGGAAGGTGTCGAGCATCACCCGTTGCAGATCCACCGATTCGGCGGCGAATCCGCCCACCAGCACCTCGGCGTTCGTGCCGCGCATGACGCGGCCCACGAGTGTCCGTAGGCGTGTGACCATGTGCATCGCCGACGTGAGCGATGTCGTGTCCTGCAACACGACGTCGATGAGCGCCAGCCTGCCGTCTCTGCTCATGTAGGTATCGAGCAGATCCTTCATCTTCGCCGGCGCATCGGACGCATCCCCCTTGCGCGCCGATACGAGCGGCAGCGCGTCCCGCACCTCCTTGAAGCTCGCCACGCTGGTCACCCGCCTCACACCTGGTTCGGCGGCGATCGAATCGGCGAGCCGCCCGAGCGCCGTGAGAGCGGTGGACGATGTCATGTACGACTTCCATGGGGCTTGAACCAGGACGTGAATCGGCTGGCTCACCGTGCCCACTCCCATCCGCTCGAGGGCGCCCACCCCCTGACCCGCTTCCGAAGACGCCGGAAACCACCCCGACGCGGGAAGGCCGATCCGCATCCGAAGGAGCGGGAGCGTGAGGCTGCCGATGATCAACAGGCCGGCCACGAGCGCCGTCACCGGTCGGGCCGTCACTCTCTGCGCCCAACTTCGCCAGCGCCGGCGGTCGTGGTACCAGGCGAGTGCCGCCACCAGCCATCGCGGCGCATCCACGCCGTGGCCGAGCGTCGCGAGCAGCGCTGGTAGAAGCGTGATGGCGAGAATGACCGCCACCCCGACGACCACGAGACCGCCCATCCCGACGCTCTGCGTGTCGGTGAGTGGAGTGAGCAGCAGCGCGCCGAAGCCCACGACGACGCTCACACCGGAGGTCGTCACCGCTCTCCCGGCGGTGGCGGCGGCGCGAACCGCCGCGTCTCTCGGCGCCAACCCTGCCGCGAGCTCTTCGCGAAAGCGGGTGACGATCAGCAGGGAGTAGTCGATCCCCACGCCGAGGCCCAGCATCGTGGTGATGTTGAGAACGAAAACGGAGACCGGCGTGATCGTCGCCAAAACCGAGATCAGGGCGAGCGCGATCCAGATCGCCAGCATGCCGATGATCACCGGAATGAGAGCGGCGACCAGCGCGCCAAACGCCACCACCAGGACGACGAGCGTGATCGGCATGAGCTGCAGCTCCGCTCGTCGACTGTCCTGTTCGACGACGCGCCGCATGTCGGCGTCGAGCGCGGTATTGCCGGTCACCCGGACGCGATACTGCGCGGTGTCCAGTCCCGTGCGAGCGATCGCGCGCCGCACGACGGCGCGAATGGAATCCACACGCATCGCGTCATCGGCTCTGGCGTCCGGCGCGAGCGCCACCGAGAGAAAGGTCGACCTCCCGTTGCGTCCGAGGAAGATCGAATCCTTCGACGATCGCCACGAATCGACTCGCGTGACGAACGGCACTCGAGCGAGGGCAGCGCTCAGGCTGTCCACAGCCAGCGTCGGCCCGGGGGAGGTGAGCGGCTCGGGCGTCTCGAGAGTGACGATCTGCGCCTGATCGAGAGGTCGGGCGAATCGGCTCTCCAGCCGGTGCGCGGCACGCGCCGACTCGGTTCCCTCGATGACATCGCCGCCCGTGCCGAGCCGCGCGCCGATCTTCGGCGCCGCGAGGGAGGCGACGGCCGCGACGGCGATCCAGAGGAGTATGGCGAGGCACCTGTGCCTGACGACAGCGGTGGCGATCCGTTCGATCACAGGGCCGTCGGATGCCGAACTGTTGTCGCCACCCCTACCCCCACCGCGACCGTCCTCTGACAGGGGCGGCCTAGCCGGTGCCGTTCCAAGTCGCGTACTTCTCGAACTCGGTGCCGCTGCGTGTCGCGCACTTCCCGAACTCGGTCCACTCGCTCCCCGGGGTCTCTGACTCGAAGGCACACCGGCGCGAAATCTATCACCGCCGGTAGCGCCGTCGATCCGCCGCGCACATGTTCCGACGCATACGGGCGATTCGGCGCGTGGTCGCCCCGCAGCGTGCTCCCCCTCACCGGTTCCCCCCGTCATCAGACGACGCAAGATCCCCACTGCTTTCGTCGCGACAGCGTGGGTCGTGCTTGCAGGATCGGCGCCACCGTGTGACGCGCAGCGCGCCGACTCGGACAGCGCCGCCATCGCCCCGGCACCCTCCTCGCGCGACACAACTCTCCCGGCGCCTGCCCCGCCATCCCCACCCCGCCCGCCTGCTCCGCTCTTCACCTGGAGCGATGCCGCCACCGGCGGTGCCTTCGTACTCGTCGCGCTGAGCATCGCGCCATCCGACGTCGCCATCGCCCAGGCTACGCAGGGCCCGGAGCACCAATCCGACAATGCCACCACCGCGGCCAACGTCTTGACGGCGCTCGGTGGGTGGGTGCCGATCGCTGCCGGACTCGGCCTCTATGCCAGCGGTCGCCTCTCCCACAAGTCGCGGGTCGCTGAAGTAGGGCTCCGTACGACCGAAGCGATCGCGCTCGGCTCCGCCCTCACTTTTCTGGTGAAGGGGCTGACGGGCCGCGCTCGTCCAAAAACGGTCGGGGACAGCGTCTCCACCGACTTCTCCTTCGGCCGCGGCTTCACCGACAGCCACTACGACGCCCTTCCATCAGGACACGCGACAGTCGCCTTCGCCACTGCCACTGTGCTGACGATGGAGACGGCACGCTGGCACCCCAACGCACTCTGGTACGTCGCCCCGCTCGCGTACGGCGGCGCCGCCGCCGTCGGCTGGTCGAGGATCTACCTGAACGAGCACTGGATCAGCGATGTGGCGCTCGGCGCGGGAGTGGGTACCCTGGCCGGGATCTTCGTCATGCGGTTTCACCAGGCGCGTCCGCACAACGCGATCGATCGATGGCTTCTGCCGACGACGCTCGGGCCCTCCGCGCACGGCGGCTCCACACTGATCTGGACCATTCCGATGGGGGGCGGCCCACCGGACGGGGAGTGACGCCGCCCCTCGCGCCGCGCTCCCCGGGCGGCGCCGCTTAACGATCCGAGGCCACCGCCGCGATGAAGCTCGGCGGAGCGTCGGTCAGGCGCGCACGCCGCCGCTCCTCTCGCACGTGGAGAAGCTTGTTGAGCGCCGACACGTACGCCTCGGCGGCGGCCATGATGATGTCGATGTTCACGCCGTAGCCGCTGAAGAGCTCCGGACGCCGATCGCCGTGCGAGGTGATCCGCGACTCCGCGTCAGCCGGTCCCTCGCCGTGGCTGCGTACGCCGGCGTGACCATGCGATGGTCCGTGAATGACCGCCCCATCGTGACCGTGGCCACCATGTCCATGAGAGGCGAGGTGGCCACGCTCCTGCAATCGCACCGTCACTTCACCGACGGCGTTGATGCCCTCGGTAATCGCGTTGACGGTGAACTCCACCAGCTCACCCGGCTCCTCGACGATGCTGTCGATCGCCCGACAGACGGCATCCACCGGGCCGATTCCCTGGGCCGAGCCGGTGCGGACCTCCCCTCCCGGCCCGCGGAGAGTGACCGTTGCCGTCGGCGTCATGTGCGTTCCGGTGGTCACGTGCGCCTGCTCGATCGCGTAGACCACGGGCACTCGCCTCGTCTCCCCCGACACGATCGCCTCGATGTCCCGATCGTCGACCACCTTCTTCTTGTCGGCGATCTCCTTGAATCGCATGAAGGCGTGCCGAAGCTCCTCATCGGAGAGATGGTGCCCGGCGTGCTCGAGGTGTTTGCGGAAGGCGTGGCGACCGGAGTGCTTGCCGAGAACGAGCGTGTTGCCGGCGAGGCCGACTGTCTCGGCATCCATGATCTCGTAGGTGAGCGGATTCTTGAGTACCCCGTCCTGATGGATCCCCGCCTCATGCGCAAATGCGTTGGCGCCGACGATGGCCTTGTTGGGCGGAACGGCGACGCCGGTACACATCGAAACGAGGCGAGAAGTCCGAGCGATCTCACGCGTCGCGATCCCCGTCTCCACCTGGTAGAACGACTTCCGCGTGTGAAGCGCCATCACGATCTCTTCGAGCGAGGCGTTCCCGGCGCGCTCCCCGATGCCGTTGATCGTACACTCCACCTGCCGGGCGCCCGCATGCACTCCGGCGAGCGAATTGGCGACGGCCAACCCCAGATCGTCGTGGCAATGCGTCGAGACGACGACGTTCGAACTTCCGACCACGTTCTGAATGATTCCGGCGATCAGCGCCCCGTACTCGTTGGACGTGATGTAGCCGACGGTGTCGGGGATGTTGAGCGTCGTGGCACCGGCATCGATCGCCACCCGGAGCACGTGATAGAGGAACTGCAGGTTCGTCCGGCAGGCATCTTCGGGCGAGAACTCCACGTCGTCGGCAAGCGAGCGCGCGTAGGCCACCATCGTGCCAACGGTCTCGATCACCTGCTCGTGCGTCATCCGGAGCTTGTGCTCGAGATGGATGTCTGAGGTTGCGAGAAAGGTATGGATGCGCTTGCGGCGCGCCGACTCGAGGGCCGACCAGCAGCGATCGATGTCGGCGTAGTTCGCGCGCGCCAGTCCGCAGATGATCACGTTGTCGTTGTTGCGGAACTCTTCGGCCACCGCCGAGACGGCCTCCCAATCGCCCGCCGATGCCGCCGGAAACCCGGCCTCGACCACATCCACGCCGAGTCGGGCGAGCTGACGCGCCACTTGAAGCTTCTCGTCGCGCGTCATGGTGCAACCCGGCGCTTGCTCTCCGTCGCGCAGGGTGGTGTCGAAGATTCGGACGCGCGGTCCGGTGGTGCTCACGCGCCCCCCTGGCCAGGGACGACTTCCTTCGGCTGAACGAACGGCATCATGCGCCGGAGGTCGCGCCCGACACGTTCGATCGGGTGCTCGGTGTCGCGGGCCCGCCACTGCCTGAAGTTGGGCCGCCCCTGCTTGTTCTCCTCGATCCACCGGTTGGCGAAGTCGCCGCTCTGTACATCGGCGAGGAGTGCGCGCATGGTGCTGCGCGTGTGCTCATCGACCAGTCGCGGGCCTGCGACATAGTCGCCGTACTCGGCGGTGTCCGAGACCGAGTAGCGCATGTAGTTCAGTCCCCCCTGATAGAAGAGATCGACGATCAGCTTCAGCTCGTGCATGCACTCGAAGTACGCGACCTCGGGCTGATAGCCGGCCTCGACGAGCGTCTCGAAGCCCGCCTTCACGAGCGCCGCCACGCCGCCGCACAACACCGCCTGCTCGCCGAAGAGGTCCGTCTCCGTCTCCTCGGCGAAGGTCGTCGCCAGCACACCGGCACGGGTGCACCCGATCCCCTTCGCATAGGCGAGCGCGGTGGCGAGCGCCTTCCCCGTCGCATCCTGGTGGACCGCCACGAGCGCGGGCACCCCCCCTCCTGCCTGGAAGACCTCGCGCACCCGGTGTCCGGGCGATTTCGGCGCCACCATGACCACGTCGACGTTCGCCGGCGGCACGATCTGTCCGTAGCGGATGTTGAATCCGTGAGCGAACAGGAGCGTCTTCCCCGCGCTCAAGTGCGGGAGAACGTGCTCGCAGTAGATCGCCGGCTGGGTCGTGTCGGGAGTGAGAATCGACACGATTTGGGCCTCGGCAACAGCGTCGGCCACCGGTCGCACGCGCAGTCCCGCCGCGGCCGCCTTCGCGTTGCTGGCGGAGGTGGCCGGGAGGCCGACGCGCACATCCAGCCCGCTGTCCTTGAGGTTCAAGGCGTGCGCATGGCCCTGGCTGCCGTAGCCGATCACGGCGATCGGTCGGCCCGCCAGGACGCCGAGGTCGGCGTCCGCATCGTAGTAAGGTCGCTGAGTCATGGGTCCTCGTTAGGTGGAACCGTCGGCCTGGGAGCCGAACGAATCCGGCGCCCCCTCGGGCACCGCGTATTCGGCAGTCCGCTGCCCCGATGTGCGCGGGGGGATGCGCGCGCCTCGGGTCATCGCGATCCGGCCGGATCGAGTCATCTCCTTCACGCCAAACGGCCGCAGCACCTCGATGAAGCTGTCGACTTTTTCGGGAGCGCCGGTGATCTCCACGATCATCGTCGTGAGCCCGACGTCGATCGTCCGTGCCTCGAAGGCGCGCACGGACGCCACCACCGCCGCCCGGCTCGCCGCCGGAGCGTGCACCTTCACCAGGGCCGTCTCCCGTTCCACGGTCGGCTCGTTCGTCACGTCCGTCACCTTCAACACCTCGATCAGGCGATAGAGTTGCTTGGCCACCTGCTCCACGTTCTCCGATTCCACCACCACCGTCATGCGGCTCACGCCAGGCGTCTCGCTCCGGCCGACGGCCAGGCTCTCGATGTTGTAGCCACGACGACGGAAGAGGCTCACCGCGCGGTGGAGCACGCCGGGGTGGTCTTCCATGAGTACCAAGAGAGTGTGCGCCATAATGTCCTCCTCTACGCCGGCGGTGTCTTGTGCGCCGGCGCGACGATCATCTCGCCGATGCTCTTCCCCTGGGGCACCATCGGAAAGACGTTGGCCTCCCGCTCCACGCGGAAATCGATCACCGCCGTCCCGTCGTGGTCCCACGCTCGGGCGATCGCGTCGTCCACATCCTCCGCCCGCTCGACCGTCAAGCCGAGCAGGCCGTAGGCTTCGGCGAGGCGCGCGAAGTCGGGGCCGGTGAGCAGCGTGTGGCTGTAGCGTCGATCCTCGAACAGCTCCTGCCACTGACGCACCATCCCCAAATAGCCGTTGTTCACGATCGCGATCTTGATGTTGCCGCAGCGCTCCTGGGCGATCGTCGCCAGCTCCTGATTCGTCATCTGGAAGCCGCCGTCGCCGACGATCACCCACACCGTTTCATCCGACCGGGCGAGGGCGACGCCCAGCGCCGCCGGCACCGCGAACCCCATCGTCCCCGCGCCACCGCTCGTGATGTGCGAGCGCGGAGTGTACCAATCGAGCAGCTGCGCCGCCCACATCTGGTGCTGGCCGACATCGGTCACCACGCAGGCGTTGCCGCGCACGTGGAGCGCGTGGTTGAGCGAGGCGTAGACATCGTGCGGCATGAGGGGCGCGGTGCCGGTGCGGCGGCGATAGGCCTGTCGATGCTCGTGCGCCTCGCGCAGCTCTCGGATGCGCTCGCGCCACTCCTCGGCGCTGCGCGCCGGGAGCTCCGCGAGCATCGCCGTGAGGACGGCTCGCGCATCCCCGACGATCGGTACATCCACACGCACGTTCTTCCCCACCTCGGACGGGTCGATGTCGATGTGGATGACCCGGGCGTGGGGCGCGAATGTCGACGCCTTCCCGGTCACCCGATCATCGAACCGGCCGCCGATGTTGAGGAGGAGATCGCACTCCTGGATCGCCCGGTTCACGTGCACCCATCCGTGCATGCCGGGCATGCCGAGGCTCAGCGGGTGATCCTGCGGGAAGCACCCGAGTCCATGGAGCGTGGTGATCACCGGAATTCCGGTCCGTTCCGCGAGCTCGAGGAGCTCCGCCGACGCCCCCGACTGGATGACGCCGTTCCCCGCCATGATCAGCGGACGTTCTGCGGCCCCGATCAACTCGATCGCGCGGCGGATCTGGCGATGGTTCCCCTCGATCGTGGGCTGGTATCCGGGAAGGCGGATCGCGACCTCCCAGTTCGGAACGATTCTCGCTTGTTGGGCATCCTTCGTCACGTCGATCAGCACCGGTCCCGGCCGGCCGGTGAGCGCGATGTGGAACGCCTCGCGAAAGACTCGCGGGAGCTCCTCGGCGCGCGTCACCAGATAGTTGTGCTTCGTGATCGGGACCGAGATGCCCGTGATGTCCGTCTCCTGAAAGGCATCGCGTCCGAGCACCGCGCTCGACACCTGTCCGGTGATCGCCACCAGGGGCGTGCTGTCCATCCACGCATCGGCGATCGGGGTCACAAGATTCGTCGCCCCGGGTCCGCTGGTCGCCACGCACACGCCGGCCTTCCCGGTGGCGCGGGCATATCCCTCGGCGGCGTGGCCGGCGCCCTGCTCGTGACGGCAGAGGACGTGACGGAGCTGCGACCGGTAGTCGGCGAGCGCGAAGTAGAAGGGCATGATCGCGCCGCCGGGAATTCCGAAGAGGAGGTCGACCCCTTGGCGGATGAGCGCCTCGCACATCACGTGGGCCCCCGTCAACATCTCGGCGGGGCCGTCTTCGCGGCGGTGCGCCGCCACCGCCTCGTGGTGGAGCTGGCGCCGTGCCCGCGTGGTCTCGGGGGTCATCGATCGATCACCATGGTCGCCTCGGATCGCAGAGACATGTGGGTGCGCGCTCGTCAGGCCAGTACCGCGCCGCGGCTGGCGTTGGTCACCAGGCGCGTGTAGCGGGAGAGCCAGCCTTTCGTGTAGCGTGGTGCCGGCGCCGACCAGGCGGCGCGGCGATCGGCGAGCTCACGCTCCGTGAGCTCCAGGTCCAGCGTCCGCGCCTCGAGATCGATACGGACGATGTCGCCTTCGCGCACGAGGCCGATCGGACCGCCTTCGGCGGCCTCGGGAGACACGTGCCCGATGCACAGACCCCGCGTGCCGCCGGAGAAGCGGCCGTCGGTGATCAGGGCCACCGAGTCGCCGATCTCCATCCCCTTGAGCATGCTGGTGAGGGCGAGCATTTCGCGCATCCCCGGACCGCCCCGCGGCCCCTCCTGCCTGACGATGACGGCGCTGCCGGCGGCGACGCAGTTTCGACGCACCGCATCGATCGCCGCCTCCTCGCCCTCGAAGACGCGCGCCGGACCGCGAAACGCCAGCTGGCTGCGGTCGACCGCCCCCACCTTCACCACCGCCCCCTCCGGCGCGAGCGACCCGAAGAGGATGCAGAGCGCGCCACGCTCCGAGTGCGGCCGGTCGAGCGGCCGGACGCATTCGGGGTTGCGGTTGCGCACCCCTGCGAGATTCTCTCGCAGCGTGCGTCCGGTGACGGTCGCCGCGTCGAGGTGGAGCGCCCCTGGCTTCCCGGAGAGCTCGGCGAGGATCGCCGGGATGCCGCCGGCGGCGTGAATGTCCTGCATGTGCCACTGCCGATTCCCATCCCAGGCCGGTGACACCTTGGCCAGGTGCGGGATGCGATCGGCGACATCGTTGAATCGCGCCAGCGGATACTCCACTCCCGCCTCGCGCGCCAGTGCCAGCACGTGGAGCACCGTGTTGGTCGAGCCGCCCATCGCGACGTCCAGCGCGATCGCGTTGTCCACCGCCTCGGCGGTCACGATGTCCCGAAAGCGCACCTGCCGCTCGAGGAGGCTCATCAGGGCGCGAACGGCGGCGTGCGCCAGCGCATCGCGCTCGGGAGTCCGGGCGAGGGTCGACCCGTTGCCGGGGAGAGCGATGCCTAACGCCTCGCACAGGCAATTCATCGAATTGGCGGTGAACATTCCACTGCAGCTGCCGCAGCTGGGACAGCCATGGGCCTCGAGGTCGGCCAGCCGCGCCGCGTCGATCTTGCCGGCGGTGTAGGCGCCGACACCCTCGAACACCGTGATCAGATCGATCTTCTGTCCGCTGCTGTCGACGCCGGCCCGCATCGGGCCGCCCGAGAGGAAGACCGTCGGAATGTTGACCCGCGCGGCGCCCATCAACATCCCGGGGACGATCTTGTCGCAATTCGGGATGCAGATCATTGCGTCGAAGCAGTGCGCGACCGCCATCGTCTCTACTGAGTCGGCGATCAGCTCGCGCGACGGCAGCGAGTAGCGCATCCCCTCGTGGCCCATCACGATCCCATCGTCGACACCGATCGTGTTGAACTCGAACGGAATCGCGCCGGCGTCCCGGATCGCCTCCTTCACGACGCGCCCGAGCGCCTGCAGGTGCACGTGTCCCGGCACGATGTCCACGTACGAGTTGCACACCGCGATGAACGGTTTGTCGAAGTCGCTCGTCTCGCGGATCTGCCCCGTCGCCCGCAGCAAGCTGCGATGAGGTGCGCGGTCCACGCCGCGCTTGATCGTATCGGAACGCATCACCGTGCGTACCTCGAAAAAAACGAAAGGCCCCGAGCGTCACTGCGCGGGGCCTCATCTGCGCCCCTCGCCGTGCCTGGGAGGGGCGGGTTCGACTATGCCGTGCTACTCAGCCCGATACTCTCCCAAGCGTGATCTCGCCCGTGCCAATAAGCAGGAGCGCGAAGACGAGGCTAAGGAGGAGAGGGAGGAGCGAGAGGCCGAGGGACATGATGGGAAGATAGTGGAAGATGCGATTCGGCGGATGCCGCACCGGAAGATGGGCATGATAGACGGCGCCTGCTGGGTCTGTCAAGAGGCACAGAGGCGCTCCACGACCGCGTGGCCGACCTGGGAGGTGCTTGCGGGGGCCGAGCCGTCGGCAATGAGATCCTTCGTGACGGGGCCGTCGTCGAGCACCGCGCTCACGGCGCTCTCCACCGCCTTCGCCTCGGCCTCCAAGCCCAACGACCAGCGCAGCAGCAGCGCCACGCTCAGAATCGTGCCCATCGGGTTGGCGATCCCCCGTCCCGCGATATCCGGCGCCGACCCGTGAATCGGCTCGTAGAGACCCACCCGCGTGTTCCGCGGCCCTGCGCGCCGGTGCGCCGAGCCGAGCGATGCCGACGGCAGCATACCGAGCGATCCCGCAAGCATCGACGCCTCGTCCGTCAGTATGTCGCCGAACATGTTCTCGGTGACGACCACGTCGAACTCCGCCGGCCGCCTGAGCAGGTGCATGGCGCAGGCGTCGACCAGCATGTGCCGCAGGTCGACGTCGGGGAATTCGGTCGCGATCACGCGCGTGGCCACCGCGCGCCAGAGGCGCGAGGTCTCGAGCACGTTGGCCTTGTCCACCGACGTCAGGCGCCGGCGCCGGCCGCGGGCGAGCCCGGCCGCCATTCTCACCACGCGCTCGATCTCCGCCGTGGTGTACGTGCACTGGTCTGTCGCGCGCTCGCCGCCATCGGGAAGCGGCTGCCGCGATCGATCGCCGAAGTAAATCCCCCCGGTGAGCTCACGCACCACCAAGAGGTCGACCCCTTCCAGCCGATCGGCGCGCAGCGGAGAGATGGCGGCTGCGCGCCGGTGGGGAACCACCGGCCGCAGATTGCCGTAGACGCCGAGCGCCTGACGAAGTCCGAGGAGCCCTTGCTCGGGGCGCACCGCGGCCGATGGGTCATCCCACCGCGGCCCGCCCACTGCGCCGAGAAGAACCGCATCGCTGTCGCCGCAGAGCCGCAGCGTCTCGTCAGGCAGAGGTCGGCCGGTGGCGTCGATGGCGCACCCGCCGATCGCCCCTTCGAGGAGCTCCACGGCGTGCCCCCAGCGGGCGGCCACGGCCTGGAGCACCCGCACTCCCTCGGCCACCACTTCCGGGCCGACGCCATCGCCGCCAAGGACCGCGATGCGGAAAGTCACGCGCGATGCTCCACGCCGGGGCTCGCAGCGGGCTCCGTCGTGCGCACGCGCGCGGGGTGCGTGGCCTCGTAGGCGTCGATGGCGTCGCGCTGTCCGAGGAGGAAGCCGAGCTCGTCGACGCCGTTCAGGAGGCAATGCTTGGCGAACGGGTCGATCGGGAAGGCGCTCTCGCTGCCATCGGGAAGCACGATGCGTTCGCCTTCGAGGTCGATCGTCACCGAGGCACCGGCTCCGCCGCCGTGCGCGAGGAGAGCGGCGTGCACATCCGCCGGGACGACCACGGGCAGAAGGCCGTTCTTGAGGGCGTTGGCGCGGAAGATGTCGGCGAACCGCGTGCTGACGACCGCGCGGAAGCCGTACGCGAGCAGCGCCCAGGCCGCGTGCTCGCGGGAGGAGCCGCAACCGAAGTTCTCCCCCGCGACAAGAATCGCAGCGCCGCGTGCCTCGGGCGCGTTGAGCGGAAAGTCGGCCCGCGGCGTCCCGTCCTCGTCCAGTCGCCAGTCGGCAAAGAGCGCATCGCCGAGACCCTCGCGGTCGGTGACGGTCAGAAAGCGCGCCGGGATGATCTGGTCGGTGTCCACGTGCTCGCGCGGCAGGACCACGAAGGGCGCACTGAACGTGGCGACCGGCGGCCGGCCCGTCCTCACAGGCTCTCCATCATCGGCCTGACGTCGGTGATCGCGCCGTGCACCGCCGCCGCCGCGGCGGTGAGCGGACTGGCGAGAAAGGTTCGGGCGCCGCGTCCCTGCCGGCCCTCGAAGTTCCGGTTGCTCGTGCTCACCGCGTACTGCCCCGGTCCGACCGTGTCGCCGTTCATGGCGATGCACATCGAGCACCCCGACTCGCGCCACTCGGCGCCGGCGCTGCGGAAGATGCGGTCGAGACCCTCCGCCTCCGCCTGACGCTTGACGGCCTGCGACCCCGGCACCACCAGGGCGCGGACGCCGGGAGCGACCCGCCGGCCGCGCATCACTCTGGCCGCGAGTCGGAGGTCTGAGATGCGGGAATTCGTGCAGCTGCCGATGAACACGACATCGATCCGCTTCCCGGCGAGCCGCTCGCCGGGGCGCAGATCCATGTAGTGCAAGGCACGGTCGAGCGCCGTGCGTTGGCTCTGATCGGCCAGATCCGCCGGATCGGGCACGGCGCCGTCGACCGGCACGCCCATGCCGGGATTGGTGCCGTAGGTGATCATCGGCGCGAGCTGCCGCGCGTCGAAGGTGACGACGCGGTCGTAGTGCGCCCCCGAGTCGGTCGGAAGGGCGCGCCACCGGCTCACCGCCGTAGCCCAGTCGCCACCCCGCGGAGCGTAAGGCCGCCCGGCGAGATAGTTGAACGTCGTGTCGTCAGGCGCGATCATGCCCGCGCGCGCGCCGGCCTCGATCGACATGTTGCAGATCGTCATCCGCTCCTCCATGCCGAGGGCGCGAATGGCCTGGCCGGTGTATTCGAGCACGTGGCCGGTGGCACCAGCGATCCCGATGCGCGCGATCACGGCGAGGATGATGTCCTTGGCCGTCACCCCCTCCCCGAGGCCCCCCTCGACGCGGATCTCCATCGTCCGCGGCGGCTGCTGCAGGAGGCATTGCGTCGCCAGCACGTGGCCGACCTCTGACGTCCCGATACCGAAGGCGAGCGCGCCGAAGGCGCCGTGGGTGCTCGTGTGGCTGTCGCCACAGACGATGGTCATCCCGGGCTGGGTGAGACCGAGCTCTGGCCCGATCACGTGCACGATGCCGCGCCGGTCATCCCCCATCGCGAAGAGCGGAATCCCGAAGTCGGCACAGTTGCGCTCGAGCTGCGCCAGCTGCGCCGCGGCCTGGGGGGTCGCGACCGGCAGTGTCCCATTGGCGAGCGGGGGCGCCGTCGGCGAGGCGTGGTCCATCGTCGCCACCGTCCGCTCCGGGTGCCGCACTCGGAGGCCACGCGCCCGAAGCTCGGCGAACGCCTGCGGCGACGTCACCTCGTGCACAAGGTGGAGGTCGATGCCCACCACCGCCGGCGTTTCCTTCGTCGCCGCCACGACCACGTGCTGGTCCCAAATCTTGTTGGCGAGCGCGCGCGGCGGGGCAAGGGTTCGCGGTCGCGTCACAGGAGGCATCGTCGGCAGTCGATCGGCATGTGTGATTTGGAGAACGTCCTAACGAGCGGCACTCGTCGATGATGGCTGGAAACGATACCGGCCGCTCGGGGGGAGCGGCCGGCGAGGGAGATCATGCGTGGGCGTGGCTACACGACGCGCCGACTCCGTCTCGTCCGCCGCCGGGCGGCGCGGGTAAGGAGCAAGCGCGCAAGGCTCGAATTGTCATGCATACGCCGCATGGGGAATTGCTACGGCGCGCGAGGAGAGAAGTCAAGCAATCTGGAACGAACGCCCGTCCGAGACACGCGAGACACGCGAGACACCGCCGCGCGCCGACGACGACACTCCCACCGGCGAGCGCAGACGCTCTTACTCCAAACGCAGCGTCATCGCCGGGTCGATCGACGCAGCCCGGCGCGCCGGAAGGAACGTCGCCGCCAGCGCCACCAGCATCAGCACCGCCACCGCTAGGCCATAGGTGACCGGGTCGCGCGGCGCGACCTCGAAGAGATATCGGGAGAGCAGCTTCGAGCTCGCCGCCGCCGCCGCCGTCCCGAGCGCCACACCTGCCCCCGCCAGGGTGGTCATCTCGCCCACCATCATCCGGAGAATCTCGCCACGCGTTGCGCCTAACGCCGAGCGGATGCCGATCTCCCGCGTCCGCTCGGCGACGGTGAAGGACATCACGCCGCCGATCCCCACCGCCGCCAGCACGAGTGCGACGCCGGCGAAGACGCCGAGCAAGAGGGAGTAGAACCGTGGTTGCGAGATGGACGCCGCCACCACCCGCCCCAGCGGCAACACCTCGGCGACCGGGAGGCGCGGATCGAGTGCGCGAATCTCCCGGCGAACCATGTCCACCACCGAGGATACTGCCGCATCCGATTCGATCACCATCGTCATCGACCCCACGGGCACCTGATCGTACGGGAAGTAGATCTCGGGCTGCGCCAGTTGATCGAGCCCCGCCTGCCTGACGTCGCCGACGATTCCAACGATCATCCCCTTCACGTCGGGCACCGAGTCGCGGCGACTCCACCCCATCGTCACGGACGACCCGATCGGGTCCTCGTTCGGGAAGAACTCACGGGCTGCTGCTTCGTTGATCACCGCCACCCGGGGCGCCCCCGCACGATCGGCGTCGGTGGGCGTCCGTCCGCGGACGACTCGCACGCCCATCGTGCGAAAGTAGTCCGGGGTCACGATCCGAGTCTCCATCGAGGGCTGGTCAGCGGGACTGACCGGCGGCCGACCGGACACCTCGAAGGAGAAGCTGAACCGGAAGGGTGTGAGTGGGAGGCCGTTGATCGCGCCGACCGACGTGATGCCGGGCCGCGCGCGGAGTTGATCCATTAACTCGTTGTAGAACGCCATCCGCTTCTCGTCACTGTCATACGACATCTCCGGAAGGGCGATGCCGGTGACCATCCGCCCCTCCGGTCGGAATCCGGGGTCGACACGCTGCAGCCGCGCGAAGCTGTTGATGAGCAGCCCCGCGGTCGTGAGCAGCACGAGCGCAAGAGCCATCTGAGCGACGATGAGCGTCCGGCGGAGTCGGTGCCCCAACCATCCACTGTCGGTGCCGCGGCCGCCGGCGCGAATCGGCTGGGCGAGATCGGCGCGCGTCGCCGCCAGCTGAAGCGCCGGTGCCAGGCCGAACAGGAGGCCCGTCAGCACGGCGACCGCCGCCGTGAACACCACCACCATCCCGTCGACACGCACCGTGTTGAGGCGCGGGATCCCCTGCGGCTGCAGCGCCACGAGTGCCGGCACGCTCGCGTAGGCGATCAGCAGCCCACCGACCGCTCCGGCCGCCGCCATGACCAGGCTCTCCGTCAGCAGCTGCGTCACGAGTCGCCGCTGGTTGGCGCCAAGCGCGCTGCGCACGGCCATCTCGCTCTGTCGCGACGCGGATCGGGCGAGCAGCAGGTTGGCGATGTTCGCGCAGGCGATGAGCAGGACGAAGGCCACGGCCGCCGTGAGCAGGACGAGCGGGCGGCGCACCTCGCCGATCATCGCCTCGCGGAGCGACCCCACCGTCATTCCGACATGTCCGTTGGCGTCCGGGTACTGCGCTTCGAGCCGCTTGCCGATCGCCCCGACCTCGGCGGCCGCCCGGTCCAGCGTCACACCGGGGCGCAAGCGCCCGATGACGCCGATGAACCACGCGCCGCGGCTGGTGGTGGTGAACTGCCGATCGTACGCGAGCGGGATCCAGAGGTCGAGTTTGGCGGGGAAGCTGAACCCTTCGGGCATGACCCCCACCACCTCGTAGCTGGCGCCGTTCAGCTCGATCGATTTTCCGAGGATCTTCGGATCGGCGCCATAGCGCTGCCGCCACAGGGCGTGGCCGAGCACCGCGACGTGCGTGTGACCCGGCTCGTTTTCATCGGGCAGGAAGGTCCGGCCGTGCACGGGCGGCACACCGAGAATCTGAAAGAATCCAGCACTCGTCTCAGCACCATCGACCAGCGCCGGCTCGCCCGAGCCGGTGACCACGTACGTGTTCGGGGCGTACGCTGCAAGATCGGTGAACGATTGGCTCTGCCGTCGCACGTCGGTGAAGTTGGGCGGCGACATCACCACCTTTCTTCCCTGCCAGACGTGATAGACGCGAACCAGCTCGTCGGGGCGGTCGAAGGCGAGGGGGCGAAGGAGCACCGCGTTCACGACGCTGAAGATCGCCGTGTTGGCGCCGATGCAGAGCGCGAGGGTGAGCACGACGACCGAGGTGAAGCCCGGGCGGCGGGCGAGTGTTCGAGCAGCGTATCGCAGATCCTGCCAGATCATGATGTCTCCTGTCGTGGCGCGCGCGTATCGGCGCCGGAGGCAGAGAGCGTCGGTGAGCGAGCCGAGGGCTCGGAGCTGCAGAGCGAAAGCCGCGAGACGTGGCGCCGGGCCGCCCGCGTGCGCTGCGATCCAAGTGTGAGCCAGCTCGCCGTGCCATTCCGCCAGCCACTCGCCTCGCAGCGGTCGCGGAACCAGGGGCGAGAAGAGACGGACGATGCCGAGCCCCGGCACGCGCTCAGGCCCGTCCAGCCGCTGAGGGGCGCGCGGATCGGAATCGCGAGGCATCACGCCTGCGAGGGGCGCGGCGCTCCACCCGCGCGCCCGAGGGTGCGCGCGAGCCCGGGGAAGCGCCGGATCGCTTCACTCGTCGCCGTCGCGCCGGCGCCTGTCACCTGATAGTATCGGCGCGGCGGCCGTTGCTCACGCCGTGCCGCGCGCTCCTCCTCCCACCGCGAGCGCAGCATCCCGGCCTCTTCCAGTCGACGGAGGATCGGATAGACGGTGCCGCTCGGCAATCCGGTGGCATCCATGATGTCGAATCCGTACCGGACGCCGCGGCTGACGGCGAGGAGGGCGAGAGCGGTCGAATAGGTCAGGCGGATGGGCGGCATTGGCTCGTATATCGACCTCTACATAGTGCCGGCACGGCGAGGGACCGGACAAGCCGCGGTCAGTCAGAGGACGGTCAGAGGAATTCGAGCGGGAGTGCGGCGGGCTGCTCCCGGTGTGCGGTATCTTTGGGCATGCTCCCTCCCTCTCTCGTCCGCGCCCTCGCCGACGATGCGACGCCGGACGCTGCACGACGGATCATCGATCTCGCCGTCGACTTCCTCGACGCCTCGCGCTCCGGCGCCGGCCCCGTGTCGACGGCCCTCTCCTCCTCTCAGCTCGCGGCTCGGTTCCGGGAGCCGATGCCCGCCGAGGGAGTCCCGCTCGAATGGCTCACACAGCGGGTCCGCGACGACGTGCTGAGCGACGCCAACCACCTCACGCACCCCATGTACATGGGGCATCAAGTATCGTCACCCCTCCCGGTCGCGATCTGGATCGAGGCGGTGATCTCGGCGATGAACCAATCGATCGCCGTGGCCGAGATGTCCCCCACCGCGACGGTGCTCGAGACGCAGCTCATCCGATGGATGTGCGAATCGCTCGGCTGGGGATCGGCGAGCGGGGGAACATTCACCTCGGGGGGAACCGAGGCGACCTTCACCGCCTTGCTCGCCGCCCGCGCCCGGGCGATGCCTGACGCCTGGAGGGACGGCGTCGGAGATGATGCGCCATCGGTCGTCTGCGGCGAGCACGCACACTACGCTGTCACGAGAGCGGTCGGCGAGCTCGGTCTCGGAATGCGGCGGGTCATCTCGATCCCCTCGCGCGACTGGCGGATGGATCCCGATGCACTGTCGGCGGCGCTCGAGACACTCGCCGCCTCGGGCCAGCGCGCCATGGCCGTGGTGGCCACCGCCGGCTCGACCGCCACCGGCTCGTTCGACGATCTCGAGCGCATCGGCGTCCTCTGCGAGCGGCACGAAACCTGGCTTCACGTCGATGGGGCGCACGGAGCATCCGCGCTGCTCTCGCGGACGCACCGGAGTCGGATGCGCGGCATCCAGCGCGCACGCTCGGTCGCGTGGGACCCCCACAAGATGATGCTGATGCCGCTCGCGGCCGGGATGCTGCTCGTACGCGATGAGCGCGATCTTTCGGCGGCCTTCGCGCAGCAGGCGCCCTACCTCTTCCACTCCGCGCCCGGCGAGCGAGGGTGGGACCAGGGCACCCGCAGCTTCATGTGCTCGCGCCGCGCGGACGCGCTCAAGCTCTGGGCAGCCCTCCAGCGTTACGGGTCGTCCGGACTAGCCGCGCTGTACGATCACCTCTGTGAGACCACTCAGGGGCTGCACGCCGAGATCATCCGCCGCGGCGACTTCGAGGCACTCCACACTCCTGAATCCAACATCCTCTGCTTCCGCTACCTGGGCACGAGCGCCAACGAATCCGCGCTCGACGCCCTCAACGCGAGCCTCCGGGAGCGATACAACGCGAGCGGCGATGGCTGGATCACCACCACCATCCTGGGGGGACGCCGCGTGCTTCGAGTGACGATCATGAATCCTCACACCACGCCATCCCACACGTCGCGGATGCTGGACACGCTCGCTCGGCTGGCAGGCGCATAGCGGCCCGGACGCGCGAGCCCGCCGGAGCCGCGTCAGCCGTGCGCTGGCGGGTTGTCGGGCCGACCGGCGGGTTGTCAGGTCGACAACGTCATCGGACCTACAATAGGTAGAGCCCCCGGTCGAGAGGGCGCCTTCGCCTTCCAATCGGGACTCCCCTTCGTCTTTGTGCCGGCGCCCCCATCGTCTTTGTGCATGCAGCGTAATGCGGAAGCCTCGTCCCGAACGGCGCCCCACCGCTCATTGACGGCCTCACTAACACCCGGCCTGCCTCGACTGTGGTCTGTGTAGTGATTCGGCGCCACTTTGCTGCCGCCACTTGATGAGAGGAATCCCCATGCGCAAAGAACTGGTCTGCCTTGCGATCGTGTCCGGCATCGTCGCCGCCTGTGCCCACGAACCCACTACCTCGGATGCTGCCTCGGCGGCGTCTGCCACGAGCGCGACTGGCAATGCGCCTTGGGGATTCGGGCGGGGAATGATGGGATTCCGGCGGCTGCCCGATAGCCTCAAGCTCACCGACGCCCAGCGCTCCCAGCTTCATAGTCTCTTCCAGCAGTTCCGCCAGGCGCACCAGGCTGATTTCCAGGCGCTCGCCGCCGCGCACAAGCAAGCCTTCGCTGCCCGCCAGTCAGGGCAGTCGGGTGACCAGGTCAAGCAGATCATGGCGCAAGCCGAGCCGGCTAAGCAGCGGCTCACCGCGGCGCAGTCAGCGCTGAAGCCGCAGGTCGACGCGGTCCTCACCACGAACCAGAGGGCGTGGCTCGCCTCACATCAACCGGTGAGCTGTAACGCGAACTCGGCGACCGCGCTCACCGACGATCAGAAGGCGAAGATGAAGGCGCTCTTCGAGCAATTCCGGCAGAAGAATGCGAGCGACCTGGCCACCGTGCAGACGGCGATGCGGCAGGCGCATTCGGCTCGCCAGAGCGGGTCTTCACAGGCGGAGGTACAGCAGGTCTTCGCCGGTGCGAAGCCCGCCATGGATCGGCTCAAGACGGCGCACGCACAGATGCAGCAGGCGGTGGCAGGGATCCTCACGAGTCAGCAGCAGGCCTCGGGTTGCATCCCGATGATGCGCGCCTTTGGCGCCGGCCACATGCACGGCGGCCAGCACTCGTAAGCACACGCGAGCGAGGGGCCAGCCTCAAGCGGCGCGAGGCCGCGTTGGAGCGCTAACCGCGGCGCTTGAAGTACTGCACCGCGCGTTCGTGCTGCACCGCGGCCTCGCGTGTCTTGAAGGTGCCCAAGTTTCGCCGGCGTCCGGTTTTGGGGTCCTTCTTCCGCGAGTAGAGCCTGTACTCGCCCGACGGAAGCTTCCGAATCATTTGCGTCTCGTCGACTGCTTCGCCAGCACGAGGTTGCAAGTCGCGGGCCCTGCCGTCTCTCGCGCGCTCCGAATCAGTGCCGTTCGGCGAGATCGGCCGCCACTTTCTGAATGATCGTGCAAAGATCGGCGTCCCCCGCCCAGTCGCAGTTCAGCTCCTCGAGCGATCGCTCGAGATTGGCGCGCGCCCGGCTCGCCAGGGCGACGATTCCAGGCCTCGGGTCGACGGCACGCGTGCT
Source organism: Gemmatimonadaceae bacterium (assembly GCA_035623475.1). Classification (GTDB taxonomy): domain Bacteria; phylum Gemmatimonadota; class Gemmatimonadetes; order Gemmatimonadales; family Gemmatimonadaceae; genus DASPTK01. The sequence continues at coordinate 112,887 of DASPTK010000014.1, read as the reverse complement.
CGCGCGCCGGCTCGCGACCGACCCGTTCTGAAAGGCCTCCTCTACGCGGAGCCGCATTTGGGCGGCGCCGGCCGCGGCGCCGGCACGACGAAGGAGCTCGCCCACCCGGTGGGCGGCGGTCACCGCATCGATGGCGCGTTGCAACGAGTCGAGGCGCGTGGTGAGAGCGGCGACACTCGCCTCATGAAGTGAGAGCGGCTCGAGGAGGGCACGCGTCTGCCGCGCGGCCCCCGCTGCTCGCCGAGCTGCGGTCGCATCCCGGCCGCGGCGAAGCGTCTCCAGACGCGCGGCGAGCGAGCGCGCGCTCTGGTCGAGCGCCGTACCGGTGGCGGCGGCGAAGCTGCGCTCCTGAGGACCATCCCCCAATCGCAGCTCCGTCGTGTAGCGGGAGAGCCGCTTGCCGAGCTGGCGGCGGAGCCGGGGCAGCGATTCCTCGCACTCCGTCACCAGACCGGCCGACGCCCGCGATCGGAGAAGGGCGATCCGCTCGCGCAACCAGATCCCACCGGGAATCTCACGCTTGACGAGGGTGTGGCCGTGGGCGTCGATCCACGCCAGCTGGGCATCGAGCGCGCTCACTCTGGCGAGGGCAGTCGAGAGCGAGCGCAGACGGCGCCGATGTTTTTGCGTCACGCCGTCTCCGAGCTCGGCGCGATACGCGCTGGCGCAAATGCGCAAGCGCCGCACCGCGTCGTGCGCCCGGGCCCGCCGTTCGTCAGGCAGGTGCCCGCCGTTCAGCCGCTGCGCCAACTGCTCCACCCAGGAGAGCGTCAGCAGTCGCGCACCGGCGCCCGCCGGCATGTCGAGAAGGAGCGTCGGGAGCGGCATACTCCGCTACCTCGCTCGTCGCCGGGTGAGAACGCGCACCGGATCCGTGACCAAGGCGAAGTCCGTTTGTGTCGAAAGTGCAGAGCGGCACGCCGACCGGGCGGCGGCGTGGGGGCCTGGCAGCGATCGGCGCATCGGCGTGGGCGCGACAGTCATGCGACGCTCCCTCGAGATGGTTCCGCGGCCTCCTGCCCCTGAACTTATGCGAGTGTGTGGCTCGGGGAAACGCTCCGCACGTCGGCGGTGCGAGTCAGGGTCAGACGGAAGCACGCTCCGCCATCGCTCACCGGCTCGGCCACCAGATCACCGCCCATCCCTCGGGCGAGATCGCGGCTGATCGCCAGGCCGAGGCCCGCGCCCTCGACCGTCCGCGTCCGCACGGCGTCCAGTTGAACGAAGGGGGCGAAGATCGCCTCGAGCTTATCCGCCGGCACCCCGCGACCAGTGTCGCGAACGGCGATCGATATCTCCCGGGCGCGCGCGGTACAAGCCAGGGCGACTCGGCCCCCGCGCGGAGTGAACTTGATCGCGTTCGAAACGAGGTTGAACAGGATGTGCCGCAGCTTCTCGCGGTCGGCGCGGACGCGCACGCGAGCGTTGCATTGGTCGCGGTCGAAGAACAATCCCTTGGCCCGCATCTGGGGCTCCACCACAGCTTCGACCTCCGCCAACACGGAGTCGACCACCACATCGCTCAGCTCGAAGTCCACCCGGCCGGCCTCGAGATTCGTGAAGTTCAGGATGTCGGTGATCATCCCGAGGAGTCGGCGCTGGCTGCGATCGATGCGTGCCAGGTCATCGCGCTGCTGAATGGTGAGCGGCCCGTGCACGCCTTCCAGAAGAAGCTCCACATAACCGGCGATCGCGTTGAGCGGGGTCCGCAGCTCGTGACTCATCGCCGCCAGGAAGTCGCTCTTCGCTCTCCCCGCCTCTTCGGCGGCCCGCCGAGCCTCTTCTGCTTGCGCGAGCGCCTGCTCCCGCTCCGCGCTTGCGCGGCGCAGCTCGGCGTTCGCCTCCTCGAGTCCACCCATCGCGACATCGCACTGGTCGATGAGGCGGTCGAGCAGGACATTGGCCAGGAGCGATACGAGCGCGGCGGCAACGGCGCCTCCGGCCAGCACCCAGATCGTCGTCGTCAACACGTTGAGACGCAGACTCTGGTACACGGCCAGCGCCATGATTGCGATGATCAGCGCCGGGCCGAGAACGACTATCTGGCGCTCCCAACGATCGAGACGCACGCGTGCTACTCCACTTCGAAAAAAATGGGCACCCTTCGCCCCGAAGGCGGTAGAGGCAAGTCGCGTGCTCGCGCAGCGTTCCCCTCGGCGCCGAGCGGCCGGCCCCGGCTCCGGCTCGGGCAGCGCTTCGTCGAGCCGGCATGGGCGCAGGTGGCGCAACGAGGGTGGTCCAACAGGAGGCTCTCGAGCGGGCTCGGCTTCGCGCCAGAGTCAGGAGATTGCTCCTTTGCACTCTCCCTTACGCCCCTCCGGCCGGTGCTACACTTTCCACGGACGACACCTCCACCAACATCGTATGCTGAAGGAAGGATCGAAGGCTCCAGCCTTCACGCTGGATGCTGACGACGGCTCGCGTGTTTCCCTGTCCTCCCTCGCCGGGCGGCCAGTCGTTCTGTACTTCTACCCGAAGGACGACACGTCGGGCTGCACTATGGAAGCGTGCGAATTTCGCGATCTCTTCCCCCGGTTCGAGAAGGGAAGCGCCGTCATTCTCGGCGTCAGCCCGGACGATGTCGCATCGCACGTCCGCTTCAAGGCCAAGTACTCGCTCCCCTTCCTTCTCCTCGCCGACACCGACAAAGAAGTCGCAAAGAAGTACGGCGTCTGGAAGGAGAAATCCATGTACGGTCGCGTGTATATGGGAGTGGAGCGCACCACCTTCATCATCGACCAGACGGGGAAGATCGCGAAGATCTTCGCCAAGGTGAAACCTGCCGGACACGCCGCCGAGGTTGACGTGGCGCTGGCCGAGCTCTCACACCGCTAGCTCAGCACCACGGGGAGGCCAGATGGAAACGGAGCCCACCAAGGACCGCCGGACGACGAAGAAACCGGCCGCCTCAGTGGCGACAGAGAAGGAAGTTCCCGTGCCCGGCGCCACACTCTCCGAGCAGGAGGCGCTGGAGATCGCTACCGATGCGTACATCTACGCCTTCCCACTCGTGCTGATGGCGGTGACCCGGCGTGTGATGTGCAACTGCGAGGTGCCTGACAAGCGGCGCGGCAATCGCGCCCCGGTCAACCAGTTCGCTCACATGCAGAGCTTCCCGGACGCCACCTTCACGGACGTCGTGCGCGCCAACGCCGACACCCTCTACTCGGCGATGTTCTTCGACGTCTCGACGGAGCCGCTGATCATCTCGGTCCCCGACTCGAATGGCCGCTACTACCTGCTGCCAATGCTCGATATGTGGACCGACATCTTCGCCTCGCCAGGAAAGCGCACCACGGGGACCCAGGCGCAGACGCTCGCCATCACGGGGCCGGGGTGGAGTGGCACGCTTCCGACCGGCGTGGAGGAGATTCGAGCGCCGACCGGCACTGGATGGATCATCGGCCGGACACAAACGAACGGCAAAGCGGACTACGACGCCGTCCACGCGTTCCAAGCGAGACTAACGTCCGCGCCGCTGAGCGCCTGGGGGAAGAAGTACGTCGCCCCGCGAGGGAAGGCGGACAAGTCGATAGACATGGGGGCGCCAGGCGAACAGGTGCAGAAGATGGACGCCGCCACATTCTGGGCGCTCGTCGCCGAGGCGTCCGCGGCCAACCCGCCGCACGCCAACGACTACCCGATGCTCCAGCGCCTCAAGCGTCTCGGACTGGTGCTCGGCCATCTCCCGAACCTACAGAAGAACCCATCGTTAATGCGCACCCTCGAGCAAGGGATGGTCGATGGCCAGAAGCGCATCATCGCCGCGGCGACTCACCTCGGCGCGACGGTGAATGGTTGGGACCTGATCCTTTCCCCGATCGGGACCTACGCCACTGACTACCTGCGGCGCGCCGCCGTCGCCGTCGTTGGGCTCGGCGCGAACGTGCTCGAGGATGCTCTCTACCCAAGCGCCATCAAGGATGTGGATGGCAAGCCGCTCGACTCCGCATCGAAGTACGTCATCCACCTCGACAAGAGTCAGATCCCTCCGGTGCGCGCCTTCTGGTCTGTCACGATGTATGACGAGCGACAGTTTTTCGCCGCTAATCCGACCGACCGATACGCCATCGGTGATCGCGACGATCTGATCGTCAACAAGGACGGGTCGATCGACCTCTACCTGCAGCGGCAGTCGCCCGGCAAGGAAAAGGAGCGCAATTGGCTTCCGACGCCGGAGAAAGGCGCGTTCTCTCTCACCATGCGCTTGTACTGGCCGAAGCCAGCCGCGTTCGACGGATCGTGGGGTCCGCCGCCCCTCAAACGGGTCGGGTGATGTTCGGAGGATAGTAGGACTGCCCGCGGGCCTAGCTAGGACGTCGGAGCGGTACCGTAGCCGACCCATGGCACGCACCGTCTCGCAGCGTGCGCCTCAGAAGGTTGGTGAGCGACAACGGGAAACTTTGGCGAGCTCACCCTTTCTCACCTTCTAGGCGTCTAGTATCCTTCGGCGCGCACTTCGTTCCCTCACTCGCTGGCACGGCTTGACCGACCTCCGCGCACAGCTCCAAGCCACTCTTGGCGGCGCCTACACCCTCGAGCGCGAGCTCGGTGGGGGCGGCATGTCGCGCGTCTTTGTGGCGACCGAGACCGCCCTCGGGCGCGAGGTCGTGCTCAAGGTGCTCCCCCCCGACCTGGCCGCAGGCGTGTCGGTGGAGCGCTTCCGCCGCGAGATCCTTCTCGCCGCCAAGCTGCAGCACGCCCACATCGTGCCCCTCCTGTCGGCGGGCGACGTCAACGGCCTCCCGTACTTCACGATGCCGTTCATCGAAGGGGAATCGCTTCGGGAGAGGCTCGTTCGACGTGGTGAGCTGTCGATCACCGAGGCCGTGAGGCTGTTGCGGGAAGTGGCGAGCGCGCTCGCGTACGCGCATAGCAAGGGGATCGTCCACCGCGACATCAAGCCTGACAACGTGATGGTGTCGCACGGCGACGCCATGGTCACCGACTTCGGCGTGGCCAAGGCGCTGGCGGCGTCGGCGACCTCCGGAGATCACGGTGGGGCCGGGCTCACCTCACTCGGCGTCGCGTTGGGGACTCCCGCCTATATGGCGCCGGAGCAGGCAGCGGCCGACCCGTCTTCGGACTCCCGTGTCGACATCTACGCCTTCGGGGCTATGGCGTATGAGCTGCTCTCCGGCGTGCCGCCGTTCAGCGGCCGCCCCGCGTCGGCGATCCTGGCCGCGCAAATCGCCGAGGCGCCCGAGCCTATCTCGAAGCGGCGGCCCAATGTCACACCGGCTCTCTCGGCGCTGGTGATGCGTTGCCTGGAAAAGCGGCCGGCCGACCGCCCGCAAGGAGCCGACGAGATCGTCAACTTGCTCGAAGCGATCGCAACACCGAGCGGGGGGACGCCGTCCTCGCAATCGCTCGCCGCAGCCACGATGCGTCCGGCGACGGCCACGCCACCGGCGAGCGGAGCTGCGTCCCCGGCAACACCAGCGGCGACGCCGGCGCCGTCGTCTGCAACGCCCGGGCCGTTAGGCGCCAGCGCTCGCAATCGGAATCTCTGGGTCGCCGCCGCGGCGGTGGTGGTGCTGGCCGCGTTGGGATTCGCGTTCAAGGGACGCTTCAAGTCAACAGGCGCTGCACCCGGCGGACCGGTGCGAATGGCGGTGCTGCCGTTCGAGAACATCGGCGACTCCGCCGACGCGTACTTCGCCGACGGCGTCAGCGATGCGGTGCGCGGGAAGCTCACGAAGCTCCCCGACCTCGCGGTGACGGCGCGGGCGAGCTCCGTACTGTACCGGCGCAGTAGCAAGACGCCCCAGCAAATCGGCGACGAGTTGGGTGTGCAATATTTGCTCACCGGCACCGTTCGCTGGGCGAAGGGCAACGGGAAAGAGGCAAACCGCGTGCAGGTGAGCCCCGAGCTGATCCAGGTGTCGACCGCGAACAGCAAGTGGCAGCAGTCTTTCGACGCATCGATCACCGATGTCTTTCAGGTACAGGGTCAGATCGCCGAGCAGGTGGCGAACGCGCTCAACGTGGCCCTCGGCTCGAAGGAGCAGCAGCAGCTCACTCAGCGCCCGACGGCGAACCTCGCCGCGTACGACGCCTACCTGAAGGGCGAGGCCGCATCGCCGGGCTTCGCCGCGGCGAGCCCCGCCGATCTCCGCCGAGCAATCGGCTTCTATCAACAGGCGATCGAGCGCGACTCGGGTTTTGCCTTGGCGTGGGCGCAACTGTCCCGCGGGCTCTCGTACCTCTACGAGCAGACGACGCCCTCGCCGGCCTTGGCGACGTCGGCCCGGGATGCCGCGCAGCGCGCGGTGACGCTCGCCCCGAATCTTCCCGAAGGGCAGCTCGCCCTCGGGGACTACTACGGGAGCGTTCTGACGGATTTTCCGCGTGCGCAGGCCGCCTACGATGCCGCCCTCAAGCTCGCTCCCCCGAACGCCGACGCGCTCACGGCGTCGGCATTAGCGGCGCAGAGCCTCGGCCGGTGGGATGTCGCGCTCGACCGCCTCCAGCAGTCGCAGCGACTCGATCCGCGATCGGTCACGACGGCGCGTCGCCTTGGCACCACCCTTCTGCGTCTCAAGCGCTATCCGGAAGCGCAGGCGGCCTTCGATCGGGGCTTCGATCTCGCGCCGACCAATCTCGACATGATCGAGGGGAAGGTGATGGTCGCGCTGGCGCAAGGAGACCTGCAAGCCGCACGCGCGGCCTTGCACAGCACCCCGAGCGAAGTCGACTCCACGACCCTCGTCGCGTACCTCGGCAACTACTGGGATCTCTACTGGGTGCTCGACGAGCCTCAGCAACGGGTGCTGCTTCGATCCACCCCGGTTGCCTTCGACGACTCCAGGCTCACCTGGGCGGTCGTCTTGATGCAGGTGTACCAGCTGCGCGGCGACGCGGCCAGGATGCGCGCCTTCGTCGACACTACGTTCATCGAGACCGAGCGCGTCATGCGCGAAACGCCTAACGACCCGCAACGATGGGCGTTTCGCGGACTCGCCTACGCCTACATCGGCCGCAAGGCCGACGCCATTCATGATGCCGAGCACGCCGCCGAGCTGACACCGGTGAGCCACGACAGCTACACCGGCCCCTATATCCAGCACCTGCTCGCGCGCACCTACGTGGCGGTGCACGAGCCGGAGAAGGCGATCGACGTGCTCGAAGCGCTGGTGAAGCTGCCGTATCAGGTGTCACCGGCCTGGCTGCGCATCGACCCCAGCTTTGCACCGCTCAAGGGAAATCCGCGATTCGATCGCCTGGTCGCGTCGCAGTAACCCGCCGGACAGCCATGCGGCTTTCTCCGCCCTAGGGGAGAATGCAGCCGATGACGCCGATGGGGCCGAGCCACTCGCCGCCGGGGTGCGCGGCGCCGCCTTGCCCACCTAGGGCAGGCCCGCAGCGGTATCTCCGGGCGCGTTAGGCAGGATACCGGAGGCAGCGCTCGCACCAGCGACGATCGGCGCGCTTTGGGGGAGGAGTTACCAGGACAACTGGGGCGGGTGGATTCGAACCACCGGTCTCCGGATTAACAGTCCGGCGCTTTGCCAGCTCAGCTACGCCCCAAGATTCACGGGGGACCGCATAGTACACTCGCTTGCCCAAGCGGCGCCAGAGCGCATAGCTTCGAGGGCCGCTGTCTCCCTTCCGAATTTCATACCCCGCATGACAAGACTCCTCCCCGCCCTTCGCCCGCGGCGCGCCGCGCGGCGGCTTCGCCTCGCTGCGCTCGCGCCCCTCTCCGTCCTCGCCGCCTGCATCACGGTCAGCAACGCCCCCGAGCCGCCTAACGCCGGCATCACCTACGATGTGGTCATCACCAACGGCAGGCTTGTCGACGGCACCGGCAATCCCTGGACCTATGCCGACGTCGGCATCGTCGGTGACCGTATCGTGCGGATCGCGCCGCGTGGGGCGCTGGTCGGCGCGACGGCCAAGAAGCACGTCGACGCCACCGGACTCGTCGTGGCACCGGGCTTCATCGACATCCAGGCCCAGTCGTACGACGCGCTCCTCACCGGCGACGGCCGCTCGCTGAGCAAGGTCACCCAAGGGGTCACCACCGAGATCCTCGGCGAGGGCACCACACCGGCGCCGGTCAACGCCACGATGCTGGCGGCCTTCGCGCCCGCCGATTCCGCCGAACGACGCGTCGCCAGCGCCTTCCTGGGAAGGCACGGCTTCGGCGCCTGGCTCGACGCCATGGGCCGGCACGCCAACACCGTCAACTCCGGCTCATTCCTCGGCGCCGCCACCGTCAGAGAGTACGCCATGGCCCGCGCGCAGGGCGCGCCCGACCCTGCACGCCTCGACACGATGCGGCGCGTCGTGCAGGACGCGATGCGGGATGGCGCCTTCGGCATCGCTAGTGCCCTCATCTACCCGCCGGGAAGCTACGCCACGACGGGCGAGTTGATCGCGATGGCCCAGGCGATGGCGCCCTATCACGGCGTCTACATCTCCCACATCCGATCGGAGGAGGACAGCCTCCTCGAGGCGATCGACGAAGCGCTGCGGATCGGGAAGGAGGGCGGCGTCCCCGTCGAGATCTATCACCTCAAGGCGGCCGGGCCCCGCAACTGGAAGAAGGCGCCGCTCGTCATCGCCAAGATCGACTCGGCACGAGCCGCCGGCCAGGATGTCGGCGCCACCATGTACCCGTACTCCGCGTCAGGCAACAATCTCTCATCCTGCATCCCTCCCTGGGCGGCGGAGAACGGCAAGCTGCTCGACAACCTTCGCGACCCGGCCTCGCGGGCCCGCATCGAGAAGGAGATCGTCGACACGACTCCGGGCGCGCCCCAGTTCTGCCAGGTCTACGGCTCGGGTGCGATCATGGTCGTCGGCCTCCACTCCCCCGACCTGGTGAAGTACGAAGGGTGGCGCCTCGAGCGCATCGCGACCGCCATGCAGAAGCCGTGGCCCACGGCACTGGTCGACATCGTCCTCGCCGAGAACGACCGCGTCGGCAAGATCAGCTTCAGCATGTCCGAGGAGAACGTGCGCCTTCAGCTGCGACAGCCGTGGGTGGTGATCGGAACCGACGCCGAATCGCTCGACCCGGACAGCGCCAAGGAGCTCAACCACCCTCGTGCCTACGGATCGTATCCGAAGATCCTCGGCCTCTTCGTGCGGCAGGAACATCTCTTCCCACTCGAGGAGGCGATCCGCAAGATGTCGTCGGCGGTCGCGGCCGTTCTCTCGCTTCGCGACCGCGGCCTCATCGCGGAAGGGATGTACGCGGACATCGTCATTTTCGACCCTGCCACGATCATCGACCGCGCGACCTTCGAGAAGCCGCACCAGCTCTCCACCGGCGTGCGCGACGTGTTCGTGAACGGCGTGCAAGTCCTAGCGAATGGCGGACTAACGAGCGCGCGGCCGGGTCGTGTCGTGCGGGGGCCTGGCTACCTCCTGCCGTAGGCGCGCGCCGAGGGCCGCGTAACATCTCCGGCGCCTAACCCCACGCCGGACCGACCGCTGGTAGATTTCGGCCTTATGCCATCGTCGACTCGACATCGATTTCGGCCGGACACCTCTCGAAGCGGCGCAGCGACCGATCGCGGCCGGCCCGGACGGAGGCGGCCACCACCACACCGGCGCGGGAGCGCGGTCCCCGGCTTCGCGGCCATGCTCGCGGTCATCCTCGGGATCTTCTCTCTCTGTTGGGCGATCGTCGGGGCTCTCTTCGCGTCGCTCGTCCCGGGCGGCGCCTCCACCTTCGTTGCGCTCGCGTTCCTCCTGACGGGTCTTCCGCTCGGCCTCTTCATCTGGATTCGCACGCACGGCGGTTATCCCGGGGCCCCTTTCCGCCTGCTCGTCATGCGGCCCTTCTGGTACGCCCAGCTCACGCTGCTTCTCTCCGGGCTCGTCGGGGCGGTCGTGGGGCTGGCGGCGTCCCCCTTCGGGGCGGCGCAGAGCGCGGGACGGTGGGCCGTCGCCCTGACCGCCGGCGCCTGCGTCCTCCTCTCCATCATCGGGTATTTCGGCAGCCGGCGTCTACTCGTCAGGCATATGACGGCGACGATCGCCGGCCTGCCGCCGGCCTTCGACGGCCTGCGGATCACCCACATCTCCGACACGCACGTCGGCCCGCACACGTCGCGCCGTCACCTCGCGCGTGTGCGAGCAGCCGTGGAGAAGTCGGAGCCGGCGATGATCGCCGTCACCGGCGACTTGGTCGATGACCACGCCGCGGACGTCGCGCACTACGCGGAAACCCTCGGCGGACTCGCCGCCCCGCTCGGCGTCTACGCCATCCCGGGCAATCACGAGGTCTATGCCGGCTGGGTCGCCGTGCGCGACGCGCTCGGCGAGGTCGCACTCACGGTTCTGGTGAACGAGGCGCGGATCCTCGACTACCGAGGCGAGCGACTCGCCGTGGTCGGGCTCGGCGATCCCGCGGCCGGACGCCATCCCTCCCCTAGCCTCCCTGCGCCCGACGTGGACGCCGCGCTCGCCAGCGTCCCCCACGGAACCGTCACCGTCGCGCTCGCGCATAACCCGGCGCTCTGGCCCGCGCTCGCCGCCCGCGGCGTGTCTCTCACCCTCAGCGGCCACACTCACTGGGCGCAGCTCGCCCTTCCGTGGCGCGGCTGGAGTCTCGCCAACGTCTTCCTCGAGCTGGCGATGGGGGTCTATCAGCGCGGCGAGGCGTTGCTCTACATCCACCCCGGGACGAACTACTGGGGGATCCCCTTCCGCATCGGCGCGCTCCCGGAAGTCGCGGTGATCACGCTCCGCACCGGGAACGCGAGCGCGATGAGTGGCCCGCGCGACCGTCGCGCATCCGCGTCAGGCAGGCGTCGGGGGAGCTGAGCGGGCCGCGCGCTCGAGGGCGGTCACCCGTCGGGGTCGAGCGGTCCCTGCGCCTCGGGAGCGAGCGGCACGAGGTCGCGCACCGCGCGCACGATCTCGCCGATCGAGGTGGGACGTGTCATCCGGTGAGCACCACCCACCTCTGGCGGCTCCTTCACCGCCGATGTGATCAGCAACACCGCAGGGTGCCCGTGGCGCGACAACAAGAGGTCGACGGCGTCCGGCGGCACAGCCACCGCGGCGGCATCGTCGAGGATGATCGCCCGCACCGGACCGCGGCTCTTGTCCGCCGGCGGGTACCCGAGCGCCGCGGCGACCGTCTCCGCACCGATGGCATCGTACCCCACCTCGCGAAGCGCCGCGCGCACATGCACGCGCGGCCACTGCTCCGGCATCACCACCAGCACCCGCGGTGGCAGGTTCCTTAGGCCCGCACCAGCTTCCTGTACCCCACCCGATGTGGCTGGTCGGCGTCGATCCCCTTCCGCTTGCGCAGGTCCTCCTTGTAGCTGGCGTAGTTCCCTTCGAACCAGACCGCTTCGCTGTCTCCCTCGAAGGCCAGAATGTGTGTCGCGATCCGGTCGAGAAACCACCGGTCGTGGGAGATGACCACCACGCAGCCGGCGAAGTCGAGCAGGGCATCCTCGAGCGCGCGAAGCGTGTCGACGTCCAGATCATTCGTCGGCTCATCGAGCAGAAGCAGGTTGCCTCCGCTCTTGAGCAGCTTCGCGAGATGCAGGCGATTCCGCTCGCCGCCGGAGAGGTCCTTCACCTTCTTTTGTTGATCGGTCCCCTTGAAGTTGAAGCTCGCCAGATAAGCACGCGCATTGAGCTCGCGCTTGCCGACCTCGATCGTCTCCCGGCCGCCGCTCACCTCCTGAAAGACCGACTTCTCTCCCTCCAGCTCGCGCTCCTGGTCCACGTACGCGATCTGAACGGTCTCCCCCACGGCGATGGCCCCCTCGTCCGGGCGCTCCCTTCCCGTGATCAGCCGGAAGAGCGTCGTCTTCCCGGCACCATTCGGCCCGATCACACCGACGATTCCGCCGGGGGGGAGACTGAAGGTGAGATTCTCGAAGAGCACCTTGTCGCCATAGCTCTTCTTCAGCCCTGTCGCGTTGACGACGTCGTTCCCGAGCCGGGGCGGGGGCGGAATGATGATCTCGTTCTGCGACGCCCGCTCGAAAGTATCAGCCGCCGCCAACTCCTCGTACTTCTGGATGCGCGCCTTGCTCTTTGCCTGACGAGCGCGCGGCGCCAGGCGCACCCACTCGAGCTCACGCGCCAGCGTGCGCTGTCTCGCCGACGCCTGCTTCTCCTCCTGCTCCAGTCTCGTGCGTTTCTGGTCGAGCCACGATGAGTAGTTCCCTTCCCATGGAATGCCGGCGCCGCGATCGAGCTCGAGGATCCATTTCGCCACATTGTCGAGGAAGTACCGGTCGTGCGTGATAGCGACCACCGTGCCCGGGAATTCCGCCAGGTGTCGCTCGAGCCAGGCGACGCTCTCGGCATCCAGGTGGTTCGTCGGCTCATCGAGAAGAAGAAGGTCTGGCTGCTCGAGAAGAACCCGGCAGAGCGCCACTCGCCTCCGTTCCCCTCCCGACAGGGTCGCCAGATCGGCGTCCGGGGCAGGCAAGCGGAGTGCCTCCATCGCGATCTCGATCTTCCGGTCGAGCTCCCAGGCGTTGGTGGCGTCGATCCGCTCCTGTACCGCCGCCTGGCGCTCGAGAAGCGCCGCCATCTCCTCGTCGCTCATCGGGTCGCCGAACTTGAGTGAGATCTCCTCGAAGGACTTGAGGAGCTCGCGCGTATCGTGCACTGCGAGCTCGACGTTCCCACGCACGTCCTTAGTGGCGTCGAGCCGCGGCTCCTGGGGCAGATACCCGATCTTGGTGCGCGCCGCCGGCCACGCTTCCCCCTGAAAGTCCTGATCGACGCCGGCCATGATTCGGAGCAGCGAGGACTTACCGGCGCCGTTGGCGCCCAGAACGCCGATCTTCGCGCCGGGATAGAAGGAGAGCCAGATACCGCGGAGGATTTCCCGGCTTGGCGGGACGACCTTCCGCAGGTCCTTCATGACATAGATGAATTGGTGAGCCATGCAGGAAAGCTACACCAGCAGCCGGGCGTGGGCGACGAGGTCGACCGGGGCACGGCAGGCTTGCACGATGGCCGGGGTTGCGGCCGGCGCTCCAGTTGCGCGTTAGGCGGAGAAGGCGAGCGGGGCGCGCGGCCGGGACGTGCCACGGCCCCGCCGGCGCGCCCGCGGTGGGCGCGCCGATCGGATCAGAAGGCGAGTCCGTTTGTCAGGCCGCAGTGCGCGACGATCGGTCGCGAAGATCGCCAGTCGAGATCACTACGCTGCCGCCCAGGGAGCCGCCCTGGGCGAGGCCGCCGAGGTCGGAGCCGTGGTACGCCTCTTCGCCATGCTCGCTCCGATCCACGCCGGCAATTTCATCGGCGATCGGCACCCGGAGCTTCATCGTCAGCTCGAGCACGAAGAGGATTCCAGCGGTCGCCGCCGCCGCCAGCACCACCGTCGCTCCGATGGCGGTGGCCTGGACGAGAAGCTGCCCCGGATTCCCGGCGAGCAGTCCGTCACCACCAGCGGCATTCACCGCCTTGGTGGCAAAGACGCCGGTCAGCAGCGCCCCCAGCATCCCCGCCACCCCGTGGCAGGCGAAGACGTCGAGCGCGTCGTCCACCGAGGTGCGAGCGCGGAGCTGCATCGCGGCGTAGCTCGCGCCGGCCGCGAGGATGCCGATCGCGATCGCCGCCCGCGGCGTCACGAAACCGGCCGCCGGCGTGATCGCCACGAGTCCGACGACGGCGCCGGTGGCGGATCCGACCGCGGTCGCGCGGCCGGTGCGCACCAGATCGATGAGGAGCCAGGTGAGGAGCGCGCTCGCGGCGGCGGTGTGTGTGGTGACGAAGGCGTTGGCCGCCACCTCGTTCGCAGCCAGCGCCGACCCGGCGTTGAAGCCGAACCAGCCGAACCAGAGGAGCCCCGCGCCGATGACGGTGAACGGGACATTGTGCGGCACGAGGGCGGCGCGGCCGAGATCACGGCGGCGTCCGAGCATGATCGCCGCGACCAGTGCCGACGTTCCGGCGCTCACGTGTACGACCGTGCCGCCGGCGAAGTCGAGCGCGCCTAACTTGTGCAGCCACCCGCCGTCGCCCCACACCCAGTGGGCGAGGGGATCGTAGACGACCACCGTCCAGGCGAGGACGAAGAGCAGGTAGACCCGGAAGTTGAGTCGCTCGACCACCGCGCCGGATATGAGCGCCACGGTGATCGCGGCGAACATCACCTGGAAGGCGGCGAAGGCGAGGTGCGGGATCGTCGCCGCATAGGCCGGATTGGGATCGCCGCCGACTCCGGCGAATCCCGCCCATTGGAGCCCGCCGATGAAGGGTGTGCCGGGAGCAAAGGCGAGCGAATAGCCGAAGAGCACCCACTGGACGCTCACCAGGCCGAGCGCCGCCATGCTCATCATGATCGTGTTGAGGGAGCTCTTCTCGCGAACGAGGCCGCCGTAGAAGAGGGCCAGTCCCGGGAGCATGAGCATGACGAGAGCGGCGCCGCAGAGCACCCAGGCGGTGTCGCCCGCAGAGATCGTCGAGGGCGCGGTCATGCAACCTCCTGGACGAGATCGTGCTGCGCGCGGCGCTGCACTTCATCGGCCGTGACCGGCGTGAGCGCCGCACTGTTCTGCTCACCCGTGCGGATGCGGATGACGCGCTCCAGCGGCTGAACGAAGATCTTCCCATCTCCGACGTCGCCGGTGCGCGCGGCGGTGACGATCGCTTGAATCGTCGGCTCGACGAATGGCTCGGAGCAGGCCATTTCGATTTTCACTTTGTCGTGGAACTCGAGGAGGAGCGCCGACCCTCGATAGTGCTCGACGACTTCATGCTCACCGCCATGTCCGCTCACGCGCGAGATCGTCATGCCGGTTACGCCGACGCGAAAGAGCGCTTCCTTGACGGCGCCGAGTCGCTCGGGGCGAATGATGGTGGTGATGAGCTTCATGGAGCCCGCTCCTCGGATGGGCCCGAGCCACGTCATGGCTGGCGGAATGCAGCTATTGGCCGCGCCGGGGTCGAAGGCGGAGAGAATAGTGTCAGCGCGGTAGACTGTCAACGATTTCGTGTCAAATTAGCACGACATCGGCCAATACACATCTGTTTCTGGTCCATGGATGGCCATCTGCGCGTTGAATCGTGCACGAAGAGCACAAGTCGATGGGCAGCTAAGCTATCTGGGGGCCGTGCCCGCCACCCCCTACCCCACGACCGCTGACACAGTCACAAGAACGGCAAAATTCGCACGATGAGTTCCAGCATCGGCTCATTCTTTCGCTGGAAATCCCGCGTCTGATATCTTAACTTTGCTCCGCGTGCACGATCTGTGATACACCCCAAGAGAGCCTGCGACGGCTGAAGGGCCCGCAGGCTCGCTTTGTTTCGCAGCCATCGGCGCACCCCACACCACACCGAGGGAGCCAAGCCAAGCGATGTCCTCATCCACCTTGAATCCGCGGCGCGCGGCGATCCAAGACATCGCCACTCGTCTCCCGCGACCGGCGGTGGTCACACCCGTCTCCGCCAATGGCGCCGGACCGCATCCAATCTCCGAGTTCTTCGGCTGCAACACGTTCGGCGCTCGGCAGATGAAGGCAAAGCTGCCGAAGGCCGTCTACTCGAAGCTCCTCGCCGCGATTCGACAGGGGAAAAAACTGGACCTCGAGATCGCTCCCACCGTCGCCCAGGTGATCAAGGAGTGGGCGATCTCGCGCGGCGTGACTCACTTCACGCACTGGTTCCAGCCACAAACCGGACTCACCGCCGAGAAGCACGACGCCTTTCTCTCCTTCGACGACAATCGCCAGCCGATCGAGTCGTTCTCCGGATCCCAGCTCATCCAGAGCGAGCCGGACGCATCAAGCTTTCCGTCCGGTGGGCTCCGCGCCACCTGGGAAGCGCGCGGCTATACCGCGTGGAACCCGGCGAGCCCCGTCTTCATCCTCGAGTCAGGCAACACACGCACGCTCTGCATCCCATCCGTCTTCATCGGCTACAACGGCGAGGCGCTCGATGAGATGACGCCTCTGCTCCGCAGCTCCGATGCGCTCTCGGCGCGTGCCGTCGAGCTGCTCGAGCTCCTCGGCGACAAGGGCGTCATTCGCGTCTACACGACCCTCGGGCCGGAGCAGGAGTACTTCCTCATCGACCGCTCGCAGTTCGCCTTGCGCCCCGATCTGGTGATGGCCGGCCGGACCCTCGTCGGCGCTGCGCCGCCGCGCGGACAGCAGCTCGAGGATCACTACTTCGGCGGGATCCCCGAGCGCATCCAAGCCTGCATCACCGAAGTGGAGAACGAGCTGTACAAGCTCGGCGTCCCGATCGTGACCCGCCATAACGAGGTCGCCCCGAGCCAGTTCGAGATGGCGCCGGTGTTCGAGGAGACCGACCTCGGCGTCGACCACAATCAGATGGTGATGGCGACGCTACGCCGCGTCGCGCTCCGTCACGGCCTGCAAGCAGTGCTGCACGAGAAGCCCTTTGCCGGAATCAACGGCTCCGGGAAGCATTGCAACTGGTCGATGGCGATCACCTCCGATGATCCGGCACTCGACGGGTACAACCTTCTCAAGCCCGGCGACACGCCGCATCAGAACGTTCGCTTCCTCATGTTCCTCGCCGCCGTGCTCAAAGGCGTGCACCGACACGCCGGCCTCCTCCGCTCCGGCATCGCGACCTCGGGCAACGAGCACCGGCTCGGCGCCAACGAAGCGCCACCGGCGATAATCTCCGTCTTCATGGGGAACATGCTCACCCGGGTGATCGAGGACATTGCCGCCGGCAAGACGTCGCCGGCCGATGCGCAGCAGGCGATGATCAAGCTCGGCGTCGCCAAGCTCCCCGACATCGAGAAGGACAACACGGACCGCAATCGCACGTCGCCCTTCGCCTTCACGGGTGCGAAGTTCGAGTTCCGGGCAGTCGGCAGCTCTCAATCGATCGCCTTCCCCGTGACCCTCCTCCACGCCGCGGTCGCGGAAGCGATCGGTGAGCTCACCGAGCAGCTTCGCGCCCAGCTCAAGCGTACCCCGAAGGTCGATGACGCCGTGCTCAGGGTGGTGCGGGAGGCGTTCAAGGAGACGGCGGCCGTACGCTTCGAGGGGAACAACTACGCCGAGGAGTGGGTGACGGAGGCGAAGAAGCGCGGCCTCCCGAACTATCGACGCACGCCCGAAGCGCTCAAGCAGCTGCTCACCAAGTCGTCGCGGGCCGTCCTCTCCAAGCTCGGCATCCTGACGAAGGCAGAGTTGGAGTCGCGCTATCATGTGCGGGTCGAGCGCTACGTGAAGGACATGCTCATCGAAGCGCACATGTTGATGCAGCTCGTCGACACGATGATCCTGCCAGCGGCCCTTGCCTACGCGAGCGCGCTCGCGGATGGCGCGGCCAATGCCAAGGCGGGTGGTATCAAGGTCGTTCCCCAGGTGGAGGCGGCCAACCGCATCGGAAAGATGATCGAGCAGCTCTCCGCCCACCGCGCCGCGCTCGCCACGGTGCTCGCAAAAGTGGAGGGGATGCACCACGAGCCCGAGGAGCAGGCCGCAATCCTCACCGCGGCGGGTGCCGACCGGATGGCCGATGTTCGCGCGAGCGCTGATGAACTGGAGCTCGCGGTGAGCGACGATCTCTGGCCACTGCCCAAGTACCGGGAGATGCTCTTCCCCGTCTGATCGTTGGCTGATCGTTCGCCGCCGTCAGGCGGCGTGAGGGAAGCTCGACGAGCAGTGGGAGGGGGACAGGCCTCGGGGCTTGTCCCCCTCCCACGTTTCACCGCGCTCATTCCTTCGTCTGTCAGATGCCATGCAACAGATCAAGGGAGCCGCCCTCCGTGCGAGGCTCACATTCGTCGAGCAGCACTTCGGTAAGGACGGTGTGGAGCGGGTCCTCGACACGCTGAGCGAAGCCGACCGGCGGACGCTCAAGCTCGTGCTCCCCGCGCTCTGGTTCCCCTTCGATCTGGGTCGGCGTGTCGACGACGCGATCGTTCGAGTGCTCGGCGCCGGACGTCCCGACTTCTTCGAGCGCATCGGCGAGGCGTCGGCCGAACAGAACCTCTCGACCGTGCACGCCAGCTTTCTCTCGTCGGGAGATCCGCACGCCTTTCTTCGCAAAGCGCCGGTGATCTACCGAACGTACTACGAGTCGGGGCGTCGCGAGTACGAGCAGACCGGCCCGACGTCGGGTGTGCTCACCACGCACGACGCGCCGACACCGAGCGCTCCCGACTGCCTGACGGTGGTGGGGTGGCATCGACGGGCGCTCCAGATGTGCGGCGCCCGCGATGTCCACGTGATCGAAGAGGAGTGCCGCGCCTCCGGCGGCCGCGTCTGCCGCTACCGGCTCAGCTGGCGCTGATCGGAGGCACGGACCTCTCGGCGCAGCGCTGAGCTATTTCTTGGCGCGCTGCAGGTGCGCCTCGACGAACCAGAGCCACTTGTCGGTGCCGCGCGAAATCTCCGTGAAGATGTCCGCGGTGTCCGCGTCGCCAATCTCGTTCGCCTCGTCGATCGCCCGCCGCGCGCGCGTGCCGAAGTCGGCGAGCGCTGAGGAGAGCGCCTTCACGTGATCCTCGCCCGAGCTGATGTCCAGCGGGTACTCCGAGAGCTCTGAGCGCTCGGCCACCGTGCGTACCGTCCCTTCGGCCACTCCACCCAGCTGTACCGCACGCTCGGCGATGAGGTCGACATAGTCCTCGACGTCCTCGTTCACCTCGTCGAACAACTTGTGCAGCGCGATGAAGCTGGACCCCTTCACGTTCCAGTGAGCGACCTTCGTCTGGGTTTGCAGATCGATGCAGTCGGCCAGACGACGGTTCAGCAACGCGATGACGGGTTCGCGGATGTCGGCGGACAGGTCGTTCTTCGTCTGATACTTGATCTCCGGTTCTACAGTGCGCGTAACCATGGTGCCCTCACAAAGAGATGCGTCGATGAAGCTGCACGTGTCGTGCCTCTGTATCCTGACAACCCACCGTCGCCGACTCGCGTTCCCGGGCCGTCAGTACTTGGCGAGGTAGTTCTCCAACTCCCAGGCGCTCACCTGAGTGATGTACTCCCGCCACTCCTGGCGCTTGGCCTCGATGAAGTTTGTCGTGATGTGCTCCCCGAGCGCCGCCGTGACGATGTCATCCTTTCCCAACTCGTTACAGGCCTCGTTGAGATCGTGCGGCAGATCATCGATGCGGAGACGGCGCCGCTCGCGGTGCGACATCTCCCAGATGTTCGTGTCCACCGGCTCGCGCGAGTCGGCCTTGGTGTCGATCCCGTCGAGTCCGGCGGCGAGCATGACCGCCAGCGCGAGATACGGGTTGGCGGCCGGGTCGGGCATGCGGAGCTCGACCCGCGTGCCGAGGCCCCGCCGCGCCGGAATGCGTATCATCGGCGACCGGTTGTGCATCGACCACGCCACGTTCACCGGCGCCTCGAAGCCCGGAACGAGCCGCTTGTAGCTGTTCACCAAGGGGTTGGTGATCGCACAGTAGCCGCGGGCGTGCCGGAGCAAGCCGCCGATGTAGTGCAGCGCCACCGTGCTCAATTCCCACGGGGCCGACGCATCCCAGAAGGCGTTGTGGTTCCCGCGAAAGAGCGACTGATGCGTGTGCATCCCGCTGCCATTCTGGCCGAAGATCGGCTTCGGCATGAAGGAGGCGACGAGCCCGAACTGCTCGGCGACGTACTTCACCACGAATCGGAAGGTGGCGATGTGGTCGGCGGTGGTCAGTGCTTCGGCGTAGCGAAAATCGATCTCGTGCTGGCCGTGGGCCACCTCGTGGTGTGCCGCTTCCACCTCGAACCCCATCTGTTCGAGGACGTCGACGATCGCCCTCCGCGCATTTTCCCCCAGATCGACCGGCGCGAGGTCGAAGTAGCCGCCGACATCGTGCGTGTCGGTGGATGGCTCGCCATTGGGCCCCGGCTTGAACATGAAGAATTCCGCTTCCATGCCGGCATTCATCGTGAACCCCGCCTCACGAGCGCGCGCGATCTGCCGCTTCAGCGCCGCCCGCGGGTCGCCCGCGAACGGCTGGCCATCGGGCGTGTGGATGTCGCAGATCAGGCGCGCGACCCGATTGTCGGCGCTCCCCCAGGGGAAGATCTTGAAGGTCGAGAGGTCCGGAGTGAGGAGCATGTCCGACTCCTCGATGCGGACGAACCCCTCGATCGACGAGCCATCGAAGGTGATGTCGCCGGCCAGAGCCTTCTCGAATTGCGACACCGGAATCTCGACATTCTTGTTGACGCCGAGGATGTCGGTAAACTGCAGTCGCAGGAACCGGACGTTGTTCGTGTGCGCGAGATCGAGAATGTCCTTCTTGCTGGCACCGGCGGTATCCGGCACCAGCGCACGCGATGCAGAGGGCACGCGATCCTCGAGGGTGGTCGTGGGGGGAATGATCGTCTTTGCCGCGGGCGCTGGCTAGATTTGCACCATGACCCAGCCCCCACTCTCCGAGTCCGCTCGCAGCCGCTGCCCCAGCTGCGGCGCTGACGCCGCCGGTCGATTCTGTTCGAGCTGCGGCGCGCCCTTGGCAGGCGCGACGTGCGCTACCTGCAACACCCCCCTCACCGCCGGGGCGAAGTACTGCCACTCGTGCGGCTCCCCCGTCGGGGCGGCTGCCGTGGGTCGCGCGCCTGGCGACGATCGAGGCGCTGGGGGACGCGATCTCCGCTCGAGCAGTCTCCCCTGGGTCATCGCCGGCATCGCGCTCACGGCGTTGATCGGGTTAGTGGCTGGCCAGCGGATGGCGGCACCGGCCGCCGCCTCGGCGGACAGTGGCCAGGAGGCACTCGCCCCCACCGATGCCGGCGGCGGCGCTGCGCCCGTGCGCGCTCCGGACATCTCATCCCTGTCGCCGCGGGAACGTGCCGATCGGCTGTACGACCGCATCATGCGCCTCCACAGCGAGGGGAAGAACGACAGCGTGGCGTTCTTCTCACAGATGGCGATCGCCGCCTTCCAGATGCTCCCCGAGCAGGACGCAGATTCGCGCTACGACATGGGGCGGATCGCTGAGGTGGCGGGCGCGCTCCCGCTCGCCCGGATGCAGGCGGACAGCATCCTGGCCAAGAATCCGACGCATCTCCTCGGACTCGCGCTCGGCATGCGCGCCGCTCGCGAGCTCGGCGACAAGACTGCCGCAGCATCGTATGCCAAACGACTCGTCGCCGCAGCGCCGGCGGAGCGCGCCAAGAACCTACCGGAGTACGAGCGGCACGCCGCCGACCTCGATCAGGCGCTGGCCGAAGCGCGCCGATGACGAGCGGCTCCGCCACGCGCTCTCCCGAATCGGCGCAGCGAACGATCCGCGTCGCCCACAGCCCGGACTCCGACGATGCGTTCATGTTTTACGCGCTCGCCGAGGGGAAGATCGACACCGGCGGGATCCGCTACGTCCACGAGCTCCAGGACATCGAATCGCTCAATCAGCGAGCGCTCCGCGGAGAGCTCGAGGTGACGGCGGTGTCGATTCATGCCTACGCCCACCTCGCTGATCGGTACGCCCTCCTCCCACACGGTGCCTCGATGGGCGACCGCTACGGTCCGCGCCTGGTGGCGCGTGAGCCGCTCGCCAAGGCGCAAGTTCGCGGACGGCGCATCGCCATCCCCGGCTCCCTCACGACGGCCTACCTGGCCCTGCGCCTCTTCGAGCCGAACTTCGTTCCCGTGCCGGTACCCTTCGACCAGATCGAGGATGCGGTCGCGTCGGGAACCGTCGATCTGGGTTTGCTCATCCACGAGGGGCAGCTCACCTTCGCCGACCGCGGCCTGCATCTCGTGACGGATCTCGGCGCCTGGTGGAGCGGCGAAACGGGCCTCCCGCTGCCCCTCGGCGGTAACGTCGTTCGCAAGGACCTCGGAGACGCGCTGGTGCGCACGGTCTCGCGGCATCTGCGGGAGAGCATCCGGTACGCGCTCGACCACCGCGACGGTGCCCTCGACCACGCGATGCGATTCGCTCGAGGCCTGAGCCGCGATCGCGCCGACACCTTCGTCGGCATGTACGTGAACGCGTGGACCCTCGACTACGGCCCGCGCGGGCGCGAGGCGGTGCGGACACTCCTCGCCCGTGGCGCCGACGCCGGGATCATCCCGCGCCGGGTGACACCCGAATTCGTCGACGACTGACCGGCGCTCAGGCTCCCGCTCGCTCGCCAGGCACGCGAGGCGTCGTTACACGCTTTGCGCACTCGTCGTCCTTCCATCGGCGCATACCTAACTAGTTCGTTGCACTCCGGGGCCCTCCCTCCGGCTCGCGCGATCATCGTCGTCGCGCGCCGAACGTCACCGACCTCGATCGATCACCACCGATGAGCCAGGCTACGCTTCCCCCCGACGTGGTCATCGCCGAACCAGAAGCGCGCACGACCCAGCTGGCCAGGTTGCTCATCCTCGACGACGAGGACGCCATCAGGCTCGCGCTCGAGCGCTTCTTCCGGAATCGAGGCTTCGAGGTCGAAACGGCCGCGACCGGCCCGGCGGCGCTGACCGCGCTGGCGCAACGCCCCTTCACTCTCATGCTCTGCGATGTGCGCCTGCCGGGGATGACCGGGGTGGACGTCCTCTGCCGGGCGATGCAGGTGGATCCGGATCTCGCCGTCGTCATGCTGACGGCAGTGAACGATGCGCCGACAGCCACCGAGGCGATCACGCGAGGCGCGGCCGACTACCTCGTCAAGCCGATCGAGCTGGACAATCTGCTGCGCGCCGTGGAGCGGGCGATCCACCGACGGGAGCTGGCGGTGGAGCGACGGCGCGTCGAGCAGCTGGTCCGCGACGAGGTGGCGGCGCGGACCGCCGAGCTCGAACGCGAGAAGCAGACGCTTCGCTCGCTCACCGTCAACATCGCCGAGACGTTGATCAATGCCATGGAAGCGAAGGACCTCTATCTGCGCGGCCACTCGCAGCGCGTCGCGGAGCTCGGCGCGTCGATCGCGACGACCCTGGGCCTCGACGAGGACATGGTCGAGATGGTTCGCCTCGCAGGGCGGCTCCACGATGTCGGAAAGATCGGCATCCGCGAGGAGGTGTTGAACAAGCCGGGCCGCCTGACGCCCGAGGAGTTCGAGCACGTCAAGGACCACGTGCGTATCGGGATGGAGATTCTGGCGCCCCTCAAACATCTGGGTCCCATCCTCGACTTCGTTCACGACCACCACGAGCACTACGATGGTAAGGGGTATCCTCGCGGTCTCGCCGGCGAGGCCATCTCCCTCGGGGGACGGATCCTCCTCGCCGCAGATGCCTACGACGCGCTCACGTCCCAGCGCGCCTACCGCAAGCCGATGACCCAGACCGAGACGATGGCCTACCTGGAGAGCGAAACGGGGCAGCTGACCGACCCGGCGGTGGTCATCGCCCTGCGGACCGTGGTGGTTCGGCGCAAATCTCTGACATTCATCGAGTAGCCCCATAGCGCCGGGCGCAGGCGGGGGGCGACCGAGGTCAACGGCGGGCACCAGGTATGCGTACTTTTGGGGTACGCGTGTCCGCCGTTCCCACTCTAGACCTCGTTCGTGAAATCTCTCCGGCTTATCCCCTGTCTCGTGCTCGTGGCCGGCTGCGTAGGCACACCCTCGGTCAACGGTGTCGCGGGGACGAGTCCCGCGCCAAATGCCGCGTGGACCCCACCCGCGACGCCGCCGGAGACCACGCTGACCAAGCCACCGGCCGCCGCACTGCCGCCGGATGTTCAGCGGCGCATCGACTCGCTCGGATTGGGCGACGTCGTCGACATCGCCCTGTCCAACAACCCGACGACTCAGATCTCCTGGTCCAACGCCCGAGCGGCCGCCGATGCCTACGGCGCGGCGAAGGGGCAATACTACCCCCAGGTCGATCTGGCCGTGGATGCGGTCTCACTCCAGACCGTCCAGACGCAGGGGCGCACAGCGGTTCAGCAGACCTACGTCTTCCCGAACGCCACAATCAACTGGCTCCTGCTCGACATCGGCGGGCGCAGCGGGTCGATCGGCGCGGCGAAGAACACGCTCATCGCCGCCGACTGGACGCATAACGCGACCATCCAGGATGTGGTGCTGCAGGTGGAGAGCGCCCTTTTCAACTATCTCGCTGCGCGAGCGCTCCTCGCCGCCGACAGCACGTCGGTGAAGGAAGCGCAGACGTCGGTCGATGCCACGAATGAGCAGCACAAGGTGGGGTTGGCGACGATCGCCGATGTGTTGCAGGCCCGCACCGCGCTCTCACAGGCGAAGCTCAACCTGCAGAGTACGCAGGGCGACTACCTCACCACGAGGGGCGCGCTCGCCGTCTCGATGGGTCTGCCGGCGAACATCCCCTACGACATCGCGCCGGTCAACGTCCTGATTCCGGTGGGCATTCTTCCGGACAGCGTCGACACGTTGATCACGCAGGCGTTGCACGCGCGACCTGACTTCGCCGCCGCACGTGCGCAGTACGACGCGGCGCTGGAGCGCATTCGTGTCGCTCGGGCGGCTCGCTTGCCATCGCTCGCGCTCAGCGGCACTGGCGGGCGAACCTATAGCTCCGCGCTTCCGTCGGGCGGGAACAGCTACACCCTTCAGCTCGGTGTCAGCATCCCCGTATTCGCCGGCTTCTCGCGGCTGTACAATCAGCGTCAGGCGGAGGCCGAGGCGGACGCCGCGCTCGCGCAAGCGACGAGCATCCAACAGCAAGTCATCTTTCAGGTGTTCAGCTCCTACTACACTCTGCAAACGGCCGCAGGGCGCGTGCACACGGCCGACGATCTCTTGAATAGCGCGACGCAGACAGAGGAGGTCACGCTCGGACGGTACAAGGCGGGCGTCGGTAGTATCCTCGACCTCCTCACTGCTCAGAGCGCGCTGGCGAGCGCCCGCGCGCAGCAGATCCAGGCGCGTCTCGAGTGGCGCACTGCTCTCACCCAGCTCGCGCATGATGTGGGCGTGCTCGACACGCACGGTCAGAGCCCGCTGCGCACCGTGAACGACACCACCGGCACCCCACCCCCACGATGATTCCACGTTTCGGAGCGCCGTACGCTCGTTCCTTTGCGCGCGCTACTGCCCTCGCCCTCACCGCGCTCTCGGTCGGCTGCGGGAAGAAGGAGGTGGCCGCTCCGCCCCCCGTTCCTGTGACGGTGGCGCGCGTCGAGCGCAAGAACGTGCCATTCGAGTTGCCCGCGAACGGTACGGTGGAGCCCCTGCAGGCAGTCGCCGTGGAATCTCAGGTGACCGGATACCTCACCAGGGTGGCCTTCAAGGAAGGCGACGATGTGAAGGCCAATCAGGTGCTCTTCCAGATCGACCCGCGCCCCTTCGCAGCGGCGCTCGCCCAGGCGCGTGGGATGCTCGAGCGCGACCTCGCCCAGCTCAAGAACGCAGAGATCGATGTCCAGCGATACGAGCAACTCGTCGCCAAGGACTACGTCACGACACAGCAGTACGACCAGGCCAAGACGACTGCCGCGACACTTCGAGCGACCGTCACCGCTGACTCTGGGGCGGTCGAGGCGGCGCAGCTCAACCTGCAGTTCGCGACTATCCGCGCGCCGATCTCCGGTCGCGCCGGAGGGCTTCTGGTCAAAGAAGGAAACCTCGTCAAGGCGAGCGGATCCACGCTGGTGACGATCAACCAGATCAAGCCCATCCTGGTCCGCTTCGCCGTTCCCGCATCGAGCTTGCCGGCGATCCGGAAGTACGGCAGCGCCGCGCTCCCGGTGAGCGCCAAGCCCGCGACGGCGACCGGGGCGCCGAGCCAGGGGACCCTGTCCTTCGTCGACAACGCCGTGGACACCACCACCGGAACCATCCTTCTCAAGGGCCGATTCGACAACAAGGATGCCGCGCTCTGGCCGGGCGAATTCGTGAACGTGGTCCTGGAGCTCTTCACTCAGGAAAACGTACTCGTGATTCCGACGCAGGCGGTCGTGCAGGGACAGCAGGGTACGTACGTATTCATCGTGAACTCGGACGCGACCGCCAGCCAGCGACCGATCACGACCCTGCGCAGCGCTGGCGATCTGACGGTGGTTGACAAAGGGCTCAACGCGGGTGAAACCGTGGTGACGGATGGGCAGCTCCGTCTCACCGCGGGCTCGAAGGTCCAGGTGAAGGCCGCCCCTGGAGGAGATCAACAGAGGACGGGATGAACATTTCGGGTCTGTTCATACGTCGGCCCGTCATGACCACTCTGGTCATGGCGGGAATTCTGCTCTTTGGAATCGTCGCCTACCGTCAATTGGCGGTGAGCGATCTCCCGAGCGTCGACTATCCCACCATCAACGTCTTCGCGACTCTCCCTGGAGCGAGCCCGGAGACGATGGCGTCGGCCGTCGCGACCCCCCTCGAGAAGCAGTTCTCGACGATCGCCGGCATCGACGTGATGACCTCGCAGAGCAGCACCGGCTCGACGAGCATCACCCTTCAGTTCAATCTGAATCGCAACATCGACGCCGCGGCGCAGGACGTGAATGCGGCGATCTCGCAGACTCTGCGCCTCCTGCCGCAAAACATCATTCCACCGTCGTACCAGAAGGTGGACCCGTCGGCGTCGCCGATTCTCTACCTCGCCCTCACCTCCACCACGCTTCCGCTCTCACAGCTCGATGAATACGCGGAGACGTACCTTGCGCAGCGCATCTCGACCGTCAACGGCGTTGCCCAAGTGCAGGTCTACGGTGCGCAGAAGTACGCCGTGCGCGTCCAGCTCGATCCCCAGGCGCTCGCGCTGCGGAAAATCGGCATCGACGAGGTCGTGAACGCCGTCGGGAACGGCAACGTCAACCTTCCCACCGGAATTCTTTGGGGCACCGACAAGGCGTACACCGTTCAGGCGAACGGACAGCTCAATAACGCCAAGGACTTTCGGCCGCTCGTCGTCGCCTACCGCAACGGCGCACCGGTCCGTCTGGGCGATCTTGGCAACGTCGTCGACGGCGTGCAGGACAGCAAAGTCGCCAGCTGGTTCAGCGGAGCGCGCTCCATCGTCCTCGCCATCCAGCGCCAGCCGGGCACGAACACGGTGCAGGTCGCCAACGACGTCAAGGCGGCGATGAAGCAGATGGAGTCACAATTCCCCGCGTCGGTAAAGGTGGCGACGCTCTACGATCGGTCGGTGTCGATCGAGGCGTCGGTGGCGGACGTGAAGTTCACCCTCATGCTCACGCTGGTGCTGGTCGTGATGGTGATCTTCGTCTTCCTGCGGAACGTGCCGGCCACGATCATCCCGAGCCTCGCGCTCCCGATGTCCTTGATCGGGACGTTCGCGGTGATGTATCTGCTCGGCTACAGCCTGGACAATCTCTCACTGATGGCGCTCACGCTCTCGGTGGGATTCGTGGTGGACGACGCCATCGTCATGCTCGAGAACATCGTCCGCCACATCGAGATGGGCGAGCCGGTGCTCGAGGCCTCGCTCAACGGGTCGCGCGAGATCGGCTTCACCATTCTCTCGATGACTCTGTCGCTGGTGGCGGTATTCGTTCCGGTACTCTTCCTCGGCGGCCTCATCGGGCGACTCTTCCACGAGTTTGCCGTCACCATCGGCGCGGCGATCCTGGTGTCGGGCTTCGTATCGCTCACGCTCACACCGATGTTGTGCAGCCGCTTCCTCAAGGCGCATCACGAGCAGAGGCACGGCCGGCTGTTCAACGCATCCGAGCGCGTGTGGGAGCGGACGCTGCAGGGCTACGAGCGGTCGCTGCAATGGGTGATGGCACACCGCCCACTGACCCTCGCCTTCTCGCTCCTCATCCTCATCGGAACATTCTGGCTCGGAAAGATCGTCCCCAAGGGCTTCATCCCCAGCGAGGATCAGGGGCAGATCTACGGTACGACCGAGGCTGCCGAGGGGACATCGTTCGACGGGATGGTGAAGCACCAGCAGCAGATCGCCGCCATCGTGCAGGAGGACCCGAACGTCGAGGGCTTCATGTCCTCGATCGGCGCAGGCGGTCGCTCGCCCACCATCAACCAGGGGCGCCTCTTCATCAATCTCAAGCCGCGGGCCCAGCGCGCGCTGAGCGCCGATGAGGTGATCAGGGAGCTCGCCCCGAAGCTCTCGGTCATCCCTGGGATGCGAGTCTTCCTCGTGAACCCGCCCGTGATCAGCATCGGCGGCCGCGTGACCAAGAGCCAATACCAGTTCACGCTGCAGAGCGTGGACATGCAGACGCTCTACGACTACGCCGCTCGCCTCGAGCAGAGGATGAAGCAGATCCCCGGGCTGATCGACGTCACCAGCGACCTGCAGATCAAGGCTCCCCAGGTGCAGGTCACGATCAATCGCGACCGCGCCGCGTCACTGGGGATTAACGCCGATCAGATCGAGTCGGCGCTGTACGACGCGTACGGCGCCGGTCAGGTGTCGACGATCTACACACCCAATAACCAGTACTGGGTGATCATGGAGCTCCTGCCCGAGTATCAGCGGGATCTCTCCGCCCTCAGCCTGCTCTACATCCGCTCGGCGAGCGGTGAGCTCGTCCCGCTCGCGTCGCTCGCCAAGGTCACCGAGAACGTGGGGCCGCTCACGGTCAACCACTCCGGCCAGCTCCCCTCAGTGACCTTGTCCTTCAACCTCCTCCCCACGACATCGCTGGGCACAGCGGTCGCCGCCGTGCAGAAGGCCGCCAACGAGGTCCTGCCGTCCAGCATCAGCACGAGCTTCTCCGGTACCGCCCAGGCGTTCCAATCGGCGCAATCGGGGCTGCTCGCCCTCCTCGTGCTGGCAATTCTCATCATCTACATCGTGCTCGGGATCTTGTATGAGAGCTTCGTCCATCCGCTCACGATCCTCACCGGATTGCCCTTTGCCGGCTTCGGCGCACTGCTGACGCTGCTCATCTTCCGGATGGAGCTCACGATCTACGCGTTCGTCGGGATCATCATGCTCGTCGGATTGGTGAAGAAGAACGCCATCATGATGATCGACTTCGCCATCGAGGCCGAGCGACGCGAGGGCAAGTCGGCTCGCGACGCCATCATCGAGGCGGCAAGCGTCCGTTTCCGACCGATCATGATGACCACGATGGCAGCCCTCATGGGCACCCTGCCCATCGCCATTGGCGCCGGTGCCGGCGCCGAGTCGCGCCGTCCCTTGGGTGTGGCGGTCGTCGGCGGGCTCGCCTTTTCGCAGCTCATCACCCTCTATGCCACCCCGGTCTTCTACACCTATCTGGACCGGCTGCAGAAGAAGCTCGAGATCCGCGAGCTCGAGCCGGGGACCCCGGGCGGGCATGCGCCTGTTCTCGTCCCCTCCGCCGGCGACGACTGACCCCTTGAAGGTTCTGGCGGTCGCAAGGTACAAGTCGTTTCACAGCGCGAGCATCCGCCCCGAGCAACAGTCTCCTCACGATCCTTGACGGATCCGCTAATCGGTTGTATTGGGTGGTCGGAACGCACCGGTGCGCGGCCGCAGGCGACAATGGCGCCGTGTCTGCGTGCGATGCGGGAGGGGCCGCACCTGGCCCGTCCGACTAACACTTCAGGAGGCGATAATGCCGCGCGGCGAGTACAACGAGAAGCTCCATTTCTCGGAGCACGATGATGACGAGGAAGACATCGGCTACGGCGGCGGCGGATCGTCGTACGACGACGAGGACGATGATGAAGGAGGGTGGGGAATGAGCAAGCAGAGTGGCGACGACCTGTGGGACAGCACCGATGAGAGTGACGGCGAAGAGGACGAAGAGGCTCCCGGGTCGGACGAGATCGAGGAGGAAGAGGAGGACATCGTGATCGGCGGTGCAGTCGCCGCCGCACTCGGTGGGGCGGCCGCGGCGAGGCAATCGGCTGCGGCGAAGAAGGCTGCTGTCGCTCCCGCAGTGGCCAAGGCTTTGATCAAGAGGGCTGTCGTGAAAAAGGTCGTGGCGAAGAAGAAGGCGGCCATCAAGAAGAAGGTCGCGCGCAAGAAGGCCGTGCGGAAAGCGCGGCGCGCAGCTCGCAAGACTGTGCGGAAGGTGCGGCGCACAGTGCGGAGAGTGCGGCGGGTCGTGCGCCGTACCAAGCGTCGTGTGCGCCGACAAGCCAGACGCCAGCGGCGCGCCGCACGGAAAGGCGCCCGCAAGGCGAAGTGATCGTCCGCTGGCGGTGACGCGCCGCTAGCCGCGCTCTCGCCGGGGGGTGCCGGCAACGTTATTGTTGCAGGCATGGCTGAGTCCCCGGTCCCTCTGCTCCGGGTGCACGCGCGGCACGCACCCTGGAACGCGCGCGGCCTTGCGGCGCACGCCACGGCCTTGGTGGACGCAGCAGCCATGCGGCCGACGAATGCGGCCGCCCGCGCAGAGCCGAGCGCTCGCGCGGTGCGTTTTTATGTTGCCAGCGGACTGCTCGATCGGCCGGATGGGACCGGCACGGCAGCCACCTACGGCTACCGCCATCTCCTCCAGATCCTCTTCATCAAGATCCGCCAGCGCGAAGGTCAGACGCTCGAGCGGATCAAAGGGGAGCTCGTTTCCCTCACCGGCGACGCCCTCGAACGTCGCGTCGCGACCTCTCTCGCCCCGGCGCTCGGCGCGGGCGCCGACCTCGTTGTCCAGGACGGCGATGGAGAGGGCGTGTGGCACCGCATCCCGGTCGCGAATGGCATCGAGCTCCATGTGCGCGACGACTCGCCGGCCTCCAGACACGACGCTGTCGTCGCGATCCGGGAGGCCGTTCGCGCCGCCCTCGGGCGGGCCGATATTCGTTAGGTCGCGCCAGGCACCCTAACCCACCAGGTAGGTCAGACCGCTGGATCCTCGCCGCCAGCCCGCGCCGAGGAACGCTGCAGCGTGTGGACTCGCGGCGGCCCGCACTCCATCGATCGTCTCGACCTGCAGGTCGCGCGGCGCGCGGGCACCGGAGCCATCGCGCCGCGCCAGATGGTCGGCGAGTGCCCGTGCCGCCGTCGTCAGATCGGCCGGATCGATCCCCGCAGCCACCATGACGCGCCGTCCGCGCCCCTCTGCGGATACCAGCACGAGCCCTCCCTTCGTGACCAGGAGCGCGCCCCCTCCTCGCGGGCGCGTGAGCGACGGCGGCGGAGCCTCAAGTGGTAGCGAGTATGGGTTCGCAGGATCGCTCGCCGCCATGACGATGAACGGCGCGCTCTCATCGCTGCGCGCGGCGCGTAGCCGCTCCACGGCCGCGGGAAGCGCGAACTGCGCTCCGGCCAACCCTCGCACGAAATACCCACGGCGTACCTCCCCCCGCATCTCCAGCCGTCGGAGCTCCCGGTAGATCGCCCTCCAGGAAACCGGTGGGCGCTCGCGCCGCCACCAATCGCGGGTCACCACGCCATAGCGATCCAGCCACTGACGGGCGATCGCCTCCGCTCGCGACTCCTCGTCAGGCACAACCGGATTGGCGGGCTGAACCAACGCCCACCGGCCGACCCATCCGGCCACCGGGGTCCCCTGGTCGGGTCGGCGCCACTTCGGCAGCCGCGCCGCCGTGGGCCGGCGCCACACCACGAATC
The DNA here is from genome assembly GCA_035623475.1 of Gemmatimonadaceae bacterium. Taxonomy (GTDB): domain Bacteria; phylum Gemmatimonadota; class Gemmatimonadetes; order Gemmatimonadales; family Gemmatimonadaceae; genus DASPTK01. Next base: position 81,600 of record DASPTK010000014.1, on the reverse strand, counting down.
GTTGGGTTCCCGGCGTATAATCCTGTGGTAGCCACCGCGTTGGATCCTGCGCCCGCTCGCCGCGATCGCGCGTCGGTAGCGGTCGCGTGCGGACGATCTCGCGGAGTGCTTCGATCGTGTCGTTCGTGACGATACCCGAGGCCGCCAGCTCACGGATCGCCTCGCGCGCTGCCACCGGCGCAAGCCCGGTTGCCGACTCGAGGGCCGGAAGGAACGAGGCCCCGAGCCGCTCTAGCTGCTCCCTGATGGCGCGAGCACTGGCGCTCACCTCCTCGGTCGCGATCCCCGCGAGCCAGAGCACCTCCTCCCCACGGGTCAGAAAGCGAATCGTCGCCAGCGAGAGTGGCTCGCCCGATCCCTGCTCGCTGCCACGACGCGTCGCGCCGCCCACCCAGACCAGCCCGCCGGTGGCTGCCAGCTGAGAAAGCCACGCCGCCTCGTACCGATGGACGCGCGCCGGCAGGTAGTCTCTCTCCCACGATCCCGCCGGGCGGGCGAGCCCGTTCATCTGTCGAAGCACACTCGCGACACCGATCGCACCGTCCAACCGGGTGCGCGGGTCGAGATGCTGCCAGCTCTGGAGGAAGGCGGCAAAGACCGGCAGATCCACCGCTTCGATTTGCCGCCGGAGCATCGCCAGCGCCCGTCGCTTCGCTGCCTCCCACGCCTTTCGAGCACACCACTCCCGTTCTCGCGTGGTGGCCCGGAAGCGCCCACCGATGAGCGTGCCCGATTCCTGCCACTCCACGAGACGCGACTCGATCCAGCGCGCCGGCCAGCCGTAGCGCGACTCCACCTCGCTGACCGTCACCGGGCCCGCCAGCGCCAGAAAGCGTGCCAACACTTCTCGGCGAGCGACGCGCGCTTCGATGACGGGAGTCAGCAAGCTCTCCGGCACGACCTCGCCCGCGGGGCTTTCCACGAGCCCTTCGAAGGCGCGCACGTGCGCCACGGTCTCGACGCCGAACGCAGCCGCATATCGCGGATACGCCTCCGTCAGGATCAACCTCCACTCGGGCCCTTCCTCCACTCCCGGAATCGGGACCTCGATCACCCGCCGCGACGCCAGGAGCTCGGCGAGCGGATCGCCCGCCCGCCGCTCGTCAGGCCCGGCGACGCGTTCGGCAGCTTCGGCGAATGTGATGTCTCCGGCTCGGTCGATCAGCTGCGCGAGCTCGTCGGCCGTTCGCGCTCGGCGGCCTGGCGCCGTCCCACGGCGCTCCGCGAGCACGGCGTCCAGGGCGACGAGCGTCTCGTTGTCTGGCGACTCGGCGCCGATGATGTCGTCCAGCAACGCGCGGTCGAGTGACAAGAGTGCGGCCCGTCGCTCGGCCCGCGGCGTGTCGTCCACGTACAGCCAGTCCATGACGAAGCCGAACTGCAGCCCGGCGGCGAAGGGCGATGCCTGCCGAGTCTCGATCGTCCGCAGCCCTATCGCGCCAGAGGCGATCTCGCGAAGGACCGTCTCGAGGGCACCCAAATCGAAGGTATCGCGGAGAACTTCGCGATACGTCTCGACGAGGATCGGGAAGCTGGGGTACTGCCGCACGGCATCCAGTAGGTCGAGAGCCTTCAGGCGCTGCAGCCAGAGAGGCATCCGGCGTCGCGGCGTGCCCCGCGGAAGCAGAAGGGCACGGGCGGCGTTCATTCGGAAGCGCGCACCGAAGAGCGGCGACGTCCCCACCTCGGCCAGCACTCGCTCACGCGCCTCCTCGGCACCGAGGCGTGCCACCAGATCGATCGGCGCCGCCATCCCGAGGTCGGGGAGCCGAAGGAGAATGCCGTCGTCGCTCACCTCTACCTGACAATCCACTCCCAGGGTACTCCGGATGCGCTGCGCCAGGGCCATCCCCCAGGGAGCGTTCACGCGGCCGCCGAAGACGGAATGCACGACGATCCGCACCCCTCCGAGCTCGTCCCTGAAGTGCTCGACCAGGATCGTGCGATCATCAGGCACTACCCCCGTCACCGCCCGCTGCTCTCCGATGTACTCGCGAAGTGAGGCGGCCGATGGCTCGTCGCAGTGGTAGATCCTCGCGAGTTCCGCATCCAGAGAAGCGTCGTCAGGCGCCGCCGCGGCAACCTGACGGCGTAGCGCGCCCACGCGCCGGCCCAGCTCCACCGAGCGGGTGGAGAACTCCCCGTGCCAGAAGGGCATCCGCGCCGGCGCACCGGGCGCCGGTGTGACGATCACCCGGTCGTGCTCGATCGCCGCGATGCGCCAGGTGGCAGAGCCGAGTTGAAAGACATCCCCCACACGCGACTCGTGCACGAACTCCTCGTCCAGCTCCCCGAGCCTCGTCCGGTCGGGGAGGTGCACGGTGTAGAGGCCACGGTCCGGGATCGTCCCTCCGGAGATGACCGCGGTCATTCGGCTCGCCGTCGATCCCGAGAGTCGGTCTTCCACACGGTCCCAGGTGAGTCGCGGTTCGAGCTCGGCGGCGATGTCGGCGGGATACTTCCCTGAGAGCATCTCCACCACCTCACCGAACGGCGCCCTGCCGAGGCGGTGGTACGGGTACGACTGTCGCACCAGTCGAAGAATCTCCGCCGGTCGCCAGTCGTCGACCGAAGCCATTGCCACGATCACTTGCGCGAGCACATCGAGGGCGTTCTGTGGGACGACGGTCGCTTCGACGTCGGCGCTCGACATCCCGGCGACCACGGCGGCCGTTTCCACGAGATCATCGCGATGCGTCGGTACGAAAACTCCCTTACTCGTCGCCGTCAGCGAATGTCCCGACCGTCCGACGCGCTGAAGTCCGGCAGCCACTCGTTTCGGGCTTTGCAGTTGAAGGACCAGATCGACTGACCCGATATCGATCCCCAACTCGAGGGAGCTCGTGGTGACGAGCGCAGGAAGATTGCCGGCCTTGAGCGCCTGTTCGAGCGCGAGTCGACGCTCCCGGGCCAGCGATCCGTGGTACGGGCGCGCCACCTGCTCACCAGCAAGCGAATTGATTCGCACGGCCATCCGCTCGGCCTGCGCGCGGTTGTTGACGAAGATGAGGGTCGTGCGCGCGCCACGGATGTACTCCAGCGCAAGCTCGGCGATCAGGGGCCAAACACTGCGCTCGACGTTGGTCAAATCGCCGGCCGGCGAAACCACCGAGAGCTCCATCCGCTTCACGGCGCCGCAATCCACCACCGTGACCGGACGAAAGCTCGGCTCCTCCTCTTCCGCACGCGCGTAGCAGCCGCCCAGATACCTCGCGATTTCGTCGAGTGGGCGCTGGGTGGCCGAGAGGCCGATGCGCTGCGGCGGATGCTCAGAGAGCGCCTCGAGCCGCTCGAGAGTGAGCGCGAGATGAGCGCCGCGCTTTGTCCCGGCGACTGCGTGAATCTCGTCCACGATCACGGAGCGAACGAGCGCGAACATGCCGCGCCCCTTGATCGTCGTCAGCATGATGTGCAGCGACTCCGGCGTGGTGATCAGAATATGCGGAGCCTTGCGAAGCATCCTCGCGCGCGCGCTCGCCGGCGTATCGCCGGTTCGAACGGCGACGCGAATTTCTGGGAAGCGATGCCCCGCAGCCTCGAACCGCTTGCGGAGCGCAGCCAGCGGCTGTTCCAGATTTCGTTGGATGTCATTGCTCAGCGCCTTGAGCGGCGACACGTAGAGGATTTGCACCGCGTTCGGCAGCGGCCCTTCGAGGCCGCGCCGAATGAGCTGGTCCACCTCCCAGAGAAAAGCGGCGAGCGTTTTCCCAGTACCGGTCGGCGCGAGGATGAGCGTGTGGTCACCGCCGGCAATGGCGGGCCATCCAAGCCGTTGCGGCTCGCTCGCGACCCCGAAGGTGTCGGCGAACCAGTCGGCGACGAGCGGCTGAAAGGGGAGCGCCTCTGACATCTGAGTTTGTTAAGAATGGCGAACGGAGCGGATGTCGTCACCCTTGCCCTCGGCCGCGCCGCTACCGCATGCTCAGCCGCACACGCCGCAAGGTTCGAGAGATGAGCTTCCGTGATTCGGTAGTCGTGGTCACCGGAGTCGGGCGACAGGGGCAGGTTGGCGAATCTCTCGCCGCCGCGTTTGCGGAGGCTGGGGCGCGGGTGGCCGCCGTCGGCCACTCGGCGGTGGATGTGCAGGCTCGCGTGAAGGATCTGCAGGTCGCTGGACGGGAGGCCCGCGCCTTCGCGTGTGACCTCGCCGACGAGACGCAGCTCGCAGCGCTGGTGTCCGATGTCCAAACCGCCTTCGGCGGTGCCGTGCACGCACTCGTGCATGCCGCCGGTGGCTTCGCGGTGAGCGGGCCGGTGGCAACCAGCGCCACGAGCGTCTGGCATACCCAAATTCGGATCAACGTGACGACGGCCTATCTCGTCACCAGGGCATTCCTTCCCCTCGTGCGCGCCGGCAAGGGCACCATCCTCTACTTCTCCTCGTCGGCTGCCCTCCCTGGAGCGAAGGTCGCCGGCGTCTCCGCGTACGCCGTTGCGAAGACGGGAGTTGCGACCCTCACCCGGGCGGTGGCCGAGGAGGAGCGGTCGAATGGCATTCGGGTAAACGCTCTGGCCCCGGTGGCGATCCGAACCGCGGCGAACGAGAGCGCGATGGGCGACAAGGCCCCTTACGTCGAGCGCGATGAGGTCGTGCGAACAGTGCTCTACCTCTGCTCGGCGGACGCGAGCGCCGTGACCGGTCAGCTCATAGCGCTCTCTTAGTTGACGGAGCCTGCACGGGCTCTCGCTTGCCCGATGCTCCCGCTGGGGCCAGCTTTGTCGCATGTCTCTCGCGGCGCGCCGCCGGCCTGGGCTGCGAACGATCGTTCTCGATCGGTCGCTGGAGGCACTCCCCCTCTTTCGGTTAAGCGACAGCGCTGATGACTCCGCCATCGCTCACAACCCCCCAGCGGGCGGGAGGTGGCGAGTGCTTCCGAGCCCCGGCGACCGGCTTCCGGGGACGTTCGACCAGGACGTGTATGTCGAGCTCTGGCACCGCTATCAGGAGGCAGGCGCACCAAGCGACGGCGCGGTGTCCTTTACCTTGCACGCCTTCCTCCGTTCGATTGGCCGGCGGGTGGACGGGAGGACTTACGAACAGCTTCGGGCCGCGCTCAGTCGGCTCGAGCGCACCACACTCGAGTCACAGGGTGCGTATTTCGACCGCTGCGCCGGAAAGCCCGTCGACACGCGCTTCACCCTCCTCACGGCCGTCAGCATTGAGCGAAGGAGGGTGGCCGATCGCGATCAGCTCGCCCTCTTTCCCAGCCTTGCCGCCTCCGAGCCGGGGGAAGCACAGATCATCCTCGCTGCACTCCCGCGCGCGAACATCGAGGCGGGGCACACAGTGACGCTCTCACCAACGCACTACCTAGCCCTGCAGTCGCCCGTCGCGCGACGGCTCTACAGACTCATCGAGGTCGCTCGCGCCGAGGGAAGTGTCGCCTGGCGAGTCGCGCTGACACAGCTCGCAGAGCAGTTGCCACTCGCACAGCGCTATCCCTCACACCTCCAGCGCGTGCTTCAGCCCGCCCACGAGATGCTGCTGGCGGCGGGGTTACTTCGTGATGCCATCGTGCACCAGGACCAGCGCGAGTGGTATGTTGATTACGTTCTCGCCGCCAGGGCCGCTTAGCTCGAGCTGGCGGGTAGGTCCCGCGGGCCCACACACTAACTATCGGAGACACAACCAATGGCAACGAAGCTCGATAAGACGCTCAAGCGCGAGATCGACATTGATGGACAGCCGTACATGGTGGCGATCTCTCCCGAGGGCGTGAAGCTCACCCAGAAGGGGTTCCGCAAGGGGCCGGAGCTGTCCTGGAAGCAGATTCTTCACGGCGGGGAGGGCACGTCGGGTGACGCGTCAGGTAGCTCGAGCATGCCGTGACAGCGTTGTCAGGTAGTAGGGCACGGAACCTCGTGCCGCCCGAATCGTATTATCCTTGAATCGCCGACCGGACACGGTCGGCGTGCGGCATTGATGATCTCTCACCCCCCGGTTGCCATGCCTCGCCTTCGAACCGCGGCCCTCGCTGCGGCCGTCCTCCTGCCTCTCGCCATCGGCGGATTCGCGCTCGAAGGGCGAGCGACGCGCGACGGCGCACGCGTCTTCGACCAAGTCATGTCACTCGTGTCCGACCGCTTCGTCGACACGGTGCAAAACAGTGCCCTTTACGAGAAGGCTGCTCGCGGACTCGTCCAGCAGCTGAACGATCCGTACTCCGAGCTCTTTTCGCCCAAGCAGCTGAGGCGCTTCTCGACGCAGTCGACCGGCAGGTACGGCGGGCTGGGGATGCAGATCGAGCAGCAGGGCGGAGACATCGTGGTGGTGCGGGTCTTCAGTCACACTCCGGCCGAAGGCGCCGGCATCGTCGAAGGCGACCGGATCGTCTTCATCGATACGGTCAGCACGCGAGGCTGGACGTCTCAGCAGGTGTCGGACGTGCTCATCGGAACGATCGGCACAAAGGTGCGGGTGAAGTTCGCCCGACCCGGCGTGGCCCAGGTGATCGATCAGGTCTTCACGCGCGCCGAGATCCATGTGCCGGCGGTCCCGTACGCGCTCATGCTCGATGACCGGATCGGCTATGTGCCACTCCAGTCCTTCAACGAGACGTCCGCCGACGAGCTGCAGTCCTCGGTCAATCGGCTGCTCAAGCAGGGGGCGAAGAGCATCATCCTCGATCTGCGTACCGATCCTGGCGGCATCCTCGACCAGGGCTTGGCGTCCGCGGATCTCTTCCTGAGCGAGGGCCAGCAGATCGCCAGTGTTCGCACGCGGCAGGGGCCGCCCCAGACGTTCGTATCGCGCTCGGGCGAGCACATCCCCTCCGTGCCGCTGGTGGTACTCATCGACGGCTACACGGCGTCGGCGAGCGAGATTGTGGCGGGGGCGCTGCAGGATCATGACCGCGCCCTCGTCGTCGGGACCACGTCCTACGGAAAGGGGCTGGTGCAGACCGTCTTCCCACTCGACGGCGGCTGGGCGCTCAAGCTCACCACAGGGAAGTGGTACACGCCGAGTGGCCGGTCCATTCAGCGCGACCGTCACCGGACCAACCCGGACTCGGTAGACCTGGCGTCGGACGCGCCTGACGACGCTGCCCCCGATTCGCTCGAGCGCGAGGCGGTCAAGAAGAATCGGCCGGCCTTCAAGAGTGACGCGGGTCGCGTCATCTACGGCGGGGGCGGGATCACCCCGGACGTGATCGTCCCCGAGGATACCGTCACCACGGCCGAGCAGGAATTCGCCAAGGCGGTGACCCCGAAGTATCCGGTCGTGCGGAGCGTTCTCTACAAGTACGCCTTCGAGCTCAAGGGCACAGTGAACAAGGACTTCACGGTCAAGCCGGAGTGGCGGGAGGAGTTTTACAAGAGGCTCCAGCAAGCGAGCGTGCCGGTCGATCGCAAGCAGTACGATGCCGCGTCCCCTCTCGTCGACCGATGGTTGAGCGGACAGGTCGCCCGACTCGCATTCGGTGATTCGGCGGCGTTCCGCCGCAGCATTCCGTACGATCCGCAGCTCATGAAGGCGACCGACCTTCTCAAGCACGGTCAGACGCAGAAGGACCTCTTCTCCCTCGCGCAGGCGAACCTGCCGGAGAAGCACTAGACTGCGCGTGAACGTTCGGCACCTCTACACCGCGGCCATCCTCCTGGCCGCGGTGTCGTGTTCGGGGGGAAGCGGGAGCGCCGCTCCTCCCCCTCAAGCTCCCGCTCCCGCGTCGACGCCGAGCGCTCCCGCCCCCGCGTCCAGGGTCGGCGCGACACCGGTGAGCCCCGAGCCGGGCGAGACCCATCTCTCGAACATCCGCCAGCTCACACACGGCGGCGACAATGCCGAGGCGTATTTCAGCGCCGACGGCAAGCTTCTCATCTTCCAGTCGACGCGCGACGGGCGCACCTGCGACCAGCAGTACATCATGCGCACCGATGGGACGAACCTCCGGCGGATATCGAGCGGCACCGGCAAGACGACGTGCGGCTACTTCTTCGCCTACGACAAGAAGATCTTCTACGCCTCCACCCAGGCCGCCGACACGGCCTGTCCACCGCGGCCCGATCCGTCCAAGGGCTATGTGTGGGGCCTCGATCCGTACGACATCTACAGCGCCGACGCCGACGGAACCCACATCCGGCGCCTAACGAACTTTGGAGTCTACACCGCCGAGGGAACGCTGTCGCCGGATGGGCGAACGATCGTGTTCACGTCCTTGAAGGATGGTGACCTCGACATCTACACAATGAACGTCGACGGCACGAACATTCGGCGCCTCACGAACACACCCGGGTACGACGGCGGCGCGTTCTTCTCCCCCGATGGCTCGCAGATCGTCTACCGGGCCAACCATCCGACCGACTCCGCCGAGCTCGCGGACTATCGGACGCTCCTCGCACAGCGGATCGTCCGGCCGAGCAAGATGGAGATCTGGGTGATGAACGCGGACGGATCGAATCAGCATCAAGTGACGCACCTTGGGGGAGCAAACTTCGCCCCGTACTTCACCCCAGACAGCAAGCGGATCATCTTCTCGTCCAACTACACCAATCCGCACGGCGGCAACTTCGACTTGTATCTCGTGAACCTGGACGGATCGGGGCTGGAACAGGTGACGACGAGCCCTGTCTTCGATGGCTTCCCGATGTTCAGCCCCGATGGGAAGCAGCTTGTCTGGGTCGCGAACCGAAACGCATCGCGCGAGCACGAGACCAACATCTTCATCGCCGATTGGCGGTGAGCGAGCCGGGGGCGTCGCCCCCGCGCCGGGAGTGTGGCAGGCCGGGCCTCACCGGACCGGCCGCACGCCTGTAGTATTCTGGAATCACCTTGTCACGAGGAGTCGGGATGATCGGTCTGATCCTGCTGGCGATCGCGGTCACGATCGGGGCGCTCATCCTCACCAATTCGGTCAAGATCGTCGGCCAGGCCGAGGTCATGGTCATCGAGCGCTGGGGGAGATTCAACCGCATCGCGCGCTCCGGTCTCAACATTCTCGTTCCCTGGATGGAGCGCCCCCGATCGATCGACGTGCGATACGCGGAGAGCGACCCGGGCGGCGTGAAACGCATCATGTCGGGATCGACGACACGCATCGACCTGCGCGAGCAGGTGCTCAACTTTCCGAGCCAGCCGGTCATCACCAAGGACAACGTGACGATCGACATCGATGCGGTGCTTTACTACCGCATCGCCGACCCGCAGAAGGCGACCTACGCCGTCCAGAACCTCCCCTTCGCCCTCGAGACGCTCACGCGCACGACGCTCCGCAACATCGTCGGCGAGATGGAGCTCGACCAGACGCTGGCGAGCCGCGATCAGATCAACAAGCGCATGCGGGAGATCATCGAGGAAGCGTCGATCGGTTGGGGGGTCGACGTCACACGCGTCGAGCTGCAGGCCATCGAGCCGCCACGCGACATTCAGCAATCGATGGAGCTGCAGATGCGCGCCGAGCGTGAGCGCCGGGCTGCCGTCACCAACGCCGAGGCGTCGAAGCGCGCCGCGATCCTCGAGGCGGAGGGCGTGCAGCAAGCGCAGGTGAGCCGAGCCCAGGGCGAAGCGGAAGCGTCAGTGCTGCGAGCAAAGGGATTGGCGGAAGCGCGCCTCGCGATGGCGGAGGCGGAGGCGTCGGCGATCGAGCGAATCGCCGCGTCACTTCCCGAAGGGCAGGCGGCGATGTACCTACTCGGCCTCAAGTACCTCGAGGCACTTCCGCAACTCGCGCAGGGGAGGGGCTCGACCATTTTCCTGCCGGTCGAGGCACAGGGAGTCATGGGCGCGCTCGGCGGACTTCGTGAGCTGATCGCGCGCACCGGAGCGGCGAGTGGAGAGAAGGAGGGCGCGGCGGGCGCGGCGGCTCCGCGAGCCCTCAACCCGCCGAAACCGCCGAGCAACCCGCCTAAGCCGCCGCAGGGGTGAGGGGGTGGCCCGGATCACGCGCGAGCGTGCAGAGCGGATCGCGAGGGCCCACGCCTGCGAAACGTGTGGCGAGTACTCGTACAAGAGATTGGTGGTCAAGCCCGCGAGCAAAGAGCATCAGAAGGAATTGAACGAGGCCTGGCACGCCGTGAAGACGTGCGGCGTCTGCGGGACGATCCAGGAGTTGGGGATCGATGCCGAGGGAGAGATCGTCTATGTCGCCTAGCGCCCGCTAGCCGGCGCGCGACCACCTAAGACATTTCCCGGCAGGCACTTAGCTCATATTCGCGCCTCTAGGGACGGGCGGCTCTCATCGTGCCCGCCGACTTGGCCATGCCACCGTCATGCTTGTCGGTGCTACGGCGCGCGCAGCTGGAAGTTGTGGGGGAACTTCCTACACCGCTCGCTGGTATAAGTTGGAGCCAGCAATCGCGCCAGAATGGCGCCAGCGCTCCAATTCGAGCCGAACTCTTCTATTTTTCTACAGCCCCGAACGTGGGGGCATTTTTAGCTCGCCGGTTCGATGCGCTCGCAACGCTGCGCCAGCTGAGCGCGTATGAATCTCGGCGCCCGAGGTATGGACGTCCGTTCCCACGAGTTGACTGCCGCGCGACGCAAAGCGGCTGGAGACTTCTGGAGGTTTCGATGCGAAAGCCCCGCCCTGCCACCTACAACCCAGCCCAGGCGCTGCAGCTGATCGCCTGCGACCGGAACGGCTCACCACTCAGCTGTCCGTCCTGTTCCGGGAAGATCGTTCGCGACCCGACGAACGTTCCGCCTCCGCCGCGCTCGCACGTCACGCTGCGCTGCGCCAGCTGTGGGCGGATCGCTCGCTACATCGCCGGCGCTGCCTGACGAGTAAATTTCTTGCCAGGAACGGTTGTGGCCGCTCCTTAGTGCCGAAACTTGTTTTTGGCGACGTTGCGCACCTTCACATTCGCGGAGGCTCCCCTTTAGATTTCGCTTTCGTCCGCGATCACGTTGGACTGGATGCGGGACCGTCGGTTCCATCCGTTCGAGCGGCGATCTTTGTTCCAAGTTTAGCCCCTAGTCGGGGAGAGGTACGGCACCATGTCTCGCATTACCGGCACCGTGAAGTGGTTCAATGACGCGAAGGGCTTCGGCTTCATCTCGCGTGAGGGAGGACCCGATGTCTTCGTCCACTTCAGTGCAATCCGCGGCAATGGCTTCAAGTCGCTCGCCGAGGGCGACAAGGTAGAGTTCGAGATCGTCCAGGGGCAAAAGGGTCCCCAGGCCGCGGAGGTCCAAAAGGTCTGATCGCACGCTCGCCACACACGTTTCTTCGGGGCCCCGGCACTCGCCGGGGCCCTCTGCTTTTCCTCTTCCCCCCTCCCCCTCGCCCGCCCACGCAGAGCGTGCGACGGACGATTCTGTGCCTCGACCTGACGACACTCTTGCGTCCGGTTCCCTGAGGCATTAATCGTTTCGCCCCCTCCCATCCAAGGCCAAACCGGGTCGCCACGCCGCCACCGGGGCACTTCGTTTGCCCTCGGTGTCATCTCGTCCCTGTACCCTTCAGCGTTTCACGTTCACGGCAGCGGAGTAGACATCATGGCGTCGATTTGGAAAGGCTCTCTGGCTTTCGGGCTCGTCAGCATTCCCGTGGAGCTGCGAACGGCGGTGCGCGAGGACCATATCAGCTTCCGCCTCCTCCATAAGGAAGATCAGGCACCCATCAAGTACGAGCGTGTCTGCAGCGCCGATGGCGAGACCGTTCCATGGGACGACATCGTGAAAGGCTACGAGTTCTCCAAAGGGAAGTTCGTCCTCATGGACGACGACGACTTCACGGCCGCGGCGCCGGAGGCTTCGCGCAACTTCGAGATTCTCGACTTCGTGAAGCAGGACGAAATCGACTTTCGCCACTTCGAGACACCGTACTTCCTCGTGCCCTCGAAGGGGGGCGACAAGGCCTACGCGCTACTCCGAGAGGCGATCCGCAACACCAGTTCGATCGGAATCGGCACGATCATCATCCGCCAGAAGCAGCATCTCGCCGCCGTTCGTGTCGTGGGCGACGCTCTCGTGATGGAGATCATGCGCTTCGCCAATGAGCTGGTCGATGCGGGCGAGTACACCTTCCCGTCCGACGAGCACGTCAGGCCTCAGGAAGTGAAGATGGCGGAGCAACTCATCGCGACGCTCGCCGCGCCATTCGAGCCCGAGAAGTATCGGGACGACTATCGCGAAAAGCTGATGGACGTCATCCGTGCGAAGATGAAGGGAAAGAAGATCGAGCTTCCGCCGGAGCCGAAGCAGGAGGACACTCGCGTGATCGATCTCATGGCGCGTCTCAAGGAGAGCCTCGATCGCGGGCGTCAACGGCCGGCGCGTCGCGCCGCCGAACCGGAGCCGGAACCAGAGCGAAAGCCGGCGCGGAAGTCCCGCCGCAAGCTCGCCTAGTCCTTTCGCGTGGCTCCGCGCGCTGCCTCACATCCTCCGGGCCACCGGCGGGCCTCCGCCCGACGCACGGCTCGGCCCGCGCCCACCACGGCAGCGCACGACGCAGAGGGGAAGCTCGCCGAGTATCGCCGCAAGCGCGACTTCACGCGCTCCGCCGAGCCGACGGGAGGTGCGGCACGGCGCTCGAAGAGTGCGCTGCAATTCGTCGTGCAGAAGCATGCGGCCACGCACCTACACTTCGATCTTCGCCTCGAGCTCGATGGCGTGATGAAGAGTTGGGCAGTCCCCAAGGGTCCGAGCCTCGATCCCACGGTCAAGCGGCTGGCCATGGAGGTCGAGGACCACCCGATCGAGTACAACACCTTCGAGGGAACGATCCCCGCTGGGGAATACGGCGGCGGGACCGTGATGCTCTGGGATCGGGGCACGTACACCGCGGAGGTGTCCGCGCGCGATCCCCAGCAAGCGCTGCGCGACGGATACCGGAAGGGCGATCTCAAGCTCGTACTCCACGGAGAGCGGCTGCGAGGGTCGTGGGTCCTCGTGCGCACCCGACGAGGCGAAGAGGGGAAGCCGCAATGGCTGCTCATCAAGCACCGCGACGAGTACGCCGAGCCCGGGTCCGATATCACCGCCACCGACGTCACATCCGTGGCCACCGGGCGCACCATGCAGGAGATCGCCACCGGGTTCAAACGCGTGTGGCACAGCAACCGCCCCGGGCGGCGAGCGCCCGGAGCGATCGATCTCGATCCAGATCCGCCGCCAGCCACACGGAGCCGATCATCGGCTCGACCCGCTCCCACACCGCCCCTTCCCGCCGACGTGCTCCAACCGATGCTCGCCAGCATCGGGACCGATATCCCGCGCGGCGACGGATGGACCTTCGAGCCGAAGTACGACGGCATCCGCCTTCTCGCCTTCGCCACTCCCCGCGCCGTGCGGCTGGTGTCGCGCAATGGGAAGGACAAGACGAAGCAGTTCCCCGAGCTCGCTGCTGCCGTGCAGATGCTCGCGTCCAAGGCCCGGCGCCCGCTCGTTCTGGACGGTGAGGTCGTCGCCCTCGTAAAGGGTGCGCCGGCGCGCTTTCAGGAGCTCCAGTCGCGCATGCACGTCAGTGACACGAAGTCGATCGAGACCTTCGAGACGACTCTCCCAGTCGCGTTCATCGTCTTCGACCTCCTCATGGACGGCGATGACGTTCTCGTACACGAGCCATGGACCGAGCGCCGGCGCTTGCTCGAGCTGCGTCTGCGCAACCGCACCACCCCGAATCTTCGGCTGAGCGAATCCGTCCCGAACGCGGGGCGCGAGCTCCTGCAGCGCGCGCGGGTCGCCGGGTGGGAGGGCATCATCGCCAAGCGCACCGACGCTCCGTATCAGCCAGGACGACGGTCGAAGAGCTGGCTCAAGCTCAAGATCGAGTTCCAGGAGGAGTTCGTCGTCGGTGGATACACCGATCCTCGGAACAGCCGCGAATACATCGGCGCCCTCCTCCTCGGCTACTACGACGGCGATCGCCTCATCTACGCAGGCCACGCCGGAGGCGGCTTCGACCGGCAGGGACTCAAGGAGATGTACCAGCGGCTGCACCGACTCGAACGGAAGACATCACCGTTCGCAGAGGTGCCGAAGACCAACGAGCCTCCGCATTGGGTGCGGCCCGAGGTCGTCGTCGAAGTGAAGTTCAGCCAGTGGACCGGCGATGGCCGCCTACGCCAGCCGATCTACCTCGGCACGCGCGACGACAAGGATCCACGCGACGTGCGACGGGAGTCGCAGAGTATTCAGCAGAGCGAAGCAGCGGATCCTCCCGGTCCTCCGTCGAGTCGCCGCGCGCGCTCGAGCACCACGGCCGCCGCCAGGCCGATGCCGAAGCGCAGCCCCGCGGCGAAGCGCGGCGCCGAGCGCGCGGGGGTGAACGCCTCGCTGGTGCAGCAGCTCGACCTGATCGAGCGGTCCGGCGGCTCGGGCACGCTCCGCATCGCGCGCGGCCAGACGCTCGATGTCACAAACCTGGACAAGGTCTACTTTCCCGAGGAGCGCCTGACGAAGGGCGATCTTCTCCGCTACTACGCGCGCGTGGCGCCGGCCATTCTCCCCGTCATGGCCGATCGACCACTGGTGCTCAAGCGCACCCCGGAGGGGATCGCCGGGGAGAGCTTCTTCCAGCAGAACGCGCCCGAGCGCCCACCGGCCGGAGTCCGCGTCGCGAGCGTCGGCAAGGACGAGAATGGAAACGAGCTGCATCGGATCATCGGCGGCGATCTGGTGACCCTCCTCTACATCGCGCAGCTCGGCTGCATCTCCGTCGATCCCTGGCACTCTCGTATCGGTTCGTTGGACACGCCTGACTACACGATTCTGGATCTCGACCCCGGCCCCAAAGCCACCTTCCGCCTCGTCATCCAGGTCGCGCAGTGGGTGCGTGCGGAGCTCGACAAGCTCTCGCTCCATGCGGCCCTGAAGACGTCCGGTTCGCGCGGCCTGCACATCGTGGTGCCGCTCCCCACCGCGACGTCGTACGAGACTGGCCTGCTCATCGCCCAGCTCGTGGCCACACGCGTCGCGTCGGCCCACCCCACTGAGGCGACCGTGGCGCGGTCGGTACGCTCGCGCGCGCCGGGCACCGTCTACGTCGACTATCTGCAGAACATCAAGGGAAAGAGCGTCGCCGCCGCCTACTGCGTGCGCGCCCGCCCGGGTGCGACCGTCTCGGCACCCCTCGAGTGGTCGGAACTCAAGCCGACGCTCGACCTGCACGACTTCACGATCGAGAGCGTCCCCGTGCGCCTTGCTCGCCGCGGGGATCTCTGGGGCGCCGCCATGAAACGAAGAAACACCGCAGGCGCTCTCAGGGGGCTCGCTGACCTATGACCCCGGCCGATCGTCTTCCATCGAGATGTGTTGCATGTGGACACGCCAGCTCACGCTGGCAGCCATGCTCACGCTCCTTGCGGGGCGTGCAGCGGCGGCGCAATCGACGGCCGGCGCCGGGCGGAGCGTACGCGTCCACGGCGTGGTGGATGGGGTCGCGATCGTGCAGACGGCACGCCGTTATCTCGGTGTCAGATATAAGCTTGGTGGCACTACTCCCCAGGCGTTCGACTGCTCCGGATTCGTCCGCTACGTCTTCGAGCAGCATGGACTCGAGCTTCCGCGCACCGCTCACGAACAAGCTGCGGTCGGGCGAGCCCCGGAGGCTGGGGAGCTGGAGCCAGGCGACCTCCTCTTCTTCTACGGCGGGCGCGGAGCGCAGCATATCGCGATCTACGTCGGCCGCGACTCGATCATCCATGCATCGAGCGGGTCGCACAAGGTGAAGCTCGACCGGCTCCCTGGCGCTGGGTTGCGCCGGAACTGGTTCGGGCAGCGGCTGATAGCTGTTCGACGGCTCTTGCCGGTGGAAGGCGTGTTCGATCTACCGGCGGCGCTGGCCGTGGGAGCCGCCGAGCCGCAGGAAGAGCTGGAAGTGGATTGGACGGAGTGGGCGGCGCCGCCGCTTATCTTCTGACCGACAACCGCGGAGGCGAGGGCTCGATGCGCGTAGATCGCGACCCTTCGTCACCCGCCGACTCAGAGGGCGATTTCGTGCTGCTGTACAGTCGTGAGCTGCCGGGTGGAGGGCTGGTGACGATCGAGGCATTGCCGGAAGGCAGCCCCGCCTGTCACGCGCGCGTCTTGGTGGAGCGCCGGAGCGATCCGAAGCGGCGGCTCGGCCACGCCCCTCCGATCATCGCCGAGGCCCAGGCCGCGACGCAGGCGTCCGTATTCAAGGAGCTGTATCGGATCGCTTCGGACAATGTCGCTGTGGCGCGCGGGCTCATTCAGTGGCAGGCACGGCGCCGGGGGAACTGAACGAACAGTCGCCTGATTGACTACGAGTGGATGTGAAAGAGGGGCGCGGGTTTCAGAACCGCGCCCCTCAGTCACTCTCCCCACTCTTTCCCCAGCCTCCCGCTCCCAACCCCTGTGCTGCCGGCGATCCGCGTCACTGCGGAGTCGTTGATCAGGCCCCCAGATCGCGACGTCCTTCCGGCATTCGCCAGCGCCGCGGCAACTGCGACCGCAGCGTCTCGTCATCCACCGCATGCAGTGACCGGGCTCTCAGCGTCGCGACTCGCGCCGAGCGGTGTGGGTGGGACAGGCACTCGAACCGAATCACCAGACGAGCCGTTTCGGTCCCAGTGACGATGTCCTCCGACACGAGGCGAGCGACGACAGTGACGAGCCAGCGGCTTCCGTCATGGAGCGAGATGACGCGAGCATCGGCCGTCGTGTACGAAGGCGCAGCTGCCACCGACGCCGCGTCATCGCCGCTGCGGCGGATGATCGCGGAACGTGCAGAGATCTGGCGGCTATGGCGATTGGCGCCCATGCACGGCTCCGGCTTTTTATCTTAAACACATATTGCAACTAAAAAGTTCCGCTGCAAGGGGCTGGATTCCCAGGAAACGGTAAGGGTTCAGTAACGGGGGCACCCCTCTCCTCCGCACCACTCCAGGGGAAGAAGAGCGGTCGCGGACGCCACGCCGAGCTAGTCCCTGAGGAGATCGAAGCGCACGCCGCGCCGGGCTCCGCGGCGCCGACGAGGCGCAAAGCGGAAGAGCTGAGCCGGCCGGCCCCGCCCCTCGCTCCGCCACTCGTCGAGGGGCTCTACGAGCCAGGCCGCGTGCAACGCGCGCCGGAAGCTCGCCTTGTGAAGCCGGCGGCCGAGGAGGAGCTCGTAAAGCTCCTGCAGCTGACTCAACGTGAAGGTCGGAGGGAGGAGGCTGAACGCGATTGGCGCCTGATCGAGGCGCATCCGCAGGATCTGCATCGCGAGATCGAGCATGGCCCGCTGGCGGGGCGCGAGCACCGGAGCCTCATCCACAGGGAACCACGCGGCTTCGACCCCGGCGAGTGCTGGCGCTCCGGCCGGCGTGAGCGCGAGATAGGCCACGGAGAGCTCACTCAGCGAAGGGTGCCGGCGCTTGTCGCCGAAGGCCGCCACCTGCTCCACCGACGCGGGCGCGAGGCCGAGCGCCGTGCGCGCGATTCGCGTCGCCTGCTCCTCGAGCGTCTCATCGCTGCGCTGCGGTTCCCACGGGAGCTCCCACCGCTCCTTCGCCCTCGCATCACCGGCGCGCGCGAGGAGCACCGCCAGGTGGCGGGCGCGCGGGGTGACGGTGATCACGTCGACGGTGGTGGCGTTTCTGCGTCCCGCCACTCGTGGTGCCGGCGGGGACGGGCGATCGGGCATGGCCCGGTAATTAGTAGCGTCTGGCTACTAATGTCAAGCCCTCGCCACGAATTAGTACCAGCACGACAATAAAAACGTGCCCTTCGTCACGACGGGCGACTATATGCCACACCGCCCGCGCCGTCAACCGAAGGCAGCATCGGTTACTTCGTTCCCGACGCCCCCATCGCCGCCGTCTGCTGACCCTCGCCGTATCCAACCACCGGCGGAATACTGATCGGCAGTCGCCCGGTGATTGCGATGCTCCCCAGAACCGCGCGCGCCGCCGCGAGCTGCGACACCGGAAACCCACCCCACGCCACCAGGTACGACGGTACATCCGGCACGTCGCGCAAAAGATACGGATTCCCGAAGGCAACCACGATCGGATTCCGTCCGCGTCGGACCAACTCTGCGATCAATTGCACCAACGATTGCGGCGCTGCGACGCTCGCCACGGTGGAGCCCGGGCCGAGATACGAGCTCACGATCACGACATCCGCCGAATCGGCGGCCTGCAATAGACGCCACATCGGCGGCGTCGGGTCGTCGCCGTCGATGAACTCCGCGTGCAAGCCGTCGAAGGTGCGCCGCATCTCGGCGTTGAACGTCGTCCCGGCCGCCAGGTCGGCGCGACGCGACACCGTGATCGCCAGCACCCGCGCGCCCCGCGTCAGGCGACCGAGCGGCAGTTGGCGCAAGGAATCCTTCACCAGCGTGATCGATCGCTCCGCCGCCAGCCGCGCCACCGCCAGGTGCGCCGAGTCGCCCACGATCGCGCGCGTGCTGTCGAGGTCGACCAGCCGCGACCGGACCAGGCCGAGTCGCTCCTTCGCCGCCAGAATCCGGCGGGCCGACGCATCCAGGCGACTCGCCGGGTAGCGTCCCTCGGAAACTCCGTCCACCACCGCGTCGATCGCCTGCGCCACATCCGCCGGCATGAGCAGCACATCGGCGCCCGCGGCCACCGCTCGCTGCACCGCCTCGACCGAACCGAACTGGTCGAGCACACCGCGCATGTCCATGGCGTCGGTGACGATCAGGCCGTTGAACGACATTCCGTCGCGTAGGAGACCGGTCAGCACGGCCGGCGACAGCGTTCCGGGAACACCCGTCGAGTCGAGCGCCGGCATCGCGCCGTGAAACGTCATCACCGCATCGACGCCGCCAGTCACCGCTGCTCGAAAGGGCACGAGCTCGACGCTGTCCAAGCGCGCACGCCCCGCACGCACCACCGGCAGCGCGAGATGCGAGTTCACGTCGGTGTCGCCGTGCCCGGGAAAGTGCTTCGCCGTCGCCAACATCCCGTGCGACTGCACGCCGTGAATGAACGCCATTCCCAATCGCGCCACCGCCGCCGGAGACTCCCCATACGACCGCGTGTTGATGACGGGATTGTTCGGATTGTTGTTGACGTCGAGGACCGGCGCGAAGTTCACATGAAAGCCGAGTGCCCGCCCTTCCTCGGCGGTGATCCGCCCCTGCTCGTACGCGAGCACCGTGTCGCCGGCCGCCCCGATTGCCATCTGCGGCGGGAAGACGGTGGCACCTCCCAAGTCGATCCCGTTCGGAAGAAAGTATCCGCCACGCGCCCGAAAGCCCGCGCCGACTTCGAGGTCACCGCCGACGAGAAGGGGGAGATCGCTCAGCCGCTGGAGCGCGTTCAACTTCACGGCGATCTCGATCGGCGACCCGACCGACATGATCACGCCACCAACGCGCTGGTCGCGAATCAGTCCTGTAATCCGGCGCCAACTTGCCCCGTCGGCCGGCGTGTAATCGCCGAAGACCTGCGGCCACACCATCTGCGCGGCCTTCTCGCGGAGCGACATCACCCCCAGTGCACAATCCACCCAAGCGTCGCCGGACAGCGCCCCGCAGAGGGCGGCCACGCTCCGCTGCGCCGCCGTCGGCGCCGCGCCGGGGGAAGGTGGATTGCCCGACGCACAGGCGGCCAACAGCTGTGCAACCAACATCAAGGGGATAAGCGGCCGCAGGCGACGCTCCGAGGGGGAGGAGGAGGGGGAGGGCGGCACGACCTCGCCCTTCGCGGTGCCCCGCGAAGGCGCCACGTCCAGAATCACCAGCTGATCGTGCCCTGCTTGCTGGTGTCGACTTGCTCCTCGTGGCCAGCCTTGAACAGGAACGCGTCCATGTTCTTGGTAAGGAACTGGCGGGCCTGCGGATCCATGAGATTCAAGCCGTAGTGGTTGATCAGCATCATCTGCTGCTTCTTCCACTGCGCCCAGCAGTCGCCGCAAATCTCGGCTTGAATGCGAAGGCCCATGCCGCCCGGAAAGGGCGGCCCCTCCAACCCCGCGCGCGTTTGACCGCAGCGGGTGCAAGTGATGTCGGACATAACGACAGCTATTGAGGGTTCAGCCGGAGCTTTCCCGCTCACCCGCGGGCGTAGCGGACCTCGGCCAGTCCTACCAACTGCAGGAGACGGATGTACAACCAGCCCACGTCGAACTCATACCACTTCGCCTTGAACTTCGCTGAATGCGGGTCGGCGTGATGGTTGTTGTGTAGCTCTTCCCCTGCCAGCCAGATGGCGACCGGGAGGATGTTCCGGCTCTCGTCCTTGACTTCGAAATTCCGGTAGCCGAGAGCGTGGCCGACCCCATTGATGATTCCGGCAGCCCAGAAGGGGATCCAGATCATCTGAACGCCCCAGACCAGTGGGCCGACGTAGAAGCCGAAGAGATAGATGTCGATCGCGGCCATGAGCGCGATGCCAAGCCATGGGAGTCGCGCCAGGATGTAGCGCTCGAGCCAGTCGTTCGGTGTTCCCTTCCCATACTTTTCGAGAACCCCCGGCTGGCGAATTGCCTTGCGATAGTAGAAAGCGCCTTTGATGATGATGTTGCGGAGACCCTCCAGGAGCGGGCTGTGCGGATCACCATCGCGGTCAGCGAACGCGTGGTGCTTACGGTGACAGGCGACCCACTCCTTGGTCACGATTGACGTGGAGAGCCAGAGCCAAATGCGCATCGGGATCTCGGCGATCTTGCTGAAGGTTACCCCCCGATGGGTTTGGGCCCGATGTAGGAAAAGCGTCACACACACATTGGTTATGTGACCAGCCACAATGACGAACACGATCGGTATCCACCATTGTGTAGCCCAGCTCGCGAACCGCGGCATTGACACGCCCTCGTCTGTCCGATGGGAAAGTGGCCGCGCTTACGCGCGGCGGCGCAACGAACGGCCCGGCCTACTAGCGTCGATCGACGCTCCCAAAGCCGGGCTCCGCACACCGGGGCTCTTTCGCACCCTGCCCCAACATGGAAGCTACGGCAATCCCTGGCCCACGCAACCGCAGCGGGAGCTTGCGCGGCGGAACCGCGTGCCCCCTCGAAAGAACGACGGGCGAGCCCGTTTCCGGTCACCGGGGAGCAGCGTACCCCGGTGAATTGGGCATCCGGCCAGGCAACAGGCGACGGAACACGCCGGTTTGCCGCGCGCCATCGCGCGGCGTTCGCCCCCGATTTCTATCGGACGCTGAACGGCGGAGTCGCCTCTGGCCAATTGCACGTGTCGTCGCTCGGGTTGGGAACCTATCGCGGCGATTGCGGACCCGCCGATGACACGCACTATGCGACCGCCGTCCGCCAGGCGCTTGCCGACGGGATTAACGTCCTCGATGCCGCCATCAACTATCGGTGCCAGCGTTCCGAGCGTGCGATCGGCTCGGCCCTGGCCGCTGCCATAGTCGACGCGGTCGTCGCTCGCGACGAAATCGTCGTCTGCACCAAGGGAGGCTACATCCCTCTCGACGGCGCGGCGCCCTCCGACCGTAGCGAATACCACGCGTACCTGCGCCGCGCGTACTTCGACCCCGGCATCATGAGCCCCGAGGAGCTCGTGGGCGACGCCCACTGCCTGAGCCCTTCGTTTCTGAGAGACCAGATCGACCGCAGTCGCGCCAACCTCGGTTTGGCAACGCTGGATCTATACTACCTCCACAACCCGGAGCAGCAGCTCGACGCGATCGATCAGGAGCTCTTCGCCTCGCGGCTTCGCGCCGCCTTCGCGCTGCTCGAGGATCGGTGCATCGATGGCGAGATTGGCTTCTACGGCTGCGCTACCTGGAGCGGTCTCCGCGTCCCCCCGGAGTCGCGCGGACACCTCAGCGTCGCACTACTCGCCCGCATCGCGCGCGAGGTGGGCGGCACCAATCACCACTTTCGCGTGATCCAGCTGCCGATCAACCTGGCCCTCACGGAAGCTGTGCGCACTCCGACCCAGCGGCTCGACGACGGCCGGTTGGTGACGGTCCTCGAGGCCGCCGCGGAGATGGGACTCGGCGTTGTCGCGAGCTCGACGCTCTATCAAGCGCGCCTCGCCTCGGGGCTTCCCGCCGCAATCAGCCAGGCGCTCCCCGGCCTCGATACGGACGCCCAACGGGCCATCGCCTTCGTGCGCGGGCTCCCCGTCGTCACCACCGCACTCGTCGGAATGAAGACGGCAAACCACGTCCGGGAGAACCTCGCCGCCGCTCGGGCGGCACCCTGAATCCGAGCGCCGGATCCGGGAACTATCGGGTCAGCGCGACGGGCGTGACGCGGATGTGCAGGTTGTGATTCACCCGAAGCCCGGCGATTCCGTTGGTCGGCACGGCCGTCTTCGACGTCGCCGCCACCCCCTTCCCGTTCACCAGGTAACGAACCGAATCGGCCGTGACCTGCACTGCGAGCATGTAGGTCGCCCTGCCGGAGGCATCCTCCTTCGGCACCGCCGGACTCGCCGTCCACTCCTTCACCGAGGTGGTCTTGTCTCCGTCGCGCACCTTGATGAGGTACTCGCCCGTTCCGCGCACGAGGAAGTAGGCGTACTTCCGCTGCGACGACGCGTCGAGATTCTGCCCCCCGAAGAAGAGGCCATACGCCTCGGGGTGAGTCGGCTTCTGTAGCTGATCGAAGGTCGCGGTGGCGGTGTACGTCCCATTTCCGACGTCCTTCGCAGCGTAAACGATGTGGGCAGGACCTGTTTGGATCTCCCAATGTCCGTTTGCCACCGAGTACTTCGCGTCGGAAATCTTGGCGTCCGGCTTGTCGGTGAGGCCGACGTATCCCGCAGGCACCCCCGTCCCCGTCACGGACTTGTCCGGATCTGACTGCGCCGATGCCGGCCGAACAGGCGCCAGCATGCCACAGACGCCAGCCAGCGCGGCCAAACCTAAGATTCGATTGTGCACAGGGATCTCCATCGTAAGGGAGGAAGTGCGAACAATACATTCGGCGAAGCGCGTCCGATCCGTGCACCGCGTCAGGGATGCGCGATTTCTCCGCTGGCGGGTTGGCTGATGCGGGCGCATACTTTGGGCCCGGCGCAATTCCCCAAACGGAGTCTCACATGGCCACCAGAAAGAAGCCCTCACGCAGAAAGAGGAGGGTCAAACGCAAAGTCGCCGCGCGGGCGCGGCGCGCCACCCGGTCCGTACGGCGTGGCAAGCGGAAGATGGCTGTTCGTCGTCGCGTCGCGCGAGCAAAGGTCAAGTCGGCTCGCCGCAAGGCATCTGCGCGCCGCAAAGTCGCGGCCAGGAAAGTAGCTGTAGCAGCCGCCGTTGCCACCAAGGTGCGTGCTGCGCGCAAGAAGACGGCCGTCGACAGTGTGAAGCGCGTCGCCTCCGAGGTGAGCAGCTCTGCCGTGGACGCTGGTCGCGTCGTCATGGAGGAGGCGAAGAATGTGGGCGAGCGGATGGTGGAAGCAGCTACCGATCTCGTGCAGCGCGTGACCTGAGAGCCGACGACACTTCGCTCTTCGCTCCGGCGAAGAGAGACGGGCGGTGCGTACGCTGGCGCACCGCCCGTCTTTTTTGTCCTTACTCCCGGACCCTGTCGTTCAGCCAATCGCTCACTAGTCGGGCGACAAGTTCGCGGTCGTAGTCGACGGTAATGACGTGGCCGGATTGTTGGAGCCAGACGAGCTCCTTCTGTGGCGCGCCAAGGGCCGCATACGCGCGCTCCGCCACGTCGGAAGCGATTCTGTTGTCTCCCCTCGACTGCACATACAATGTCGGCGCCCTCACCGACGGCAATGCCTGTCGCGCCTGATCGGCGATGCTGCGAAGCTCGCGCACGAGTCGAGGCGTTGCGGCCCCGTAGCCGAGCGATCGCGCCAGCTCTGCCGGATCCTTGATCGATCGTGCATCTGCGCTCGCCAGGTACGGATAGATGGCGGTCACCACGAGCTCGGCCGCGAGAGACCAGCGGAGCCCACGCGGAACCTCGAAGTACGGCGCCAAGAGCGCGAGCGCCGCCAGGTTCGGGCTCTCCGCAGCGAGAATCGTCGCCAGCGCTCCGCCCATCGAGAGGCCGACTAGTGCCACCCGGTGGTGGCTCATCCGAAGCGCATCCATCTCCGTCCGCGCAGTCTCGAGCCAAGCCTCGGCCCTACTCCCGGCAAACTCACGGAGCGTTCGGCCGTGCCCCGGAAGAAGCGGCACGGAAACCGACCAGCCTCGCCCGTGTAGAGTCGTTGCAAGGAGCGCAAGCGATTGTGGTGTGTCGCCGAAGCCGTGCAACAGCAACGCTCCAGGCTCGGCTGTGGCATCGCCCAGGCGGATCGGGCTCGCTCCGGCGATGACTCCATCCGCGCCGACCGGGAGGCGTGCGGCTACGCGAGCCTCCGCGCGTCGCGCCATGCCTACTCGCCAGAACCAGAATCCCAGCGTGGCCGCGAGCACGACGACGACTGCGGCGACGGTCTGCATCACCCGGCGGCGTCTCCCACTTCTGCGACGCCGGGAACTCGACCGCTCGCGATGAGCGCCTCCGATCGTACTCCGTGTCGGCTCCAGGCCACTCCCATCGATGAAGCGACACCCTCGGCGCGTTCTGGGGCGGTAAGTGCGAGGATCGTCGACCCCGAACCGCTCAGCGTTGCGCCATAGGCACCGCTCCCTACGGCGGCAGCGACCACGTCGTCGTATCCACGAACGAGATGCCGCCGGAATGGCACGTGCAGCTCATCGGCGAGTGCCGCTCGGAGCAGTTCGCCATCGCCGGTAGCGAGCCCCTGCACGAGCGCAGCGCTCCGAGCTGCCGCCCGGACGGCGGTGGCATGACTCACCGTGGAAGGAAGCACCTCTCTCGCATGCGCAGTCTCCACCGGGAAGTCCGGGATGAGGAAGACGAGGGTGAGCGTCGGGTGAACGGTCAACGGCACCACTAGGACTCTGTCCGCCTCGCGGAGCGCTAGAGTTGCTCCGCCGTAAACGATAGGCGCGATGTTATCCGGGTGTCCCTCGAGCGCCGTTCCGATCTCCACCATCGCGCCCCGGTCGAGCCGGAGTCGGAGGAGCAGGTCGGCGAGCGCGATCCCGGCGACGAAGGCCGCAGCCGATGATCCGAGGCCGCGGGCGATGGGAATGTCCGATGAGACGACGAAGGTCAGGGCCGGCGGCAAGGCGCAGCCGGCATGTCGGCAGGCGGCTTCGAAGCCTCGCACGACTTTGTCCTCCTCAGCCGACAGGTCGAGGCCCGCGAGCGTCCCCTGTCTCTCGACCCGCCACGGTGCTCTCGCACCCTGCTCGTCCAGAACCCGAGCCACCAGCCAACGAGGCACGGCGATCCCTACGCTGTCGAACCCCGCTCCGACGTTCGATGCCGAACCCGGCACGCGCAGAGCGAACGCTTTACGCGCGGTTGCGGGGTGGTCGGCGGCTGGTGGGTGTCGAGGCACGGGCTTTCGCGGAAAGCTCGGAACGTACCACGCCGGGTAACGCACCAGGAAGCCCGCGCCAACCGCAACATTCTGGCACAGGGCGCGGCGATTCGGGTTCGGCGCTGTGCCCACATCTTCTTAGCTCTACGAGCGCCGAGGAGTCCGGTCCTCTGCAGACATGCGCTGCCGAGAACCGGGACGACGCAGATCATGCCACATCGGCGAGCGTCGCTCTGGACAGCGAGCAGAACAACGAGACAGCTTAAGCCGCCCTGTGAATGCTTTCTAATCTTGTGACGCGCGGCACTTCCGACCCTTCGTCAAACGCGTCGCTGGTCATTCTTGGCGCCGACGCCGTGCTGGCTGCGCTGCCCGCCACGCCGGTGCAGCTTGCGCATGCCTGCTCTGCTCTTGGCTACCAGACAGTCTTCCCCGCGAGTTGGGGCGATGAGCTCGTGGCCCAAGCAGCCGCGCAATCCTCGGCCGAGCGTGGTGCGGAGCCGGCAATCCTGTGCGTCTGTCCACTCGTCACAGAGCGACTGACGCGGTCCGGGCCCGAGCTCGCTCGATGGATGGTCGGGACTGTGGCGCCACCAGTCGCGGTCGCGCGTTACCTGCGCGAGGCCTATTCGCCCCGCTCGGTGCACATCACATACGTCGGATCCTGCCCGGGCGCAGTCGACTCGGCCATCGATAGGCAGCTCTCTCCCGAGCAGCTCTTCGCCGCACTGGCCGAGCAAGGAATCGTGCCGGAAGAGCAGCCAGAGTTCTTCGAGTCGGTTCTCCCCCCCGATCGGCGACGGCACTTCTCGCAACCCGGAGGAGCGCCGGACCCACGATGGCTCGAGAGCCGCGCGGGTGGCCGAACATTCAGAGCGCTGGAGGGAGAGGACGCGCTGCTCACGCTCGCGCAGTCGCTCCTCTCGCGAGAGAATACCCTTCTCGATCTCGCGCCGCACGTCGGCTGCCGGTGCAGTGGGGCCGACGGGGTGAGCGGAGTTCGCAGCTCGAGGGCGAGAGACGCAGTGGTGATGCTCGAACCGCCGCGTGCGCCCGCCAGCGTGTTGGACCCCGCGATTCGCGTCGCGGTCGACGCTGATCTCTCCCTTCCGATCGCGCGCCAGCGCCAGCCGCTCGCGTACGAGAGCCTGGAGATCTGGGAGGACGAGACAACGAACGGCGAAGCGATCGGGGAAGGCTGGCCCGAGGCGAACGACAGACCAGCTGACGCGAGTCAGGCAGCGCCGTACGAGGGCCTGCCGGTCGCTGAGCGCGTGACGATGATCGAGAGCGAGCGGACCTCGCTGATCGAAACGATCGGGTCGCCTCTCCCCGATCTAAGCTTCTTGGCCGAAGCGTTCGAGACAGCGATCGAGGTATCTCCCCTCGCCGCGGCGCCGCCGCCTGCGGAGGAACCGCCCATTCCGGGGCCCCCACTCCCTCCGGAGGCGACGGGCGACGACGCACTCGAACGGCCACGGAAGCCGCGGCTTGTTCTACGGCGCGGGCTGGGCGTTCCGGTCGTCAGGCGCTCCGATGGTCGATCGACACCGCGGGCGTTCGCGGCCGCTCGTCGCTTGGCGCGACCGCTTGCCTCGCGCGAAGAGAGCTTCCGGCGACGGGTCGCCCTGCTCGATCGCGAGCGACGCATAGAGCGATTGGTAGACCCGGCCGATCGCATGGCGGCACCCGCGCCGCCGGCGCACTCTGGCATGCGGCCGCTCTCCCCGGAGCCTCCGGGCCCCATCCCGCCCCCTCCCTCCCCCGGCAGACATAGGCCCGGAAGCCTGTTGGGAGTCGTTGCAGTGCTTGGGCTTGCTTTAGCACCGCAGCGGGCGGCCTGCTTCAGGGAGCTATTTTGGCATGGTCAAGCGCCCATTTCTGCCGCAATCCTCGCCACAAGGCAAACTCCCACGCCATCTTGGCGTAGTGAAGCGGGCACACCTCCTGCCCGTTGAGGGTGGCAGCGCGGCCAACATCTGCCGCCCGTCACACCAACGACAATCCCCCATGCAGGAGGAGGAGATGCTGACAGTACGATCCATTGTCCCGACGTTCGATCGGATGCTGAGCTTCAACCGCGAGCTCGATCGGGCCCTGGGCGAGGTCTGGACGAACGGCACCGCGTGGCTTCCCGCCACTGACGTCGTCGAGAAGGCCGACAGGTACCTCATCACCATCGATCTTCCGGGTGTGAAGCCGGAGTCGGTGGAGATCGGGTTCGAGAAGAACACGTTGACGATCAAGGGCACCAGGACCGGGTTGCAGGGCGCCGAGGACGAGGAGCTCCAGGTCTACGTCGCCGAGCGCAGGAGCGGCGCCTTCGAGCGCAGCTTCCAGCTTCCGGAGCACGTGGATGCCGAGGGCATCGAGGCCCACTTCGAGCACGGGGTTCTCTCCGTGTCGGTGCCGAAGAAGGCGGCGGCCCAACCGAGGAAGATCACGATCAAGGCTGCCTAACAGCGGAAACACCCCCGCGTCGGCCAGGATTTTCGTCTGGCCGACGGGCCGACGGGCGCGGGCGCACCCTCTCTGGGTCGCACTCGCCCCCGTTCCTTTTTTTCGACGCGTGTGTACAACACGTAAGACCGGAGCCCCACGAGCGGTCTGATGCTCCTCCGCCAAGCGCCACGGTTGATCATTGGTGGCGATCAAGACAGGACGGCCCTAGCTTGAGCTTGTCGCCAGACTCAACGGTGCGCGTGTCACCCGACCTCCGCCAGCAACTCGAAGCCGCGTTGGCCGGTACCTACACGCTCGAGCGCGAGCTGGGCGGCACCAGCAAGATTCCACTCTCGCGATCAAGAGCGTCCTCGAGGTACGTGCGCAACACAGCTACGTCTCACCCGCCGCTCTCGCTCTGGTCGAGCTCGGCCTCGGCCAGCGCGATCGCGCGATCGATCTGTTCGCGCAGGCGATGGATAAGCATGACGCATGGACCGGTAACAATTTCCCATACGATCCTGCATTCGACAAAATACGATCCGACCCGCGCTTCGCGGATCTGAGGCGCCGGACGACTACGAGCGAAATCCCTCTTTCGCCCCCGAGATCACGAACTGCACAGCTACTGACGCGAGCAGCAGACCCATGATGCGTGTCATGACGCGAATCCCCGTCTGGCCGATGTGGGCCATGAGCTGATCGCTGAGGCGGAGGGAGAGCCACGAGAGGAGCGCGGTGAGCAGGATCGCCACCAGCACGCTCACCTGCTGCGTGATGTTCACCGCCTGCCCCGCCAACACCATGACCGTGGAGATCGCACCGGGGCCGGCAAGCATCGGCATGGCGAGGGGAGTGAACGCGACGTCCTCCTTCTCTCGCCCTTCCACGATCTCCTCCGCGCCTTCCTGGGTGTTACGCTCGCCACGCAGCATGTCCATGGCCACGAGCAGCAGGATCAAGCCGCCGGCGACCTTGAACGCCGCCAGCGTGATCCCGAAGACGCGAAAGATCGCCCGGCCGGCGAAGGCGAACACGATCATCAAGACCGCCGCGGCCACGCAGGCGCGGGCGGCGGTGCGCCGGCGCTGTTCCGGCGTCTCGTTCTGCGTGATCACCAGGTACGACGGAATCACCGCCACCGGATCGACGATGAAGAAGATCGAGGTGAAGGTGATGAGCGCGAACTGAAGGGCGTCGCTCACGATCGCTCAGCGGTCGTCGTACTCGAGCAACGCATGCCTGATCGCCGTGCGCAGTCGATCTTCGCGCTCCGGGCCCTCGGGGATCCCCGCCGCGAGCAGGCTGAATTGGCTCATCATCTCCCCGTCCACGAAGGGAGCCGTATCGCGCACGCCTAACTCATCGAGCGCACGGAGCGCCAGCCGCCGCAGAAGTTGCCGGGTGGTGGGCTGCAGGGCGGTGAGCGCCTGGGGGTCGAGGGTCGCCCGACGTTGCCGTTCACCCTTGCGGCGCGCGGCCTCGCGGAGCGAGGAGATGGGGGCCAGCCTCACGACGAAAGAGCCCGCCGTGTGCTCGCTCACCTCGGCCACGACGCCCCGGCGTCGCAGCGACGCCAGGAGGCGAACGATCGCCTGCCGGACGGCCGAGACGCCTGCCTCGCTCTGGTTGCCACGCCCCGTGATGACGAGCACCTCGCCGGCCTGCGTTACCTGCCGCTCGCGCAGCCAGGCCTCGGCGCGACCCAGTGCCTGGGCGACGGTCGGCAGGGAGGCCCGAAGATTGAGCGTGCGGGCGGCACCGAAGCGCGCTTCGTCGAGCGCCTGGTGGAGCGCCGTGAAGCGGCCCTTGCCGATCGATACATCCTTTGCCACGGCCTAACGAAGCGCCTCCCACAGGACATGCCCATCGAGCACTTCGGTGGGCGTCGTCGCGGTGACCCACGCCAGGGTCGGCGCCATGTCCACCACACGGACGGTCGTCTGATAGCGACCCGGCTTGAACGGCGCCCCCCAGAACACCACCGGAACCTGCGCGTCGTAGTCGTTCGGCGATCCATGGACGCCGGCCGGAGTGGCGCCCCACACGTCGTACGGCTTGAGCGTCACCACGAGCTCCACCGGCATGTCCGGCGTGAGCGAGTGAACCCACCGTCGCGCGATCGTGTCCTTGAGGGTGTCCTTCACCAGCGCCGCCGGCCGGTCGACCCGCAGTACGCCGGGCAGCGCCTTCACCTCGGTGGCGAACGCATTGACGGTGGAGTCTGCGTTGACCTTTGCCCGCGCGAACTCTGCGCGATCCACCAGCAGCATCGCGTCGTCGAAGACGAAGGCGTTCGGATCGACCCCGCGTTGGGTGAGCGCTTGCTGGTACTTGGCCGCAATCGGCGCGAAGTTCAACCGCTGGAGCGGCACGTGATGCTGCGCCGCGTAGACTTCGGGCACCGGCGCCACTCCGTGATCGCCGGTGAGCGCGATCACGACCCGCGTCGAGTCGCGCACTGCGAACAGGCTGTCGAAGAACGCGCCGAGCATGCGATCGACCCGGATCACCTGATCGTGCAGCTCGCGCGAGTCCATGCCGTAGCGGTGGCCGACCGCGTCCGTCGTCGAGAGGGAGACGGCGAGGAGATCGGTCGCATCGCCGGCGCCCAAGTTCATCGCGCGATACCCCGTGCTCGCAACCTGAAGTGTCAACTCATCCATCCACGGCATGTCGGTGATCCCGGCGAGCGCTTGAGTCGTATCGGCGGCGAGCACGTGGGGGAACATGAAATTCGACCCCTGGTTTTCCGCCGGCACACTGTCGGGCTCCGGGTAGGACCTGACCTCGAGAAGTGGCGTCCACGACTTGCCGGCAAAGCTAGCTGGTAGCCGACGGTCGTTGAACTTCACGAGCCACGCCGGCAGGGTGTCCGCGTAGTACGTGCTCGTCGTGAACTTGCCGCTCGACGGATCGTACCAGTACACGCTCTGATGGGCGCGGCCGAGTGGGAGAATGGCTGCTCGGTCCTTGCGCGAGACCGAGAGCGCCCGGCTGCGCCAGTCTTTCATCCGGATCCAGTCGATCAGGGTCCCGCCTCGGAAGCGGTACGGCGATGCGCCGGCCAGCGTCGCTCCCGGAATCGTGCCGACGAGCGGCGCCTGAGGATCCAACACGCCCGCGCTGTTACGCACGATTCCCGTGTGCTCGGGGAAGCGCCCCGACAGGGTGCTGGCGTGCCCCGGCGCCGTCTCCGTGGTCGCATGATCCTGGAACCCGTTCGTGAACACGGCGCCCCCGCGAAGCAGTCGCGCGAGCCCGCCGGTGAATTGGTCCTTGAAGCGATCGAGGTAGTCGGCGCGGAACTGGTCGATGGTGATGAAGACGACGAATCGCGGGACCTTGTCTTGCGCGGGCAACGGGCGCGCCTGAGCGCCAAGTGGCGTGATGCCGCAGGCGACGCCGGCGAGGGAGAAGAGAATTCTCGAGCGGATGGACATCGCAGTGACGGGTGGGCGACGAGGCAATGTAGCACGCCATCGGTGCCAGCGGAGTGACCTGCCGGACGCTAGGGGAGGAGCTCCTTCCGGCCGTAGAGCGCGCCCGCCTTCATCACCATGCGCACATGACCCATGTTTGCGACGTCCGCGGTGGGGTCGGCGTCGAACACCACGAGATCGGCGAGCTTCCCCTTCTCCAGGGTACCGAGGTCTTTCTCGCGCCCCATCGCCCGCGCACCGATCGCCGTGGCGGAGCGATAGATGTCGGCCGGGCGCATCCCCGCCTGACGCATCAACTCCATCTCTCTGAGCAGCGACGGACCGTGTGGCGTGCCCGGGTTGCCCGCATCGCTCCCCGCAGCAATCGCCACACCGGCGGCGTACAGCTTCGCCAGATTCCGGAGGTTGTTCTCGAGCGCGCCGTTCAGGCGACGGCGAGCGTCGGCCATTCGCGCCCGCCGTTCCGCCGGCACCGTATCGGCGAGATGCCGGCGCGTCTCGCTGTCGACGCAGTCGAGTGGCACGGACGTCGCCGCCGGTTTCCCGTCGAGGACGTCACGCCACCCTTCGAGCACCGCGAGCGTGGGAACGACGATGACCTTCCGCTGTGCCACGCGGGACACGAACTCATCGTCCACTGCATCCTCGGTCACATCGTGCATGAGCACTGCCGCGCCGGCGTCGACCGCATCGCGCGCGGCGCCGAGAGAGGTCGCGTGCACGATGAGCGGCAGTCCGACTCGATGCGCTTCGGAGGCGGCGGTCGCCAGTCGGCGCTTGGCAAGTGCGCGCGTCGCGTCCGACTTGACCACGTAGAGCACCTTGATCGCTCGCGCACCCATCTGAGCGTTGGCGCGGATCACGGCCCGGACGAGGGAGTCGTCCCGCGCCGCCAGCACCTGCTCCATCGTCGGGAGATTCCACGGGCGGTCGTCCAGCGACGGATCGGCTGCGATCATCGGACCCGCAGCGCTGATCACGGGGAGATCGAGGGCACTCGTGCTCCGCCCGGAGATGACCAGTGTCCACGGAAACCCACCGGCGTCCAGCACCCCGGTCACACCGGCGCAGAGGTACGCTCGGCCGAAGCGATCGGGATGGACACGGAGCTGCTCGAAGAGGGAGTCGTACGCGAATCCCGCTGGCATCAGGCGGGCATCAGGCCGCCCGCCGATCCAGCCGCTCTGCGAAAAGTGCACGTGCGCGTCGATGAGGCCGGGGCCGATGAATCCGCCGTGCACATCCACCACTTCGATGTCGTGGGGGATCGGGCACTCGGCCTTCGCCGCCGCACAGACGATGCGCCCTCCGCGCACGACCACTATCGCGTCAGGCACCGGCGCCGCGCCCGGATTCACCAGCGTCGCCCCCACGAGGGCCACCGGCGGCGGAGACGCTCCAACCGGCAGGCCGAACGCAGTGCTGACCGCGATGCGCCAGCCGGCGTCGGTTCTTACGAAGACGCGCTCGGAGATCCCTTCGCTCGCCTCGCCTCGCTGCGTCGCCCGGTAGTGGTAGGTGCCGTAGACGACTCCGGGCGCGACCGGCACCAATCGGAGATCTCGTGCCACCAGGGTGTCCGGCCAGGTCGTGTCGCGGCGCGCCGACCAGTCGGCGAAGCCGCGATCGATCCCGCCGGGGCCATTACGCGTGAGCGCATCGGTTTGGAGGTAGTAGGAGAGGTATCGGTCGCGGTCGCGCTTGTGGATAGCGTCGATGTTCCCCTCGAAGACCTGCCGCGCCGCCGCGGTGTCACTCGTCCCCGCCGCATTCGTCGCCGCATCGCTCGCGCTGCCCTTGCCGCGGCAGGCTCCCGCCAAGGCAAGTAGCAGGAGGAGCGCCCGTCGCGCGGACGCGACGCCGCGCCCAAGCGAGAGCTCGGCGGTCAAAACACTATTCCGATGGAAATGGGCACGATTTCGAGCGCGCTGTTGCTAATGGTCGGCCCGAGAAAGCCGCTCGGGACGTAGTGATAACGCGCTTCAATGAACGGCGTGATGACTGGAAGGGAGACCTTCACTCCGACGCCGATGTTGAACCCGAACTTCGTCACCGATTCGGACTGGTCGGGCTGGCCTGACGTGTGAAGGGTGTTGTCGGTGTTGTAGAGGCCGATGCCGCCGATGATGTAGAACTTGAGCGGCGTCGCCGGGCCGAGCGTGTAAATCACGTCCACCGTTCCATCGATCACGTGGGAATCGCCCTGCTGCCCCGAGCTAAGACCCTTGCTTCCCATGTCGTGATACTGAACGTCGGCGCGGAAGGACAACGGCACGAGCGGGAGTCCGAAGCTGAACAGCCCGCCGATGTTCCATCCGTGATTGACGAAGTTGCCGTAGTCTCCTTCCGGGTACGTCCACCCACCCATCACCCCGAAGCGGTATGGACTGCTCGCTTGCCCGCGCGCCAGCGGCGCGGTCGCGAGAAGAGCGACCGTCGCGATGGCCGCACATGACCCAGCACGCACCATGAGCCCTCCTGGGAAGTCGGCGCTATCGGTGCCGTAACGATACACACTGCACCGCGCGTCGGCTCCCCGCGAGCCCGGATATTTGCGGGGGTGCGGAAATAACTTGGTTACGAGGGTGGCTCAGGCGGCGACGGCGAGCCGCTGCTGCTCGAGTCGCCGACGAACGCACGTTTCCACGCACCGCGAGCGTCGCGTGCAGCCGGTGCAGTCGCGCTGCACCTTCTCGGGAAAGTGCGCGCGATCGGTCACCTCGTAGCCCAACGACTCGAAGAAGTGCGCCGTGAGCGTGAGGGCGAAGAGCTCCTCGATCCCGCGCATCGCGGCCAGCGACTCCAGGCGCTCGACGAGCATGCGTCCGATACCGTGCCCTTGCGAGTCCGGCGATACCGCGAGCGAGGCAACTTCTGCCAAGGATGGCGAATACTCCTTGAGCGCCCCGCACCCGACGACTGCGCCCGGCGCATCGACCGCCACCAGAAAGTGGTCGAGCGCCACCACGACCGATTCGGCGCTCCGGGGCAACATCACTTCCGCTCCCGCATACCGATCGATCAGGGCAACGATTGCCGGCACGTCGGCGATCGTCGCGCCGCGCACGGCGGGGGGTGAGCGGCGTTCGGCGTGAGTCGTCGCAGCGGCGAGCGCGCTCATCTCAGCACTCCCGTCAACACGTCGAGCCCCCATGCCAACTCCTCCTGAGTCGCTACCAACGGTGGAAGGAGGCGAACGGTGTGTTCGCCCGCACTGCACAGGAGCACTCCGGCGTCGAGCGCGCGCGACACGATCTCCGTGGACGGGATCTTCACATCCACGCCCCACATGTACCCGATGCCGCGCACCCCTCGACAGACAGCGCTCCGCGAAGCAATGCCGGAGAGCACCTCGCCAAGCCAGGCGCCCTGAGTGCGCACGCGTGAGAGCAGATCATCGTCGGCCAGCCGGGTAAGGACGTGAAGCGCGACGGCAGCGACGAATGGCCCACCGCCAAAAGTCGTCGCATGATCGCCAGGTTGAATCGTCGCTGCGATCTGCCGGCTCAAGAGCACCGCGCCCATCGGCAATCCGCCGGCGAGCGGTTTGGCGAGGGTCAGCAGGTCGGGCTCGATCTCCGCACGTTCGTGGGCGAACAACCAACCCGTTCGCCCGAGGCCGCACTGGACCTCGTCGAGGATGAGGGCGATCCCGCGCTCGCGCGTGAGGTCACGCACCGCCCGCAGGAACTCGGGCTCGAGCACTCGGACACCGCCCTCGCCCTGGACGGGCTCGATGATGAGAGCGGCGACCGTCTCCTCATCGAGAGCGTGCTCGAGGACGCCCACATCGCGCTCGACGATCGACACACCACCCGCCAGCGGCCGGAACGGAATCCGATACGATGGCCTGTCGGTCGCGGCGAGCGACGCGAAGAGACGGCCGTGAAACGAGCCGCGGAGCGCCAGGATCTCGTGCTTGCCAACGCCGCCATGATCGCGGGCCCATCGACGCGCGAACTTGAAGGCCCCTTCGTTCGCCTCGGCGCCCGAGTTGCAAAAGAAGACGCTCGCGGCGGAGGACCGCTGGAGGAGAGCCGCAGCCAGCTCGCGCCCTGGAGCAGTGCGAAAGAGGTTGGAGACATGCACCAGCCCCCCAGACATCGCCTCGCGCATCGCTCCCGCGAGGGCTTCATCGCCGTACCCCAACGCATTGACTCCGATGCCGCTGGTGAAGTCGAGGTAGCGATTGCCATCGGCGTCGAAGAGCCAGACGCCCTTGCCGCGCACCAATTCCATCGGTGCGCGACGATAGACGCCGAGTAGCGCCTCGGGCGTGTCGTGACCGGCGCGGCCACCGTGGCCGGGCGCGATGGTGACGAGCGGAGTCGACGTCATATCGGCACTGACGCCTCGGCTATGACCGTTCCCGCATCCGGGTTCAGCAGCGACGCGATCGCCCCGATGCGGACGCGCGCCACGCCACCCGTCGCGGCGGCGATCGCCGCCTCGAGCTTGAGGGCCATCCCCCCCACCGCAGCACCCGACTTGTGAAGCGATCGCGCTTCGATGGCGTCGAGCGACTCGACCACCCGGCCGTCGCGCAGCACCCCGGGAACATCGGCGACGAAGAGCAGCTCGTCGGCGGAGAGAGCGAGAGCGAGAGCAACCGCCGCATCGTCCCCGTTCACGTTGAGCGCGCCCCCTCGCTCATCCCCTTCGTCGCGCGCGAGCGGTGAGACGACCGGGAGAAAGCCGCCCGCGAGCAGACTCGCGATCAGCAGAGGCTCCACGCCCGAAGGTGTTCCCACCCGTCCGAGCGCACCGTCGGCCGCACGTCGCGCGCTCATGAGACCCGCATCTTCCCCGGAGACGCCCACAGCGGGAACGCCCGCCGCGACCAACTCGGCGACGAGGC
The DNA here is from genome assembly GCA_035623475.1 of Gemmatimonadaceae bacterium. Taxonomy (GTDB): domain Bacteria; phylum Gemmatimonadota; class Gemmatimonadetes; order Gemmatimonadales; family Gemmatimonadaceae; genus DASPTK01. The sequence goes on along the minus strand of DASPTK010000014.1, from coordinate 45,679 downwards.
GCTTGTTCACGGCCCCGGAAAGGACCATGCGCAGAAGTGCGATGTCCTGCGGCGTCGTGATCCGGCGACCCCCGCGGAATTCGGGCTCGGCTCCCATTCGCCGCTGCAGTGATGTGACCTCGTCACCACCGCCGTGAACGACCACGAGCCGACGAGGCGACTCACGCCACGCCGATGCGATTGTGGTCACGAGAGTCGGGTCCCTCTGCGCGCGTCCTCCGAGCTTGATGACGCGCATCACGCAGGGAGCCCGAGCGCCTCGTCGAGGCCAAGCAGGAGGTTTCCGTTCTGCAGCGCCTGACCTGCCGCGCCTTTCACCAGGTTGTCGATCGCGGCCAGCACGACGAGCGTAGGCCGCCGGACTCCTGCGGCGCGATGCGCCGTAATGCGCGCGACGTTGCGGCGAACGACGTCGCGAAGACGGGGCGGCTCGTCGGAGATCTCGACGAACGTCTCGCCGGCGTAGTGTTCCTTCCAGAGCGCGAGCGGCGTCGCCATCTCGGACACCACCGGGACGGTGATCGTGGCGATGATCCCCCGCGCCACGGGAAGGAGGTGAGGGGTAAAGATGAGATCCGCAGTGCAGCCGAGTCCGCCGATGACGCTTCGCATCTCGGCGAGGTGTCGGTGGGTGTTGTCCACCGCGTACGGCCGCATGTCTTCGGCCACCTCTCCAAAGAGGAGGTCGGCGCGCGGTGCATGCCCGGCGCCGGTCACGCCGCTCGCGGCAGCGACGGAGATCGTCCCGTCAGACCGCACCAGGCTCCGGGTGAGGAGCGGCAGGAGTCCGAGCAGGACAGCCGTCGCGTAGCATCCGGGATTCGCCACCAGCTCGGCCCGAGCGACCTCGCGTCTGGCCAGCTCCGTCAGCCCGTATGGCACGGAGGCGTGCCTCGTGGCCGACGCCTGCGGCGCGTCCGATGCGCCCGGTCGGAAGTCGGCGGAGAGATCGACGACCTTGGCTCCCGCTCGCCGGGCACGCTCGACCCAGGGAGCCGATGCGCCATGCGGGAGCGCGCTGAAGATGAGCGCCGCGTCACCGAACGCTGCATCATCGGGCCTCACCAGGGGGAGCGCCCGTCTGTCCACGCTCACCTCGTGGTCACCGGCGTCGCGCGCGGTGGCGAAGACGAGGCGGAGGGCCGGGTGCGTCGCGGCGAGCGCGCACAGCTCACGACCGACGTAGCCGGTGCCGCCGAGGATGCCGACAGGGAGTTTATGCACCGCTAATGCATAAAATTGCAGCGGCGGGCTGTCAATGCACTCTCTGGCCCGTCGGCCCCGCCGGAGGTATGCTCTTCCTCATGGCCAACAAGCGAACCCGCCAGGCGACGATCCGGGAGCTGATCGACGCCCGTCCGGTGGAGAGCCAGGAGGAGCTCCGAAAGCTCCTTCGTCAGCGCGGGTGGGACGTGACCCAGTCCACACTCTCGCGCGATCTTCGGGAGATGCGCGTGGCCCGCCTCCCCGCCCCCGGGGGCGGGATGCGCTACGCGGCCGGCGGACCCTCCCCGGACGAGCGGCCGCCACTCGAGACCCTTCTCCCTCCGCTGTACACGCAGATCGACGGGGTCGGGGAGCTGGTCGTGCTGCACACGCTGCCGGGTGGCGCCCAGCCGATCGCCGTCGCCCTCGACGCCGAGGAGTGGCCCGACGTCCTCGGTACCGTGGCCGGCGATGACGTCGTGCTCATCGTCTGCCGCTCCGGCACCGCCCGGGAGCGAGTGACGCGCCGTCTCCGAGCGCTCGCCCGCTAGCGTCGCCGCGGCGACCCGGCCGTCGACGCACGGGGGCGGCGCCGATCCTTGACAGTGCCGCCGCGATCACATACATATGCACGACCTTCGCATATCTATCCACTCCCGTGATACGCACCATCGCCCTCGCCTACTCCGGCGGACTCGATACCTCGATCATCGTCCCCTGGCTGCGCGAGCACTACAACGCCAAGGTGGTCTGCGTGGCCGCCGACATCGGACAAGGAGACGAGCTTGCCGGCGTCCGCGCCAAGGCCATTGCCTCCGGGGCCAGCGAGTGCTACGTCGAGGATCTCCGATCCACCTTCGTGACCGATTTCATCTGGCCGACACTCCGCGCCGGCGCGGTCTATGGACGGAAATACCTCCTCGGCACCGCGATGGCGCGTCCACTCATCGCTCAGCGACAGGTGGAGATCGCGCGGGCGGTCGGCGCCGATGCCCTCGCCCATGGCTGCACCGGCAAGGGGAACGACCAGGTGCGCTTCGAGCTCACCTACGCCGCCTTCGCCCCCGACCTCCCGGTCATCGCGCCCTGGCGAGAGTGGGATATACGGAGCCGGGAAGATGCACTGGCGTATGCCGCAACCCACCGAGTCCCAGTGGCCGCGACCCACACGAAGATCTTCTCCCGCGACCGGAATATCTGGCACCTGTCTCATGAGGGTGGGGTGCTCGAAGATCCGAACACGCCACCGCCCGACGACCTCTTTCAGCTGACAACCAATCCCGCCGAGGCACCTGATCGTCCCGAGCAGGTCACGATCGGATTTCGGTGCGGGACGCCCGAGTCGGTGAATGGCGAGCCTCTCGACGCCGTCGCCCTTCTCGAGCAGCTCAACCTCATCGGTGGGAGGCACGGCGTTGGCCGCGTCGACCTGGTGGAGGATCGGCTGGTCGGAATGAAATCGCGTGGCATCTACGAAACTCCCGGCGGCACGCTGCTCCACGCCGCGCACAGTGAGCTCGAACAGCTCGTGCTCGACCGGCGCACGCTCGCCGCCAAGGATCTCCTCGCTCCGCGATACGCCGATCTGGTGTACGAGGGCCGCTGGTGGACCACCGAGCGCGAGGCGTCCGACGCCTTCGTGGCGGTGACGCAGCAATCGGTGACCGGGAGTGTGACCCTGCAGCTCTTCAAGGGCTCCGTCTGCGTCGTCGGTCGCTCCAGCGTGAATGCCCTCTACGATCAGCGCTTCGTCACATTCGGCGAGGATGATGTCTACCAGCAGAGCGATGCGGCCGGCTTCATTCGCCTCTACGGGCTCTCGCAGCGCGTGCGCGCGCTCAAGAATCAGGAGCTGGCCGCCGCGGCGTCCGAGGACGCCTCACCTCCAACTCTGGCGATCGCATGACTCCGCTCAAGCTGGTGGGGCAGACGGCGCACAAGTTGTGGGGCGGGCGATTCGCCGGAGAGACGGCGCCCGCCCTCGATGCCCTCAACCGCTCGATCGATGTCGACTTCCGACTCTGGCCCTTCGACCTTCGCGCCTCGAAGGCATGGGCGGTCGCGCTCTGGGAGGCGGGGGTCCTGACGCTCGAGGAGAGTCGTCGAATGGAACAAGGGCTCGACGCCGTCGCCGTTCGCTTCCGCTCGGGAGAGCAGCCGTCGTCCTCCGACGAGGACGTTCATACGGCCATCGACCGCCTCCTGCACGAGGAGATCGGCGAGCTCGCGTCGAAACTTCACACGGGCCGCAGTCGCAACGACCAGGTGGCGACCGCCACGCGGCTCTGGGTGATGGACGCGTGCGCAACCATCGACAGCGCCATTCGCGCTTTGCAAAAGGTGCTGGTGGATCATGCCGAGGCGCTGCTCGCCGAGAGAGCACTCATTCCCGCGTACACCCATCTCCAGCGCGCCCAACCGGTGCTGGCGGCGCATTGGATGCTCTCGCACGTCTGGCCGCTCGAGCGCGACCGCGCCCGCATCGCAGCCGCATCGCGCTCGGCCGCGACGTTGCCGCTCGGCGCCGGCGCGATCGCTGGCAGTGCCTACGCCGTATCCCGGGTTCTGCTACAAGGGACCCTTGGCTTCGCCGACGTGTCGGCCAATAGCATCGATGCCGTGAGCGACCGCGACTTCGTCGCCGATCTCCTATACGCGCTCTCGATCATGGCCGTTCACGTGTCGCGTCTCGCTGAAGATTTCGTCCTCTACGGCACAAGCGAGTTCGGATTCGTTCAGTTCGGCGACGGGTTCAGCACCGGATCGAGCATGATGCCGCAGAAGCGCAATCCGGACGCCCTCGAGCTCGCGCGCGGATCGAGCGGGCGGCTGCTCGGCGACTTGATGGCGCTCCTCTCCACCCTGAAGGGTCTCCCCAGCGGTTATCACAAAGACCTCCAAGACGACAAGCGCGCTCTCTTCGATGCTTCGGACACAGCGCTTCTCGTGCTGCCCGCGGTGGCTGGTGCGATCGCCGAGTGCCGCTTCCGGACGGACCGTATGCGGGGCGCGCTGTCGAGCGCGATGATGGCCACCGACCTCGCCGATCACCTCGTATCGAAGGGCGTCACTTTCCGAGACGCGCACGCGAGCGTCGGCCGCCTCGTTCGCGAGAGCGAAGAGACGGGCATCGAGCTTCACTCGTTGCCGCTCAAGTCGTTCACGTCCGCCCACTCATGCTTCGACTCGAGCGTCTTCGACGCCCTTGCGGCGAACGCTTCGGTCGAGCGTCGGGAGGTCGACGGGGGCACCGGCCCACGCGCCGTCGCCGCCCAACTCGCCGCAGCGCAGGCAGCGCTCAAGCGCTAGGTCACGCGCGGCGGCGCGCCGGCTTTCGCAAGAGAAGGATCTGCCCGGTGTGGTAGGCGTCGTGGTTGGCGACGCCGAGCGCCTCCTGCGCGAGCGACCATGCCTTCCCTTGCCGTCGGCCGGCGAGTCGCCCCTTCGGCGCTGCCGAGAGAGCGGCGAGCAGCTCCGCCTGACTTTCCGCCAGGAGCGCAAGATCGGCTCGCCAGTGTCGGTCGTCCTGTCGCGACGGCGTGTGCGGCCACCAGTTGGTGCGAAGCGGCCGAGGGAAACGACGATCTGGCGCGCCGCGGAGACGACCGGCGATTCGATGGCGCGCGTATGCCAGGTGTAGCACGAGCTCCCAGATGGTGTGTCGGCCCCTCAATGGCCGGCGCCTCGCATCGCGCGCCCTCACTCCTCGGAGCGCCCCTCGGAGATTCGGCCCCTGCCAGGCCGGCCCCTCATAGCACTCGCGGATCACGCGCTCTACCACGTCACGCGACGGAACGATCGGATGTGCGCGCCGCGTCCCTTGGCGGCGGGTTGCTGGTGTGGGGCGCATGGCAGCTCCTCGGAAGACTGTACCAGCAAACTGCATTTTGGTGGTGCAGCGGTCCAGGGGTGGGGCTCAGCGAGTTCAAGAGCGGGACCGCCGCCCCGCCGCACACTTGACGTCGATCCCCGGTCGAGGGGAATATGGGCGATGACGCCTTTGCTCTTCAGCGGCGCGTGTGCTCGATTCCAGGAGGGATGACGATGGTTGGCAGGGCGACACGGGCGACGCATCGCACCCGCCCCAGGTAGGGCGGTGCTGTTCCGAGTGCCCGCCGCGCTCGTGGCGATCACGGTGGGTGGCGCCGTCGCCTCACCGATGCGCCCCGCGGCAGCCGCGCGAGCGCAAGACCCGCCGACAGTGCGATGGCAGCCTGCCACGGTGCGGCAAGGCGCCGTCATCCGACTCATCGTTTCGGGGACAGGGGCGGTGGACTCGGGGGCCGCCGTCCACGGAGAATTGGCTGGCGAGCCCCTCCATTTCGAGCGTCGGGACTCCGCAGACGTCGACGCGCTCGCCGGAATCCCCGTCGATGCCAAAGACTCCATGGCCGCGAAGATCCTCTTTGAGCACGGAACGTCGCTCGATTCGGTGACCGTGATGATTCCGGTGGCTCGGGGTGACTTCGTGGTCGAGAAGCTGCACGTCGCCCCGCAATTCGGACGCGAGCCTGACTCGGCCACTGCCGCTCGCATTGCCCGCGACGGTGAGCGCGCGCGGGCGGTGGCGGTGAAGTCCCATGGGACGCCCCGACTCTGGCAGCTCGCTTTCGTGGCGCCGCGCCCGGGGCGCGTCACCAGTGGCTACGGCCGAGGACGCGAGTTCAACGGGACCGTGCAGAGCCGGCACTTGGGCGTCGACTACGCGGGTCTGACCGGATCGCCTGTGCGCGCCTCCAATCGCGGCGTTGTCGCCCTGGTCGACGACTTCTTCCTCGGCGGAAATGTCGTTTACATCGATCACGGGGAGGGGTTGGTGACGGGTTACCTCCACCTGAGCAAGGTCCTCGTCTCCCCTGGCGACACGGTCAAGCGCGGCCAACTCATCGGACGCGTGGGCGCCACCGGTCGAGTGACCGGTCCGCACCTTCATTGGGCCGTGCGCTACGGCAATATCACCGTCGACGGCCAGACGCTTCTCGCACTGACGGCTCCACCCAAGAAGCGTTAGGCGCTTCGGCGGTAGCCAGAAAAGCAAACGGGGCGCCGTGCTCGTCTGAGCACAGCGCCCCGAAGGCCTCGATTGCGCTTAGCGCTTGGTGACGTTCTCCGCCGCCGGGCCCTTCTGGCCTTCGACGATGTCGAACTCAACCGCCTCACCCTCGGCCAACGTCTTGAAGCCGTTGCCCTGGATGGCGCTGTAGTGCACGAAGCAGTCCTTCTGACCGTTGTCGGGGGTAATGAAGCCGAACCCCTTCGCGTCGTTGAACCACTTCACCTTGCCGGTCACACGCATTTCCGAACTCCTGAATGATGTTTTGTCCAGGGAACGGAACGCGCCGACCCTGACAAATTCGCCTCGACGCGTGCCCAAATGCCATCGCGTCGGGCACTCACGCCTACCTCCGAGGCGTCCGGGGTGACTCCCCAAACACGTTGACCCGGGCGAACCATCTGCCCGGGCCGACTCGGAGCATTACGTGGTGCCGCGGCCAATATAGATGAGACGGCCAGGCGAGGCAATAGCATCCGTTTGCGTTACAAACCGCCGTCAGGCTTGACCTCTCTCGGAGACAGGCGAGAGGAGCGCCGACATCAGGTGCCGCAACCACCGATGCTGCAGTCGGATAGGCCGTTATTGCGGCGCCGCGGGTGTGGGCGGCGGCGGCGGCGCGGAGCTCACTCCTCTCACGAAGTACGAGGTCTCGCCGAAGCATGACGTCGGAATCCCGCGGTGCTCCTCGTACGACACCGAGAGGAACTTCCCGATATTCGAGGTGAGGAGGTTCGCGATCGAGTCGTTGCGAACGGTGAAGCGGAAGAACTGAGGAATCGTGCCCGGGAGGGTGGCCATAGCGATCTCACCCTCCCACGTCTTACACACCCACCCGGTCTTCGCGAAGCGCTGCAGATAGCCAGCTCGCTCGCCCTTCGAGTAGCTGTATGTCAAGGTGAAGAAGGTGTAGAGCGCGGCGAGTACGATGAACAAGAGCACGAGATACAGAGCCCAGCGCGCGATCTTCGAGCCGACACGTTGCGAGAGTGGCGGCTGCGCCTTCACATCGCCGGTGTTGATGGCGCGCGGTGGGTGCTCTATCGGTGTGGACATGGATGTGGCCTGAGAGGGTTCCGGGGGAAGATACTACGCCAGCGACTCGGCGGAATGTTAGCTTGGACAAATGACCGACACGTTCGCTCAACGCCGCATGACGGTCACGACCATGGTCGCCGGAGTTCCGATCGGCGGCGGCCATCCGATCGTCGTCCAGTCGATGACGAACACGGACACAGCGGACGCGGCCGCCACGGCGCTCCAGGTCGGAGCGCTTGCTCGCGCGGGCTCGCAGCTCGTGCGGGTCACGGTTAACAACGATGAAGCCGCCCGGGCTGTGCCCGAGATCGTCCGGCGTCTCGCCGGTGCCGGGGTGACCGTCCCGATCATCGGCGACTTCCACTACAACGGGCACCTCCTTCTGCAGCGCCATCCCGACTGCGCGCAGGCTCTCGCCAAATACCGGATCAATCCCGGCAACGTGGGTGGGAAGAGGCGAGACGAGAATTTCCGCACGATCATCCGCATCGCTGTGGAGCATCGGAAGCCGGTCCGAATCGGCGTCAATTGGGGCTCCCTCGACCAGGATCTGTTGACGACGATGATGGACCTCAACGCTCGTCGCCCGGAGCCGGATGACGCGCGCGCTGTCTATATCCAGGCGATGCTCGAGAGCGCGCTGCGCTCCGCCTCCCTCGCCGAGGAAACGGGGTTGGAGCACCACCGGATCATCATTTCGGCCAAGGTCTCCGGTGTGCAGGACCTGATCGACGTCTACCGCGCCCTCGCTCGGCGCTGTGACTTCCCCCTGCATCTCGGCCTCACCGAAGCCGGGCTTGGTACGAAGGGAATCGTCGCGAGCACCGGAGCACTCTCGATCCTCCTCGCCGAGGGGATCGGCGACACGATTCGAGTCTCGCTCACGCCACAACCGAATGGAGATCGCACCGAGGAAGTACTGGTGGCGCAGCAGATCCTTCAGTCGCTCGGGCTTCGCAGCTTCGCGCCTCAGGTGACCGCATGCCCCGGATGCGGTCGTACGACCTCGACCTTCTTCCAGCAGATGGCAGCCGACATCGAGGCGTACCTGCGCGAGCGCATGCCGACGTGGCGTGAGACTCACCCGGGTGTCGAGGAGATGCGAGTGGCCGTGATGGGGTGCGTGGTGAACGGGCCGGGCGAGTCGAAGCACGCGAACATCGGCATTTCCCTCCCCGGTACCTTCGAAGAGCCGAAGGCGCCGGTCTACGTCGATGGCGAGCTTCAGGTGACGCTTCGGGGCGACAAGATCGTGGCGGAGTTCTTGGATATCGTCGAGGACTACGTCGCCCGTCGATACGCGCCGGAGGGAGCGGTGTCCGAAGCGCGTTCGGCCTCGTAGTCGGGCCCTCGCCCGGGGGCTAGCGCTCCCCCGCGGCCTCCGCCATTCGCGACAACTCGCTCACTGCACTCTCGAGCTCGGTCATGATAGGCGCGGTGAAACCCACCGTGCGAAGCCTCGCCGCGAGGCGTTCGTGCCAGCGAACGGCCTCGCCGCGCGCGGCCTGGCCGCGCGACCACACGGCCTCCGGGAATTGCGTGCGCCGGAGCTTGCTCAGGAGCTCGCACACGGAGTGAAGCTGCTCGGCTGCCACCACCCACAGCCCGCGCGGATCAGCCGTCGTTAGGCGCTCGAGCAAGTCCTCTCGGCGCTCATCGGCAGAGAGCTCGACCCCCTCATCATCGTACCGGCGCTCGACCACCCCGAGCAACGACGCGAGGACGTCGCGGCCGAACTTGTCACCCACGCGGCTCTGGAGTGTCTCCGACGGCTGTCCCTCGCGAAGCGAATCCTCGACGACGTCGTGGAGGATGCCCGCGACGAGGGTGTCATCATCCCGACCGTAGCGCGCCAGAATCACCGCCACCATCGGCGCCGCCGTGAGATACGGCAGTCGCGTCCCCTTCCGTACCTGCTGATCGTGGTGCTTGGCCGCGAACGCCAGAGCGTGATCGACGTTGTCCGAATAGCCGGTCATCGCGCGGGAAGATACGCCCCACCTCCGACCCCCGAAAGCAACGACAGCCCCTCATTCCGCGCCTTGCTTGATCTTCACTTCTCCCTCTCTCTAATATGCCCACCGACAGGTTCCCTCCCCTCGAATCGCGGCTGGTGCCGGTGTCGCCCGACTCTTCTCACTCCCCTCTGGTTCCCGGGGCCACTCCTCCCCCCGCCCCGCTGCCGTCGTCGGCACAACGTGAGCGCATCGTGAAGGAGCTCACGCTGCACTTCGCGCAGGATCACCTGAGCATGGACGACCTCGAGCGACGGCTCGAGCGCGTCTACCGCGTCCAAACGGTGAGTGATCTGGACTCGATCGTCGCTGGGCTGCCGGCGCTCGCCGCGGCTCCGGAGGAGATGTCCAGAGGCACCGAGCGTCCGGCGGTTGCCACGACCGCTGACGTTCCGCCTCGCGGCATAGTCTGGTCGATCTTTGGCGGCGCGGTCCGGCGCGGGCGGTGGCCGGTCCCCCGCCACCTCAAGGTCTTCGTGTGCTTCGCGGGCGCGGAGCTCGACCTACGTCAGGCCCAGTTCGGGCCCGGAGTGACCGACATCGACGTCGTCGCCATCATGGGCGGTGTCGAGATCACCGTCCCACCCGGTGTGCGCGTGGAAAGCTCCGGCCTCCCGATCCTCGCCGGATTCGAGGCCGACTCCGGCGATCTCGAGCCGCCGTCCGCCGATCAACCGACGGTGCGGGTGAGCGGAGTCGCCATCATGGCCGGCGTGAGCACGAAGGTCCGGCCTCTGAAGAAGGGGAAGGGGGACCGGCGGCGCGCCGCCCTGAACCCCGGCGAGGAGTGACCGGTCTCACACCCCCCGGCATACACATCCCGAAGGAGACCCTCGCCCCCGCAACCGGAGGAGGCGACACACCACCGAGAGACCGGCACGTTTTGTCGCGCCTCTTGCCGGACCTTCCGGTTGTATCGATTCTTAGTGTCTTCTCCAACCCACGCCCCCCAGGGTCCGAGACGCGGTGACGCTGCCGGGTGAACGCGTGATAGCGAAATCTTCAACCGACCCCTCAATTACCTAGCCCGCGGCAGAGCCGTCTGCTATTCGCGGGGAAACGGGTGAGCACCTAGACGTCTCTCGCTGGTATTACGAATGTTGACGCCGCCGTTGCAAAGAGTTCCACGACGATCCACGCTGCGACGTGGATCGACCCTGATCGAGATGGTCACGCTCTGCACGATCGCCGGTGTGGTCACGGCGATTGCGTTCTGGAAGCTGGACATCGCTCGCTATCAGATCAACGGCGACATGTTGTCGGTCGGGACGGCTCTCATCGCCGCGCAGCGCGAGGCAGTGGCGAAGCAGTACAATCTCATCGTCACCTTCGACACGACGAACAACGATCTGCGGATCGTCTTCGACCAGAACAACAACGGAAAGCTCGACGTCGGCACCGAGCGCTCGCGGATGCTCTTCCTCGGCAATCAGGTGCGCTATGGGCTGGGCACTGCCCCTCCGATGAGCTGGGGCTCCGTCCCGATCACCTTCACGCAGACCGAGGGAACGAGCGGGAATCCGGCCGTCACCTTCCTCCGTAATGGAAGCGCGAGCGAGGCCGGGGGCATCTACCTGACGTCGATACGCGCCCTCACCGATTCTCGATACGCGTACGACGTGCGTGCCATCCGCGTCGAGCGCGCGACAGGGCGCGCCGACTGGTGGCACTACGACGGCTCGACGTGGGTGCGAGGGTTCTGATCCTTGCACTCGGCAGCCCGCCGCCCTGGCTTCTCTCTCACTGAGATCATGGTCGCGCTCGTGATTCTGAGCGTGATCATCATGGGACTCGCCAGCACGACCATCACGTTCCTCCACGAGACGACCGTCGACACCGTGCGCGTGCGCGCGGCCACCGTGGCGGACACGCGAATCGCCGAGGCGCGAGCGCTCCCGAGCTACACGGCGCTCACATCCCTCGCCGAGGTCAACACCGTCTACCCGGAACTCGGCTGGACGCGTACGACGGTCGTGACCCGCGACTCATCGCCGGCCTCCGGCTGCAACAGCCCGCCCTTCCCAGCCTGCCCGCCGAACGACCTGACACGCATCACGGTCACCGTCACCGCGCCCGGGCTCGCGACGCCTGTCTCGCGGACCACGTCGATCGCGGCATTCTGACGCCCGCCATGCGCAGTCGTCGTGGGTATTCGCTCGTCGAGCTCCTCGTCGCCATCGTCGTCATGGGTTTCGTGATGGCGGGCGCGATGAACTACTTCATCGGGCAGTCGCGCACCTTCAAGCGCGGCGCCACCGACATGACGCTGCTGCAGAACGTGCGCTTCGGCGCCGATCTCCTCGGACAGCACTTTCGCGCCGTCGGCGCCGATGTGACGCCGGGCCAGCCGTCCATCATCTACGCGGCGAGCGATGCCTTCTCTTTCAACGCCGACTACGCGACGAACAAGCCGGGTGACCTGTCGGCGATCTACTACACCCCGAACGCGCCCGACATCGAGACCTCGGCGCTGCCAATGGCCAGTGCCTTTCAGGTGCCTGGCGCGCCGTTCACGTATCCCAAGGCCGATTACCAAGTCTCGCCCGGTGTCATGAGCCCTGCCGAGGCCATCAGCTTCTGGTTCGCCCCGGACACGGAAACGACCCGCACTGATGACTACGTGCTCTGGCGCGCGGTGAACGGGCAGCCCGCCGAGGCGATCGTTCGCAACATTCTCGCCGACTCCACCGCGCCGTTCTTCCGGTACTACTACCTACATAGTGACGCGGCTGGAAATTCGTCGCTCGACACTGTTCCTGCCGGCGTACTCCCCCTGAGCTATGGTGAGTTCGGGTCGAAGGACACGCTCACGGCGATGCTCCGCGCGATCCAAATCTCCTTCATCGTCACCAACGGACTCACCGGCACGTCGGAGCGACAGCGCCCCTTCAGCCTGGTCGTTCAGCTCCCGCTGATGGGTCACGTGGCCGCCACCGGTTGCGGCAGCCCGCCGGTTGGGATGGCGGCGCCCACTGCGTCGGTCGACCCCAACGGTATTTCGGTGGATCTGTCGTGGACCGCCGATGGAGACGAGACAGGCGGAGAGCGCGATGTGACGCGCTACGTGATCTGGCGGCGCCAAGTGGGCGCCCCGAGCTGGGGTGACCCGTACGCCTCGGTGCCCGCCGGCGGTCAGAGCCCGTACACGTACAATGACCGCGGAGTCACGTCCGGCACGACCTACGAGTACGCGATCGCCGCGCAGGATTGCACGCCAAGCTTCTCCAATCCCGTCGGCTCCAACTCGGTCACTCTGCCATGACGATGCCCCGTTGCGCCCGTCGCCCCCGCACGATTCGCCGCCGGCGCGGTGCCGCCCTGATGGCAGTCCTCCTCATCACCCTCGCGGTGTGCGCGATCGTCGTCGTCGCATCGAGCACGACACTCAACGCGAACCTCATCGCGAAGAACGGGGAGCGCTCGACGGTGCTCTATCTCGCGGCCGAGGGGGGCATCGAGGAGATGCGGAACTTCATCAACACGCACCCCGGCGACTCGTCCTTCTTCCGCGACAGCGGCGAGGTGATGCTCGAGGACCACGTCGCCGTGAAGGATGCGACGGGTGCGACCTTGGCCGGCGTCTACAGGACCTCGTGGGCCGGTCCGAGCGTCAATCCGCCGGGAGTCTTCGGCACTTTCGGCACGATCATCACCAAGGTGGAGGACGGCTTCGGCAACGTCGTTTATCACCGCGGCACCGTCACCCAGGACAACTTCGCGAAGTACGCCTACTACTCGAACAGCGAAGGCGGGCTCGATTTCGCCGGTGGCGATCAGGTATTCGGCCCGGCTCACTCGAACGACTTCGTCACGATCGCGACGTCGGGAGCCGAGTTTCACGGCCGGCTGACTACCGCCAAGACGATCAGCGGGATCGGCAACGGCATTTTCGACGGCGGCTACGGGCAGAGTGTGCCTGTCGTCCCGATGCCGTCGAGCTCACTCCTCACCCAGCTCAAAGCGCTGGCGACCGCTGGGCATGCGGAGATCGACGGCGACAACTCTGGAGGCACCGGGGAGGCGACGACGCGCATCGAATTCGTGGCGGTCGACCTCGATGGCGACGGCGACTCGACGGGCGCCGACGAGGGCTTCATGCGCGTCTGGCAGGCCACGCCGTTCAGCCAGGCCGGTGCCCGATATGCGACGGCCGCGTTCACACAGTTCTCCGGTGACCCGACGACCGGCGGGTGGATTCACGACAACGGCTTCATCAGCGATGACCACAATTGCGGGTACCTGAACACCGGCGACGGCATCTTCTATCGCCTCGACACGATCCCGCACTCGTCGGCACGCCGCAGCCAGATGTGGGCGAATCGCGCCACGGCACGCTGCTACCTCGGCGGCGACCCGGCACTCACGTCAGGCAACTTCACCTCGAACACGTACCTGGGGCAGTGGCTCCCCTCCCCGGTACCCACCGATCCACGGCTCGGGCCATCGGGACTCAACCGGGCGGACGCCGCCTATCTCTGGCCGATCACGAAGGCGGGGAATCCGGACTTCAATGGAGTCGTGTACGTCGAGGGAAAGGTCGCCGTGAGCGGCAAGGTGCGCGGCCGCCTGACGGTCGCCTCGCCTTCCGATATCATCATCGCCGACAACATCACTCTGTCGAGCGACCCATCGCTCTGCTTCGACTACCTCGGGCTCTTCAGCGGCGCCAACGTGACGATGGCCGACAACCTGCTGCTCTCTCCGGCTCAGGATAATGGCACGCCCCAGAAGACCTACCACCTCGGCTCCTCACAATCGACGACCGTCGCCGCCTCGATCGTCGCCCTCGGCGGGTTCCGGGTTCAGAACTACGACCAGGGTGTGCCTCAGGCGCAGCCCTGTGAGGGGACGTCCGCGGGACGCGGGTGCCTCTACCTCGTCGGCGGGATCATCCAGGGGACGCGCGGGCCGGTGGGGACGCTCGACCCATCGCAGACGTCCGGCATCACCGGATACCTCAAGCGTTACACGTACAACACGTGTGGGCAGACGAATCCGCCCCCGTATTTCCCGAATACCGGCTTCTTCGCCGCCAACAAGACCTACGAAGTGAACCCGATCGGGTTCGACCTCCACTCGTACTACCAGATCCCGAAGCCGGTCTCGCGCATGGCGCTCGATCCGCCCGCCACTCCTCCCGTCGCGCCACCGGCGCCTGGGCCGCCACCACCACCGCTCCCGCCGGCCCCGCCACCGCCGCCGATGGGCCCGCACCCGACGCCGGCGCCGGCCCCACCCGCTCCGCCGCCGCTGCCGAAGGTCAACTAGTCGGCGGCGAGCAGGCACTCGTCAGGCTGTCAGACCGGCTCGACGAGCCGCTCGCGAATCAAGTCCTCGAGAAGGCGATCCACCTCGCGACGCGCGGCATCGGGCTCCACCTCGAACTCGGCCACGAGCGTCCGAACGATGTCGTCCACGCCATTCCCCTGCTCGAGAAGGACCCACACGCGCATCCCGGTCTCGTTGAGCGTGTAGTAGCGCTTCGTCTCGAGGTGCAGAAGGACCGCGCCATCGCTGAGCGTGGCGGCGAGGGCGTCCGTCGCGATTCGGTACCTCGTCACGCGGTGGTCCCTCGCTGGGCTGCGTCGGGCCGATCTGAGGTCGCGCCAGAGCGTCCCATATCCATCCCCACCAACGGGACATCGGGCGGCTCGGCATCCCACACTACCAGCCCGCGAATACGGGCGTCTCGGGCCGAGAGGGCCAGATCGAGTGCTCGCAGCACCGCGATCGGCGTGTGAGCGGAGTGAACGCACACGATGACCGGGGCGACGCGAGCGCCCACGATCCAGCCGGTCGTTCGACGACCGGCAGGCGCGTTCAAGATCACGGTGTCGTACCGGCGCGCAATGTGCTCGAGCTCCCCAGCGAAGGTATCGGCCACTTCTGAGAGATCGGGGAGTTCCGCGACGCCGGCCGGCATGATGTCCATCGCCCGGCCGCGCCCGACGATCGTTGGGATGAGCGTCTCCGGCCAGCGGACCCCTCCCGCTACCACCTCGGCCACGCCGGGAGTTACCGGCAGCCGGAGCGCGCTCGAGACAGCGTGGGTATCGAAGTCGCTGTCGATGAGCAGGGTCGTGCGCGCTTCGCGCGCGGCGGCAGCGGCGAGATTGATCGCCACCATTGCCGTCACGGCGGCGTCATCGCCGGCGAGCGCCGCTCGCGGAAGGTCGAGCCCGCGCGACGCCAGCTGCGAGAAGAGGAATCGGTAGTTCTCCGGCGCCTGATCGATGATGTGAGGAAGCTCGAGGTCCGCCTCACGACGTGAGCGTTCCGGGCCCGCCCGCCGACGCTGCACAGTGAGCAGCACCGGCACCCCGGCCACCGATGCCGCCTCACGAGCGCCGCTCACCCGCGGCGTGCGCAGCTCGACGCCGAGCGCGGCGAGGAAAGCGGTCGCTACGGCGAGCACGCCGGCAGCGGCCAGCAGCACGGGCGCCGGGGCGAATGCCGCCGCAGCCGCGTCCCTCGCCTGTGCCTCTCTTGCATCGAGCGTACGCATGGTCGCGCGCCCCGTCGCGAGCCGATCCTCCGCATCCGAGCGACGCCGCTCGAGAGAGTCGCGAGCGGCGAGGAGCTGCGCCGTGTCGACAGCCGGCGCAGCGCTCGGAGCACGCGACCGTGACGATGGCGTGATCGCCGATTCTTCGGCGACGATCGATTCGCGCTTGGCGACCGCCGCCTGCTCGATCGCGGCACCGACGTCGTTCAGGCGCGCCGTGATGGCGACGAACGCTGAATCGACTCCGCCCGTGACACCTGTTTGGCCACGCTGGCGCTCGAGTGCCGCCAACGAATCGACGAGGGCGGTGACGTTCGGATCGCCGCGAAGGACCGTCGACTCTGCGAGCGCGCGGTAGGATGTCGGCAGCGGTGCGGCAGCGGCCCGGCTCCGCAGGCGCTCCAGCTGCGCCGCTGCCGCCTGGAGTGAGTCGCGACGCTCCATCTCTCGGCGCGTCAACGCCCCTGTAGGCGCAACACCGGCGCGCGCGCGCGCGACGGCGACTGCGCGCGCGCGTGCCAGGCGGCCCTCCCCCGCCGCCAGCTCGGCGACCGCCCGGTCGCGCTGGCGGGCCATCGCGACCGTGTCGGGTCGTTCCGCCGCCGTTGGCACCATGGCCAGGGCGGCCCGCCGTACGCTTCGCGGAATCTGAACGAGCGCGATCACCCAGAGCGCGAATGCGCCGCTCCCCACGGCGACCAGAAGAACGGGCCGGCGGTAGACATTCCGCGCCCGGCGACGCATCCAGCTATCGCGTCGCTCCTTCGCGCCGGTCGTCATTGCGCATCGCCGATCGGATCGCCGGGCGGAGGACGCAATGCGGGAGTTGGTGCCGGGAGCTCGCGCCGCTCCAACCATCGCCCGAAGTCGCCGGATATCGCCATCCACTGCGCGCGACTCGCGTCCGGGCCGGCGCGCTGAGCACGGGCGGCTGCGCTGCTCCGAAGTCGCGAGATCTTGAACTCCGCCATCGCGCGCACGTCGGGACTTGCCTCCTGGTCGGAAGCGAGGAGGAGCAGTCGGTCCGCCAGGGCACGCTGCGCGACCCGCTGCAGTGCAGCCAGGTGCGGATCGCTCGGCATTGGCCGGTCCCACGTCTGAGCGACCACGGAGTCGATGGTTTCGGAGAGCCCCAACGCTCCCTTCTCGCGCGTCCCGAATGCTACCAGTCGCGCGGCCCGCTCCCGCTGCAGAATCGCGTCGACCACCATCTGCGCGAGGGTCCGGGCGGCCCCGAGCTCGTCGAACGCCGGGCGCGTGCGACTCCCGAAAAGCTCCGGCGACGGCTCATAGGAGTACGGACGCGGTGCGAGCAATGCCACGACCGTGTCCGGAACCGCCAGCTCGGCGGGCTGCAGCGCGCCCAGGAGGAGATGGAGCGCCCGTCGCTGCTGAGCACCCGGGATCGCCCGCGTCGCCGGCTGAGCATCGCCCCGCATCGCGTTGCTGTATTCCAGACCCCCGATCGTGCGCGCGAGCGCGCTGATGGCGAAGCGGTGCATCAGGTAAACCGGAACGAAGCGCTCCTGGAGCAGGGCCACCGGCTCGCCGGTCCGGATGTTCCGCTCGTTGAAGTGCGCCAGCGCCACCCGCCGGACGGCCATCTGACGAGAGAAGAATTCCTCGGCCGAGCTACCGTCGTCCCATAAGTTCGTACGCGGGTCGGACGCGTCCTCCGGCCTGGCGTCCGCATCGGAGAGAAAGAGGTATCCCTTGCGAAGGCCCTCGGCGACGATCGCGCGGAGCGAGTCCATCTCGTGCGCCTTCGGGAAGATGCCATAGCCCCACCGGATCGCCCAGATGTCATACGCTCCCGGCCCCACGGCGTAGGCCGCCGAGATGTCGATGCGGCCGGAGGCATCCAGTCGCACGCGCGGGGGCGGGTAATCCATCACCGATCCACGCTCGTATGTCGACGCGATGTAGTTGTGAGCGAGGCCCAGCGTGTGGCCGACCTCGTGCGCACTGACTTGCCTCACCCGGGCAAGAACGAACGCCGTGTCGGACGCCGACGCATCTGCGCCCATGAGGCCCGCGTAGAGGTTGTAGTCGGTACGCGCGCGGTGCGAGTCCATTCTCGCGAGAGCTTTCAGGATCTCGCCGGTGCGGGGATCTCCGAACGATCCGCCGATCGACCATCCCCGCTCGTTTCGGTTCTCCCAGATGACGACGTTGTACCGCGCATCCATTGGGTCGACACTGTCGGGAAGGTCCTCGACGACGAACGCGCCCGGCAACCCGGCACGGCGGAAGGCCTCCACCCACCAGCTCACTCCCTCCTTGGTCGCAGTCCGTATCGGCTCAGGTATTGCACGATCGATGTAGTACACGATCGGATTGGCGATCGGGCTGTTCGGGTCGTCTGCATTGACTCGTTGCAGGCGATGACGTGTGATCCATCGCTGCATGAGAGCGCTCTGGATCGGCTGGGCGTAGTCGTTGAAGGTGACCGCGAAGTAGCCCACCCGCGGGTCGAGGGTGCGAGGCTGGTACCCGTCGTCAGGCAGCGCGACGAACGACAGGTGCTGCCGGAGCGTGAACGCCCGCCCGTCGGGGAGAATCGTGGAGGCGATCTCCCCTGGCTGCCCGTTCGTCAGAGCGAACGTGACCGCGGCATCGAGCTCGGTGTTTCGTGGGAAGGCCTTGGTGGCGCTCGCGAAGACGCTCGAGCGATCGCGGACCAGGGCGTAGCTCCCTTGCTTGGCCTGGGCCATGGCGCCGGCGACGTCGGCCCAGTCGCGATAAAGCAGATCCGATGCATCGACAAGCAGGCGGCCCTGCTCTTGAGCCACGATCGGGAGCGAGAGCACGGTGCTGCGCGGGAAGGACTCGGCCACCGACCGCGCGAGTGCCGCATTGCCGGGCGCGGAGCTCCGATAGCTCCAGTTCTCCAACCCGAGCAGAACTCGATCCCCGCTGCGGTCGAACCGCGCCACGAACTCTCCGACCGTGGCGCCACGGTCCAACCCCACCGGATTCGACCCGAGCCCGGACGCCAGGCCGACGAAGAGAAGGAGACGTGTAGAGTCACGCGGGATCTCGAGCATCAGGTTGCCCCGCGACGGATCGTAATAGATCGGCAACAGCCCATCGTGGCGCGCGAGTCCCGCGGTGCGGGCGGCGATCGAAGGGTGCGTGGTGTCGGGACGCGACGGCGCTTGGCTCCACGCGGTCATCGGCGCCGCCAGGGAGAGGGCCACCTGCAAGGCTCGGCCGAGACGCATAGAAAAGTTCGGGTTGGCGCCGGGCGCCGGCGGATGTGAAATGGGGGCGAAGGTCGGTACCTTCGCCCCCAATATAGAAGCCGGACCGCTGGAGCCGCCCGCTACTGGACCGTGATCGTGCCCTTCATTCCCAGAGCGAGGTGGGGTGTGCAGTGGAACTCATACGTGCCCGGCTTGATCTTGCCGAAGGAGACGACGTAGCTGTCGTTCGGCTGCATGAGCAGCGGGCCCTCGAGCGGACCCATGCTGTGATCGCCGGGCATGTTGGCGCTCAGCTGCGAGGCCACATCCGGCGGGGTCTTGTCAGGCGGGAAGCCGACGTTGTGCGGACCGCCACTCACGTCGATGAACTTGATAGCATCACCCGACTTGATGGTGATGGTGCTCGGATCGAAGCGATAGCCTTTCTCGTCGCCGAGCATCTTCACTTCGACCGTCTTACCGGTCGCCGGGGCGGCAGCGGCTGTCGCGCCCGCGGGAGCGGCTGGGGCCGCGGGAGCGGCTGGGGCCGCGGGAGCGGCGGGCGCTGCGGTCGGGGCCGCGGCCGGTGCTGCCGGAGCCGCCGCTGCAGTGGTGTCAGTGGCCGGTTTCTTCTCGCCACCGGCGCACGCGCCGAGGACGAGCGCGCTCGCCACGAGCGCTCGTGCAGTGAACTGCATGTGGGTGAGTCCTCCAGGACCGATCTGTGTTCTTGGGAGTCGCGCCGCAGGGTGTGCGGAGCCACGTGAACGTATTCACATGGTCCCCAAAAGGCAAACCGCGCGAACCGGCCGGCTCACCGAGCGGAAACCGATGTCAGCGATTGCTCTTTTGAGAGGAGCCGCGCGACGAATTGGCGACGATCGTCAGGACGGTGCGGGCATCCGTGTGCGGGACCGCGATAGCGAGCGACTGCTCGCCAGAGGAGGCGCCCAGGGTCCACTGCGTGCTGGCGCGCCCCTGGGCATCGGTCATCCGAAGTCGTGGCGCCGCCCGCCCCGAGCGAGGCGCGAAGAGGATCGGCACATCCGGCACCGCATTCCCGTATGCGTCGGTCGCCCGCGCGGTGATAGGATGCCCCAGGGGGCGTCCGACAACCCCACTGGCCGGCGGTGCGGTGAGCTCGAGGTTCGTCGCCTGCCCTGGCCGGGCGACGGCCGAAATCCCAACCGCGTGCGCGATCCCCTCGACCCGTAGCCGGAGGTGCTGGGGACCCGCCGCGCGGCCGAGGCGCCAGTGGATGCGGGTCACGCCTGACGAGTCGGTAGCCGTCGCCGTGTCCGGCGTGCTCCCACTCTCCGGAGTCGCCATCACCCGTGCTCCCGACACCGGGTTGCCGGACGCGTCGACCGCGCGTAGACGAATGGATGCGTCGAGCACGGCATCCACCCGCCCCGTCTGCTTGTCCCCGGAAATCACCACCAGACGCTCGGCCTTGCCGGCGTTCGCCGTGGCCGTCACCGTGAGTGGCGGTGCGAGCCTGGCATTCCCCGCCTGCACGCGAAGCCGTTGCGTGCCACGCTGCGGCCCCAGCGTCCAGCGCGCGTGGGCCTCGCCGAGGCTGTCCGTGCGCGAGCCATCGGGTGTCACGACCCCACCGTCCAACGCGAGCCACGCGACCGGAACATCAGCGAGCGAACGGCCCAGCGAGTCGGTGAGCCGAACGTTGATCGGCTCGCTCAACGGCTCGCCGACCCGACCGACGGTAGCGCCATCCTGCCGCTCATAGCGCATGTTTGCAGCTACCGGATCTGCTTCCGCGGTGAGCGTGAGAGTGCTGTCCAGCCCTACCGCCGAAACGGTCAGATGCTGACGGCCCGGCATCGGTCCGAGCACCCAGGTCGAGCGCGCCAGTCCCCCCGCATCGCTCTTCACCTCGACGGGATCGAGGGTTCCCATTTCGGGCGGCGCTTCGAAGCGAACAACCATCCCTGCGGCTGGCGCGCCGCGGGCGGACAGTACACGCACCACGAGCGCCTGCGGCACACGGCTTCCGGCCGGGGCGCGCAGGACCGCGCCGGTCACCAGCGCTATGGATGCCGGCACCGCGACGACCTCCAGCGGCGCTGAATCGCCAACGTCATCGACACTGGCGGTGATCATCGTGCGGCCGACCGATCGCCCTGTCACCCCGCCCATCGAGTCGACCGTCGCGATGGTCGTGTCGGCAACCCGCCAACTCACCCGGCGGCCGACGATCGAGTATCCGTGCCGGTCCACGCCGTGGGCATCGATGGCCCTCGTCGTGCCCTCCCCCACGCGCAGTCCGCTGTCGGCGGCGAGTCGTACGCGCACGGCGCGGGGCATCACGACGATGTTTGCTCTCGCCATGTGCACGCCCGCAGCCGCGACGATCATCGCCGTTCCCCCCGCACGCGCGACCACTCGCCCACGAGCATCGACCTCGGCGATTCCAGGCTCGTCGCTGCTCCAGGCGACCGGCGCGCCAACGAGCGTCGTGCCGCGCCGGTCAGTAAGCGTGGCCGCGAGCTGGACGGTGTCGCCCACCGCAGTGATGGTGTCGGTCGCAGGGTTGAGTCCGATCCAGGTAACTTCGACATCGCCGACAGTCAGGCGCGACGTCGGCGCCTCGCCGAGCAGACCGTAGGCGTGTGCGAAGCTCAGGATGGAGGTGAGCGCCGCGCCAGTTGAAACTACGAGCGCGACAATCCTTACTACACGGCGGACCGAGGACGGGGGCGGTTGTGTGGCGCGGGGCATCGAGAAACGACGTTACCCGAAGCGTTCACGTCACGTCGCGGACGTTTCTTTACCTCGCCCCTCTCGAGCCTCGGCCATCTCGGGACCCGGTGCAACGCGATGAATCGGGCGCTCTTCGGCACCCGCGAGGAATGAAACCGCGCTCGCCCATCACCACCGATCGCCACCGATCGCCACTGATTGCCACTGATTGCCACTGATTGCCACCGGGCGGGCGAACGTGCCACCCAGCGAAACGTCGGCTCGCCGTGTCAGTACCGGGGCACGCTCGCGTCGACTTCCTCGCTCCACTTCGAGATTCCGCCCGCCAGGTTCCACACGTGCTGAAACCCTGCCTCCCGCAGGCGCCGGACCGCCCGGGCGCTCCGGCTGCCACTCTTGCAGTGGACGACGATCTCCCGCGCGCGATCGAGAGATGGTAGCGCCTCCTCCAGCTGACCGAGGGGGAGGAGCTGCGCGCCGGCGATCCGGGCGATCTGCCACTCGTTCGGCTCGCGAACGTCGAGGAGGAGGATGTCATCCCCCGCCGCCCGACGGCGCGCCAGCTCGCGCGGAGACATCTCCGGCACTCCGTCGAGCGATGTAGCCGGCGCCGGTCCGCCCGTCGCCGGCACTCCGCAGAAAGCCTCGTAGTCGATCAGCTCCGTTATCTCGTGCGTGCCGCACGCCGGGCAGGTCGGATCCTTCCGCAGAGTGAGTGTGCGGAACTCCATGCTCAGCGCGTCCACGAGGAGAAGCCGCCCGATCAGGGGCTCGCCAACCCCAAGCACGAGCTTCAGCGCCTCCGTCGCCTGAATCGTGCCGACCAACCCCGGCAGAACGCCCAAGACACCGCCCTCCGCGCAGCTCGGAACGAGCCCGGGTGGCGGCGGCTCGCGGAAGAGACACCGATAGCACGGACCATCCGCGGTCGCGAACACACTCGCCTGCCCTTCGAAACGGAAAATGGAGCCGTAGACGTTAGGTTTTCCCAGCAGCACGCACGCGTCGTTGACGAGATAGCGCGTCGGGAAGTTGTCCGTGCCATCCACCACAATGTCGTAATCGCGGATGATCTCGAGCGCATTGCGCGAGGTGAGCGCGGTCTCGTACGTGGTCACCGTCACGTGCGGATTCACGTCGGCGATGCGCGCGCGCGCCGACTCGAGCTTCGGGTGACCCACGTCCTTTGTGCCGTGCAGCACCTGGCGCTGCAGGTTCGTCAGGTCCACGACGTCGAAGTCGACGATACCGAGGTGGCCCACTCCGGCAGCGGCTAGGTAGAGCGCCAGGGGAGAGCCCAGCCCTCCCGCGCCGACGATGAGCAATCGCGCAGCCTTGAGGCGCCGCTGTCCGTCGACCCCCACATCCGGGAGGATGAGGTGCCGACTGTAGCGCAGAACCTCTTCGTTGGAGAGGCTCGGTAGATCATCCGTCACGCGGTTGATCTCCGGCTCTGTGAGTACCGTCTCGCTCACCTCATCCTCCCGCTATCGCCGGCACCACGATGACCTCGTCGCCATCACGCACGCGGGCGCCGAAGCCGCCATGGAAGCGCGCGTCCTCATCGTTTACATAATACGTCACGTACGGGTACGGCTCACCCCGCTCATCCCGCAGTCGCGGCGCGAGCTCCGGGTAGCGCTGAGCCAGATCGGCCACCGCCTCACCCAACGTCGCTCCAGAAGCCGAATGGGCTCGCTCTCCCTTCGCGAGCTTCGCCAGCACCACCGGCAGTGTGATCGTGATCGCCATTGTCATCTCCTGTTCGGTTGCGAGAGCCACTGGCCGACTCGGCGCGACACGAGGCCGCCGCCGTCTTGGCGGTCAACCTCCCGTCCGTTGCGCCACCCTGGCGGCTAACGCCGCTACATCGCGCAAGCGCGGCGCGATCACGGGTGCGTCATCAAAAGTTCCAGCGACCGCCTCGACGGTCTTCAATCCGTGCCCGGTGATGCAAAGCACGACCTCGTCGCTCGCGCGCCAGTGCCCCGCCCGGGCCAGCGCCAGCGCCGCCGCGACGGTCGCTCCACCGGCGGTCTCGGCAAAGATTCCGGTGCACTCGGCGAGTATGCGGATGCCGCGGACCAGATCGACATCGGACACCGCTGCTCCCCAGCCGCCGCTTTCGCGAATGGTGCGCGCGGCGAAGAGGCCGTCGGCGGGATTGCCGATCGCGATGGAGCGCGCGATCGTGCTCGGGATCTCCGGCACGATTCGATCGTCGCCGCGCTCGACCAATCGGACGATCGGTGCGCACCCGGCTGCCTGCGCCCCATAGAATCTCGGGGGCGGTCCATCGATGAGGCCGGCCGACCGGAATTCCCCGAAGCCCTTCGCCAACTTGCTGAGGAGCGATCCCCCAGCGAGTGGAGCGACAACCGCCGTCGGTGACCGCCAATCGAGCTGTTCGGCGATCTCGAAGGCCATCGTCTTCGATCCCTCGCCATAGTAGGCGCGCAGGTTCACGTTGAGGATCCCCCACCCGAACTCGTCGGCCACCTGTGCACACAGCCGATTCACGTCATCGTACGTGCCCTGCACGCGCACCAGGTGTGGACGGTAGATCGCCGCCCCGACCACCTTCCCCAGCTCGAGATCGTGCGGAATGAAGACCCAGGCGGCGAGGCCTGCACGTGCCGCGTGGGCGGCCACGGCATTGGCCAGGTTTCCCGTCGAGGCGCATCCGACGGTCGTTAGGCCCAGGGCGTGCGCGGCGTTGATACCCGTCGCCACGACGCGGTCCTTGAACGAGAGCGACGGGTGCGACACGGTGTCGTTCTTGACCCAGGCGCGTTCGACGCCGAGGAGGCGAGCGAGTGCCGGAGCGTCGACCAGGGGCGTGAAGCCGGTGTCCGGAGATAGGCGTGGCCGGCCGTCGAATGGCAGCCACTCGGCGTAGCGCCAGAGCGATGGAGGGCGCGAGGTAATCACCTGGCGCGTGACACCATCGCGCCGGCGAAGGTCGCCCTCGTCAGGCAGGGGCTCGAGCGGACCGAGGCATCGCTCGCAAATGGCGATCGGCGCCGCGGCATATCGAGCGCCGCAGAGGCGGCACTGGAGGGCGGAGAGCCTCGGGACAGGCGTGCCGACGGTGCCCGCGGCTGGCCCCGCGGCGTCCGTGGCGTGCTCGTCGGTCGACGGGTTGACTCCTGCACTCCGTCTTCCGGCGCCAGGTCTGGTGACACGTGTGCTCAGGGCTCTGGTCATGCGTTCTCTTCCTCCGCCAGTGCCCTTAACCGCGTTCGGATTCACACCGGGGGGAAACGAAAAACCCCGGCGCCAAAAGCGCGCGGGGAGCGTTGGCTTTTTAGCGGAATGTTTACCGTGGCCGCAATACGCCGTAAATCGCCACGACTTCAATTGTGAGCGGCTAGTCTACGGTACCTTCACGGTCCGCGCAAGAGGTGAAGGAGATCGCTCGGACTCCCCACCCCTGCGCGTGGACTGTTGAGAGCGAGCTCAGTGCACAACCACGTGCCCCGACATCCCGCTCACCGGCGGGCCGGCAAATCCGTGGTTCTCGCAATAGTAGTCGTAGGTGCCGGCGCTTCCGAAGGTGCCGTTTGCCGCGTCTTCGCTTCCCGGCGCGCCGTTTCTGGCGTCGCCGTTGAACGGGGTCGCGTTGATGAAGCGCACGTTATGCGGCAGACTGCCTGACCCCAGGGTCTGGAGGCCGCTCCAACTCACCGTTCCGCCGGACTTGATGTCGACCGTAATCGGGTTGAAGGATGACCCCGACGTGGCGACCACGCTGGCATTGCTCGGAGCGACATCCAAACTGAGAGTCACCGTGTCCGAGGTGACGGTCGTCCCCTGTGCCGTCCAGCTGGCGGTGACCTTGGAGTTTCCGCTCGGAGTGACCACTTGGACGTTATTGCCCTGAAACGTCACCTTCCCGCTCGGGTCGCTGAACGTCGGGGCGCCGCCCGGGTTGAATGCGTCGCCATTCTGATCCTTCGCCGTCGCGGTGAGCGTCGTCACGGGCCCAAACTGGTACGCGTTAGGCGACGAGGAGGTCAGGCCGAGCGACGTGAGGGTGTGTGTCGTTCCCGTGGAGCTACCGCCACCGCCGCAGCCGAGCGCAACGGTGATCGCGGCGAGTGCAACCGGAGTTCGAGCTCTCATGACGGTCTCCTCCTTGTGGCGGGTGACGCGGTGGACGAGAGTCGTACTTCAAACTTGAAATAAGGTTCCCGCGCGCCGCCCGTTTGCCGTCCCCGCCATCCTCCCTCTCCCCTTTCTGCGCCTGTGGGTCTCGACCTCCTGGAGCCCGACCCCCCGACCCCCCCCAACCCTCTCCTCCAGCGCCTAGCGGGCGGTCGCGAGCTGAACCGCCCGCCAGTCGCCCCTACCGATGGCAGCCTCTACCTCGAGACTCACCCGGTCGCGGAAGATGCTCGCCACTGCTGGCGTGCGATCACCCAATCGATAGGCGACCGAACAGTCCCTCCCCTCGATGCTCCCCGCGACGTCGATCCTGTCCCAGCGCTCGGCGTGACCTACATAGGCAATCGTGACGTCGTAGTGCTGGCTCCAGAAGAATGGAACATCGGCGAACCGCTCGCGCGCCCCGAGCATATTGCGCGCGACCGTCTGCCCTTGCCGCTGAGCAACGACCCAATGCTCGACGCGAATGTTCCCGCCACCGTAGGCGTCCGGCCAACGCGCGATATCGCCCGCGGCAAAGACATCGGGGGCACTCGTCTCGAGGAATTCGTTCACCAGGACTCCGCGATCGATGGCCAGCCCCGCCCCTTGAGCCAACGCCATGCTCGGCCGCACACCGACACCGAACACCACGAGCTCGCCGCCGAGCGTGCCGCCTGACGTCAGCGCGACACCTCCATCGCCGATCGCTTTCGGGGTGTCGCCGAGGTGGAAGCGGACACCGTGCTCCTCGTGGAGCCCGCGAATGAAGCGCCCGAGCTCCACACCGAGCACGCGCTCGAACGGCACCGCTTCTGGCGCCACCACATCGACGTCGAGGCCCCGCGCGCGAAGCGCACCCGCAACCTCGAGCCCGATGAAGCTCGCCCCGACAACGACAGCACGGCGACCCGCCTCAGCTCCCGCAATGATGCTCCCGCTATCGGCGAGCGAGCGAAGCAGGTGGACCTCGGGACGATTCGCGCCGGGGATGTCGAGCCGGATGGGATCGGCGCCCGTGGCGAGGAGGAGACGGTCGTACCCAAGCTCGCGCCTGTCATCCAGCGTGATCTGACGGCGCGCGGGCTCGAGGGCGGCGACCCGGCGACGAACCACCTCGATTCCGTGCTTCTCGTAGAAGCCCGGTGGCCGGAGCGGAATCCACTCCTCGGGTGCGTTCCCGGCCAGATAGTCCTTCGACAGATTCGGCCGATCGTACGGCGCCGCGGAGTCTGGGTCGATGAGCGTGATTCGTCCGTCGAACCCCTCGCGTCGCAACATCTCGGCGGCGGCGCTTCCGGCCGCACCCGCCCCCACAATGACGATGGTCGATGGGGCGGGAGTCGTGCGGGGCGACCGAGCCTCCGCTCGCGCGAGCGGATCCCGCTCGAGCTTCTCCGTGAGTGTCACCCGACCCTTCTCGACCGCGACTCGGAAGGTGGGAACGGGGTTGAGAGCCGGGGCTCTCAGCGCCTCGCCCGTCCGCACATCGAAGCAGGCGTGATGCCAGGGACAGCGTACCGTGGTGCCGACGATCAGACCCTCGCTCAGAGGCCCAGAGTAATGGGTGCACGTCGCGCCGATCGCCGTGACCTCTCCGCCGCGACGGGTGAGTAGGACGGCGTCGCCACCGAAGTGTCCCGTCAATGATCCGCCGTCAGGGATTTCGGCCAGCGCGATCCCTGCGGCGAGGTCGGGTCCTGACAGCTCAGTCTGTGCGCTCATCTCAGTGCCCGTTTTCGAGTGGACGCTCGTGGACAGCGGCGCACATATATAGCCAATAATAATGTCATATTCTAATAATATTGCTATTAGACACTATCGCAGCATATTGCAGCGTTCCAATCCTCACCGATCCGTGCCAGTATCGAACGCAACTCAGACTGCGATCGTCGACCTACTTCGTCGACAGCCACGGACCATAGCAGAGCTTGCTACCGCGCTCAACCTCACTCCAGGGGCCGTGCGAGCCCACCTAGCCAACCTCGAGGGAGAGCACATCGTTGAGCGTCGCATCGCCAGGCGCCCCACCGTCGGCAAGCCGCCGACGATGTACAGCATCACGGCGGACGCCGAGGAACTCTTCTCCCGCACTTATCCTGCCGCCTTTGCCGCTCTCATCGATCTGCTCTCCCGGAAGCTGAGGGCCGAGGAGCTCGAGTCCCTGATGCGTACGCTCGGCCAACGGCTCGCTGCCGGCCGGATCGTCGCTGGGCACACGGTCCGTGAGCGCGTAGAGGGAGCGCTCGAGCTCTTGCGTGAGCTCGGGACACCGGCGGCAGTCGAGTGGGGGGAGCTGATCCATACAATTCGTGCCTTTGGGTGCCCGCTGAACACCGCATCGATTCGCCATCCAGAAGTCTGCGCCACACTCGCCTCCCTCCTCGCGTCGACCACCGGGCTAGAGGTTCGCGATCACTGCCATCGCGGCGATCGCGCGCGGTGTCGATTCGAGCTCGGCGAGGTCGGGAGGGTCGCCGACGCGAGCGGAGATCCGGGCTGATCGTCGCGCCTGCGCGGCCCCGGGGGCCGCAGGGGGAGGAGGGAGGCGTGATCACGTGATCGTCATTCCCGCGATAGACCTGAGGGATGGCGCCTGCGTTCAGTTCGCGGGCGGTCCCTACTCGGATGTCTGTGTGCGCACCGACAACCCGTTCGATGTGGCCTGCCGTTGGGTACAGGATGGCTTTCGTCGCCTTCATCTGACGGACCTCGACGCGGCAACAGGCCGCGGATCCAACGCGGACGCCGTGCGCGACCTCCTTGCCAATGCTCCCGCCGCACTTCAAGTCGGAGGTGGAGTTCGCACGTCAGAAGGCGTCCAGCGAATCATCGGTGAAGGCGCACGTTGGGTCGTCCTGAGCCCGGGCGTGCTTGAGGAGCCAAGATGGTTGTCGGATACCGCCAGAGCCTTTCCGCGGCAATTGATCGTGGCCGCAGACGTCGCCGACCGCCGGATCGTGAGTCACGGATCGCCGCGGACTGTCACGCGCGATATTCTCGATGTCGTGGATGAGCTCAATGACCTTCCACTGGCCGGCCTTCTCGTGACCGCGGTGCGGCGCCGCGGATCGCTCGCCGGCACGGATCTCTTCCTCATGGAAGACGTGGCTGAGCTTTCGGTCCATCCGGTGTTGGCGGCTGGTGGGATCGCCGCGATGCACGAACTTCGCGATCTCGCGGACCGTCAGGTGGCAGGTGTTGTGGTCGGACTCGCCCTCTACACCGGTGCACTGGTTCCGCGCGTTGTGGCTGAGGAGTTCGCCGAGTGAAGGGTTACTCACATCGCCTCGACGCTCAGGGATGACCGCGAGCACACCGCTCCTCGAGGCGACCGCCGACGTCGCGCGACTCGCCGGCAAGATCGCGCTGCGTCACTTCAGAGCAGGGCTTCCTGTGGAGCGGAAGGCCGACGGCTCGCCGGTGACCGCAGCCGACCGAGAGGCGGAGCGCGCTGCCCGGAACTGGATCGGCACGCGATTCCCCCACGATGGGATCATCGGCGAAGAACTCGGAATCCAGAACCCCAACGCGACGAGGCGCTGGTTCATCGACCCGATCGATGGAACGAAGACGTTCGTGCGCGGCGTGCCGCTCTGGGGAACACTGGTCGCTGTTGCGGAAGGGGAGAGCATTCTGGCGGGCGCGGCGAGCTTCCCCGCCCTCGGCGAGGACCTGGCGGCCGCCCCCGGGGCAGGGTGCTGGTGGAATGGAGTAGATTGCCGGGTGTCGGAATGTGCCGAGCTGGACCGGGCAACCGCCGTGACGACCGACGAGCGTTTCCCCCACAGTGAGGGGCAGTATCGTGGCTGGCTTCGCCTTGCTGCCCGTGTTGAGGTAAGCCGCACCTGGGGTGACTGCTACGGCTATCTGCTCGTCGCGACTGGTAGGGCAGAAGTCATGGTGGATGGAACTCTCTCGCCGTGGGACGCGGCGGCGCTGATGCCGATCATCGAGGAGGCGGGAGGAGTGTTCACCAACTGGGCCGGAGCACGCACGGCCTTCGGCGGGTCTGCCGTCGCCACCAACCGCGCGCTCGCTACCGAAGCACGTCTGCTGCTTGCCTTGAGAGAGGAAGCGGATGCTTGATCTGTCGGCCCTGGATTACGAGAAGAACGGCGGTCTCATCATCGTCGTGACCCAGGACGCGGCCACCGGAATGGTGCTCATGGTGGGGCAGGCTGACCGGCAGGCCGTCGAGCGCACACTGCAGACCGGTGAGATGCACTACTTCTCCCGCACGCGTGGCCTCTGGCACAAGGGAGCGACGAGTGGCAACACGCAACGTGTCGTCTCCCTCGCCTGCGACTGCGACGGTGATGTTCTGCTCGCTCGCGTCGTCCCCAACGGACCTGCGTGTCATACGGGCTCGATGTCCTGCTTCGTCGGCCCGGAGTCGATGGCGGATGCGCTCTCCGCGCTCGACGCGACCATCGCCGGCCGGGCGGCGAAGGCGGAGGTCGATGCCAAGGACGGAAAGGGAAGCGCGCGAAAGCAAGCGCCTCGCGAGGATCGTCCGGGGTACACCACGAAGCTTCTCGAGGACCGCAATCTCCGGCTCAAGAAGCTCGGCGAGGAAGCCGCTGAGCTGATTGCGGCCTGCGCCGACGGCGACCTTCCGCGAGCCACGGAGGAGGTGGCCGATCTGCTCTACCATGCCCTCGTCGCGCTGCGCGCGGCCGGCGGATCCCTGTCCGACGTGCAACGCGTGCTCGCTCGCCGCGCGACGCCCTCGATCGCCGCCCGCCCGGTAGCGAAGAAGGACGGCGCCAAGAAGAAGTGAGCCTCGTCGCCGCCGCGGATCGCGCCGCGCTGACCGCGCTCGTCGCCCGGCTTGGTGCCGACCGAGTGGCGCACGACGAGCCGCTCGCGCCGTACACAACGTTCCGAATCGGCGGTCCGGCCGATCTCTTCTACGCGGCCACGAGCGGTGACGAGCTCGCGGCCGCGGTGCTCCATGCACGCGAGCTCGGTGTTGCCTACTTCGTGCTGGGCCTCGGCGCGAACATCCTCATCGGCGATCGCGGCATACGCGGCCTCGTCATCCGGAACGTCGCCCGTCATCAGCGGTGGAGCGATAGTGGCGAGTTGTGGGTGGAGAGTGGCGCCGTGATGCGTGACCTCATCCTCGAATCGGTGGCGCGAGGGTGGTCCGGTCTCGAGCACTACGTGGGTATTCCGAGTACCGTCGGCGGGGCGATCTGGCAAAATCTCCACTTCTTGTCGCCGGCGCCGGACCGCGAGCGCACGGTGTTCATCGCCGAGGTCTTTCGCTCCTGCGAGATCCTCAACGAGGAGGGCGAGCGACGCACCGTAGGTCCCGACTACGTCCAATTCGGCTACGACGACAGCATCTTCCATCATCGCGATGATGTCATCCTCGCGGCCACTTTCGCTCTCCGTCGCGGTGATCAGGCCATCCTGCATCGAGTCCTGCAAGAGAATCTCAGCTGGCGAGGCGCCCGTCATCCCTGGCTCGATTGGCACCCGAGCGCGGGCTCGATTTTCCGTAAGATCGAGGGGGTAGGCGCAGGACGCCTCGTAGATCAGTGCGGGCTCAAGGGGCGACGTCTCGGCGATGCCCAAATCTCACACATCCATGCCAACATCATCGTGAACCTCGGCCATGCCACCGCGTCCGACGTGCGAGAGCTGATCACCCTCGCTCAGCGCGCCGTAGACGAAAAGTTCGGGCTCCACTTGGAGCCGGAGATCAAGTTCGTCGGCGAGTTCTGAGCCCGGCTCATCCGCTCACGCGCCATCGACCCAGCGCGCCCATTCATCCGGCGCCAGTCCGATCGTGATCGAGTGACGGTGACGCGCCAGCGGAAGCCGGAGTAGCCCCGGCTCCTCCGAGAGCTTCTCCAACCATCGCTCGTCGCTCAGTCGGGCGTACTGAAGACCAAGTTCGCCGAATCTTCGCGCACTCCGGTCGACCAGCGCCGCGACGCCGAACTTCTGCGCGAACCGACGGAGCTCGCCCAGTGAGGCCGGGCGCACGGTCAGGTCGACGAAGTGCGTCTTGATTCGACGCTCAGCGAAGAAGCGAAGCGCCTTCCGTGTGTCGGCGCTCTTCCGAACGCCGAAGACCTGAACCTCCATGGGGCTCATCGAAGCGACTGACACCTCGTCGAGGTTGAGCAGCGTGGGTGGTCGACAGGGGTAGCACGCACCCGCCAGCGCCGACTCACGCGCCGTAGATTTCGCGGACGATGCAGACGCACGACAACGGCCGCGAGTACCGACCCGCCTGGTGGATCCCCGGACGACATCTCCGGACCCTCTGGAGAAAGTTCATTCCGCGCCACCTCGCGCTACCCACTCGGATGGAGCGCTGGGATACCGCAGACGGCGATTTTCTCGACCTCCAGCGCCTCGATGGCGCCGCCGCGGCACCACGTCTTCTCGTGCTCCACGGCCTCGAGGGTGGCCCACAATCGCACTATGCGAGAGCGCTTCTCGCGGAGGCGATGGGTCGCGGATGGGCTGCCGACGTCCTCGTCTTTCGCTCGTGCGGCAGCGAGCCGAATCGAGCCCTGCGCTCCTACCACTCCGGTGAGACTTCCGACCTCGCCTTCGTCGTCGAGCAATTGACCAGCACCGAGCCCGGGCGCCCGCTCATCCTCGCAGGGGTGTCACTCGGCGGGAACGTCCTCCTCAAGTGGTTGGGCGAACGCCAGCAGGCGGTGCCGCGAGCGGTGAAGGGCGCCGCGGCTCTCTCGGTGCCATTCGACCTCGCCCGCGGCTCCCGCTACCTGCAGCGCGGGTTCTCCCGGGTGTACCAGGCGTACTTTCTCCGTTCGCTCAAGCGCAAGGCGCTCGAGAAGAGCCGGCGATTCCCGCGCGACATCGACGCCACACGCGTGCCCGGGATTCGCACGATCTACGACTTCGACGACGAGATCACCGGTCCGGTTCACGGGTTTCAGGACGCCGAGGACTACTACTCACGCTCGAGCTCGATCCGGTGGCTTCCTCGCATCGCTGTACCGACACTGCTCCTCAGCGCACGTGACGACCCCTTCCTGCCCGTCGCCGTGCTCGATGAGGTCAGGTCGATCGCAGCGAAGAATCCGGCCCTCGAGGTCGAGTTCGTCGAACGCGGAGGCCATGTGGGCTTCGTCTCGGGCGCCGTGCCCTGGCGACCTCACTACTACGCGGAGTGGCGAGCCGCAGACTTTCTCTCGCGCTGTATCACCCCGCGTTGATGCCACACCGGCCTGACGGTACCTTGGCAGCAGCTCGATTCGGTTGAGACGTTGACCGCATCTTCCCGGAGCGCTCCCATGACTGGAATGCTGCGAGTGTCGAAGTATCGGGCTCTCGTCGCTCTAGCGATCGCGTACAGCGCTTCCACGGCCTGTCATCAAACGCCCCCATCGGACCACGCGGACCACGCAGCCGCCCCGAGCGAGAGCGAGCACGTCATGCCCGGGTATCAAGATGCGTATCTTCCCCCCGATGCCACCCGTGCTCACGACAAGCTCGCAAAGTCGCCGCGGCACGGAGAGTGGGTCATGATTGCCGCGGGCCCGAACGACAGCGTGCGGGCGTGGGTCGTCTACCCACAACGCAGCACGAAAGCACCGGTGGTCGTCGTGGTGCACGAGATCTTCGGCCTGAGCACCTGGGTCCGCGCAGTCACCGACCAGGTGGCCGCAGGAGGGTTCATCGCCATCGCTCCGGACCTGCTCACCAGCAAGCACATCCCGGGAAGCCCGGATAGCGTGAATGCGGATTCAGCGGTAGCAGCGATCCGCACCCTCAACCCTCAGGATGTGCAGCGCGAGCTGCTCGCGGCCGCCAACTACGGAATGGCGCTCCCCGCAGCGGTGCCTCGCTACGGAATCGTCGGCTTCTGTTGGGGAGGTGCCGTCTCCTTCGCCCACGCCACGTACTCGCCCACGGTCGGAGCCGCGGTCGTGTTCTACGGCGTGTCGCCCGACCTGCTCAGCCTCGGCAAGGTCCGCGCTCCGGTGCTCGGCCTCTACGGCGGTGACGATGCTCGTGTCGACGCCACCATCCCCCCTGCCGATTCCGCACTCACGGCGATGGGGAGAACGTACAAACCGATCATCTATGCGGGGGCGGGCCACGCGTTCCTCCGCAATCAGAGCGGGCAGGACGGCGCCAATCTCACTGCCACCCGACAGGCGTGGCCCGCGATGATCGGCTGGTTCCGCGACAATCTCGAGATACAGCATTAGGCGTCCCGCGCCGCTCGCAGACCACTCTTAACCCACCGCCTGTGCGCCCGCTCTTCTTGGCCGTCTTCATTGTCGGTCTGGTCCTCGGCGTCGTGAGTATGATCGGTGGAATCGACCAGAACCACCGGCGGGGCGCCTGGGTCAAGTATGTGAACCTCCCGACGGCGGGTGTTGCTGCCGCTCTCTTCGGCGTCGTCGGCTACCCGCTCGCGACATACACCAACCTCGGGACGGCGCCGATTCTCGCGATCGCCGGAATCGCTGCCGCAGCCGGTGCAGCCGCGACGGTCGGAGTCATCGCCGGGTGGGCCGTGCCCAGCTCGCGGCGGGAGAGCGTCGACGAGCGGTACCTTTTGCAAGGACATCTCGCCAAAGTCGTGCGAGCCATACGAACGGATGAGGAAGGAGGCGAAATCAGCTACGAGCATGACGGTGCGCGGCACACCGTGATGGCGCGGAGCCTCGATGGCAAAGCCATCTCCGCGGGTGTGGACGTGGTCATCGAGCGCATCGAGAATGCGATAGCGTACGTCGAGCTCTGGAGCACGATCGAGCGAGAGCTCAAGCTCCCGTCCTAGAGGCGAGCGCTCGGACGTCCGCTGCATTCGCCTTGCCCGATGCCGACGCGGAGCGTATGGTGCAGCGTCGAGGGGAACGCCATGTCGGATGCCTGGCTCTTCACGATCGTCTTCGTTGCGTTCTTCGTTCTACGCATCGTCTTCGCGACGGTTTTCTTCTACGCCGTCCTGCCTCGAGGCGATCGCTGCCCCAATTGTGACACGCCGACCGTGCGTGTCAGATCGCGCGGTTGGAATCTTCTGCTCCCCTGGTTCCGCACCAGTTGGTGCTATGCCTGCGGGTGGGAAGGGCTGCTCCGCCACGGGCCGCTGACGACCGAGCCCGCGCACGAAGAGGTCTCCGCCACGCACGCGCCGCGACGGCCTTAGTTGCCGGCTCCCTAGTTGCCGGCTCCCTAATTGCCGGCTCCCTAATTGCCGGCTCCCCAAATTGGCCGGCTCCCCAAATTGGCCGGCTCCCCGATCGCGCGCATCAGGCGCGAATGTAGACTCGGAGCCAGGCTGGCCAGCCCCCGCTCATCTCGAAGAAGTCGTCGAAATAGACGAGGCCGAGCCCCTCCAAACGTGCGGTGAGTGACCCTATCGCATCCGGTGCGTAGAGCGGGCCGATGGCGACCAGATCGCCCTCGGTTTGGAACTCCTCGCTCGTGAGGTTCAGCTCGAGGTCGAGCTCCCGGCGGCTCAGTCCTGAGCGTTCGTACGCCGTCTTTCGGATGAGCATCGTGGGGCCATCACGCGTCAGCTCGAGTGGCATCGGTCGACACCGGTGTTGTGGATGGGGGGAGGTGAGGTGAGGGAAGAAAGGCCGGCATGTCGCGAGCGGCAAGGTCGAGGTGACACTCCTTCACCGACTGCTCCAGCGAGCTAGTTTTCCGTTCATGACGCAGTTCGACATGGCGGTCGACGTCATCGTGGTGGGCGCCGGCCATGCCGGCACCGAGGCGGCCGTCGCTGCGGCGCGAGCGGGCGCCCGCGTCGTGCTGGTCACGAGCGCGCTAGAAACGATCGGGCAGATGTCATGCAACCCGGCCATCGGCGGCGTCGCCAAGGGAACCGTCGTGCGCGAGGTCGACGCGCTGGGCGGCATCATGGCGCGTGCGACAGATCTCGCAACGCTGCAGTTCAGGATGCTGAACCGCAGCAAGGGACCCGCGGTGTGGGCGCCACGCGCCCAATGCGACCGGGGGTTGTACCGCCGCGCCGTGCGGCAGCTCCTCGAACAACATCAGCGTCTCTTTCCGGTTCAGGGCACGGTGGCTCGGCTCCTCCTCGACGCCGAAGCCGGGCGCGTGCGTGGAGTGGAGACTCTCGAGGGACGCCGCTTTCACGCGGATGCGGTTGTGATCACGACCGGCACTTTTCTCCACGGCCGGATCTTCATCGGAACCGAAACACAGATCGCCGGCGGGCGGGCGGGAGACGCGCCCGCTACACACCTGGCCCAACAGTTGGCAAACCTCGGACTCACGTGCGCTCGCTTCAAGACAGGCACGCCTCCCCGCGTCGATGGGCGAACAGTCGACTATACGAAGCTGCAGATCCAGGAGAGCGAGATCGAGCAATTCGACTACTCCTGGTCGCACTTCTGGGTGACCCCTCGCGTGGGAGCGACGGGGACTCGTCATCCGCCGCAGCTCCCGTGCTGGATTACCGCTACGAGTCCAGAGGTGAAGCGCGTGATCGGCACGAATCTCCGCCGATCCGCGATGTACGGCGGAGCGATCTCCTCGCGTGGCCCCCGGTACTGTCCCAGCATAGAGGACAAGATCGTGAAGTTTCCTCAGGTCGAGCGGCACCAGATCTTTCTCGAGCCGGAGGGACACGATACGACGGAGCTATACGTCAACGGGCTATCGACATCGCTCCCGGTTCCGGTGCAGCTCGAATTCCTGCGCGCCGTCCCTGGCCTCGAGCGCGCAGCGATGACGCGTGCAGGTTATGCGATCGAGTACGATTACTTCCCGCCGACTCAGCTCGACGCCAGCCTACAGGTGAAGGCGCTGCAGGGGCTCTTCTTCGCTGGCCAGATCAACGGCACCACGGGCTACGAGGAGGCGGCGGGGCAGGGGATCGTCGCCGGAATCAACGCCGCGCTCACCGCCGCCGGCCAACGTCCCTTCATACTCGGGCGTGAGACCTCGTATGTCGGCGTTTTGGTCGACGACCTCGTGACGTGTGGTGTGGACGAGCCATACCGTCTGTTCACGTCGCGCTCGGAGTTTCGCCTCACGGTCCGACAGGACAACGCGCTTCGGCGACTCTCGCCGCGGGCAATCGAGCTCGGCATGCTCGACGACACGGAGCGCCGCATCGTTGAGCGGCGTCTCGCAGAGGAGGACTTGGCGCGGGAACTCGCGCTGGCCACGTCGATCGACCCCACGCGCGCAGATCCTTTGCTAGCCGATTCCGGCAGCGCGCCGCTTACCCACGCGGTCCGTATCGCGGAGGTCGCCAAGCGCCAGCGTGTCGCCCTCAGCGATCTCTTCGCCGCAGCGGGAGTGAGCCATGCCCTATCGCGCGAAGCGCTGATCACGACGGAGCTGGAGCTCAAGTACGCGGGCTATTTCGAGCGGGAGCGGATCCAGGCGGACAAACTGCGGCGCCTCGGAGATTTTCCACTCTCTGCGGACCTTCCCTATTCCGAGCTGCAGTCGCTTTCCTTCGAAGCCAGGCAGAAGCTGGGGGCGATCAGGCCTCTCACGTTGGCGCAAGCGTCTCGCGTTCCTGGCGTGGGGCCAACTGATCTTCAGAACCTGGTCATCGAGATCGAGAAGCGCCGTAGACCTGCCAGCGAGCCGGCCTAGCGACTTCCTGGCTGCCAGCCTGTAACGAGCCGGCGCATCTGTGCAAGGCAACCGGCGGGAGGCGGTCCTCGAGTGTCGAGGCGTGCACGCTCGGCTGACTTGGCGCCACCGCTCGCGGTAGGGCCAATATTAGTATCAGAGGGCTACTATTTAGCGCGGCAAGCGGCTCGCGCGGAACCTGGACGGCGCGGGGCGAGGTTTGTCGTGGGACCTTATTGGAGGCGCACGAGCTCTATGAAAAAGACACTTCGGCCGCACGCATCTTTTGGCATGGCACTCTGGAGCCTGAGCACACCGCTCACAGCGCAGCAGCCGGTCGCACCTCAGGGTCCACCCACGATTGTGGTCAGCGCACAGGGGCAGACGCGGTACACACCTGACCGGGCGGCGATCTACTTCGGAGTGCGGACCGAGGCGCCCACAGCTGCCCAAGCTGCTTCCGCAAATGCGAGGAAGCAGAAGGCCGTGATCGACACACTTCACGCCATGGGAGTGCCAAACGAGCTGATCTCGACGGCGAGCTTCAGCGTCTCTCCTCGCTACGGCACCCAACCGGAGAAGGGGGACCGGACACCACATGTCGTCGCATATGAGGTGTCCAACACAGTTCGCGTGGACGTGCGAAAGATTGACCAGGTCGGGCCAGTGATCGACGCTGCCCTGGAGAAGGGCGCGAATGAGGTTGGATCACTGCAGTTCTCAGCGTCGAATGCGGACGAGCTGAGGCGAACAGCATTCGCCGATGCGGTTACCCGGGCACGAGGCGACGCGGAGGCGATCGCGAAGGCAGCGGGAGGGCGGCTTGGGGATCTCTTGGAAGTAACCGCTAGCGGCGGGTCTTATCCGCAGCCGATTCTGATGAGGCGATCGTCGGAAATGGGCGCCTCGGTCTCGACACCGATCAATCCTGGGGAAGAGGCTATGACTGTGCAGATAATGACTAAATGGAGTCTCAGTACTGGCGCGAAATGAGCTTAGATAACCAATGTTCTAGATTCTTGCTGCATTTTGCAGCGTGAAGGCAGTCCCCCAGGCGTTTCACGTGGAACGAGGATCTGCGACGTGGTTCTGTTTCACGTGAAACGAAGCGCGGCTGAGCGGATCGGCCGAGTGCGGTTGAGGGTCGGAGACGAGGACGGGGCGCATAGGGAGGGGAACGCGGCACTGGCCTTCGTTTCTTTCATCGCGCCATTCCACGATTCGACCGTATATTGCCGCCAACTTGAATTGACGGTCGGTCCGTGGCCTGCGTTCTCGCGATCGCAAATCAGAAGGGCGGCGTCGGAAAGACGACGACCGCGGTTAACCTCGCCGCAAGTCTCGCCGTGGCGGAGCAGCGCACGCTGCTCGTTGACGGCGATCCGCAGGGGAACGCCACGAGCGGCATCGGGCTCGGTGAGGAGCGGGTTCGACGTACTGTCTACGACGCTCTGATCGGCGAGCTCCCCTTCGAGCAGATCATCCTCAAGGCAATTCAATTCGCCCATCTCGACGTTGCCCCAGCCACCCCCGATCTGGCCGGCGCCGAGATCGAGCTCATCGATCGGCCGCGTCGCGAGCTCGCCATGCGCGAGGCGCTCGCCTCGGTCCGCAATCGCTA
This sequence comes from Gemmatimonadaceae bacterium, assembly GCA_035623475.1. Taxonomy (GTDB): domain Bacteria; phylum Gemmatimonadota; class Gemmatimonadetes; order Gemmatimonadales; family Gemmatimonadaceae; genus DASPTK01. The sequence continues at coordinate 6,621 of DASPTK010000014.1, read as the reverse complement.
CGACTACATCCTCATCGATTGCCCGCCATCCCTCGGCCTTCTCACCGTCAACATGCTGGTTGCGGCGGACGCGATCCTGATCCCTGTGCAGTGCGAGTACTACGCGCTCGAGGGCCTCTCGCAGCTCCTCAACACGGTGCACCTGATCCAGCGGGGACTGAACGAGCATCTCGCCATCGACGGCGTCCTCCTCACCATGTACGACGCCCGCCTCAATCTCTCCCGTCAGGTTGCGGCCGATGCACGGGAGTACTTTGGCGCCAAGGTCTTTGAAACCGTGATTCCCCGGAATGTTCGATTGGCCGAGGCCCCCAGCTTCGGCAAGCCGATCATCTTGTACGATCTCGCATCGCTGGGCGCCCAGGCCTATGTGAAGGCCGCCCGCGAGCTGATTCAACGGCATTCTGCCGACGGTGACTCGCTCTCTCCAGCGCTCGTCCACTCCGAGCTGCCGCATGCCGAATAGTCGCGCCGGCTTGGGCCGCGAGCGTGATTCTGATCTAGCCCACCCACTCTCGCACCAGAGCGATGTCGACTGAGAAACCGCGCAGACTCGGCCGCGGGCTGGAAGCCCTCATCGCCACGAAGAGTCTCGCCGAGCCCGTCGATGAGGCTAGTCCGCATCCCGCGTATCGAGCCATCCGAATCGCGGAGATCCGGCCCAATCCCCTGCAGCCCCGCAAGGATTTTCGTGCCGATGAGCTCGCCGAACTCGAGGCAAGCCTTCGACTCTCCGGACTGCTCCAGCCGATTTGCGTTCGACCCTCTGCGCGCGGCGGCTTCGAGCTGATCGCCGGGGAACGACGCCTCCGCGCAGCAACGAACCTCGGCTGGTCCGAGATCAATGCGCTCGTCCGCGAGATCGATGATCAGCAGCTTCTCACCCTCGCGCTCATCGAGAACCTGCAGCGCGCCGACCTGAATCCTATCGAGGCCGCCCAGGGTTATCGTCGACTTATCGACGACTTTGCCATCTCACAGAATCAGGTGGCGGAAGCGGTTGGCAAAGATCGATCGTCTGTAGCTAACTCATTGCGTTTATTGAATTTACCTGATATTATCCAGCACATGATTCAAGACGGACGAGTCTCCGCAGGGCATGGGAGAGCGCTCCTCGCTCTTTCCAGCGAGCGCGAGATGGTGGAACTGGCAAGGCAAGTGATCGCAGGGGGGCTCAGTGTGCGCGACGTCGAGACGAGGGTCCGGCGCGGCGCGCGCCCTGCCAAGCGCCAGAGCAGGCCCAAGGCGCGGGCGGGCGGCCCTCGCGTTGGCGAGATCAGAGAGATGGAAGACCAGCTCCGTGCGCGACTGCAGACTGACATCGCGATCACCCTCAAGGGGGCCGACCGCGGCCAGATTGAAATCACTTTTTACTCTGCAGACGACCTCGATCGTCTCCTGGACATCATGCTTGGTCCGAATCGAGAGTCGATGTGAGCGAGGGGCAGAGCGAACAGAGCGCCGGTCGAGGGTACGGCAACATCTACACCCCGCACGCCGGCGCGATGATCATCCACGTCCAGCGCGAGAGTGGGCTGGCGAATCGGACGATCGTGCTTACGCAGCGTCAGGTGCGCCTCCTGCGCGGGGGCGGCGTGATCGCCGGCGCGGTCCTCTTCGTTGGAGTGCTGAGTTGGGTCTTTCTCGCCACGCAGGCTGCTCGGGTGCCCCTGCTCTCGCAGCGTGTGGAATCACTCCAGAACGATGTCCGCCGCATCGACACCTTGCAGCGTGCCCTCAACGAGCTCGAGGGGCGATACGAGCAAGTGCAGCGAATGATGGGAGCCACCTCAACAGGGGCTGCCACTGGCGCGACTTCGTCGGCAGGAGGCACGGCCGGCGCGCGAGCCGCCGCTGAGTCAACGGCCACCGACACACTCGCCTTCGCACCACGCGAATGGCCTCTCCCCATTGCGGGAACACTTCTCGTCGACACATTGTCCGGTGGCAGCGCCGGTTCCCATGGGATGGACATTGGCGTCCCGCCTCGGACACCTATTCACGCATCGGGAGCCGGCGTGGTGATCGAGCTGCGCACCGACTCGACCGCGGGGATGGTCATCCGGATCGCGCACCGCTCCGGATATCAGAGCATATACGCCAATGCCACTGACGTTCGCGTTCAGCGCGGACAGCATGTCGCGGCGGGTACAGTGATCGGCCTGACGGGAGACAGCACACAGGCATTGCCCCCTCATCTACACTTCGAAGTGCTTCATCACGGCGTCGACGTCGATCCTGCGTCGCTCATGACCAAGGGGCCAGCACATGGCGATCTTCAGTAAGGACCCGAAGGCGATGGAAGAGTTCACACCGTCGTCCGGCAGCAACTCACTCTCCATTATCGCCGCTGGCACGAAGATCGACGGCGACATCGACACCGATGGAGTCATTAAGATCGAGGGGCGTGTCGAAGGAAATATTCGCGCCGCTCGCCAAGTGCTCGTCGGTCGTCAGGGCGAGGTGCACGGGGACATCACGACACGCGAAGCGGTTATCGGCGGCAAGGTGCAGGGGAAGATCATTGCCGCCGAGCGACTCGAGGTGCAGGGAACCTCATCGATCGCAGGCGACATTAACACCAGAGCCATCGCGGTGATCGAGGGCGGGAAGATCAACGGGACGGTTCGGATTTCCGACGCCCAGGAGCTTGGTCCAACGCCGCAGGAGGCGGGCCGAACGCCGCCGCAGGTCGCTGTCGTGCGCTGACCTCACGCGCTCGTCAACGCTGCGCTGCCGACCTGGGCGCTGGAGCGGCCGATGGCTCAGACAGCCGTCGGCCGCTCCTCGTTTTCCACACGCCGTCAACCCGTTCCTCGTCAACTCGTTGCACAGCTATGCACATGCGCCTCACCGCCTTCTCCACACTGATCCACACCGCGCTGCTGAGTTCAGCACTCGCCTGTGGACCCCCGAGCGGAGACCAAGGGAGCGCTCGCTCCCCGCAAAGTGATTTCAAGGTCGCGCTCCTCACTCCGGGGCCGGTGTCTGATCACTCATGGAACGCCGGCGCCTACCAGGGGCTGCAGCGCATTCGTGACAGCCTCGGCGCGCAGATCAGCAACATCGAAACGAAGACACCCGCCGATTTCGAGGAGAACTTTCGACAGTATGGCGTTCAGGGGTACGATCTCGTGTTCGGTCACGGCTTCGAGTTCCAGGACCCCGCCTCCCGCGTGGGCCCCTCGTTTCCGCACACGCAGTACGTCATCACATCGGGTAACCGCACTGGTGCGAACGTGTCGCCGATCGTCTTCGGATTCGAGGAGCCCTCGTTCGTTGCAGGAGTGCTCGCGGCGTCTCTCAGTCGCCGAGGGGTGGTGGGAATGATCGGTGGAACGGAGCTCCCTCCCGTGAAGAGCTCTTTTCTGGCGTTCGCCGCCGGTGCGAGATCAGTGAATCCCGACGTGAAGGTTCTCACCTCGTACATCGGGAACTGGGAGGACGCGAGCGCAGGTAAGGAACAGGCGCTCGCACAGATTCGTCAGGGAGCGGATCTCATCTTCCAGAACGCCGACGCCGCGGGGCTCGGCATCTTTCAAGCGGCGCGTGAATCCAAGAATGTCTACGTTTTCGGAACCAACTCCGACCAAAATGGTGTGGCGCCGGACGTGATCGTCGGAAGCGTCGTTATCGACCTGCCGCGGGCGTTCTTGGAGGTCGCCCGTGAGGTGAAGGCGGGGAATTTCCGCGCACATGTCATCCGTCTCGGAGAGCGGTCGGGTGTTGTGAGGCTCGTGCTGAATCCAGCGCTTGCCTCGATCATCCCGCCAGCAGTTCACGCGCGGCTGGAAAGCACCGACGCTGACCTCCAGTCGGGCTCGATCAAGCCTCCGCGCATCGACTTCGTCGACAGCGCCGCGACGAACTGACGATGCCCACGCTCGCGGAAATCGCCGCACGGATGGATGCGCTCCTCCGAACGAGCGAGATTCCGGATTATCCGCAGGCGCTCAACGGCATCCAGGTCGACACCGATGCTCCCATCAACCGGGTCGCCGCAGCTGTGGATGTGAGAGAGCAGACGATTCGCGGGGCCGTGGAGGCGGGCGCCAATCTGCTCATTGTGCATCACGGGCTCTTCTGGGGTGGCCTGCAGCCAATCCGAGGGGTTTTTCGCCGGCGTGTCGAGGGTCTGCTTTCCAACAACATCGGCCTCTACTCCTCACACCTCCCGCTCGACGCCCACGAGCGGCTTGGCAACAATGTGCTCCTTGCGCAGGAGTTGGGATTGCGCCCGTCGGCGGGCTTCGCGCGTCACGAGACGGTCGACGTCGGCCTCCGCGGTGAAGCAAGCATTCCGACTACCGAGCTCGTTACTCGGGCAGCTGCCTTCTCCGAGCGGTGGGGGGGTACCGTACGGCACTCGACCATCGCAGCCGGTCGCGTGACCAAGCGGTGGGCGCTGTGCACAGGGGCGGGCGCAGCGGCAGACACTCTCCAGGAGGCGGTGGCGCTGGGCGTGGATACGCTCATCGTCGGTGAGGGGCCGCACTGGACTGCGGTCGACGGCGATGATCTCGGCATCGCCATCGTTTACGCCGGGCACTACGCCACGGAAACTCTGGGTGTCCGTGCGCTGGCGGAGCACGTCTCGCACGAGTTTGGCGTGCCATGGTCGTTCCTCCACATCCCGACGGGGCTGTGATCGAGGCGCCCAGCAGACCCGCTGTCAGCCTCTCGCTCGAGCACATCGTCAAGCGTTTCGGAACCGTCGTCGCTCTCTCGGATGCGACTCTTCGCGCGCGTCCGGGGACGGTTCACGCGCTACTGGGGGCGAACGGAGCGGGGAAGTCGACGCTCATGAATATCGCGTTCGGCCTTCTTCGCCCCGATGGAGGCACGACTCTCCTCGACGGCAAGTCGACGACGCTGACCTCCCCTCGTGCGGCGATCGCCGCCGGCATCGGCATGGTTCACCAGCACTTCACGATCGTGCCCGCGATGACGGTAGCGGAGAACGTCGCGCTCGGGCGTCGTGGCCCGTACCACGCCGACGTCTCACGCGAGCGCGTTCGGATGATCGGCGCGCAAACCGGTCTCGCGCTGGATCCCGATGCGCGCGCAGGATCACTCCCCATCGGCTTGCAACAGCGGCTCGAGATCGTGAAGGCGCTCGCCGTGGGGGCACGCGTGCTGATTCTCGATGAGCCCACCGCAGTGCTGGCTCCCGCAGAGGTCGTGGATCTCTTGGCTGCCCTCAAACGCCTCGCCAACGACGGCGGCACGATCATCCTGATCACCCACAGGTTGCCCGAGGCGCTCGCGGTGGCGGACGACGTGACGGTTCTCCGCGACGGGGTGACGACATGGAGCGGACCGGCGGCAGACAGCACGCAGGAGTCGCTCGCCGCGGCCATGCTCGGCACGGCCGAGCCGGTCGATGGCGAGAAGGCACGCTCGGGCGCGGCGCAGAGCGGGCCCCCACGTATCGTCGCCAACGGCGTCACACTTGAGGATGATCGGGGAGTGCAACGGATTCGTGGCGCCACGCTCGAGGTCCGCTCCGGCGAAATTCTTGGCATCGCGGCGATCGAAGGCTCGGGCCAGCACGAGCTGCTGCTGGCGCTCGCAGGTCGGCTGCCCCCGGCGGCCGGAACACTGACTCTCCCTACCCGGATCGGCTTGGTGCCCGCTGATCGACAGCGCCAGGCACTCGTGCTCGACTTCACTCTCTTCGAGAACGTCGCCTTGCGGGGAGCGGGCGCGGCGCGCGGGCGGATCGACTGGCGACGGGTGGAGAATCACTCGGAGGATCTCCTCCGACGATACGCGATCCGAGCTCGAGACGCATGGGAGACAGCCCACTCGCTCTCCGGCGGGAATCAGCAGCGCTTGGTCGTCGCTCGCGAGCTCGACGGCGACCCGCAGGCGTTCATCGCCGACAATCCGACGCGCGGACTCGATATCGCGGCGACGGCGGCGGTGCACGCCCATCTCCGCGCGGCACGAGACACCGGGGCGGCCGTCGTTCTGTACTCCAGTGACCTCGACGAAGTGCTTGCGCTTGCAGATCGCATCGTCGTCTTGCACGCTGGCGAAGCCCGCGAGGTTCCAGCGAATCGAGAATTGGTAGGACGAGCAATGCTCGGGGCTACGTGAGGCGCCTCGCGCACGCCGGAGTGGTGCCCGCCGCGCTACTCCTTGGCGTTCTGCTACTCGGGGCCGCGCTCGGCGCTGCAGGCTACGATGCGCCTCGAGCGCTCCGGGCTCTCTGGAACGGGTCACTCGGCAGCAGCTACGCCCTGACCTCGAGCACCCTGGTGCGGATGGTGCCGCTGGCACTCACGGGGCTTGCTGTAGCGCTCGCGTTCCGTGCCGGAGTGTGGAACATCGGCGCGGACGGACAGCTGCTCGTTGGAGCGGCGTGCGGGATGGCGGTCGGACTCGCCACGACAGGACTTCCGGGATCTCTCTCGCTGGCTCTCGTTCTTGTTGCCGGAGCAATGGGCGGGGGCGCCTGGGCGTGGATCGCAGCTGTCCTTCGGACGCGTTTCCACGTGTTCGAGGTCATCACCACCATCATGCTTAACTTCATCGCCCTCGACCTCGTCGCCTATCTCGTGCGTGGGCCGTTACAGGAGCCGACACACGCCTATCCGCAGACCGTTGCTCTTCGGG
>DASPTK010000013.1:0-5586 GCA_035623475.1 Gemmatimonadaceae bacterium | reverse complement strand
ATTCGTCACGGCATGTGAAGCCCGCCGTTGATGCTGATGACCTGGCCTGTGATGTAGGCCGCTTGGTCGGTGCACAGAAAGGCAACCAGAGCAGCCACCTCCTCGGGTCGGCCGACCCGACCGACCGGGATCCGGCGAAGCAGAACCGGAATCTTCTCGGGATGAGACTCGCGATAGCGCTCGAGACGGGGCGTCTCCGTAGGGCCCGGGCTGACCACGTTGCATGTGATCCCTCTCCGCGCCACCTCGTGGGCGATCGACTTGCAGAACCCGTTGATCCCGCCCTTGGCGGCGGCGTAGACCGCCTCGTTGCGTGAGCCGACGCGCCCAGCGTCCGAGCCGACAAACACAATTCGGCCCCATCCGCGATCGCTCATGTCGCCGAGGAACCGGTGGGTCAGATGAATCGCGGCACGAAGGTTGACGGCCAGAATCGCATCCCACGTCGAGGGAACCGTCTCCGCAAACGGCTGGACGTCGCCCCAACCAGCACAATGAATCAGCAGGTCCACGGGTCCGGAGGCGGCGACCTGGTCAGCCATCTCGTCGATCGATGAGGGGTCAGACAGATCGCCGCAGAAGGCACGGCCGACTCCGGCGAGGCTTGCCGGTGCCACCGGCGAACGAGCGCACACCGCCACGTCGAGCCCGGCGTACGCGAGGTGCGTCGCGATAGCTCCGCCAATCGCGCCCGCCCCTCCGGTGACGAGCGCTCGCCTAGCCATGGTGGCCCTCGAGGAACGCGGCGACGCCCGCTCGGGCCTGCGCGGTGTGCGCGACCGCGTCGGATGTGACGCGCTGGATCTGAGCCGCCGACTCGAAGTCGGCATCCGCAGCGTCAATCAGCGCCTGCTTGGTGAGTCGGACGATCTCCGCGCTCCTGTCGACGAACCGCGCGGTGAAGTCGCTCACGAGACGATCCAGCTGGTCGAGAGGTGCCACGGCGTTGACGAGATTCCAGTCCTTTGCCTCCGCGCCGCTCAGGACCTCTCCCGAAAGCATCAGCTCGCGCGCCTTACGTGGACCAACCAGTCTTGGCAACCGGTAGATCACGCCGGCGCCTCCAAAGAGGCCGTTGCGGATGTGAAAGTCCCCAATCCGGGCGTCTTGCGCGGCCAACGCGAAATCGCACGCGAGCATCAATTCGAATCCCCCCGCGACCGTCCACCCATGCACCGCGGCAACCGTGATCCGAGGCGACTCCGCGATGCCCCTGAAGACGCTCGAGACGCGGTCGGCTAGCACTGACCAGGTGGCTTCGCCCGCCAACCATCCGATGTCGGCGCCCGCGCAGAACGACCCGCCACGGCCGCGGATGACGGCGACGCGATTGGTGGCGTCCCGCTCGGCATCATGGATACCCAACTCGAGAGCATCCAGCAGTTCCGCGTCATACGCGTTATTGATGCGAGGACGGTTTAACCAAAGAGTCCAGACCGGTCCATTTTTCTCGATTTCGATTGGAGGTGACAAGACGTACCTGTCAAGGTTGACATAGAACTGAGTTCATGTCAATCTCCCTCCCGATCGTGGTCAGCACCCACCCGCTACTCCCCCCACAGCTCCAGGTCCGCTTCCGCGAGCTCGGTTATTGGGAGGACTTGACACTCGCGGAGGCGGTCCGAGATTGGGCTGAGCGAGATCCGCAGCGGGTGGCGATCACTGGCCCTGATCCGCTCAGCTACGGGGCGCTGTGGGAGGCGGCACGACGACTGGCCGGCTCACTTGCTGACGCGGAGCCCGGCGGATTCATCCTGGCCGTCCTTCCGAACTGCTCGGAGGGCGTCGTGCTCAGCGTCGCCTGCTCGATCGCGGGCTTGGGTCTCGCGCCGCTGTCAACTCGCGTCTCAGCGGACCTCGCGCTGAACGTCGCAGACCAAGTGGGCGCGTGTCGGCTGATCCTCCATGCGGACTTACTCAAGCGGCCGGAGTGGGCGGCGGTGAACGAAGCACGGCCTGGGCAGATGGTCACGACCGGCGCACCGTTCGAGGAAGCGATCTCCGTCGGGCCGGCGATCGACCAGCGAGCCTGGGATCCCGGGCGCGGCTGCCTGGTTCTCTCGACCGGGGGCACGACTGGCGTGCCAAAGAGCGTCCTCTTGGCCGAGAACGGAATGGTATGGGCGGCCAAAGCGATGGCCACCGCCTGCGAATTCACCGAGCGCGACGTTCACGTCGCGTTTGGCCCCTACGGCCACGCCAGTGGCTCGTTGTTTGAGGTCTACATGCCGCTGCTACTCGGTGCGTCCGTGCTCCCACTCGGGCGGTGGCGCGCGGCGCCGGTGCTCGAGGCCATCGCCGAATACGGAGGGACGTACTGCATCACGGTTGGAACGCACATGTTCGACCTCCTCGAGCTCGAGCCCGGTCACGAGCATCACCTCTCCTCGATGCGGACGATCCTTTCAGGTGCCGGCCCGGACCACCTGTATGAGGAGGTCGAGCGCCGGTACGGGGTTCCGATCGTCCGTTGCTACGGCCTGTCCGAGTGCATGGGACATGCGGTGTCGCCGTTACATGACCCCCCGGAGTTGCGGCTTCGCTTTGACGGCGTCGCCTTCCCCGGGATTGAGAACCGTGTCATCGATCCCAATACCGGTGAGCGACTCGATCCCGGAATGATCGGGGAATATGTCTGCCGCGGGCCGTCGTTCTTCATGGGTTACGTTGGTCAGCCGGAGTTGACGGCCGCCCGCCTCACGCCGGACGGTTTCTATAAGACCGGTGACTTACTCGTCGAGCGTCCCGGCGGTTACCTGCGGTGGGAGGGTCGGATCAAGGAGATCGTCCGTCGCGGCGGCTTGATGATCGACGTGATCGAGCTATCCGATCTTGTGTCGGAGCATCCGGACATCGCGGAGGTGATCGTGGTGGGAGCACCGGATCCCCGGCTAGGCGAGCGGGCGGTGGCAGTCGTCGTGCCCCGCCCGGGCTGCGAGCCCGAGTTGTCGGCCCTCTGCGAGGTCCTCACGGACCGTGGGATACCGGCCGAGTCGCTCCCCGAGGAACTGCTCATCGTGGATGAGATCCCGCGCACAGAGTTCGGGGAGTTCAACCGAGGAGCGGTCCGCACGTGGGTCGCCAAGCAATTGGAGGTGGCCTGATGGTCAGCTTTCAACAGATCGGGTTCGTCGTCGATGACATCGACGACGCGATCGCGCACTGGTACGAGCACATCGGCGTCGCTCCGATCTTCGTCTTCCGCAAGTTCGAACTCGCCGAGTATTTCTTCGAGGGAGAACCCTATGAACAGGTCCTCTCCGTCGCTTACGGGCAGGCCGGCCCCGTGCAGATCGAGCTCATCCAGCAGCACGACGACTCGCCCTCGCTGTACTGCGGTGCCGTCTCCGGCGCTATGCACCACGTCGCGATCTGGACGGCGCATTACGACGAAACGCTCGCCGCCTACCGCGCGCGGGGATACGAGCCGGTTCAATGGGGAAACGCGAGCGGCGGCGATGGCCAACGATTCAGCTACCTCGGTCCGAACACGGTCGGACCGGTCCTCGAGATCACGGAGCTCTCGCCGGCCAAGGCGAAGACGAACCGCAGGATCGCGACGCTAAGCAAGTCATTCGACGGTCATGATCCAATTCGCGACGCAGCCGAGCTCGCAACCTCGGTCGCGAGGACATGAGGAGCTTGTAGTGACCGCGTCATTTATCACTGACTTTCTTCGAAAGCTCGACTTCGAGCCCGACGAAGTGGTGAAAGTCCTGGCGCCGGAGTTCACTTTCTGTGTCCTATATTCGATCGACGGGGAAGCACATGAGTTCGCCGGCGGCCTGGCAGAGTACCGCGGGTACCTTGATCAGCGTCAGCCGGACGGGCAAGCCCATCACGTGGAACTGTCGACGCGAACGGGGCAGACCGAGGTGGTGCTCGGACATACGACTAGATACGGAAAGCGTCTCGGAACGTTCACGATGGCGGCGCAGGTCGACGCCCAAGAGCGCGCAGTCCGAATTTACGCGGCGCGAACCACCTCCCTCCCCTTCGAGGGCGTTGCAAGCTAGGGCAACCGTGGCGCTTCGGTACGCAATCCTTGGCCAGCTGAGCACGACACCGTGCTCCGGTTATGACCTCGCTCTCTATCTCGACAGTGCGCGCGGGAGCTTTTGGTGCGCCGCCCACAGTCAGATCTACCCGGAGCTCCGCCGCCTCGAAGAGGCTGGTCTGATCGAGGGGGCACCGACACCCGTCGGCGAGAAACTCGAGAAGCGGATCTACACGATCACCGACGCCGGCTCTGATGCGCTCGCCACCTGGGCAGCCGGGACCCCGATCTACAGACCGAATCGCGACCCTGAGCGTCTCCAGCTGATCTTTGCCGATCGGGCACCGCTCGACGCAATTCGCCGGCACGTAGAGGCTCATCGTGATCGGTTCGGACGGCAATGCACCCGGATCGACGGCATCCGCGAGGCGATCCTCTCCCGTGAGCACGAGCGAGTCGAAGCCCGCCTCCGCGGCCGGTCCGGTCCAGAGCAGGAATTGAGTCTGCTGCTGCGCGATCTCGCATATGGAGGCGACCGAGAGCGTGCTGCCCTCGAGGTCGAGTGGGCCGACCGCGCGCTTGCACTCCTCGACGCCTACGAGCGAGACCACGTAGACGTCGAACATCGAATACGAGAGGAGGAGTGGCGGAGATGACCGAGCCGACACACCCACCGACGGCGGACGCCCGCCTGCAGAAGGCCCCCGTCGCGCCGCGGTTCGTCGGCAAGGTGGCGTTCGTCACAGGCGGTGCCGCCGGCCTCGGCAAGGCGACCGCCGAGCGCTTTGCCCGCGAGGGCGCATCGGTTGTCGTTGCGGACATCGATGTTGATCGCGCCGAGTCAGTTGCATCGGGGCTCTCCGATGCCCTCGCCAGCCGGGTTGACACCTCCGATCCAGCCTCGGTCGACCGGGCATTCGCGCAAGCGCTCGATGCGTTCGGCGCGATCGATGCGATCTTCAACAACGCCGGGACGGTCGGGGAGCAGACGCCGCTGCACGAGACGACCGACGACACATGGCGGCGGGTGATGGCCGTGAACGCCGATGGAGCCTTCTACGTACTGCGCCGAGGACTGGCGGCGATGCTCGAGGGCCGAGGTGGGGCGATCGTCAACACGTCCTCATCCACCGGCCTGGGCGGGAAGCCGAACCTGACGCCGTACACGTTCTCGAAGGCCGGGCTGATCGGCCTTACGCGAGCGGCCGCGATCGAATACGCCGCGCGCGGCATTCGGGTGAACGCGATCGCGCCGACCGCGGTGATGACCGAGCTTGTGCTCGGTCACATCGGACGCGCGCCAGATCCGCAGGCGATGCGCCGCTTGCTCGAGAACCAGACGCCGATGCCCGGACTACCGGTCGCGGAGGATGTCGCCGCTGTTGTTGCCTTCCTGTGCTCGGACGACGCCCGGTGGATCACGGGCCACACGCTTCCGATCGACGGTGGGTACCACGCGCAATGAGCGGTTACCAGCGCGCCGCGGTGTAGAACGCGACGTACCGGCTGACTTCGCCCGACGCGCTCAGCTGCCCCGTGCTGGCGAAGCTGCCGCCGTCGGGGATGCCCTCGATGACACCCTCCATGAA
>DASPTK010000012.1:0-10451 GCA_035623475.1 Gemmatimonadaceae bacterium | reverse complement strand
GAAGAGGGCGCCCGAACCGAGAATTACGCCGACGATCAGGAGAGCGAAGCCGGTCGGGACGCGCCGGTGTGTCGCGGCAGGCGCCGACGACGAAGAACGACGCGGCGACGGTCGTGCCGTCGTCACGGCGGTGGTGAGGGCGCGCGCGAAATCTCCCGCCGACGCGAATCGATCCGCCGGCACGGGTGACAGTGCCGTGCGAATGGCTGCGTCGACGGCCTCCGGTACTTGCGGGCGTGCGCGACGCACGGGCGGCGCCTCGCCGCTCAACATTTTGGCCACTACGGCCTGCGCCGTCGCGCCGGTGAAGGGCGGCTCGCCGGCGAGCATCTCGTACAGCACTGCGGCGAGGCTGTACACGTCGGACGCCGGGCCGATGTCGCGTTCGCCGGACGCTTGCTCGGGGCTCATGTAGGCCGGCGTGCCCACGACCAGCCCCGTCTCGGTGAGGCGAGCCGGCGTTGCTCCCGCCTCACCGCCCCCCAGCCCGCGCGCGATCCCAAAGTCGGCCACCAGGACGGTGCCGTCCTTGGTGAGGAGAAGGTTCTCGGGCTTGATGTCTCGGTGCACGACGCCGTGCTCGTGCGCGTACTGCAGCGCCTGCGCGGCATCAGACGCGATGCGAACCGCCTGGTCGATGGGCAGCTGGTGCTCGCGCGCCAGACGCGCTCGCAGGTTCTCGCCCTCGACGTACGGCATCGTGAACCAGAGCTGCCCGTCGGGCGTCTGGCCCGAGTCGTACACCGAGAGGATGTGCGGATGCTGCAGCCGCGCGGCGAGCCGGATCTCGCGGGTGAAGCGCTCAGCGCCCAGCACCGCGCCCAGATCGGGGTGCAAGACCTTCAGTGCGACCGGCCGGTCATGGCGCAGGTCGTTCGCGAGATAGACGGTGGCCATCCCGCCACGTCCAAGCTCGCGGTCGATCGTGTAGGTCGATGCCAGCGCCGCGCGGAGGTCGGCGAGGGATTGCGCCATGGCTCCGGTAAGATAGGGCCGGAGCGGCGAGCCGTGCTAGAGAAGAGGAGAGCGACCAGCCCTACACTGTTCTCATTGCCACTTGAGGATCGACGCGGGCGGCGCGGCGGGCTGGTATCACGCTCGCTGCCAGTGCCACCGCCGCCAGCACGATAGCCGAGCCCACGAACACGATCATGTCGAGAGGTTGCACACCGTAGAGCAGACTCGCGATCGACCGTGCGAGCACGGCGGCACCTGCCAGCCCAATCGCGAGCCCTATTGCCGTCATGCGCGCCCCGTCGCCGAGTACCAGCGAGAGCACGTCGCGGCGTTGCGCGCCCAGCGCCATACGGACGCCGATCTCGCGCGTGCGCTGCGCGACGCTGTAGGCGATGACGCCGTACAACCCGATCGCGGCCAGCACGAGCGCGACGACCGCGAACGCGCCCACCACCTGCCCTTGCAGCCGCTGCCTCCACAACGTCCGCGACACCGTGTGGTCGAGCGTCTCGATACGGTAGACGGGCACGTTCGGGTCGAGGTCGTGAACAGCCCGTTGGATCGCGGGCACGAGCGAGAGCGGGTCGGCGAGCGACGTGCGGATCGCGAGCGTCTGCATCCCCTGAGCGTGAAACGCGATCGGGAGGTAGATCGCGGGTCCCATGGGTTGCGGCAGCCGGTAGTGCCGGAACGCGCGCGTGACACCCACGATCGTGATCCAGGGCGCCGTGGTGTCGTCCACCGGCCCGAGCTTGACCCTCTTGCCGATCGGATCCTGTCCCGAAAAGACCTTTGCAACGAAGATGTCGTTGACGACCCCGACCGCCGCCGCCGAACCGCGGTCCTGGGGGGTAAGGACCCGCCCACGGAGCAGCGGGATGCCTAACGCCTCGAAGTAGCGGGGCGAGACTTGTTGAGAGTGTGTCACGACTTCCTCGTTCGGCGCCGGCAGCGGTTGGCCTTCTGCCACGACGCCGTCCTGCAAGTCCATGCCGCTCATCGGGGTGCCGAGCGCCGACCCGGCGACGAGCACCCCTGGCATCGCCTGCACGCGCGACAAGAGGTCGGCGAAGAACTGCGCGCGCCGGGAGCGATCGGTATACACGTTCTCAGGCAGCGACACGCGCATCGTGAGCACGCCGCGGCCCTGGAAACCAAGGTCGGTGGAGGTCAGCGAGTGATAGCTGCGTACGAGCAGCAGCGCGATCGTGAGCAGAACGGTGGAGAGCGCGATCTCGACGACGGTGAGCGTGCGGCGAGCGCGACTGCGGTGGCGCGCTTCGCCCGCGCCGGCAGACGTTTCTCGGAGCACACCCTGCGGCGCGGTCCTGGCCGCGGCGACGGCGGGAGCACAGCCGAAGACCAACCCGGTGAGGAGCGCGAGCGCGCCGGCGAACGCCAGCGTCGCCCCGTCCAACCGCAAGGAGATGTAGAACGGCGTGCCGTCCGGGAAGGCGAGCGCGAACAGCTTGATCCCCGCTGCCGCCACCGCCGCACCCAGGACGCCGCCCGTGATCGCCAGGACCGCGCTTTCGACGAGCACCTGCCTGACGAGGCGGCCGACTCCGGCGCCGATCGCCGCGCGCACCGCGAGCTCACGCTGGCGGGCCGCGCCTCGAGCCAACATGAGATTGGCGACGTTCGCGCACACGATCGCCAGCACGAAGGCGACGGCGACCATGAACAGCAGAAGCGGCGCGCGAAGGTTTCCCACGAGGTCTTCGCGCAGCGTCCGGACGTCGATGGTCCAGCCGGTGTTGTCCTTGGGGAATTCCCGAGAGAGCTCGCTCGCCACCGCCTGGAGGTCGCCGGTCGCCTGGTCGATTGTGACCCCGGCGCGCATCCGCCCAATCGCTCCAGCGAAGTATCGATTGCCGCGCGATGCACGGATCGGGTCATCGGACAGCGGGACCCAGAGCTCGCCAGTCTCCGGGAACATGAAGCCGGGCGGCATCACTCCCACGATTTCGCTCGATTCACCCTCGAGCGTGATCACGCGGCCGATGATGCGCGGGTCGGCACCGAAGCGACGGCGCCAGAGTGCGTCGCTCAGCACGACGACGTGGTTGCGATCCTTCCTGTCCTCTCCAGGCTGGAAGCCTCGGCCGAGTGCGGGCTTGACGCCCAGCACCTCGAACATGTTCGTCGACATCTCGGCGCCGTCGATGCGCTCGGCCTCTCCGGCGCCCGACAGGGTGACCGACGTCCACGTCCACATCCCGAGCTGCGAGAGCGTGCGATTCTCATCGCGCCAGGACAGATAGTCGGGGTACGAGATGTTCACATAGTGGGCGTCCATTCCCAAATGTGGGTTGGCACTGTAGACGGCCACCAGGCGATCGGCATCCGCATACGGCAAGGGGCGCAGCAAGATCGAGTTGATGGTGCTGGCAATGGCCGTCGTGAGGCCGATGCCGAGCGCCGCGCACAGCACGGCCGTCGTGGTGAAAACGGGACTGCCGCGCAGGCCGCGAAGCGCGACGACGAAGTCGGTGGAGATCCCGAACAACGCGTGCGCCCTCGCGGCCCGACGCCGCTGGCGGCGGTCGATCTCCTCGCAGGCGTCGCGCACCTCGGCCACGTCGCCAAACTTGCGCTCGGCCGCCGCGCGCGCCTCGTCAGGCGTGAGACCGGAGCGCTCTAGATCGGTGCGCCGCATGTCGAGGTGAAAGCGCAGCTCGTCGTCGACATCCTCGCGCGGGTCCTTGCGAACGAGTCGTAGGATGCGCCGCCAGGCGCCGTCGTCCCGGGTCACGCGGGCCTCGCGCTCGCGCTCAACACGCTGCCGACCGCCATCACGAACCGTTGCCACTCGGAGGCTTCCGCTCGAAGCTGTTGCCGTCCGCGCGGCGTGAGACGATAGAACTTCGCGCGTCGGTTGTTGGCCGACTGGCGCCATTCCGAATCGATCCAGCCGCGCTCCTCGAGGCGGTGAAGGGCGGGATACAATGAACCTTCGCCCACCTGGAGGACATCGGACGTGAGTTGTTCGATGCCGCGCGCCACGGCGTAGCCGTGCGCCGGCCCCCACGAGAGGAGCTTGAGAACCAGGAGGTCGAGCGTCCCCTGGAGTAGATCGAGCGAGCTGGCCATCCGCCCCGTCCTATCGAGTGTCGATGTATAATGGGCGGCCTATACATCGAATGTCAATGGGAGGGCGTCACACCTGGTCGACCGCGAGAATCGGTACCTCTCGTGCGAGTGGATCTTGACCGATGCCACCTTGGTGTTCGGCGGCGTCGGGCCGCCGTCCGACCCGCCCCGCAGCCGAAGAGCGCAACGGCGGTGCCAAGAGCGCAGAACCAGCCCCGGAGATGCCGCATGTTCCCTCCGCGTCGCGACCAGTCCTCGGAGGAGGCCTGTCGCACGAAAAAGCGCCGCGGCGGTCGACAGGGACCGCCGCGGCGTCACAACCGTCGCGTCGCCTACGCCGGCAATCTCAGACCGGCACCGGCTCCCGCGTCGACGTTCCCGCTGGCGCCTTGATGAAGGCGAGCAGGTCGGCGTTGATCTGATCCTTGTTCGTCTGACACATCCCGTGCGGCTGCCCCTTGTACACCTTGAGGATCGCGCCCTTGACGAGCTTCGAGGAGAGCATCGCCGACGCCGCGATCGGGACGATCTGATCGTCGTCGCCGTGCATGATGAGCGTCGGAATGTCGATCTTCTTGAGGTCCTCAGTGAGGTCGGTCTCCGAGAATGCCTTGATGCAGTCGTAGGCGCCCGGCATCCCGCACAGCATCCCCGCGAGCCAGAACGACTCACGCAGCCCCTCCGAGATCTTCGCTCCAGGGCGGTTGAAGCCGTAGAAGGGCATACTCAAGTCCTTGAAGAACTGCGCCCTGTCCGCCAAGACGCTCGCCCGAAGCTGATCGAACGCCTCGATCGGGGCGCCATTCGGGTTGTTGGGGCTCTTGAGCAAGTGCGGCGGGATGGCGCCGATCAGGACGGCCTTCGCTGCTCGCTTCGTTCCGTACTTGCCGAGGTAGCGCGCGACCTCGCCCCCACCCGTCGAGTGTCCGACATGAATCGCGCTCCTGAGATCGAGCTTCTCGACCAATGCCGCCAGATCGTCGGCGTAGGTGTCCATGTCGTTCCCGGTGAGCGGCTGGCTCGAGCGCCCGTGACCACGTCGGTCGTGAGCGATGCAGCGGAAGCCGCGGTGTGCCAGGAAGAACATCTGATCCTCGAAGGCATCCGCGGAGAGCGGCCACCCGTGGCTGAAGACGATCGGTTGTCCCTTCCCCCAGTCCTTGTAGTAGATCTCGGTTCCGTCCTTCGTCGTGATCGTCGGCATCGCACACCTCCCCTCGTAACACGGTGAATCGTTTGGCCGAGGGCGCGCGACTGGCTCTCGGCCGGACCTGCCTGACGTCAGTGGCTGTACAGCGCCGTCAGTACGGCCGTCCCCAGCTTGTGCGCGTTCAGGTTGAAGCCGACGACCGCCGCCGTGGCGGTCGGCGGCACGTCGATCTTTTCGACGTTCAGCGCGAAGACGGTCGTGATGTAGTGGTGCGGCTTGTCTCCCTTGGGCGGACAGGGACCGCCGTAGCCCGGGGCGCCGAAGTCGGTGTTCCCCTGCATCGCGCCCGCGGGCAGGAGGCTCTTCTTCGGATCGCCGGCGCCTGTCGGGAGGCTCATTACGTTCGCCGGGATGTTGTAGACCAGCCAGTGCCACCAGCCGCTCCCCGTCGGTGCATCCGGGTCGTACATCGTGATCGCGAAGCTCTTCGTCCCCGGCGGAGCGCCCGACCATTGGAGGGCGGGGGACTGATTGCCGCCGCCGCACCCCATCCCGCTGTAGACCTGAGCCATCGCGATCTGGGTGCCGGGCTTCATGTCCGTGCTCGTGAGAGTGAAGGCGAAGTCGCGGTGCGCGCCGAGCGACGCTCCGGCGAGGGCGATGACGAGCGTGGCGGGGACGAGAGTGGCGGCGACGAGCCGACGGGCCATGGGATCCTCTCCGGTCGTGTGAGCGGCGTGGGCGTTGGACCGTACATCCGGGCAGTCTACGAACGTCGATGATCGCCGGAGTGCCAGCGCACCGCAATCTCAGCGCCCGTCGTCGCCAATGTTTTACAAAGGACGCTCGCCGTCCGCGTTCGGAGATAGCGTGCGGGACGGCGACATGCCGGCGAGCATCACCTGCGGCTTGTCGGGCCCTACAGCCTCTGGTAACTTCGAATAACGCCGGGGAGTCCCCACGATGAGTATTGGGGAAGGCCGGCTGCGGATACGCGGGCGTAATTCAGTTGGTAGAATGCCAGCTTCCCAAGCTGGACGTCGCCGGTTCGAGTCCGGTCGCCCGCTCCTCGGAGGTCTCCGGGTACGGGAAAGGAGAGCGCTGACGGGGCGGTGCCCCTCAGCGCTTTTTCTTCGCGCCTCAGCGGCCGGCGCTCGGCGTCGTCGCCGGCGTATCGAGGAAGAGCGCGTGGTAGATGAGCTCCGCGGTCGTGTTCACGCTCCGCGCCAGCTGCACGTCACGCGTGCCTGCCGCACGCGCGAGGAGGCTCCAGAACACGGAGTCCATGACGTGGGCGAGGGTATCGACATCGACTTCGGGGCGCGCCCCTGCGAGCGTCTGAAGGCGGCGAAAGACGGCGGCGGCACGGGCGGCAGTCCAGTCGTGGATCGCGCGCTGCTTGCGCGCGAGGTCTAGGTCGCTGAGGACAGCCTCCTGCCAGGCCCGGTACGCGCCGAGGTAGCGAAGATCGGACTCGAATCCCCGCGTCAGCAGCTCGATTAGGATGGCTCTCGGGTGCGCGCCGGCCTCGGTGCTCAGATCGAGGCGGCTGAGCCCGATGAGCAGGTCGTTCATCAGGGACAGCAAGAGCTGCCGCTTCGATCGGAAATGAAGATAGAATCCGCCCGTGGGCACCCGGGCGCCCCCGGCGATGTCCTCGATCGTCGTCGCGTCGTAGCCTCGCTCGCCAAAGAGGCGCAGCGCTGCGTTTTCCAGGCGGGTGCGACGATCGAGACTTCGCTGTTGGCGCGGGGGCGGCGCCAGATCTTCGTCGGCGAGGAGCTCCGGGCGGTCCGGGATCGGACGGTGGCCTGACGACTCGGTGGTTCGGCGCTCTAGGGCAGCCACGCGCCGACGACGGCTCCCCCCGCCGCGATCAGCATCAGCCCGCCGAACGTCGGCGCACCCGCCGCCGGCAAGTTCGGAAAGACGTTCGGAAAGAATGCCGTCGTGAACGCATCGAGCAGCAGCGTCGGAAGAATGAAGAGGCTGACCGCCGCCGGCCGGAGATTCGGTGGCACGCCGATCCAGCGCATGGCGAGACGGGCCACGATCAAGGCGAGGATCCCGTTGAGCAGATACGACGGGATCGTCCGCAGCGCCGATGGAGCGTGCACCAGCCCCGAGGGCCCGAATCGGAAGGCCGCCGTGGCAATCGCCCAGAGGGCCACGCCGGCGAGCAAGGCCTGCTTGTACATGTGCGCTAATATGAATCGAGATTCATATTCTCGCCAGTGATACCGGTTCGTGCGCCGGGGGCTCGCTCCTCGCCCTCGGCCGAGCCGAGCGCCGCCCAGGCCACGCCCAGCCCCCCGCCAGCCGCGCCGGTTTCGGCGGCGCGGTCGCCGCACCACATTAGGGCAGCACGCCATCGGCCGCAGAGACACACACCGACAACGACCTACGCGCCTATGCTCCCCACCCGCACCCTGGGCTCCCACGGGCTGACCGTCTCAGCGCTCGGCCTCGGCCTGATGGGGATGAGCCAGTCCTACGGCACCACTGAGGAGCGCGATGAAAAGGAATCCATCGCCACGGTTCACCGGGCGCTCGAGCTCGGCGTGACCTTCTTCGACACGGCCGAAGCCTACGGGCCCTTCAAGAATGAGGAGCTCTTCGCCCGCGCCATGAAGGGTCGGCGCGAGCGCGTGATCGTCGCGACGAAGTTCGGATTCAAATTCGATGCGACGGGTGGAATCTCCGGCGTGGACAGCCGGCCGGCGCACATTCGCGAGGCAGTCGAAGGTTCTCTGCGCCGACTACAGATGGACCAGATCGATCTGCTCTACCAGCATCGCGTCGACCCCGCGGTGCCCATCGAAGAGGTCGTCGGCGTCATGGCCGATCTCGTCCGCGAGGGGAAGGTCCGCTTCCTCGGCCTCTCCGAAGCCGGTGAAAAGACGATCCGGCGCGCGCACGCCGTGCACCCGATCGCCGCGCTCCAGAGCGAATACTCGCTTTGGGAGCGCAATCTCGAGGAGCGCATCATCCCGCTCCTCCGCGAGCTCGGGATCGGCCTGGTGCCCTTTGCGCCCCTCGGCCGCGGCTTTCTCACCGGAGCCGTCAAGCGCGCCGAGGAGTATCCGCAGGGTGACTTCCGGCGCAACGATCCGCGCTACCAGGGGCAGAACTTCGACGCCAACGTGCAAGCGGCGACTGCGGTCCGCGATCTGGCGGCGCGCAAGGGCGCGACGCCAGGACAGATCGCCCTCGCGTGGCTGCTCCACAAGGGAACGGATATCGTGCCGATTCCGGGGACGAAGCGACGGCACTATCTCGAGGAGAACGTGGCCGCCGCATCGATCACGCTCACCAGCGACGAGATGTCGGCACTCGATTCCGCGCTGCGCCCTGAAAACGTGTCCGGCCCGCGCTACAACGAGAAGCAGATGGCGATGGTGGATCGGTGATGACGTCGCGCTCCCGGCAGTCGCTCCAGGCCTGCTCGCCGGTTAGCGCGCGCGCCCACCGCCCCGCTGAGTAGCACGCCGATGCGCGTCGGTATCCTTGGCTCGGGTCTCATGGGCGGAAAGCTGGGAACGATCTTCGCTCGGGCGGGGCACGAGGTCGTTTTCAGCTACGCGCGCAGCGAGGCGAAGCTCAAGAAGTTGGCCCGCGACGTCGGCGGCAATGCCCGCGCGGGTACACCTGCGGAGGCGGTGCGAGACGCAGACGCGGTGCTACTGGCCGTGCACTGGACGCGCGTAGATGACGTGCTGAAAAGGGGCGGCGATTTTTCCGGCCAGGTCCTGATCACCTGTTCCATGCCGATGAGTGCCGACGATGCGGATCTCGTGATTGCGCATACGTGGTCAGGCGCCGAGGAGCTAGCGAAGAAAGCTCCCAAGGCGCGAGTCGTCTCCGCCTTCAGCACCGTGCCCAGCGAGGTACTCTTCGGCGTCTTCGAGGGAGCGACCGGTGCGACGCGGCCCAGTCTGGTCTACTGCGGCGATGACGCGAAGGCGAAGCGCGTGGCCGCCCATCTGATACGTGACGCCGGTTTCGACCCGCTCGATGCCGGTCCACTTCGCATTGCTCGCTACACGGAGCCGTTCACGATGCTGATCGCCAGACTGGCCTACGAGGAGAAGGGCGGCCCCGCTTTGGCCTATCGCTTCGACCGGTATCAGGAACGGGCCTGACGCGAGCGCCCCAAGCGCGTCGAGCCTTATTCGCTAAGCGCCGCGCGATCTTTGCGAAATCCTGATCTTCGCTCCGCCCGGTCCGGGAATAGGAACCCACTCAATCGGGTCAGATGAATCGGCACACCTGCACTGCTCACGCGAGGGTGTGAGGTGTCGCACGCGTCCAACCATAAGCCACGGTCACCATGGATCTCCAACGCCTCCTGTCGAGCGACGCGCCTCGCTCGACGATCCTCGTTCGCATCCTCGTCGGCAGCGTTTTTCTCTCCGAGGGGATCCAGAAATTCCTCTTCCCGGCCGCGCTGGGAGTCGGCCGATTCATCAAGATCGGGATCCCGGCGCCGGAGGTCATGGCCCCGTTCGTCGGCGTCGTGGAGATCGTCTGCGGCACGCTCCTCATCGTGGGGCTTGCCACGCGTCTGGCCGCGATTCCGCTCATCATCGACATGCTCGTCGCTATTGCGACGACCAAGCTCCCGATGCTCGCCTCACAGGGCTGGTGGGCGATGGCGCACGAGGCCCGAGTCGATTGGTGCATGCTTCTCGGCTCCATCTATCTCCTCATCGTTGGCGCGGGTGGTCGGTCGATCGACGGCATTCTCTCCCGCCGCTCGGCAGCACGCGTCGGGCAGGCTGGCGCGAGACTCGCGTACCTGCTCATTGTGGCGGCGGTGGCGGCATCGTCGACCGCGTGTACTCGTCAGGCGGCACCGGCACGGACGGCAACCTACGTGCCGAAGGTGCGCACGCTGACCGTGACCACTGTTCCTCTGCTGGTGAAGGAACAGCGGGCGCTCTATCCCTTCTTGAAGCCGGCGTTTGCCGCGGGAGGAGTGCTGGCTGGAAAGGAGGTGTACGCCTTCTCGCCGAGCACCTTCACCGTCGTCCAGGGCGACACGATTCACTTCACACTGATCAATCCCGAGGACGACGTGCACTCCTTCGTCCTGCCGGACTTCGCTGTCTCTCTCCCTGGCGGGATGACGACGGAGGCGACCTACATCGCCGCGCGATCGGGGATCTTTCCCATTCGCTGCGCCGTGGCGTCGCACCTGCCGATGATGTCGGGTGAGCTGGTGGTGCTGCCGGCCTCAGTCATGGTTGGT
>DASPTK010000011.1:0-2349 GCA_035623475.1 Gemmatimonadaceae bacterium | reverse complement strand
CCGCCGATCACCGTCATCCTCGGCACCGAACGCATGTCCGTCGGCGCGCGCGCGGTCGACGCCGAGTGCTCGGCGCGGATCTTCGACTTCGGCGTCGTGTCGCTCCGCCTCCGCGTCGCGGCACCGCCAGGGACGCCGTGGAGCGAGTACGCCTCCTTCGGCAACGCACTCGACGTGAGCGTCAACCTCACACCGATCTTCGAGCAGCATCTTCGGCTCCTCGTCGACCGGATCGCTCCGGCGATCGAGCGCCGGGCGATCGCGCCGGTGACCGAGGACTACGTCGTCTTCCGCATCACCCGTCTCGCCGACCCCCAGGGGGGAAAGGTCCCGCCGAGCGCGCTCCCCGACGACGACATCATCCCCCTCCTGCTCAACGAGCGGCGGGAGCTGTCGGCGGCGGCACGGAAGGAGCTTCTGCCGCACCGCTTCTCCTACTACGACGACGACCTCGCCATCCTCACCTGGGACAACGCGCTGATCGTCGAGCCGGCGGCGGAGGACACGGACATCCAGTACATCCTCGAGTTCGCCAACGCGCAGCTGCTCGAGCTCCGCGTCTACGATGCCCAGCTCGATGCCGAGCTCCCGCGCATGTACGACCGCGCCGAGGTCGCGCGCAAGACGGGGATCGCCCTCTTCCGTCGCTACTCGTCGCTGCTCGCCGAGCTGCAGGCGCTGGTGGCCGACAGCACCGAGCCGGTGGAGCGGGTGGAGAACTCGCTCAAGGTGACCGACGATGTCTACCTCGCGCGCGTCTACAGCGCCGCCCTCGAGATCTTCCGCGGCAAGGATTGGCGGAAGGGGATCGACCGGAAGCTGGCGATCATCCGCGAGACCTACGCGATGCTCAACGCCGAGGCGCAGGCGCGGCGCTCGGAGATCCTGGAAGTCGCGATCGTCGTCCTGATCGTCGCCGAGCTGGCGGTCGCGCTCTTCGTCCGCGGGCGCTAGGGGAGATCAAGCGGCGCGGCCCACTCGTCAGGCGCCTACGCCGCGCCGTGGCGCGCGATCCACTCCTCCATTCCTATCGCTACCTGCTCCCACCCCGGCTCGCCGAGCATGAAGTGGCCGCGGCCGGGGAACTCGCGGTAGTCGGCGCCGTACTTTCGTGCGAGCGCGCGGGCGACATACGGGAGGACGAAGCGGTCTTGGGCGGCGCCGATCGACAGGACGGGGCAGCGCACCTTCCGCTCATCCACCGGCACCCCGCTCAGCGACAACTCACGCCCCGCACGGCCGCTCTCCGGGACGAGCTGCGCGAAGAACGCCTCGCGCTCGGCTGGCGGCACGCAGTTGAAGATCAGCGCGTCGGCATCGGAGCGTGTCGGCACGATCGGCCGAGACATCAGTATCGGCCAAAGGTGCTTGAGCTGCCTGACGACAAGCGACGGGCCAGTGACGACGATCCCTCGCGGTGGAGCGGCGCT
This sequence comes from Gemmatimonadaceae bacterium, assembly GCA_035623475.1. GTDB lineage: Bacteria > Gemmatimonadota > Gemmatimonadetes > Gemmatimonadales > Gemmatimonadaceae > DASPTK01. Next base: position 919 of record DASPTK010000011.1, on the reverse strand, counting down.
CACCAGGATGGCAGCCCGCGCCGCCCCCGCCTCGGCCAGCTTCTGCGCCAACAGCCCACCCATCGAGTGGCCGATCACGATCGGCTGGGCAAGCGCGCGCGCCAGGTGGAGGGCGTCATCCACGAAGTCGTACACCGACACCCGGCCGAAATCGGCGACCGGCTGGCTTCCGTAGTGCCCGCGGAGGTTGATCGCGTGGCTGCTGTAGCCGCGATCGGCGAACCAGCGCTGGATCGGGGCGAACATCCACGCCCCGGCGAACATCCCATGGAGAAAGAGAAGATGCGGGCGCTCGCCGTCGGCCCGCTCGGCGTCGGCGACCATGGCCGTGAGACCGCCGACGACAGAGACCTCGCGCATCCGGTCGCCGGGGCGCGTCAGGCGGGAGAGAGGAGCCGCGCGAGCCTCACGGCTCCTTCTTCAGCTCCCGACTGAGCACCGGCGCCTCGCTGGCGGGGGGCGCAGGGGGCGGGCTCTCCCGATCGGGGGGGACGACGATCGGGCGGCTCGCGCGATCGAGGTAGTGCGGCGACATGATCTGCACGCCGAATTCGTTGAAGCTGTCCTGGATGTTGGCGTGGAGCGCGTTGAGGGTGTCGAGGCGAGCCGACGGGCGCTCGAGGTAGGCGTTGATCTCGTACTCGATGTAGAAGTCCGACATCGTCCGCTGGAGCACGAAGGGGGTCGGCTCCTGGCTCAAACCGGGCGTACGTAGTGCGGCGCGCCGCAGAAGCTCGTGGACCTGTCGCCAAGGAGTGTTGTAGCCGATGGTGACGGAGGTGTGCAGGAGCACACCATGCTGCGTCGGAGAGCGCGAGAAGTTCTTGGTCGTGGCAGCCACCAGAACGGCATTGGGGATCGTCACCTCCTCGTCCTTGAACGTCGCGATCTTCGTCGACAGCAGCCCCAAGCTCACCAC
>DASPTK010000010.1:0-2181 GCA_035623475.1 Gemmatimonadaceae bacterium | reverse complement strand
TGGCGATTTTCGAGACCCGCGCCGTCAGCGGCGGTAGACCCGCCTTTGTCCGCGCGCGGGTATCCAGAGCTGGGGCTAACTTCGTGACCCCCTCTGTCAGGTCAGATGCCTGCTTCTCTCGCTCCGATAGCGTTGCCGGAGGCCGAGTGCCCGCGCCGTGTCCGCATCGGGCGCAGCGGGATTGGTGAAGTGATCTCCGGTCACTTGCGGGGCACAGCCACCAGCGAGTGCCTCGCGTCACCGACGCCCGATCGCAACGTGGGCGGCCCGGGGCCTCGCCTGCGACTCACTTGTTCGCCCGGGGGGCGGCGGAGGTGAACTCGACCTTGTCGGACGCCGCCGATCGCAACCAGTTACGCACGCCGCCGCCGATTCCCTCAGCGGGCGGAAGGTCGACACTGACCTCCACCGTCCCGGAGCCTTGCGGGATCGCCGTCGGCATCCCGAGCTCGTGAATGAGCGCCAGGCTGGCCCGATTGTCCGTGAGGATGAGCGCGGTAAAGCGCTTGATGCCCTCTTCGCGCGCGCGGTCGACCAGCCGATGCGTGATCGCGCTGCCCAACCCGTTGCCCTGCGCGTGGTCGACGACGGCGACCGCGAGCTCGGCGGCCGCTGGATCGTTGCGCGACCGGCCGAAACGAGCGACGGCGAGCGGCTTCCCAGTCGCCACATCCTCGGCGACGAGCGCCTCGCGGTCATGGTGGTCGACATCCAGCAGGAACGACAGCGTGCGCTCGTTCAATTGCGACATCGGCTGCAGAAACCGCCGGTAGCGCGACTCCGGACTGAGCGCCTCGAACGTCGCCGCGATCACCGGCCCGTCACCCACGGCGATCGGGCGGATCGCCGCCATGGAGCCGTCCGCGAGCGCCACGACGTTCGCATCGGATGCGGTCACACGACGACCGTATCCGGCCGCGCCCCTCGACAGCGCTCTACAGCTACCACGGCGCCGGTCAGCGGCTCCGGTCGATGCGCAGCGACCGGGGCCGACGCCGCCGCCACACCCGTCTATCCCACGAAGATCCGCTCCACAAATCGGCTTCAAGTCGGCACCGGGCTCGCGCGGTCGTTCCGCCCGGGAGCGGGCGATCGTCTTCACCCGACCCGGCGACGAGGACCGTCCGCGGCGGCACGGCCGGTGGGTCAGACGCTTCCTCTCGCTGGCCAGACCGGATGCGGACGCAGATGAAAGGGGGAGACGATTGTGCCGCGTCTCGACGATTCGAGCACGGTGTAGACGCATCGAGCAGTCACGGAAGCCGCACGGCCGGCTTGGGCCGCAGCCCTGCTCTGGTCATCCGACGAGCATGTCGCCGACGGCGGCCTCAGTCTCGGGATGCGCGCGGATAGCACGTTCGCGTCGCAGTGGCCCATCGATAACTGCGACAGTCGGGCGTCGAGACCGAGGCCGACGTCGGAGGGCGTCTCACAAGGGATCCACCACCGCACGTTCCCGACGTCTGATCGCACTTCGATGAGCGGCGCTGGGGCGTCTCACAGGGGAACCCTCTGCGAACAACGAGCTGAGTTTCGGAATTGGCGAATAGCGCGTCGCTCGTGAAGAGCGTGGCGACACCTGCCTTCGTGCTCGCGCGGGTGTGCACGGTTGACGGTGCCGCGTCGCTGCTTCTGTCCGAGGCTGGAGTCTTCGAAGCGTTTCTCGAAATGAGAACCGTGGCTGGTTCGCGCGATGAGCGGCAGTCGAGTTGATACTGGCGTTGCGGCGACGGAGCGGCACTCTCCATCGCGAGGCGGACTCGCCTGACGACCGATCCGGTCGAGCCGAATCCGGCGCGGGCCGTCGGGCGGTCGGCGCGTTCGCACATCCTGGCGACCGCCTGACTTTGCCCCAAACCGTTGCGGGGGCGGCTCCTAGGTCGGTGCGGCGGTCGCTCGCCGACCGCACAAACGGCGGGCGGCCTTGTCAGCCCGCGCTACAGGGTTACGCGGCGGCAGCCGCCGGGGCCGGCGCGAGGATCGAGCGCAGCGATCCAGTCCACCCACGCCGCTCGTCCTCCTCGACTCGCGCCAGCGCCATCGCGGTCGGAGGGATGTCCAGCGACACAAGAAGGTCGCCGAGTCCCGCACGGCGAACGCTGAAGCCGGCGCGTTCAAAGACGCGGCGCATCGCCGTGTTGCTGGCCTCGACCTCGGCGACGAAGCGATCAATTCCGCGCT
>DASPTK010000009.1:0-3726 GCA_035623475.1 Gemmatimonadaceae bacterium | reverse complement strand
CGACGCCGGCATTCACTGCATCGACGTCATCGACTACGACTTTCCACCGCACCACACGCCGAACGACACGTTCGACAAGGTGTCGGCGCAGAGCCTTCAGATCGTTGGCGACGTCGCACTAAGCCTCCTCAGGCAGTAGATGCGGAGGCACATGGATCCGGCCCTGGTAGCGGGGAGCTAGGGGGCTCGAGCCTTGCAGGCTCGGGGTCGCGGGATTTGGGGGGCCGGGGGGCATCACCGTGACGATTCGAGCCGCCAGCGTGACACAGGCGCGGGGGCGCCTGGCCGATATTCTGGGCCAACTTCGCGCACAAACGGCCGTGCGCCGGCGCTAGCGGCTCCCGCGCGGACACCCGCAGGTCGAGCCATGGGCGAGAGGAGCAACCCCCTGTCAGAGACAGTGATCCCCCCGTTGGCCGCCGAGGCAACCTCCATGGCGGCGATGCCACCTCTGGTGGTCGATCTCGACGGCACGCTTGTCAGGACCGACACGCTCTGGGAGGGCGTCCTTCACGTCGCCTCCCACCGTCCTCTCGCGCTCCTCCGCATCCTCCCGCGGCTCCTTCGGGGCCGCGCCGCGTTCAAGGCAGCGGTGGCGCAGCACGCGGTGCCGGCGCTCGAGGGCCTCCCGCTCGACGAGCGAGTCCTCCAGTTGATCGAGGAGCGCCGAGCCGGTGGCCAACAGATCATCCTGGTCACGGGCGCCAACATCGCCGTCGCGCGGACGGTCGGCGCGCGCATCGAGGCCGACGCGGTCCATGGCAGCGAGACGATCAACCTCACCGGCCACCGCAAGCTTCAGCACATTCGCTCCTTCGCCAGCACCTTCGACTACGTCGGCAATGCGGCGGCGGACCTCCCGCTCTGGGCATCGGCTCGTCAGGCGCTGGCGGTCAACAGTGGTGCTGTGACACGCTGGCGTGCGCGCCGCGTGCGGCCGGATCTCGTCGAGCTGGCGCCGCCACACTTCCGCTGGCGCGACATGGTGCGCGCACTCCGGCCGCACCAGTGGATCAAGAACGTCCTCATCGTGCTCCCCGTGGTGGCGGCCCACACGCGATGGACACTCGGCCTGGCGACGACCCTCCTGCTCGGCTTCGCGTCGTTCTCGCTTGCCGCCTCGGCCGTGTACGTCGTGAACGACCTCTGCGACGCCGCTGACGACCGGCAGCACCACCAGAAGCGCCATCGCCCCTTCGCGTCGGGACGGCTCAGCGTCGGCGACGGTGTCGGGATGGCGATCGCCCTCTTCGGCATCGCCGCCCTGATCGCATCGCGCCTGCCGTGGGGGTTTGGCGCCCTGCTTGGCGTGTACGTCGTGTTCTCGACGAGCTACTCCCTCGTGCTGAAGCGGAAGCTCGCCCTCGACGTCATCATGCTCGCCACCCTCTACACCCTGCGCGTGGTGGCGGGCGCTGCGCTGACCCGGGTTCCGCTCTCGCGCTGGTTCCTCGCCTTCGCCGTCTTCTTCTTCCTCGCGCTGGCCGTGGCCAAGCGCGTGATCGAGCTCCGGCGGCTCGAGAGCGCTACGGCGCGTGCGCCCGGGCGTCGCTACAACCGGGGCGATCTCCCGGTCCTCTATTCGCTTGGCGCAGGGGCGACGATGGCGAGCGCCCTCGTCTACTGCCTCTACATCACGAGCGCCGACGTGACGTTGCTGTACAAGCGGCCCGACGCCCTCTGGTTCGGCCTCCTTCTCCTGCTCTACTGGCAGTCGCGGCTCTGGCTCATGGCCGCGCGGGGCGAGGTGAACGAGGATCCGGTGGTGTTCGCGCTGCGCGACCCCACGAGCCGCCTCGTCCTCGGGGCGTTCGTCTTGGTGCTGGCCGCGGCGCTCTGGTGAGCGCCTGACGAGGATCAGCGGCGCGCGGGCGGTGCCGTGCTGTCCCCGCCGCGGACGTCGAAGACGACCACGCTCGGAGAGCGATAGATCGCCCGGAAGCTCGGCGGCGCCAGCGAGTCGGAGCGGAGCAGGGGACCGAACTGGGGGAGACCCGTCGTGACGGCGTCCGAGTCGAGGACGACGTAGTCGGCGTGAAGCTGCGAGTTCGGCGTGCGCGCCGGCCAGCGCGGGATGTACGACTTCGCTTTCTCATTCATGCTGTCGAGTGCCACCAGGCCGGCGAAGTCGCCACGGTAATAGATCGGCAGCTGCACCCACCTTGTCGCGCCCAGCTCGTAGCCCCACGAGGGGTGGTACGCCATCAGCAGCTTGTCGCGGTAGCCGGGATCGCGCTGCGAGAGAGCGCGCGAGATCGCCGGAGCCTGGGCGAACCTCCCGCTGCCATCGTGATGGGGCCCTCCGAAGTCGGCCACCGCCCAACGATCCTTTCTCACGCCCTGCACGAGAAGCACGGCCACGAGGACCCACCCCAATCGCCACTGCCTCACGATCGGCACGCGCTCGGCGGTCCACCGGATGTACTTCACTAGGAACCTCACGCACAGCATTGTGCCGAACACCATCCACAGCACCACGATGTACAGCGGAATGAGCACGAGACTCACCATCCCGACCCACAAGACGTAGCCGGCGACCGCGAGAACCGTCGTCTGGCGCGCGTGACGATCGCGCTCGAACAGGCCATCCGCCACGGCGGGCAGGAGGAGTAGCTCGAGCGTGCCGACCGACTGAAAGGTCAGCACGAGTATTTGACGCAAATTGTGCCCGATGACCGCGAGAAATTGCGCCGGGCGGTTCCGAATGAGATCCCACACGCCGCTGTATTGCCCCTGGTCGCTGAAGAGCCACTTCCCTCCCGCCCCCTCGGGGAACATCGAAATGCCCAAGTTCAGGTACTGCCACGTGGCCAGGGGCGCCCCATGGGCAATCGTGTTGTAGATCCACCAGGGAACGGACACGGCCGCCCATGAGCCGGCGAACCAGGCGGCGAAGCGGAGTGCTCGCCCTCTCTCGTCCCGGAACGTCCACGCAATGGCAGCCACGCCGATCGGCAAGAGGACGTAGCTCGGGTAGCGTGTCAGCCCGGCCAGTCCTGCGACGACGCCCGCCATGGCGAACCGCTGCCAGGTGGGCGATCGCAGCGTCCGAATGATCAGGAAGAAGCAGAGAACGAAGAAGAAGGTGTCCAACAACCGGTTCTCGGCTCTCATTCCCTCGACCAGAAACTTGGTGTTGAGGGCGACGAACGCCTGACAAAGGATCGCCGTCAGCCGATCGCCCCACCACTCCATGGCGAGCGCGTAAACGAGGTACAGCAACCCTACCGCCGCAACCAGCGAGACGAGCTTCCCGGCCGCGTACGCCGACATGAAGTGCGAGAGGAAGCCGGTGAGGAGAGGAAAGAGCGGCGGCCAGTAGTGCGAGGCGTACCCGTCGTAGCCGCGGCCGGCCCAGATCTCCTGGCCCGCGACGATTTGGAGCAGTCCGTCCCACTCGAAGAACACGCGGTGCGAAACGAAGAGCAGCCCCAGCTCCACCGCCACCAGAGCCGGAATGACGAGCGCTCCTCGTGGCAGCGTGACGCCGGAGCGACCGGAAGAGATCGGTTGCGCGTTCGCGGATGCCGTCATTGTCGTGCCGGTCTCGGGATGTTCTGTGCGTCGCGGGCGACGCTGGGCCTTGGGGAGAGTGCGTCAAATGCGACTAGCTATGGACGCGTGCCACATAACGATCGTTACCGCAATTGCGTGGCGATAGTACGCCGGCGGCGAGGGTTATCCTCGGCGCCATGCCGACTCCCGGCGAGCGGAGGGCGCTCCTGT
>DASPTK010000008.1:0-122295 GCA_035623475.1 Gemmatimonadaceae bacterium | reverse complement strand
TGTACGTCGCCAACCCCTGCTTCGCCTGGATCGCCGTGATCGCCGCCGTCAACGTCGTCTTCCCGTGGTCCACGTGCCCGATCGTCCCCACGTTCACGTGCGGCTTCGTCCGCTCAAATTTCGCCTTGGCCATGTGTCTCTCTGCTCCCCGTCTCTGTGTCTAGCGGCACCAGCCGATGCCGCTCACTCGCGCACACAACTCTGTACCACACACTCCCCAGGAGCTCGCGATCGGGATTGAACCGATGACCTCACCCTTACCAAGGGTGTGCTCTACCAACTGAGCTACGCGAGCGGAAGCGGGAGACGGGGCTCGAACCCGCGACATCAAGCTTGGAAGGCTTGCGCTCTACCAGCTGAGCTACTCCCGCGAGTCTCGCATCGGAGAGAAGCGCGCGTCGCGCACCGCTCGCTTCGCTCACCGTCCGCACGTCCCGCCGTACACTCCGTTCTCGTTGCCCGCCGCGCCTGTTGTCGACCGCGCCCATGCCTCGCTACCGCTCACGCGCAAATCCACCGTTCGAAGAGTCCCGTCGCGACGGGCCTCGAATGGTGGGGGAAGGATTCGAACCTTCGAAGGCGTGAGCCGGCAGATTTACAGTCTGCTCCCGTTGGCCGCTTGGGTACCCCACCGCACAGCGCTCACCAACCGATGCGTACGAACGCCCACCCAGGCGAGACGACATCGCCCGAGAGCTGACGGCGAGAATCGAACTCGCAACCGCCTGATTACAAATCAGGTGCTCTGCCAATTGAGCTACGTCAGCAGCGGCCCCTTTAAGTTTTCTGCGCCAGACACATAGGATAACGGAGAGGACCCGAAGCGTCAAGACACGAGCAGCGCGTATCTCTCGCTACCGCACCCGCTTCCACCGCGTCCCCTGCGGCGTGTCCTCGAGCGCAATCCCTCGGTCCTCGAGCTCCCTCCGGATTGCATCGGCCACGGCAAATTCCCGCCGCCCCCGCGCCGCGCGACGCTCCGCCAGACGAGTCTCGACCCAGGCCACCAGCTCCCCATCTGCGCCCCCCGTACCTGGCGAGCTCGACCTATCCTTCCCCCCCTCCGACTCCGCGATCGACCCAGCCAGGGCGCCGACACTGTCCGGGACAATATCCAGAACGCCGTTGACCCGGGCGAACGCCCCTCGCGCTCGCTCCACGGCAGCGACGTCAGTCCCGCCACGGTCGAGCTCGGCATTCATACGCCGAAGAAAGACGAAGAGCGCGCCCAGCGCTTCGGGGGCGTTCAGATCGTCGAACAAAGCGGCCGATGCCTCCGACTCGAGAGACTCGGCGAACCCAACCATTGCCCGCGTTCCGCCTGCCGCCCGACTGAGTCGATCGACGAACTCACCGACGCGGCGCACGGCCGCGACAGAGGCGTCGAGGGCCTCGTCGGTGAGATTCAGCTGCTTGCGGTAGTGGACGGAGAAGATGAAGTGCCGGACGGCGGCCGCCGGAATCCCCGCCGCGCGAAGCGCCTCGACTGTCGCCACGTTGCCCACGCGCTTCGCCATCTTGGTGCCTTCGGTCAAGAGAAATTCTCCGTGGCACCAGAAGCGAGAGAGCTCGACCCCGTTGGCCCCCTCCGATTGCGCGATCTCATCCTCGTGGTGCGGGAAGATCAGGTCGACGCCCCCCGCATGGATGTCGAGCGTATCACCGAGGAATCGCTTCGCCATCGCGGAGCACTCGAGATGCCAACCGGGCCGCCCGCGTCCCCACGGTGAGTCCCAGGCCGCGCCCGACCGCTCATCCTCCGGCTTGGCAGCCTTCCAGAGTGCGAAGTCGCGCACGTCCTCCTTGTTGTAGTCATCCGCCGCGACCCGAGCCCCCGGACGAATCGCGCGCGCATCCAGCCGTGAAAGTTTGCCGTATCCTGGGAACCGCGCGATCGCGAAGTAGAGCGAGCCATCCGCCGCGACGTAGGCGAGTTGGCGGTCGATCAGGCGCTCCACCATCGCAATCATGTCGGGGATGCTGTCCGTCGCCTTCGGATAGAACTCCGCGCCCTCGATCCGCAGCCACTCCCGATCGCGATGGAATGCCGCGGTCACCGGCTCGGTCACCTGGCGGATCGTCTTTCCCTGCTCGCTCGCCCTTCGAATGATCTTGTCGTCGACGTCGGTCAGGTTCATCACCTGGATGACCTTCCAGCCGCGCAAGCGGATGACACGACGCAGCAGGTCCTCGAACAGAAAGGTGCGGAAGTTACCGAGGTGCGCAGGGTCGTACACGGTCGGACCACACGTGTACATGCGCACCGTGGCTCCATCGCGCGGAGCGAACGGCTCGACCTGGTGCGTGAGAGTGTTGTAGAGCCGGAAATCGCTCATGTCGTGGCGCGTGGCGCATTACCTGGCATGAACGCGTCAAGCTAGACGCACCGGAAAGCGGGGTCAACGGACCCTCGTCCCTTCGAACCGATCCACTCAACTAAAACACCTCTTGCTCGGCGCCGTTCGACGCCGCAACGTGGGGGACGAGTCCCCCCTGCCTATGTCGAGAGCGTTCGTCAACGAAGACTCCTCCGGATCGGGCCGCGCGCGGCGCAGCTTCGACCTTCCGGCGCGGGGCGATCCTGGGTTCGAGGCGGCCGCGGCGGCGGCGCTGCTCGAAGCCGCCATCGCCGGCGATACCGAGAGTGCGGAGATCGCGACCGGATTCTACTGGGGCGAGCGCTCTCTCCGCCGGCATGTCGAGCGGTTGCTCACTCGGGCACGCGAAGCAGGGGACGAGGACACTATCAGGGCAGCCGAGCGCTTCCTCCGCTAATCGGACGGCGCATCACGATCGCGCGCCGGCTGCGAGCGGGGCCCGACGCGCGATCGCGAGAGTTCGTGGTCCCGGCGTCGCGACAGGAAGCCGCCGTCAGCGAGGCACCGGCGGGCGCGCGGTGGAGGGATCCGCCCCGCAGCCACCACACAGCGTGAGCGCAACGCGCGAGTCCGCCGAGTTGGCGAACGAGGGAGAGGACCGACACTCCGTCCCGAGCCAGCGCCGAAAGGAGTGCCGAGTCGGTGGAAAGCACACCGGGCGCGGAAGCGCAGTCGATCACGAGCATCTGCGCGCCAAGGGGAACGACCTCGCTCGCGGCGCGCATGAACGGCCCGCCACCGCGGAGGTAGGCGATGCCGATGGGGGTCGGCCTGCCGAACCACTCGACTGCTCCGGCGCTCGGCGCTGCGACGCCCGCTGCGACGCGCGCGAGTGTCGTCTTTCCGCTGGCCGGAGCGCCGACGACCACCACCACCTCGCCCAGCGCAATCGAGAGGTCGACTCGCTCGAGGACGCGCACGCGGGCGGCGCACCCCGGCACTCCGGCGCGATACGACTTGGCGACGGCGCGGCAGTGGAGAGCGACCGGTGCCTGCCTGACGAGCGGCGCCGCCGATGGCGAGACGGGTCGCGCAGTGCTCGGCGCGATCACGGCAGACGCCCGGCGCCGGAACCGGGAGGCGCCGCCCGTTGCGCTCGCGCGTACACGAGTGAGGCCACGACGAGGAATCCGAGGCCGATCGACTGCGCAAGGTCGGGGGTCGCGTGGCTTCGGGACGGAAGGAGCGCGTAACTGAGAATCAGAAGCCCCACGCCGAGGAGGATCGCCGCTGCGGCTTCCCAGCTCTCCGTGCGGCGCGCGATCCAACCGCGCAGCGCGCGCAGTACCTCGTAAGAGCCGGCCAACCCCAGGAGAATGATGAGTGTGAAGTCGAGCTGCGGAGTGAAGACGCCGCGGACAGCTCGGCCGGCGGACGTCGGCAACAGGATCGCCAACCCGCCAAGGAGGGCCACGATCGCGTACTTGAGAACCTGCGCGCGTTTGGTGTCCACGGATCTTCTCACCGGTGGAAGGGAGGTTGGGCCGAGCGGCGGATTGGCCCGCCGCTCGGAATAGTGAGGTGAAGCGCGCCCGGTCCCCGCGGGGGGAGCGCAGGAAGGCAGGTCTCACGCCTCACAACGGGTGGTCGGGGGATTGGCAGTGAGCCGCTCCCGATCCATCGAGACAGGGCGTGCTGGGCGTGGAGCTCGACCCTCCATTTCCTCCGCCCCCACCGGATCCCGGGAGGCGATTGTCCGGGTTGTTCAGCTCGTTCTGATTGTCGACGCAGACGAAGAGAGCCATCTCGGCGGCCGCCGCGACTCGTGTCGCCGCGGCGAGCGAAGCGATCATCGCCGGCGTGATTTCGGGAGCGTTGGCGATGGTGTCGTAGAGAACGGCGAGCGCGCCTGTCGCGGCAATGTAGGCATTCCATTGTGCGGAGCACTCGCGGAAGTAGAACGGCGCCTGCGCCCCCGCGACCGTGGGAGCGAGAAGCTTGACGAGGATGCCTAACGCGGCCCGCGTGCTCGCGGCGCGTGGCGGTGCGGGGGCCACGGAGACCGTTCTCGTTCGGTCGGCAGCGGCCGCGACGACGCCGACGAGCCGCCCATCGCGGAATTCGCGGTATATGGCCGATGACGTGAGCCACCCGCCCGACGTCGGCTTCCACGCCAGTGCCGTCGTGTGGCGCAGCTTTCCATTGAGGTAGTACTGCAGGGTGCGTGCGGGGCCGCCATCGGCGCCGACGAGCACCGAGAATTGGTGGGTGTTTCCCTTCGAGTCCTTGGTGATGTAGTCGCGGCGACCGCCTGCAGGGCCGAGTCCGAGGCGGCCGGAAGTGCTGATCGCCAGGACGGGGAGGTATCCGACGTCCGACGTGGAATCGATGGGCGATTGAGTCGTCGCGAGGGCGACCCCTCGCCGGAGAACAGCGGTTCCGCTGAAGGGTGGGAGGCTCCGAACGATGGTCCCTCGCCTCGTGTGAAGCGTGAGCTGCGCGCGGCCGCTGACGGCGACCCAGGCGCCTTCGCGCAGCTCCGCGGCTGGGAGGGCGTTTCCCGGCTCGCTCGGGAGGGGGCGTCGCGAGTCGCCGCCCTCGTTGTTGCACGCGGCGATGAGGAGGGCCGAGCCCGCACTCACGACGCAGAGAGTTCGATGACGCATTGTCGCGCTCCGTGGAGTGGCGCTTCGCGCGCGGACAACGGCCGGCAGAGCCGTACGGTTGCCGACGCGGTGACCGCGGCGCGAAGCCGGTTGCTTCGGCGCCACCACTGAGCCGACGGCGAGCGATGTCTCCAGGAGCGGCAGCGACGCCACATCGAGCGAGCTGCTCCGAGCTTCTTCTTCTGCCGCTCTGGTCTCGCGCCATGCTCGGCCGCTGCCCGGAGCCGGCGCGAGGGAATGCGCCACGGCGTCGGGACGGAACGCGGGGGTAGGAGTCCGAGAACGCGGGCGCTTGGCGCGCCCAATTCCTTAGTGCAGCGGCAGTCTACGGCTGTGTGGCGGGAGGCCCGTCATCGGCATAGTGCAGGCGAAGCCGCCACGCCGCACGGCCGCCGCGGGCGCAGTGCCCGGAGGGTCACCGCGCGAGAGCGCGCTTCTTTGCCTTCACTGGGCGGGAGCGTCGACGACGGGCGCGATGGAAACGATCGATCGCCTCGACGAGTGGCTCCGGGTCGTATCGAACCGGATCGGTGACGGGGAGGCCGGTCGCCCGGTGTGCGCGGGCGATCGCCGCGCGGGCAGCCCGGTCCGACAGATCGTAGGTGTTGAGCGACACGCCGATCACCGGTGCCGGCCGCAAGTGCCTGACGAGCGCCTCGTGGAGATGGATGAGGGCCGGCAGCGGCGGGATCTTGACCCACGTGTTGTTGCCGATGTGCTCGCGGGACGGCTGCGCGCACATCACCATGGCGTGCGGCAGCGAGCCATGGATGAGGCCGAGGGTCACGCCGGAGTAGCCCGGGTGGATGACGGAGCCCTGCCCCTCGACGAGCACGATGTCGGAGCCGCGGGCCGCATCGAGCACGAGTCGCTCGGCGGCGCCGGCGATGAAGTCGGCAATCACGGCGTCGACGGCGATCCCCCACCCTTCGATCAGAATTCCGGTCTGGCCGGTGCCGGCGAAGCGAACGGCGCGGCCGCGCGCACGCAGCCCGTCCCGAATCTGGAGGGCCGAAGTCATCTTGCCGATGTTGCAGTCGGTGCCGACGGTGAGGACGACCGTCGATTCGACCTGGCGAACGCGGCCCATGGCGACGGGAAGATCGGCAGGCGGGCGGCGAAGATCGTGAATGGACACGCCGTGTCGCGCGGCGAGGGCGGCCAGCTCGGGATCCGCGCCGATGAAGGTGTGCAGGCCGCTCCACACAGAGAGTCCGTGCTCGATCGCAGTGCGAATCATCGCCTTCCACTCATCGGGAAGCTTCCCCCCTTGGGGGGCGACACCGATGAGGAGGGCGGTGGGTCCCAGCTTGAGCCCCTCGTCGACGCTTCGCACGACGGGAATCTCGCCGCCGAATCCGAGGACGTCTTGTGAGGTGCGCCCGGCGCGGCGCGAGTCGACCACACCGACCACGCGCTCGGGCGTGTAGCGGATGCAGGAATTGGCGGTCTTCGACGTGAGGGGGCCGAACTGGCCCTCGACGAGGATCAGGAAGCGAAGGTCGCGCGCGCTCACCCTTGCTTCTTCTGCCCGGTGCCCTCGTCCTCTACTTCGGCGTGGACTGTCTCCTCGTCGGTCCCTGATCCCGCACCGATCTGCCGATTCTGTGGCGGCGCCCCAGCAGGGAGCATCCCCATCTTCTGCTTCAGCGCGAGTAGCTGCATGTCGGCGTTCGACGCTACGGCGCCCTGCTCGAGCACCTTGAAGTCCCGGCTCAGGCGGTCGCCGCTGAATTCCTCGTCGATCTCCACGTTCGCCAGGAGACGGCGCTCGTTGTCCTCGATTCTCGCCTCCATCCGCGAGAAGGCCTCGAACGCCGACTTCTCCGACATCGAGGACATCGTCTCGGCGATCCTCTTCTGCGCCTCGGCGCGCTTTTGACGGGCGATGAGGAGGTTCTTCTTACGCTTGGCTTCCTCGATCTTGTCGTTGAGCTCACGCAAGGACGCCTTGAGCTTCTCGGTCTCCGCTTGGTGCGATTGCCAGGTGGCCTGGAGCTGCTGGGCATGCGTCATGTGCTCGTTATGCCGCAGAAGCGCCTGCTTGGCGAGATCGTCGCGGTTCCCCTGTACGGCGAGCATCGCCTTCTGCTCCCAGTCCTGGGCCTGGGTGTACTCGGCATCCACCTGGTCCTTGAGCCGCTTCTCATCGGCGATGGCGCCGGCGACCTGTTGCTTCGCCTTGGCGAGCTGCGAGCGCATGTCGACGATGATCTGATTCAGCATCTTCTCGGGGTTTTCCGCCGAGGAGATCAGCTCGTTGATGTTCGAGCGGATCAGCGTCGAGAGTCTATCGAAGATCCCCATGGGTCAGTGCACCTCGCGGTACGGCGCCAGCTCGCGCAGATGGGAGGCGAGGGCCAGCGTCATCGATTCGTAGCTCGCGAGGAACTCCTCATAGTCGAGGTGGGACAACTCGAGCGCTTCCGTGAGGACGACAGCGTCGCCCTCGATGCCGTACGACCCGTGCACGAGCTCGCTCGCGTTGAGCTGCAGCAAGCGGCGCGAGAGCGTGGCGAGTGCGCGCTCATTCTTCGGAAGATCCATCACCTTGAGCCGCAGGAGAACGACAGGGGGCGAATAGTGGACGACGACATCGGCGTCCAACTCGCCTCCCGGCCGCACCAACCACATCCCCGGTTGGATTTCCTCGTGATGGGCGCCATCGACCGCCAGGCGGTCGAGAAAGCCCTCAACGTCGTCTTTCGTGACCATGCCGCACCCGGAGTAGAGGTCGTCGGGCCCACGCGCCAAACGCGGCGCTTGCGCTGGGCGCCGTCGTCATGCTCTACGACTTAGGCCGCTTGTATGTTTCCGCGACCCACGAAGCGCATGATTAGGCTGAAGATAGCGCGCTCGCAAAGGGAGCGGAACGAGGCGCGGCGGGGCGCTAGCCCTTCCTTATCTGCACTAGCCGCTCACGCGCCAGCCGCCGGCCGGTGGGCGTCGCGGCGAGCCCTCCGCCCGCCGTCTCGCGGTATCGGACATCCATTCCGCGACCGATCTCACCCATCACGTCGATCACCTCATCAACCGGGATGGCAAAGGTGATCCCGGCCATCGCCATCTCGATGCCGGCGAGTGCCAGAGCCGCGCCGGTGGCGTTGCGAAAAACGCAGGGGAGCTCAACCAATCCGCCCAGCGGATCGCAGATGAGGCCGAGGGTTCCCTGCATGGTGAGGGCGACCGCATGCGCGACCTGGCTCGGTGTGCCGCCCAACATCTCGACGGCGGCGCCTGCGGCCATCCCGGCCGCGGCGCCGGTTTCGGCCTGGCAACCCCCTTCGGCGCCGGAGAGGGACGCTCGCTCAGCGACCACCGCTCCGATCAGGCCCGCCGTGGCCAGTGCGTCGACGAGGCGCTCTTCGCCGAACCCGCGCTGCTCGGCGATTCCGGTCAGCACTGCCGGCAGGACCCCGGCTCCCCCCGCCGTGGGAGCGGCGACGATTACGCCCATGGCGGCATTCACCTCCTGCACCGCGAGCGCGCGCGCGAGCACATCGCGGAAGAGCGTGTGCGCGAGCGGCCCCTCGGGCCCGGTCCGGAGCTTGGCGGCGTCGCCGCCGACGAGACCGGATCGAGAGTGCAGGTCGCCCACCAAGCCGCGATCCACCGCGCCACGCATCACCGCCAAGGCGCGCGCGAGGGCGTCGCGAATCTCGGACACCGGTCGCCCCTGATCGGCCGCCTCCGCCTCCAGAGCCACAGCGGCGAGTGTCCTCTCCTGGCGCTCGGCGGTCGAAACCGCCTCCTGAAGCGAGGCGAACATGCGTCAGGCGCTGACCTTGTCGAGCAATCGGGCCCAGCGCACCCATTGCAATCGCTCGATCGCCTCGACGGCTCGCCCGCTGGGGCGATCATCGCATTCGATGGACATGAAGGCGTCGCCGCCGCGCGACTTCCGACTGACCGTCATCGTGGCGAGGTTCACCCCTTCATCGGCCAGGATGCCGGCGATACGGGCGACCGAGCCGGGGCGGTCCTCGGCGACAAGCACGAACGTGCTCAGGTGCCCCGTCAATGCGACGGAATACCCATCGATCTCGATGAGCTTGATGCGACCGGCACCGAGCGACGATCCGACGACGACGATGCGGAAGCCCTGCCGCTCCACAGTGAGGCGCGTGGTGTTGGGATGCACATCGTCGCCCACCGAGGCCTTGTCGAAACGATAGGCCAGCCCCTCGCGCTCGACGATCTCGAGGGCGTCGCGCAGCCGTTCGTCGTCGGGGCGGAAGCCGAGCAGCCCGCCGCAGATCGCCTTGTCCGTTCCATGGCCCTCGCCGGTGCGAGCGAAGGATCCGTGAAGCTCGATCACCGCGCGCTCCGGCGTTCCGCCGACCAGTCCTCGCGTGAGGAGCCCGATGCGGCAGGCGCCGGCCGTATGGGATGAGGAGGGCCCGACCATGACGGGCCCGATGATGTCGAGAAGTGAGGCCACCGAAGGCTCTCGAAGTAGGTCAGTCCGGAGTGAATCGGACCGCGGGCTCGGCTCGACGCGGCACGCGCACTCTCACCCAGCCTTCTTGCGCGCAGCCGAGTCGAGCAAAGGGCGAAGGTAGTGTCCCGTGTGGGAGGGTTCGACCCTCGCTACCTCGTCAGGCGTCCCGGCGGCGACCACCGTCCCGCCGCGCGAGCCCCCTTCGGGGCCGAGGTCGATGATCCAATCGGCCGTCTTGATGACGTCGAGATTGTGCTCGATCACGAGCACCGTGTTCCCCCTATCGACGAGACGGTGGAGCACCTCGAGAAGGAAACGCACGTCCTCGAAGTGCAATCCAGTCGTCGGCTCGTCGAGGATGTAGATCGTGCGGCCGGTGTCTCGCTTGGCCAGCTCGGTCGCCAGCTTGACGCGCTGCGCCTCCCCGCCGGAAAGAGTGGTCGCGCTCTGGCCCAGGTGGATGTAGCCGAGGCCGACGTCGGCGAGCGTCTCGAGCTTCTGCCGAATGCGCGGCTGATTCTCGAAGAAGGCGCATGCATCTTCGACGGTGAAGTCGAGGACGTCGGCGATGTTGGCGCCGCGGAAGCGGACCTCCAGCGTCTCGCGATTGTACCGCTTCCCCTTGCACACCTCGCAGGGGACGTAGACGTCGGGGAGGAAGTGCATCTCGATCTTCACCAACCCATCACCCTGGCAGGCCTCGCACCGGCCTCCTTTCACGTTGAAGGAGAAACGCCCCGGGCCGTAGCCGCGGATCTTCGCCTCCGGCAACTCGGCGAAGAGCTCGCGAATCGGAGTGAAGACGCCCGTGTAGGTCGCGGGGTTCGACCGCGGCGTGCGCCCGATCGGGCTCTGGTCGATGTCGATGACCTTGTCGATGTGCTCGAGCCCGGCGATCCGGTCGTGCTCGCCGGGGATGACTCGCGCGCGATAGAAGTGCCGGGCGAGCGCGCGGTGCAGCACGTCTTCCACCAGCGTCGACTTGCCGGAGCCGGAAACTCCCGTCACCGCCACGAACAATCCGAGCGGAACCTCGACCGTCACGTTGGCGAGATTGTGGGCGCGCGCCCCTTCGATTCTGAGCGCGTGCCCACGCCGTGGAGCACGCCGCTCGCGCGGGATCGGAATCGCCATGTCGCCGCGAAGGTAGGCACCGGTGAGCGAGGAGCTGGTGCGCGAGACCTCATCCACCGTGCCGGCGGCGACGACCACGCCGCCGTGCTTCCCGGCGCCCGGCCCGAGGTCGATCACGTGGTCCGCTTCACGAATCGTCTCCTCGTCGTGCTCGACCACGATGACGGTGTTTCCGAGATCGCGAAGCTGCTTGAGGGTGGCAAGGAGTCGCGCGTTGTCGCGCTGATGCAGACCGATCGACGGCTCGTCGAGGATGTAGAGGACGCCGACGAGGCGCGATCCGATCTGTGTTGCCAACCGGATGCGCTGTGCCTCGCCGCCGGAGAGCGACTCCGCGGAGCGACCGAGGGTCAGGTAGTCGAGTCCGACGTCGACGAGAAAGCGGAGTCGGTCGCGGACCTCTTTCAGGATCGGTCCGGCGATGTCGGGGTCGAGACCCGGCCGCCCGGGCTCGCGGAGCGGCAGCTGCTCGAAGAAGGCCAGCGCCTCGGTGACCGAAAGCTCGGTCAGCTCGCCGATGTTGCGCCCCTGTATCGTCACCGCGAGCGACTCGGGGCGAAGGCGGCGTCCGCCGCATCCGGCACAGGGCGCCTCGATCATGAACTCTTCGAGCTCGACTCGCACGGCATCCGATGCCGTCTCTCGGTACCGACGCTGCACGTTCGCCAGCACTCCCTCCCACGCCCCCTGGAACTCGCCGCGCACCGCGCCCGCGTCGATGCGGAAGGTCGTCTTGCGTCCCGCAGTCCCGTGAAGAAGGACGTCGTGCACTCGCGTCGGGAGCGATCCCCAGGGCGCGTTGAGCTCGAACTTGTACTGCTTGGCGAGTGCCGGCAGAATCGACTTCCGGAGATGTCCCGTCGGCTCACCCCACGGGAGGATGACGCCCTCGAGGATGGAGATGCTCGGGTCGCCGAGGATGAGCTCCTCACTGACCTCACGCTGCGTTCCCAGACCGCCGCAGGCGGGACAGGCTCCGAAGGGAGAATTGAAGGAGAACTGACGCGGCTCGAGCTCGGGGAGCGACGTGCCACAGGTCGGACAGCCGTAGCGCTCGGAGAAGAGTTGAACGGCACCCGTGTCGTGCCGCACGACGTCGACCACGCCCTCGGCCAGCTTGAGGGCCGTCTCGATCGAGTCAGTGAGGCGTCCGCGATCATCGGCGCGCACGATCAGCCGGTCGACGATGACCGAGATCGAGTGATTCTGTTGTCGATTGAGCTTGGGGGCCGACGCCAGCTCGACTGCCTGTCCATCCACGACAGCGCGCACGAACCCTTGCTTGCGCACGCTCTCGAAGAGATCGCGGAACTCCCCCTTGCGCCCGCGCACGAGCGGCGCGAGCACCTCGATCTTCGTGTTCGCGGGCCACGTCAGGATCGTTTCGGCGATTTGGCTGGCGCTCTGCCGCTCGACGGGCCGTCCGCAGGTCGGGCAGTGCGGCGTCCCCACCCGCGCGTAGAGGAGGCGGAGGTAGTCGTACACCTCGGTGACCGTTCCGACGGTCGAGCGAGGATTGTGTCCCGCAGACTTCTGCTCGATCGAGATGGCGGGGGAGAGGCCCTCGATCGCATCGACATCGGGCTTCTCCATCAACCCGAGGAATTGGCGCGCGTACGCCGAGAGTGACTCGACGTAACGGCGCTGTCCCTCGGCGTAAATCGTGTCGAATGCGAGCGACGACTTTCCGGAACCCGAGAGCCCCGTGATGACCGTCAGGCGGTTGCGGGGGATCGCCACATCGATGTTCCGAAGGTTGTGCTCACGCGCGCCGCGCACAATCAGCGTTTCTTCGGCCATCCGTTTAAGTTTGCTCAGGCCGCGCCTCGAGACAAGCCGCGCCCCCTAACCTCGCGTGCTGGCTTGCCTTGGACATCACTCGATCGTCCTTTCGGGGCATCGGCCTGGACCCGTTCACAACGCCGTCGAACCCGCGCCTCCGACCACTCGAATGTCCCACACCGATGCCCTGGTCGTTCTGACGACCATCGCCACGACCGACGAAGCCATTCGCCTCATTCGCTCGCTCTTGGAGCGCCGCCTCATCGCCTGCGGCACCATACTCCCCGGCGCTCGATCTCTCTACCGGTGGGAGGGAAAAGTGGCCGAGGAACAGGAGGTCGTCGTCCTCCTCAAGACGCGAAGCGCGCGCCTTGCCTCCATCGAAGCGGCCTTCGCCGACCTCCACCCGTACAAGGTGCCGGAGCTACTCGCACTGCCGGTGGAGGCTGGCCTGCCTCGGTATCTCGAGTGGATCGCCGGCGAGACGTCCCTGGCTCTGGCCTGAGGGCGAGATGAGCCGGCGCGCGATCGCTGCGGGAACGATCCTCGCTCTCTGGTTCGCCGGCATCGCGGCACTGGCCCACCGAGAGTTGTTCCGCGGAGCAGGTGAGGAGCTTGCGCTGGCCGCCCAGCGCGTCGCCCCAGACGCGGAGTACTACGCCGTGTCGGCGGGAGATCGTCAGGTGGGGTGGGCGTCGTCCACCATAGATACTGCTCGCACGGCGATAGTCGTTCGCGACATCCTCGTCGCCACACGGAGCGAGCCGCCCGGCTCGCGCCTCGACGTGCGCGTGCTCGCCACGCTGTCGAGAGGATTTCGGCTCCGCACCTTCGACGTCGAGGTCGGGGACTCCGCCCCGACGACGCTGCGGGGCACGCTCAACAGCGACAGCACACTGACCCTCGTCACGAAGACGCCGGGCGGGCGACCCGATACGACTCACACGGTCGCGCCCGGAAGTCTGCTGCTTCCTACTCTCGTTCCCATCGCCCTCGCCCTCCGGGGCCGACCGCGGGTCGGCCAGACGTACGCCTTCTCGGTGTTCGATCCCGTGGCGCGGCGCCCAACCACGCAGTCCGTGGCCGTGCGCGCCGAATCTCTCTTCGTCGTCGTCGACAGCGCCGTGCTGGTAACGGATCGTGGTCGGTGGACCGCGGCTCACGTGGACACGGTACGCTCCTGGCTCCTCGAGCCGACGGGCACGGACGGAGCGCTCCTTCGAGGGTGGGTGGACGAGCGGGGCCGCGTCGTGGATGCCGGACCGGTGCAGTCGTTGACCGCGCACCGCACGGCGTACGAGCTGGCGTACGAGAATCTGCGCCTCGAGAACCGAGCGCCTGGAACGCCGGCGACGGCGCCTAACGCACCCGTGCACCCGAATCGATGATCGAGCTTCGCGCGCTCACCAAGCGCTACGGATCATTCACGGCCGTCGATGCGATCAGCCTCGACGTCCCGCGCGGTCAGTTGTTCGGCTTTCTCGGGCCGAATGGCGCCGGGAAGACGACAACGCTGCGTATGATCGCGGGGATCCTGCGCCCGACCTCGGGGACGGTCCGGATCAAAGGGATCGACATCGACGTGGACCCGACGGCGGCGAAGTCGGTGCTCGGCTACATCCCCGATCGCCCGTTCATCTACGACAAGCTCACAGGGGCGGAGTTCCTCCGATTCGTCGCCGGCCTGTACGGCCAGGATGGGGCGCTCGTCGAGCGGCGCATGGACGAGCTGCTGGCTCTCTTCGACCTGACGGAGTGGCGAGACGAGTTGGTGGAGAGCTACAGCCACGGGATGAGGCAGAAGCTCATCATCTCGAGCGCCTTAATTCATCGTCCCGAAGTCATCGTCGTCGACGAGCCGCTGGTCGGGTTGGACCCGAAGGCCGCGCGCATCCTGAAGGACCTCTTTCGCGAATATACGCGGCGCGGCCACACGATTCTCATGTCCACGCACACGCTGGCGGTGGCCGAGAGCGTGTGCGACCGGATCGCGATCATTCACGGTGGGCGCATTCGCGCGGCCGGGACGATGGAGGAGATGTACGCGAGCGTGGAGGCGGGGGCGAAGGGACTCGAGGAGCTCTTCCTCCGGCTCACCGGCGAGCGGGCGGCGCGCGATCTCGTGGAGGTGCTGGATGCCTGACGGCACACCGGAGTCGGCGCCGGAGATTCTTCCGGGCGTCGCCGCCTCGAGCAGCGATCGGCGCCACTCGGGAGACGAAGCGGCGATCGCCGCGGCCGACGGAACCCCACGCGTCGCTGCGGGCGGCCGGGCGCCCTCCCTCGCCCACATCCTCGCTCCGAAGGTGCAGAGCGCGATCGTGCGCGCGACAGGGCCGGGGGCGCTCTCGTACCGCTCGCGATGGGCGCTCGTTCTCACCATCGGCGTTCTCTTCTGGGCGTTGGTGCTTCTCGTGCTGGTGCGAGTGCTCCGTGTCTTTCGCGAGGCACCGGAGATCGGGACCCTCCTCGCGGGAAAGGTGCTCGGCCTGGTGTGCATCAGCTTCTTCATGATCCTGCTCCTCTCGAACGTCATCACCTCGCTCTCGACCTTCTTCCTGGCGCGCGATCTGGACCTCCTGGTGTCGGCTCCCGTCGATTGGCTCACCCTCTACTTGGGGAAGCTCACAGAGTCGGCGGCGCACTCCTCGTGGATGGTGGCGCTCATGGCGGTCCCCATCTTCGGCGCCTATGGGTGGGTCTACGAAGGCGGCGCGACATTCGCACTGGTGGCGATCGCGGCGTTCCTGCCATTCGTGATCATCCCGGCGGTCGTCGGGGGCGCGGTGACGAACGTGCTCGTCAACGTCTTTCCGGCGCGACGCACGCGCGACATCCTGAGCGTCGTCACGGTCTTGGCGGCGGCGGGGCTCGTCCTGCTCTTCCGCCTGCTCCGGCCGGAGAAATTGGCGCGACCCGAAGGGCTCCGCTCGCTGGTCGATTTCATCGCGCTCCTCCGGACACCGACCTCCCCGTTCCTGCCGAGCGACTGGGTCCAGCGCGCGACCATGTCGTCGCTCTTCGGGCAGCCGGACGCGCTCTCGCTCTATCTACTCTGGTCCACCGCGGCAGCGGCGATCGTCGTGGGGGCGCTGATCCATCGGAGTCTCTACGCGACCGGCTTCACCAAGGCCCAGGAAAGCTCGCAGCGCTGGGTTCGCGGACGTGCCCTGCAGCACGCGGTGAGCCTCGTTCTGCATCCGATCGGGGTCGTCCGCCGCGAGCTGGTGCTCAAGGAGCTGCGGGTGTTCTTCCGTGACACCACCCAGTGGTCGCAGCTGATTCTCCTTGCGGTGCTGGTCGTCGTGTACGTCTTCAACGTCCGATTCCTCCCGCTCAGCGGTGCCGGCGTGAGCTTCCTCCTCACGAACGCGATCCCCTTCCTCAATCTCGGCCTCGCCGGATTCGTGCTCGCGTCGATCGCCGCGCGATTCATCTTTCCGGCGGTCAGCATGGAGGGACGCACGCTCTGGCTGCTCAAGTCGAGCCCGATCGCGATGCGGTCGCTCCTTTGGTCGAAATACTGGACCGGGACGCTTCCCCTCCTCGTGCTCGCCCTGGCAATCGTCGGGGTGACCGACGCCCTGCTCCACGTGAGCGCATTCATCTTCGTCGTGTCGGTGTTCACGATCACGCTGATCACGCTGGCCGTGGCCGGGATGGCGCTGGGACTCGGTACAGTCTTCCCGCAGTACGAGACGGAGAACGCCGCACAGATCCCGACCTCCTTTGGTGGGCTGGTGTTCATGATGCTGTCGGTGGGACTCGTGACAACTGTGGTCATTCTGGAAGCGCGCCCCGTCTACATGTATCTGCGATCCGCAGCCTTCGGCGGACCGACCGAGGTCGGGGAGATGGCGCTGGGCTTCGGTCTGGCGACGCTGCTGTGCGTCGCCGCCACGCTCGTGCCTCTGTACGTCGCTCGCCAACGGCTCGAGCTTGCCGAGCTATAGCGCGCGACTCGCCCTCGAGGCTCGCGTCAGAGCTTCCGGCCGCAGGTAGAGCAAAAGAGGGCGTCTCGCTCAGGGCGGGGTCCGCAGCGGTGGCAGACCGGGGGATGCGATCTGTAGTACGCGATCAGCGCGTCCGCATCGCCGAGCGTCGCGGGGGGCGGCGCGCTACCCGAGCGACCCGCCCGGATGAGGGGAAGAAGCACGTAGCCGGCGGCGAGTGAAGCCAGCGCCGTCAATACCGCCGCGAAGATCATCGAGAATCGGGAGCGGCGAGGAAGGCGGCTCCGGCTGCGATCAGCGCCCCACCGACCCAGAGCGCGCCGAGCAGTGGGTAGAAGGCGAATCGGACGGCGGCAGAATCCTCGCCGACGATGTGGAGCAGCGTGATCGTCAGCGTTTCTCCGATCACCGATAGGCGGCCACTCTCCACGCGCGGCGGATACCATTCCTGGTCGAGGGCGTTCGCGTAGCGCCGCAGCTCGGTCGCCACGATCCCCCTTCTCGTATCTCCGATGCGCACGTCGACGGGCACGGAGCGTGTTTGGCTGGCGACGCCGGCGAAGGTCGAGATCCCTTGGCCGACGAAGCTCCACCGGCGTCCGAACGGGTCGGTGGCGGCCGTGCTCCGCCCTGCCATGACGATGGCGGTTCGCTCCGAGCGGAAGGCGACGCCTGTCGCCGACAGGAGCAGGGCGAGGACGCCGGCTACCACCAGGGGGAGCGAGATCCGCCTCCACCGCTCCGGCGCCCGAAATGCCGGTCTGGATTCGACGAGTCCGAGCGCGACGGTGCACGCGACCCAGAGAAGGACAACCGGGTGCCTCGCGGCGCGCACCGGCCAGTCGAGCGAGTCCTGCTCGGCGAACTCGGCGGCGAATCGGAGCAGCATCGCAATAGTGAGGCAGAGCACGGCGAGCGCCAACCAGCGGCGAAGCGCCACGGCGCATCGCGTCGCGGACCCCCCGCGCGCGAGCCAGGCGAGGGCGAGCGCGGCCGGGGCCGCGAGCACGGCGGCGGCGAGCGCCGCCCCGAGCGGCGCGATCGCCGGCCAGGAGAGATGCCAGCGCGAGTCGAGTCCCCGGCCATCGGGGGGGACCGTGGTGGAGATGGCGAACGGGTTCTGGCCGCGCAGGAGCATGAGCAGGAGGACGAGGACGAGCGCCGCCACCATGCCACTCGCCAACATCCGATCGTCGTCGACACCTGCACCATGCCTAACGAGCACGGCGACGAGAGCGACTCCGAGCGCCACCAGCAGCAGCCAGCCGGCGGGCGTTGTCCAGAGGGCGACCAGGGCCACAGGGCGGCTCAGGACGACCGAGCTGTTGTCGGCGACGATCCGTAGCGAGAAGTCGGACCGCCAGAAGGCCATCGCGAGGACGAGGAGGGCCAGAGCGATACACGTCGCGGACACGACCTGGAGGCGGCGGGCCATGTCGACCAGTGGCGGCCGCGCATCCAGCGCGCCGGCGATGCCGAGGGCGGCGGCGCAGGCCGTGGCGGCTGTCGCGAGGAAGAGCGCCCCTTCACCCACTTGCATCAGGTGACGACGGCGCGGCGCCGGCGGCCGAACGCGCGACGCCAGACCGCCGGCGGAGAATCAGCCTTCGCCGACGCCGTGGGTCGCCTGCTTCCGGACGCTCACCATGATCGCCTCGAGCTCCGCCTCCGCCTGGGCGCGCTCCTCCGGGCTCCAGGCCGCCGTGCGTCGACTGAGCTCGCGGACGCGCTCGAGCATCTCGCTCACCAGCGCGCGCAACACGGTGTTGGTCCGGCGATCCGGCATCGCTCCGGCATCAGGTGTCGCCGGAGCCGGCGGGGCAGACTTCTTCTCTGCGTCGCTCATGCGTCTCCCGAGGAAAAGGGCGTCGTCGCCGATGGCCGAAATATACGGCGACCGAACCCACGGGAGGATGTCACCGAGCGTGTGCGAGCACCAGCGTGGCGGCACCCGCGCCGGCCGCGTCCCACGTTAGGTCGCGGGCGCTGAACCCTTCGCCGGTGTGCGCATCGTACACCTCCTTGCCGATCCCTACCCCCAGAGTGATCGCGGACGCGCCGAGCAGCGCCCCGTCGTGCCTCACCCCGGCCGTGCGGAGCACGCCGTAGCCCACACTTTGGACGAAGGCCGACACAAAGAAATGCTTCACCTTGTCGCCACCGAACCAGTGGTCCCCTCCACCGGTGGCGAGCGAGAAGACGAGCACGAGGGCGCGCATTCAGCCGACCGGCTGGTCGTCGAGCGCGATGCCTAACGCCGTCAGATCGCCGGCCAGGAGATCGAGAGCCCGATCGACCAGGCGCCGGTGGGCGTCGACGTTCAGCCATCCGCTCGCTCCCGATGGGTGCGGAAGAGGAATGGCCCGCGACGAGCCTCCCTCGTGTCGCACCTGGTGAACGCGGCCGATCACGTCGGTCAGCGGCCTCGCCCCGAGAAAGCGCTCGATCGCCAGGCGACCGACCGGAATGAGGAGCGATGGACGAATGATCCGGAGCTCCCGCTCCAACCAGTCGGAACAGAGCGCCCGCTCGCGCGCCGTGGGGACACGATCCCCGCGCCCGGTCGGGCTCCCCCCCGGATAGCAGCGCGTGACCGCGGCGAAGTAGATCCGCGATCGTGCGGTGTCCTCATCGAGGCCGGCCCGCTCCAGCCAGCGGAAGAGCGTCCGCCCCGCTCGACCGGAAAAGGGGCGCCCGCTCCCCGCCTCCACGCGGCCCGGCGCTTGACCGATGAGCATCGCCCGAGGCGTCCGGGCCACGGAGATGATGGGCCGGACATCCACCGGCAAGCCGCACTTCCGGCATCGGGCGAGAGCGGCGCAGTGGGCGCCGAGTCGCCGCGGCAGCGAGTCGCGGCCCGCACGCGCGGGCGCCGTCACCGCTCGTCCCTCGCCCAGGCGAGCGCGGCACGCACGGCTCGCTCCCAGTGACGCGCTCCCTGCCGCGCCGCCGCCGCGCCGGGGCCCGGCGCGAAGCGCGTGAAGCGCCGCGTCGAGAGAAAGGCGGCGGCATCGGGCCAGATGCCTGCGGCGATCCCCGCCAACCCCGCCGCGCCCAGCGCCGTGGTCTCCACCATGTCGGGCCTCTCGACTGGGAGGCCGAGGACATCCGCCTGGAACTGCATCAGCCAGTCGTTCTCGCTCGCGCCGCCATCGACGCGTAGCGGCTCGCGCCCCAACGCGCCGCTCTCCTCGCGCATGAGCGTGAGCACGTCGGCGGTGGCGAAGGCCATCGCCTCGAGCGCCGCTCGCACGAGGTGCGCGCGCGTCGTGCCGCGCGTCAGGCCGACGATGGTGCCGCGCGCCTCGGGCTCCCAGTGCGGCGCTCCGAGACCGACGAGCGCGGGGACGAAGTAGACGCCCCCCGTCGAGTCTACGCTGCGCGCGAGCGACTCGGTGTCTCGCGCCGTCTCGATGAGATGGAGTCCGTCGCGCAGCCACTGCACGGCGGCGCCGGCGATGAAGATCGATCCTTCCAACGCATAGGCGGGACGTCCGTTGGCATCGCAGGCGACCGTCGCCAGAAGACCGCCGCGCGCCCGGGCGCGCACCACGCCGGTGTTGAGCAAGAGAAAGGCGCCCGTTCCGTAGGTGTTTTTCGCCTCCCCGGCGCGCCAACATCCCTGGCCGAAGAGGGCGGCCTGTTGATCCCCCGCCACGCCGGTGATCGGGATATCCGAGCGGAGGCCGAGACGATCGCCGCGAGCGGCGCCGAAGTCGCCGCTCGACGGCCGCACGTCGGGGAGCAGCGCTCGGGGGACGCCGAAGAGCCCGGCCAGCTGAGGGCTCCATTCGAGCGCCTCGATGTCGTAGAGCATCGTGCGCGAGGCGTTCGTCGGGTCCGTGGCGTGGACCGTCCCGCCCGTGAGCTGCCAGATGAGCCAGCTGTCGACGGTCCCCACGGCCAGCGCGCCGTCGGCCGCCCGTTGGCGAAGCCCGTGGTGAGCGAGGAGCCACTCGATCTTGGTCGCCGAGAAGTAGGGGTCGACGACCAATCCGGTCAAGGCCGCGATGCGCTGTCGCTCGTTGCCTAACGACTCACACCGGGCGGCAGTGCGGCGATCCTGCCAGACGATGGCGCGCGCGACCGGGCGCCCACTCTCCCGATCCCAGAGCACCACCGTCTCGCGTTGATTGGTGATGCCGATCGTGTCCGGCACACACCCGGCGCGCTCCAGCGCCTCGCGAGCGGCGTCCAGCGTCCGATGCAGGATCTCCATCGGATCGTGCTCGACCCAGCCCGGCTCGGGATAGTGCTGCGGGATTTCCCGATACGCCCGGCTCACGACTCGGCCATCCTCGGCCATCACCAGACACGTGCTGCCGGTCGTTCCCTGGTCGATGGCGAGGACGTGCTTCACCGCTTCGGCACGCTGAAGTCGTAGGGAGGTCGGTGGACGCCGCGATCGCTGATGATGGCGGTGATGAGCGAGGCCGGCGTGACGTCGAAGGCGGGATTTTCGACGGGGACGCCGTCAGGCACGGTGGTGCGGCCGAAGCCGCGAGCCACCTCCTCGCGGTCTCGCTGCTCGATGACGATGTCGTCGCCGTCGCTGACCGCCGAGTCGAAGGTGGAGGCCGGCGCGGCGACATAGAATGGAATGCGGTGATGGGAGGCGAGCACCGCCAGCGAGTAGGTGCCGATCTTGTTGGCCACGTCTCCGTTGGCGGCGATGCGGTCCGCCCCCACGATGCAGAGATCCACCCTCCCCTGCCGCATCAACGTGCCCGCCATGTTGTCGGCGAGCACGCGCACCGGAATGCCCGCCCGCGAGAGCTCCCAGGCGGTGAGCCGGCTCCCCTGGAGAAGGGGGCGCGTCTCGTCGGCGAAAACCTCGACCTTTCGCCCCGCCTCGACGGCAAGGTACACCGGCGCCAGGGCCGTTCCGATGCCGCTGGTGGCGAGGGCTCCGGCGTTACAGTGGGTGAGCACCCGCGCACCGTCGGCCACCAGGGGCAATCCGTTCTCTCCGATGCGTCGGCACATGGCGCGATCCTCGTCGAGGATCGCCGTAGCTTCGGCACGAAGCGCCGCGAGCAGCGCATCGTTGTTCGGATAGCTCGTGGCGGCGCGCCGGCAGATTCGCCCGATCGCCCAGGGAAGGTTCACCGCGGTTGGTCGCGTCGCGACGATCCGGTTGGCATGCTCGGTCAGACGCTGCCGGAACTCGTTCGCGGGGAGCCCGCGCAGCGGCTCGAGCGACGCAACGAGCCCCATCGCTCCGGCGACGCCGATAGCGGGCGCGCCGCGTACCGCGAGACGGCTGATCGCGACGCACACGTCCTCGACGGTACGCAGGTCGCGCTCCTCGAGACGCTCGGGGAGGAGCGTCTGGTCCACGATGCGCACCGCGTCGCCCTCGGGCGACCAGCGGACTGCTTCGACGGCACTCACGGGCGTAACGTAGCGCGCGAGCGAAGCGCTGGGAACGACGGGCGCCGCGGCCGATGGCGGAGTAGATTTCCCACCCCCGCTTCCCCCACGGCATGTCATCAACGTACACACACCTCGACTTCGACGTCCGCGACCGCGTCGCGACGATCACGATCAACAGGCCGGAGAAGCTCAACGCGCTGAACGACGCGATCATCGCCGAGCTGGGGCGGGCGATCGACGACGTCGTGGCCCGAACTGACATCCGCGGAGCGATCCTCACCGGGGCTGGCTCGAAGGCGTTCGTGGCCGGCGCGGATATCGAGGAGCTCGCGCGGCAGACGCCCTTCGAGGGGCGGGCGCGATCGATCCGCGGGCAGAAGGTTCTGGCGCGATTCGACGATTCTCCGAAGCCGGTCGTGGCAGCGATCAATGGATTCGCCCTCGGTGGCGGCTGCGAGCTGGCGATGGCGTGCCACATGCGTCTCGCCGCGGAGACGGCAAAGCTCGGGCTTCCCGAGGTGAAATTGGGGATCTCCCCTGGCTACGGGGGGACGCAGCGCCTGGCCCGTCTCGTCGGGAAGGGGCGCGCGCTCGAACTGGTGCTGAGCGGGCAGATGATCGACGCTGCCGAGGCCTACCGGATCGGATTGGTGAATCGCGTGGTGAGCGCCTCCGAGCTCCTCCCCACGGCCGATGCCCTTTTGCGCCAGATCCTGGCCAATGGGCCGATCGCGGTGGCGCTCTGCATCGACGCCATCAACCGCGGCAGCGACATGGCGCTGGATCAAGGATTGGCGCTCGAGGCGGACGCTTTCGGGCTCCTCGGGTCGACCGAGGACATGCGCGAGGGGCTCCGAGCCTTCCTCGAGAAGCGGCCGGCGCAGTTCGGCGGCCGGTGACCACGATGCCGGCAGTGGTTGGCGTCGAAGGGGTCGCGCCCGGTGCGCGGGGCGCTGGCTACCCGGCCCTCGAGCAGCTGTCGATCCGCACCTTTCGCAACATCCAGCGCGCCGATCTGGCCTTTCCGACGGCGGGGGTCGCGGTCGTTGGCGAGAACGGACACGGAAAGACGAATCTCCTCGAGGCGATCTACTATCTGCGGCTGCTTCGCTCGATGCGCGGGGCCCGCGATGTGGATCTTGTCACGTTCGGCGCCGATGGGTTCCACCTCGGCGCCGACCTTGCGCGAACCGGCCGTCGATCGGTCGCCGTGGGGTTCGAGCGGGCGAGCCGCCGAAAGAAGGTCGTGGTCGATGGCGCCCCGCCCTCGCGGATGAGCGAGGCGCTGGGGGCCTTTCCGGCGGTGCTCTTCTCGCCTGACGACGCGGCCATCGTCGCCGGGCCGCCAAGCGGCCGGCGCCGCTTTCTCGACATCACCCTGGCCCTCACCTCGTCACGCTACCTCGGCGCTCTGGAGCGGTACCGGGCGGCGCTCGTCCGGCGCAACGCGGCGCTTCGTGAGCATGGGGTGTCGAAGGCAGCGGCGGCGGCGCGGGCGGCGGTGTGGGAGCCGGCGCTCGCCGAGAGCGGAGCGGCGCTCACGCGCGCGCGCCGGACATGGCTCGCCGAGCACGCGTCCGGCTACGCCGAGCTTTGCGCCTCGATCGGGGAACGCGCACCCGCGCAGATGCGCCTCGAGAGCGCCCTCCGCGCGCCTGACGACAAGCTGGAAGAGGCGCTCGCTGCCGCCCTGGAGGCGCAGCGCCCGATCGACGTGGCCCGGGGCCTCACCCACAGCGGGCCGCACCGCGACGACCTGGCGCTCACCATCGGCGACCGCGACATCCGCACGTATGGCTCCGCCGGCCAGCAACGCACCGCGGCGATCGCCTTGAGGCTGCTCGAGGCGGCGACTCTGCGCCGCCCGACCGGCAGCGAGCCCGTGGTGCTGCTCGACGATCCGTTCGCCGAGTTGGACGTCCGCCGCGCCGGATGCATTCTCGATCTGCTCGATGAATCGTGGCGCGGCCAGACCGTGTTGGCGGTGCCGCGCGAGACCGATATCCCTTCGACGCTCCGGCGTCTCGAGCGATGGCGAATCGTCGACGGCGAGATCACGACCCGCTGAGGCGAACACGGCCAGCGCCGGTGGGCGACGCTCTCAAGAGCTTCCTCGACCAGTCGGGGCTCCAGACGCGGGTGTCCCAGGCGGCGGTCGTCCCCGACTGGGCGGAGCTCGTGGGGAAGCAGATCGCGGCGGTGACCGAGCCACTCCGCCTGACACGGGACGGCACGCTCTTCGTCGCCGTGTCCACCAACGCGTGGATGAGCGAGCTGGCGCTGATGGAGCCGCAGCTGCTCCAGGCACTGAACGCGGGGTGCGAGACGCCGCGAGTCGTCAGGCTCCACTGGCGGCTCATGCGGTGATCCGTCTCGCACGACGGCTTCACCGCCGATGACGAGCGCGGGCTCGCAGGGAGGAGTGGGCGCCGCGACCCTGTCGACTGCGACCGCGGCGCCGAGTGCGCGCCGGGCGGCGAAGACCTCCCTTCACATCCCGTCACTCGACGGAATCCGAGCAGCGAGCTTCTTCCTCGTCTTCCTCGCACACGCCGGACTCGAGGATCGCGTGCCCGGCGGCTTCGGCGTGACGGTGTTCTTCTTTCTCTCGGGATACCTGATCCTCACCCTGATGCGCGTGGAGTTCGAGAAGACGGAGACCGTCAGCCTCCGAGCCTTCTACCTCCGGCGCGTCCTGCGGATCCTCCCTCCGTTCTACCTGGTCCTCACCGTCGCCACCGCGCTCACGGCCGCCGGGGTGATCCACGGGGCGCTCTCGCGCGCGGCGGTGGCCGCGCAATTCCTCCACTTCGCGAACTATTGGATCGTCTACCACGGCTATGACGGGCAGGCGCCGGGAACCGGTGTGTACTGGTCGCTCGCCGTCGAGGAACACTTCTACCTCTTCGCCCCGTGGCTCTACCTCCTGCTGGCCCGGGGACGGATCCGACCGAGCAGGCAGGCGGCGATCGTGCTCGCGCTCTGTGCGCTCGTCCTGGCCTGGCGATGCGTGCTCGTGCTCCACTTCCACGCGCCGACGGATCGCACCTATCTGGCCACGGACACGCGCGTCGATTCCATCCTCTTCGGCATCGCGCTCGCCCTCTATCGCAATCCCGTGCTCGACGGACCGCCGCCCGGAAGTCCGGCACTGTGGAAGCGGGTTCTGGGGCCGGTCGCGGTCGCCGTGCTTCTCTT
This sequence comes from Gemmatimonadaceae bacterium, assembly GCA_035623475.1. GTDB lineage: Bacteria > Gemmatimonadota > Gemmatimonadetes > Gemmatimonadales > Gemmatimonadaceae > DASPTK01. Next base: position 97,427 of record DASPTK010000008.1, on the reverse strand, counting down.
CACGTTCGTCTGGCGGAATCCGGCCTTTCGCGAGACCGCGCGCTATTCGCTGCAGGGGCTCGCCTTGATCCCACTCTTCACGATCGCGATCCAATGGCCGGACCTCCTTCCCTGCCGTCTGCTGAATGCGCGCGCGGTCGCCTTCGTCGGTTTGCTCTCCTACTCCCTGTACCTGCTGCACCAGGTCGTGATCGTGGCGCTCGAGCAGCAGCTTCCGGCGGTTAATGCGGTGCTTCGCGGCACACTGGCGCTGGGCCTGTCGTTGGCGATCGCCTATGCGATTTACGTCGCGATCGAGAGGCCGTGCGCGCGGCTCAGGAAGCGCTTGCAGGCCTGATGGCGAGCCTCACGGCGGTGCCGGCTCTGGCCCAGCGGCGCTGCTGCGCGAATGAGGCCCTAACTACTTGAATTCACAGTGAATTAGGATAACATTCGAAGGTTACGGTGCCTCGCGGACTTCGGTGTATGTTCGGGCACCGGAAACGCCTCTCCTCCTCCTGGAAACCCATGGCGAAGATCGCAGACAAGCCGGCCGCTTACAACGCGGACAAGATCACGGTGCTCAAGGGTCTCGAGCCCGTGCGGAAGCGGCCCGGGATGTTCATCGGTTCAACCTCCGAGCGCGGTCTTCACCACCTCGTGTACGAGGTGGTGGACAACTCGATCGATGAGGCGATGGTCGGATTCGCCGATCGCGTCGACGTCACGATTCATCGCGACAACTCGGTCACTGTCGTCGACAATGGGCGTGGCATTCCGGTGGACATTCACCCGACCGAGAAGATCCCGGGTGTCGAGCTGGCGATGACGGTTCTCCACGCCGGCGGGAAGTTCGACAAGACCATGTACAAGATGTCGGGCGGACTGCACGGCGTGGGCGTTTCGGTCGTGAACGCGCTCTCCGAGCAGTTCAAGGTGTGGGTCAAGCGCGGCGGCCAGCGTTACTACATGGATTTCGCCCGCGGCCTGACGACGACCAAGCTCAAGGCCCTCGAGAAGGTCGCCAAGGACGACACCGGCACGACGGTTTGGTTCAAGCCGGACGCGTCGATCTTCACCGACCTCATCTTTCGCTACGACACCCTCGCCGCGCGGCTTCGCGAGCTCTCCTTTCTCAACAAGGGCGTGACGATCACGCTCACCGATGAGCGCGAGGGGCAGGAGCGGCAAGAGACCTTCCACGCGCGTGGCGGCCTGCGCGAGTTCATCGGCTTCCTCAACGCCAATCGGAAGCCCCTCCACTCCGAGGTGATCTACATCGAGACGGAGCGGGACGAGATCGGCATCGAGATCGCCCTTCAGTACAACGACGGGTACAACGAGAACGTCTTCTCCTTCGTGAACAACATCAACACACACGAGGGGGGGACGCACCTCACCGGCTTCAAGGCGGCCCTCACCCGCGTGATCAACGTCCACGCGCAGAAGGGGAATTTCCTCAAGAAGGCCGACTTCACGCTCACCGGCGACGATGTGCGCGAGGGGCTCACCGCCGTGCTCTCGGTGCGGGTGCGGGAACCGCAATTCGAGGGGCAGACGAAGACGAAGCTCGGCAACTCGGAGGCGGAGAGCGCGGTCAAGAGCGTCGTGAACGAGTTCCTCGCTGCGTATCTCGATGAGCATCCGCGCACCGCGAACATCATTGTCGAAAAGGCGGTGTCGGCGGCCCGCGCTCGTGAGGCGGCGCGCAAGGCGCGCGATCTCACGCGCAAGAAGTCGGCGCTCGACGGCGGCGTCCTGCCGGGGAAGCTCGCCGACTGCTCACTCACCGATCCCGCCATGTGCGAGATCTATCTCGTCGAGGGCGACTCCGCCGGCGGCTCGGCGAAGCAGGGTCGCGACCGCGCCTTCCAGGCGATCCTCCCGCTCCGCGGCAAGATCATCAACGTCGAGAAGGCCCGGATCGACAAGGTCCTTTCGAACGAGGAGATCCGGACGATCATCACCGCCATCGGGACCGGCATCAAGGAGGACTTCCAGATCGAGTCCGCGCGCTACCACAAAGTCATCATCATGACCGACGCGGACGTCGACGGCGCCCACATCCGCACGCTGCTGCTCACCTTCTTCTACCGGCAGATGCGGGAGTTGATCGAGGCCGGGTACGTCTACATCGCCCAGCCGCCCCTCTATCGCGTGGCCAAGGGGAAGGAGGAGTTCTACGCGTACGACGAGGCGGAGCGGGAGTCGTACATCGAGCGACTCGGGAATGGCGATGGGCGGACGAACGTCGTCGTGCAGCGCTACAAGGGACTGGGCGAGATGAACCCCGAACAGCTCTGGCGCACGACGATGAACCCCGAGGCCCGGACCCTGCTCAAGGTGGACATGGAGGACGCGCTCCAGGCGGATCTGCTCTTCCAGACTCTCATGGGCGATGAGGTGGAGCCGCGACGCGAGTTCATCGAGATGAACGCCAAGTTCGTCCGCAACCTCGACATCTGACGCCTCGCGCCTGACGCGGATCGCGGCCGCCCGCCGCGATCAGCTCGCGTAGCCGAAGGGCTCCACGCCGAGGGCCGTGACTCGGTGCGAGACGAGTGGGAGCGGGTGGTCCGCCTCGTCGGCGATCTGCACCGCCGCGCGCAGCGCCGTCCGCCCCGCCTCGATCCCGTCGGCGTCGCGCGCAAAGACGGTCGCCAGCGGCTCGCCCGCCTCCACCCAGTCCCCGGGTTTCGCGCTCACGACGAAACCGACACTCGGGTCGACGCGATCCTCGATCCGGCTCCGACCACCCCCGAGCGCCACCACGCCGCGGCCGATGGCCCGCGGCTCGACGGTGGCGACGAAGCCGCGCACCGGCGCCGCGAAGAGCTCGCAGGCATCGGCCTGCGGAAGGATCGACGGATCGTCCACGACATTCGGGTTCCCGCCCTGGGCCTCGATCACTTCCCGCATCTTCTCGGCGGCGTACCCCGAGCCGATCGCCACCTCCATCCGCCGCCGCGCATCGTCACGGGTGGACGCCACGCCGGCGAGAAGCAGCATTTCCGCCCCCAGCGCGTAGGTCACCGCCATCAAGTCCGGCGGTCCTTCGCCGCGCAGAGCATGGATCGCCTCTTCCGTCTCGAGGGCGTTTCCGCAGGCGCGCCCGAGCGGGCGATCCATCGCGGTGAGGAGCGCCACCACGGGACAGCCGTGATCCGTCCCCAGCGCGATCATCGTCTTCGCCAGCTCGAGTCCCCGTTCCAAGTCGGGAAGGAGCGCCCCCGACCCCCGCTTCACATCCAGAACGAGCGCCGAAAGCCCTTCGGCGAGCTTCTTACTCATGATGCTCGCCGCGATGAGCGGGATCGACTCGACGGTCGCCGTGGCGTCCCGCAGTGAATAAAGCTTGAGGTCGGCGGGGGCGATTTCCGACGTCTGCCCCATGAGGACGCAGCCGACGCGATCCAACTGCTCCCGCGCCTCCACCACCGGGAGCGAGGTGCGGAAGCCGGGGATCGCCTCGAGCTTGTCGAGCGTCCCTCCCGTGTGAGCCAACGTCCTCCCGACGATCATCGGCGCCGCCACGCCGAGCGACGCGACGAGGGGCGCGAGGACGAGCGACACCTTGTCCCCGACGCCACCGGTGGAGTGCTTGCCGATTCGCGGCCCCAGGGTCGTTCCGCCCTCGAGCGTGGTGCCGCTCATCAACATCGCCGATGTGAGCGCGCGGGTTTCGTCGCGATCCAGCCCCTGGAGGTAGGCGGCCATGAGAAGGGCGGCCATCTGGTAGTCGGGAATCTCTCCCGCCACGTAGCCGGCAACCATCGCGCGCCACTCGGGCGGCGCGATCTGCTCGCCGTCACGCTTTCGTTCGATCAGTCGATAGGCGAGCATTGACCACGCTCTGGGGTACTCCTAGCTTGTCGGCGGGCGAACCCACCGCGCTTCACGCGCCGACCCTCGCGCGACGACCCCAATGTCGGAGTTTCCATGCTCGTCCGCTACCTCGTGGTCAGCGCGCTCGCTTTCGCCGCTGTCCGGGCCGGTGCGCAGTCGGCCGCGGATCACATCACGGTCGGCGACACACTGCACGCGCAGTTCAAGGATGAGGACGCGCTGGAGCAGTACCGCGAAGCGGTGAAGGTCGACTCCAACAGCTACGAAGCGCTGTGGCGCATATCACGCGACGCGGTCGATCTCGGGGAGTTTCAGCCGGACAAGACGAAACAGCGCGCGCTCTACGACGAGGGGCTCGCCGCCGCCCAGCACGCCCTCCGTCTCAAGCCGCAGGTGGCGGACTCCCACTTCTGGGTAGCTCGGGCGCTCGGCCGCGTCGCGCTCTCGCTTGGCAAGAAGGACCGCGTCCGCTACGCGAAGGATGTGCGCGCGCACGCGCTGGAGGCGCTGGCGATCGACTCGCTCAACAGCGGCGCCCTGCACGTGATGGGCGTCTGGAATGCCGAGATCATGAGGTTGAGCGGGATCTCGCGATTCATGGCCCGGAACTTCCTTGGCGGGGACGTCTTCAGTCAGGCCAACTGGAACGAGGCGGTGCGCTACATGGAGAAAGCCGTCGCGGTCGACCCTCACCGCCTGACCCACCAACTCGACCTGGCCCTGGTCTACCGCGATCGCGACAAGGCTGGCGACAAGGAGCGCGCCAAGCAGCAATTCCAGGCCGTCATCGACGGGAAGGTCAGCGAGTACAACGACCCGAACTACAAGAACGTGGCCGAAAAGGCACTCGCCGAGATGTCGCACTAGCTCCGGGACCCCTCTCCGGCACGCCCAGCCAGCGGACCGGGCGTGGTAAGGATCTTGCTTAGGTAGGCACCGTCGTCATGATGAGGCCCCGATGAGCGGCTCCGGCAAGACCGTCCTGCTCGTGGAAGACAACGAGGACAACAGGATCGTGTACTCCACGATCCTGCAGCACTTCGGCTATCAGGTCACGGAAGCCTTGAACGGCGAAGAGGGAATCGCCAAGGCACGGGCCGAACACCCCGACCTGATCCTCATGGACATCTCCATCCCGGTCATCGATGGCTGGGAGGCGACGCAAGTCCTCAAGCGCGACCCTGAGACGCGAGCCATCCCGATCATCGCGCTCACCGCGCATGCCCTCGCCTCCGATCGCGAGAAAGCCATGGAAGTGGGCTGCGACAGCTACCTCGCCAAGCCGTGCGAGCCGAAAGCCGTTGTGAGCGAGGTGGAGAAGTTCATCGGCAAGGGCGACGGCCGCCGGTGACGAAGCGCTCGCGCATGCACCACGCATCCTGATCGTCGACGACCAGTCGGACGCACGTGAGATTCTTCGCGCGCGGCTCGTGGCGTGGGGAGACGGTGCTCGATGCGCCGGTGACGTTCGCGGACCGGACGCGTCAGAAAGTAGAGGCGTACCATTTCACCGGCACGGACGACGCATGGCGGTGCACGGTGAGCGCGGGGGTAGCCGCCTGGCCGCACCCGCGCATCCGCTCCCGCAGGGCGCTGCTCGAGGCCGCAGACCAGGCGCTGTATGTGGCCAAGGCGCTCGGGCGGAACCGAGTGGTGCGTTTCGACAGCGCGGTCTTCAACGCGCATTCCCCCGACGTCGATGACCAGCACAGAACTCGATCGAGACGTGGAAGGTGGGTCTGAGGCGGCACTCAGCGAGAGTGACCGCCTGCGCGAGCGCGTTGCGGCGCTCGAGCGCGAGCGCGATCACCTGGTAGCCGTCGTCGATATTCTGACGGCGATCTCCGCCTCGCAAAACTTCGTCGACGTCCTGCAGATCATTGCCCGCAAGCTGGGGAGCACCTTCGGTCTCGACCGCTGCTCCATCTATCTCGCCGGAGACTCGCAACACGTCCGCCTCGTCGCCTCCTACGAGGATCCGTCCATGGGCAACCTGGTCGTGGACCTCGACCGGTACCCGGAGCTCAAGCGGGCGTTCGAGAGCGGCGAGACGGTATTCATCCCGGATGCGAGCGTCGAGCCGATGTACCAAGGCGTCCAGATGATGATCGCGCTTCGCAACGTGCGCTCGATCGTCGTGGTACCGATTCGGTGGCGGGGCACGGTGATCGGCGCCATCTTCCTGCGCACCGAGCGCGACGCCGCGCCCTTTCTCGATCGCGATGTGCGTTTCTGCCAGGTGATCGCGTCGCTCACCGCCAACGCGCTCCGCAACGCCCACCGTTTCGAGACGATCGTCCGTGGACAGCAGACGGCCGAGCAGGCACAGCGCCGGGCGGAGCTGCAGCGCATCGCTCTGATCGCCTTCGTGCGCCGTCTGCTGGATCGCTACACGAACGCCGAAGACCATATGTGGGCCGAGACGCTCCTCCCCACACACGCCGACGATGAGCTCGACCGGCTCGTCTCCGTGGCGCTCGAGGTGATCGGCGAGGAAGCCAAGGGTTAGGCGTCCCCGCAGCGCCGCACCCGGCGTCTGCGCTAACTTTCCCCCATGGCCAGCGAGTTTCAGGAGCGCGCAGCGACGCTGCGCGCCCGGCTCGAGCGCGCGTCGTACCAGTACTACGTGCTCGACCAGCCCGAAATCTCCGATCTCGAGTACGACCGCCTCTTTCGCGAATTGGCGGAGCTGGAGCGCACACACCCCGAGCTCCGCACGAGCGACTCCCCGACGCGGCGGGTGGGAGCGCCGCCGGCAAGCCGCCTCGAGAAGCACACCCATCTGGTCAAGCTCCTCTCCCTCGACAACGCCTTCGATGATCAGGAGTTGGCGGACTGGCAGCAGCGCATCGTCCGCCTCGTGGGCGAGGAGGGGACGCGCGCCTACACCGCCGAGCTCAAGATCGACGGCGCGGCCGTGAGCCTCACCTACGAGAGGGGGGTTCTCATCGAGGGGGCGACACGCGGCGATGGGAGGATTGGAGAGGTTGTCACCGCCAATCTCCGCACCGTCCGCGCGATACCGCTTCGTCTCGCCGACGACCATCCGCCGCGGCTGGTCGAGGTTCGTGGGGAGTGCTACCTCCCCTTCGATGCTTTCGAGCGACTCAACGAGGAGAGGGTGAAGGAGGGCGAGCCCGTATTTGCCAACCCTCGGAACTCGGCTGCGGGCTCGCTGCGCCAGCTCGACCCGTCGGTGACCGCCAAACGCCCCCTTCGCTTCTTCGGCTTCTCCGTGGTGGCACCACCCGGCGTCACACTCCCATTCACCACCCAGTGGGAGCTACTCGAGACGCTTCACCGATGGGGGATTCCGGTCGAGCCGCATCGCAAGCTTCTCCCATCACTCGGCGATGTCTTCGAGTTCGTTCGCGACGTCGAACACACCCTTCGTCCCTCGCTCAACTTCGGCATCGATGGCGTGGTGGTGAAGGTGAACTCGCTCTCGCTCCAGGAGGAGCTTGGCGTGATCGGGGAGCGAGAGCCGCGGTGGGCGATCGCCCGAAAGTTCGCCCCGGACATCGCCGAGACTCGGCTCTTGGCGATCGAGGTCAACGTCGGCCGTACCGGCGCGCTCAATCCGTACGCGATGCTCGAGCCGGTCGAGATCGGTGGGACGACAGTGAAGCTGGCCACGCTCCACAACGAGGAGCTGATCCGCCGGAAGGACCTGCGGGTGGGGGATTGGGTGCAGGTGAAGCGGGCCGGGGAGGTCATTCCCCAGGTCATCGGCCCGATCCCGGAGCGGCGAACAGGGAGCGAGAAGAAGTGGAAGATGCCCGCGCGCTGCCCGGTGTGTGACACGCCGGTGGAGCGCGACGAGGATGAAGTTGCCATCTACTGCCCGAACGTCGCTTGCCCGGGCCGGCAGCTGGAGGGGCTGGTGCACTTCGCCTCACGTGGCGCGATGGACATTCACGGGCTGCAGTACAAGCGGATCGCCCAGCTCATCGATGCCGGCATGGTGCGCGATGCGGCCGATCTCTACGGCCTGAAGGTCGCCAAGCTGGTCACCCTCGACCGGTTCGCGCAGAAGAGCGCCGAGCAGCTGGTGGCAGCGATCGATGAGTCGCGATCGCGCCCGCTCTCGCGCCTCCTCAACGCGCTCGGGATCCGGCATGTAGGAAGCACGGCGGCCCAGCTGCTCGCGAGGCACTTCGGCACCCTCGACGCCCTCGCGGCGGCGTCGGCGGAGGAGATGAGCCAGGTTCGAGGGGTCGGCGACGAGATCGCCCGGTCGGTCGAGTCGTACTTCCGGGAGCGAAGCTCGCGCCGGCTCATCGACAAGCTGCGAGCGTCCGGTGTCAACTTCTCCGAGCCCCGTCCGGTGGCCGCCGGGCGTAGCTTCACGGGTCTGACAGTCGTCATTACCGGGACCCTGCCCACTCTGTCGCGCGATCAAGCCACCGAGCTGATCGAGGGACAAGGCGGGCGCGTCGCCAGCTCGGTCTCGCAATCGACGAGCTTCGTGGTCGTGGGCGCAGATGCCGGCAGCAAGCTCGCTAAGGCCCGCGCTCTGGGGCTCGAGACGATCGACGAGGCCGAGCTCTTGCGCCGGATCGCACGTCAACCGTAGATAACCGACATGACCCACATCGATCTCGCTGGCCACCACATGTTGGCGATGGGGCGTAACGTGATCTCGGCGCTCCGTAGCGCCCTGCTGCGCGACGGCGGGCCAGCCGCCATCGCCTGCCTCCAGGAAGCCGGCTATGCCGGTGGCGAGACCATTTACTCCTCGTTCGGCTCCTGGCTCCGCCAACAGGGGAAAGCCAAGCCTGACGAACTCGAGATCGAGGAGTTCCAGAGCAAGGCGTCGAGCTACTTTCGCGACGCCGGTTGGGGGACGATCAGCGTCGGGACGTTGAACGAGGTCGTCGCCACAATCGACTCGGAGGATTGGGGAGAGGCCGATCCTGAGAGCCACCTGGAACACCCCGGCTGCCACCTGACCACCGGGATGTTCGCCGACTTCTTCGGCCGGATCTCCGACGTCCCCCTGGCGGTCTTGGAGGTGGAGTGCCGCTCGATGGGGGCGCCGCGCTGCCGCTTCTTGCTGGGCAACAGCGAGGTGATGCAGTTCGTGTACGGCGAGATGGAGCGGGGTTCGCGCTACGACGAGGCTGTGGCGAAGATCACTTAGCCTTCAGCACTTCTCGGTACTCCGGCTTCAACACCAGCTCCCCGTCCACCAGCACCTCCCGATCCCACGGGAGGATGATCGTGCTCTCCGTCTCCAGCCCCGCGAAGTCGGGTGCGTAGGGCCCGGTCCGAAAACCCACTGCCGTCCGAATGTCCGCCGCTCCCGCGTTGACGATGGCGGAAACGGCGAGCCGCATCGTGTCCCCGGAATCGCACGTCTCATCGACGATCAGGACGCGCTGGTCCCGAACCTCGTGCGGCGCGCTTCCCAGAACCGTAGGCGTCGCGCGTACCGGCTCGGAATGGCGGCGGCGGGTGACCATCAGGGAGTGAAATTCGCGCCCCAGGATGGCGGCGATCACCGCGCCAGGGATGACTCCCGCGTTGGCGATCCCGATGACGATCTGGGGGTCGTACGCGCGGGCGACCTTCAGCGCGAGGGCGCGCGAGAGCTCACCGAAGAGCGGCCAATCGACTTCGAGCACACCGCGCGTGCGGTCGATCACACCCTTCCGTGGTGACACGCGACTCCTCCGCAGCGGCGACGGGGTGATGGGTGGGTCTCTCTCTGGGCGAAAGCTACCGCGAGCCCAACGCACGCGACAGCGCGGTTGCTCCACGTCAACCGCGACGCTACTTTGCCCGCGAAAGGGCCGTGCGGTGCGCTGACGGCGTGCACACGGCCGGTGCATCGCGTTGGCCCGTCCGACAACCAGTCCCGATTGCATGTCCTGGTGGCGCCGCCTCACGGGCGGCAAGTCCGACAATCCGCCCAAGCCCCAACGGGTGGACTACTTGAGCGAGGCCTTGGCGCTCGAGCGCCAGGGTGATTACGACGCGGCGCTCACATCCTACCGCCTCGCCCTACGCGATCGCCCGAACGATCCGCGCATCCTACAGAACATGGCGATTGCGTTCTCGCGAACGAACCAGATGGAGGACGCCGTTCGCTGCTACCGCCGATCGCTCGACCTCGATCCGCAGTTGAGCGGCGCGCACTACGGGCTGGCCTACCTGCTCCTCAAGCGCGGCGACGCCACCGGTGCCGAGCGTCATCTGACTCTCTTCCTGGCGAATCCACCTCGCGGCGCGGAGGCCGAGCGCTGGGTCAAGCACGCGCAACGAACCCTTGGCCAGCTTCGCGCAGGCACGAGCGCCGAGGCCCTGCCGGAGACCGAATAGGGCGTGGGCCGCGTTCTCGCCATCGTCAGCCAGAAGGGCGGAGTCGGTAAGACGACCACGGCGGTGAACTTGGCCGCCGCCTTCGCCCGACGGGGACTCCGAACGCTGCTGGTCGACACCGACCCGCAGGGGGCGGTGCGCTACGGCGTCGGACTCCGCCGCTCCGAGGCCCCGGCCGGCCTCTCCGACTACCTCGAGGGATCGCGCGGGTTGCGCGAGCTGATTCTCCCGACCGCGCTCCCCTCCTTGCGCGTGCTTCTCGTGGGCGGCGTGAGCCACCGTCCGGCGCACGCGGAATTCCACCACCGTATCGAGTCGTCGACACTTCTCGCCGACCTCCTCACGCTGGCGAAGGAGCGCTGCGACATCGTCGTCGTCGACACGCCCCCCGGCCTTGGCGTCATCACCCGCCAGGTTCTCAAGGCGAGCCAGCACGCGATTGTGCCGCTCCAATGCGAGCCGCTGGCCCTCCAGACCACACCCCAGATCTTGCGGGCGATCTCTGACGTGGCCGAGCGGAACCCCGAGCTGACACTCGATGGTATTCTTCTCACGATGTACGATGACGCTGGTGGCGGGAGCGCTCGGGTCGCCGAGTACGTGCGCGCGCACCTGCCGCACGACATGGTCTTCGCCCAGGTGGTGCCCAGAAGTGCGGCGGCGGTCGATGCCTTCGCGGCCGGCCAGCCGCTCGTCCTGCGCGACCCCGCCGATCCGGCGGCGCAGGCCTACGTCAATCTCGCGACGCTGTTGTGCGAGCGGTTCAACTGACGCCACCGCACTACCGTCGGCCCCGGGGCGCGTGGGCATTCGCCACCAGCATCGTGATCGCGGTCGCCGCCTGCAGTGAAACGAGCGGGCCCGGCGTCGCCTCGGCGATCCAGCTCTTCCCGCTCGAGGTCCCGTCGCTGGTCAAGGGCTACCCGCTCACCGACACGCTCGGTCGCCCCGATTCCCTCCACGCCGTCGCCTACGACTCGCACGGCAACCCGATTGCGTCGGCGCCCATTCGCTACTTCGTCATCGACACGTTCAAGAAGATTCAGGTCGATTCGATTCGTGGAACGGTGATGGCGGTCGACACCGGATCGTCGCGAGTGATCGCCGAGGTCGGTGGCCTGCAAGCGCAACCGCTGCCGATCACCGTCGTCCTCGCCCCCGATTCGGCGTTCGCCCTTGACAGCACGACCGACAGCCTGACATACACGTTCAATGGGCGCGACACGGCGAAAGCGCTGCGTATCGCAGTCACGCACGCCACGTTCGCGGTGCCCAGCTACCGGGTAGAGTATCAGGTGACCTATCCGCCCGGCTTCACCAACACCGACTCGTCGCTCGTCTTGGTGGTGAATGCCTCGAACCAGCCGTCGCTCGTCGATACGACGGATGCCACTGGCACGGGTACCCGATCCTTGCTGATCACGCCCCGGACGGACACGATCACGGATTCGGTGGCCCTCACGGTGGCGGCATTTCTGCCCGACCACACGCCCGTGCGGGGGAGCCCGGTGCACTACCTGATCCACGTCAAGATTCGGTAGACCGCGCTCGCCATGCCTTGGAGGACTCGATGACCGCCACCGCCGCCGATCTCGCTCGCTCGCATGGCGACTCGCGCCCGGCGCCGACGACGCTCAACCGCCTCTTCTTCGACGCGGTGGAGAAGCACGACCGGCCGAACGCCCTTCAGGTGAAGCAAGGGGGCGCATACCAGCCGCTCTCGCACCGGACGATCGCCGATCGCGCTCGGCGCGTGGCCCTCGGCCTTCGGGCTATCGGGGTCGCGCGCGGAGACCGGGTGAGCATTCTGTCGGAGAACAGGCCCGAGTGGGCGATCGCCGACTACGGTTGCCTGACGGCCGGTGTCACGAATGTCCCGCTCTACCCGACGCTCCCGGCGGAGCAGATGGCCTTCATCCTCCGCGACTCCGGAGCCGTGGCGATCTTCGTCTCCAACACCGAGCAGGCGCTGAAGATCGCCTCGGTGCGCGCTGAGCTCCCGGCGCTCAGGCACCTGATCGGCTTCGGAAGCGGCGCGCTTCCCGGCGCCGAGCTCTCACTGGAGGAGCTGGAGGCGAAGGGCGCCGCCCTCGAGACGCCTGACACGATGAGCGCCTATCGCGCCGATGCGCTGGCGATCCGGCCCGATGATGTCGCCACCATCATCTACACCTCCGGCACGACCGGGGAACCGAAGGGGGCGATGCTCACGCACGGGAACATCGCGTCGAACGTGATGAGCGTGATCAGCGTCATCCCGATGGGCCCGGGCGACGTGTCGCTCAGCTTCCTTCCGCTGTCGCACATCCTGGAGCGGATGTTCGACTACCTGATGTTCGCCGCCGGCGTCTCGATCGCTTACGTCGAGTCGATCGATACCGTTCTCCAGAACCTCAACGACGTTCGGCCGACGATCGTCGTCTCGGTCCCCCGGATCTACGAGAAGGTCTATGCTCGGGTGCTCGAGAATGCGCTCAGCGGGAGTGCCCTCAAGCGACGCATCTTCTTCTGGGCCTGCGCCACCGGCGAGCGCTGGGCAGACACGAAGCTGACCGGTGCCTCCGTCGGGCCTTGGCTCGGCATCAAGTACCGCCTGGCCGACCGGCTGGTCTTCTCGAAGCTCAGGGCCCGCGTGGGTGGCCGCATCCGCTACTTCGTGTCGGGGGGCGCGCCGCTGGCCGCGGAGATCAACAAGTTCTTCTACGCCGCCGGCCTCATAATCCTCGAAGGGTACGGTCTCACCGAGACATCGCCGGTGATCGCCGTCAACACGCCGGCCCACTTCCGCATCGGCACCGTCGGGCAGCCTATCGATGGCGTCGAGGTGCGGATCGCCGCCGACGGAGAGATCCTCACGCGGGGCCCGCACGTCATGAAGGGCTACTACAACAAGCCCGACGCGACGCGGGACGCGATCGATGCCGATGGCTGGTTCCGCACCGGTGACATCGGCGTGTTGGAGGACGGCTTTCTGCGCATCACCGACCGGAAGAAGGACATCATCGTGACCGCGGGCGGGAAGAACATCGCTCCGCAGCCGATCGAGAATCAGGCGAAGACGAACAAGTACGTCGCGCAAGCAGTGATGATCGGAGACCGGCGCAAATATCCCGTGATGCTCGTGGTGCCGGACTTCGAGCAGCTCGAGCACTGGGCGCGCACGGAGCGCATCACCTTCTCGGATCGCGGGCATCTGGTGTCGCTCTCGGCGGTGCGCACGAAGATCGAGAGCGAAGTTCTGGCGCATCTGCAGGGGCTCGCGCACTTCGAAATGCCGAAGAAGGTCGGCATCGTGGGGCAGGATTTCACGATAGAGTCGGGGGAGCTGACGCCGACGCTCAAGGTCAAGCGCCGCGTGGTGGACAAGAAGTACAAGGCGATGATCGACGCTCTCTACGATGACGGCGCCCCCGCGGCGAGGAAGGACGGCACCTAAAGCGGGCGCGCGCGCCTCAGGGGCACGACGGGAGCCGGCGCAGCCGAACGCATGGCCAGCCAGCGTCGCTGATCGCGGGCCACCTCGACCAGATCGCCGGCGAACGGGGCCGCGACGGCAGCAAGGAGCCGGCCGCCCGACGTGAGCGCACGTGCTGCGCTCTCGACGTACCGTGTGGAGGCGTGCGTCTCATCGAGCGCGATCCCGCGGGCCACACCCTCGCGAAGCGGGAGGGATGCGCCGACCCTCGCCACCGACACGGCGGCGCTCCCGCCGATGTTCGGTGGCGCGTCGAGGGCGAGCACGTGCACGTTCGCCAGTTCCGCCAGTTCGTGGGCGGCCGACGCCCACGAGCCGGTGAGAACGGCGAGCCCGCCCGGCTCAGCGAGATTCAGCCACGCGGCGAGGGCGAGCGCACCACCTTCACTCGCCTCAGGCGCGGCAACGGTCCGTGGTTCCTCCACTCCCAGAGTAAAGTCCGCCACCCCGTCCGTGATCGGATACCGCGTCTGGCAGGCCGGACAGCCGAGCATCCCCTCGACGATCCGTCGCCCCTCCATTCGGTCGCAGGTCGCGACGAGCCAGGTCGGTTCGTGCTCCCTCACACACCGCAGAAGCTCGACCAACTCGATGAACACGGTGCCGTCAGGTGGTTGGCGGCGCGGCTCGCCACGCGGGCGAGCCCGTCACCGCGTGGGCGCCGTGTGTCCGTGGGCGAGGTACAGGAATTCCTCGCGCGTGCGCGCATCGCTCCGGAAGATTCCGCGCACCGCCGACGTCACCGTCTGCGAGTTCTGCTTCTGTACGCCCCGCATCATCATGCACAGATGGTAGGCTTCGATCACGACACCGACGCCCTTCGGATTGAGGACGTCCTGAATCGCCTGGGCGATCTCCTCGGTGAGCCGCTCCTGCACCTGCAGACGGCGAGCGAACACCTCGACGATCCGCGGCAGCTTCGACAGGCCGACGATCTTGTTGTCCGGAATATAGGCGATGTGGGCCTTGCCGAAGAAAGGGAGCATATGGTGCTCGCATAACGAGTAGAGCTCGATGTCGCGCACCATCACCATGCTCGAATGCGGCTCCTCGAACACGGCGTCGCCCACCACCTCGGCCACATCCATGTCATAGCCTCGGGTGAGCCAGGTGAGCGAGGACGCGACCCGCTGCGGCGTCTTGAGCAGCCCTTCGCGATCGGGATTCTCCCCCAACAGCTCGAGCATCCGATGGACGAGCCCCTCGAACTCGGGATTCGGCTCGACACCCTCGTCGAGCTGGTGCTGCCAGTCGCGCGCGATGCGCCGCAGCTCGCGATCCGCGCCGTCCTGCTCGAGCGCCGCGCGGGCCGCGGCCCGCTCCTCACTCTCCTTCGTATTCGACATAGTTGTTGTCCGTTTCCCAGAGACGAATCCGCGTCAGGCGCGCCGGCTTCACCGCGGGCTCGAGCACGCGCCAGCAGACGACAGCGATGTTCTCCGCCGTCGGATTGATCCCGCGCATGAACTCGACGTCGACGTTGAGGTTCTTGTGATCCATCTGGTCGACCAGACGGGCCTCCACGATGTCGCGCAAGCGCTTGAGATCGAGAACATAGCCCGAGCGCTCATCCACCTCGCCCTTGACCGATACCTCGAGGCGATAGTTGTGCCCGTGCCAGTTCGGGTTGTTGCACAGTCCGAAGAGCTCGCGATTCTCGCTCTCCGATAGCCGCGGATTGTGCAGGCGATGGGCCGCGTTGAAGTTGAGACGACGTGTGACCGTGACGACGGGCATGGGCGCCGGATGGAGTGTCGGCAGACGCGGCGCACGGTGCGCCTTCCCCGCCGTCGGGTTGAGCCAAGGCGGGAGCCTCTCTAGACTTCCCCGCCCGCTCCGCATCCCCCTCTCCCTCCCGGCTCCCACGGCGTGGCTGCCTGATCGGAATCTACCGCCCTGAAAGTGAAACCCCTCGTCGAGGCCGCCGCAACGGGCGCCGCCTCTGACCGGGCAGCGAGTGCCAGATGCGCAGCGGGCCCCGTCGGTATCGACGGGGCCCGCCACAGAGATGGGAACGAAGAGGATTTTTGAAGCCCCGTCGAATGTTTGAGGTCCTCACCCTACCTTTCGTCGTCCCCACGCTGGGGCGTGACGTCAGTATGGTTGTCGAACCCACTCGAGAGACTTGTTGGCTCAAAAATTAGAGCTCTTCGTCCCGTCTATCCTGCGTTGTCGCCAATCTACCTGCGACATCACATCGCGTCAATCGACATGCCGACAACCAATCGTCCGAGCGCGCTCTTTCGCGTCGCGTACCCGCTCTCAGCCGTGATGCTCGTCGTGTGGGCCATCGTCACCTTCGGCTACAATGGCCCCGGATGGATTCACGCGCTGCTCACACTCGGAGTCTTCCTGCTCATCTGGCGGATCGTCGCCGGCGGAACGGAAGAGGCGTGGCGACGCCGCTCATCCAACCACTAGGCGCTGGACGACAGGAGGGCATCACGGGCAACGCGCGAACGCGCCCGATGTGCCTCGCATCACGCGAATAGCGCTCGCATCGCGAGCAACGTGACGATTCCCCACCCCAGCGTGAGGGCGGTCACGGGCAGGCCGACCCGAAAATACTCACCGAAACGCAACCGCACACCGCGCGCCGCCGCGCGCTCGGCGACGATCAGATTCGCCATCGACGCGACCAGGGTCAGGTTGCCGGCGAAGGTGGCGCTCATCGCCATCACGAGCCAGATGAAGTGAGCATCGGTCACGCGAGGCATGACCGGCAGCCACAAGAGCACCGCGGGAACGTTCGATACCAGATTCGACAGAGCGGTCATGGCCCCGGTCATCACGGCGGCGTCGCGAAGCGGCGCACCGGTCAGGAGTCCGGCCGCTCGGCTCGTCAGCTCCTCGAACAGCGGCAGGTCGCGCACTCCCTGGACGACGACGAAGAGGGAGGCGAAGAAGAGGAGGAGCGACCACTCGACGTTGGCGAAGGCCGCGGCGGCATCGCGACGGGCGAGCGCGATCACGACCGCGCCGGCGGTGATCGACACGAGAGGGAGAGAGAGGCCGGCGAGCCAGGCGATCACGGCGGCGCCGAAGACAACGAGGACCGTGACCACGAGAGGCCGATCGAGCGCCGGCGGTTCGCCGTCGGCAGCGTGACGCAGCTCCGCCTTCAGCTCGTTCCGGTAGACGAGGGCGAGCACGCCGTAGACGCACGCGAGCGCACCGAGCACGGCGGGGAGCAGCATCAGGCTGAAACGCGCGAAGGAGATACCGCTGGTGACGCCGATGAGCATGTTTTGCGGATTCCCGATGATCGTGGCCGCGCTTCCGACGTTCGAGCCGAGGGCGATCGCCAGGAGATACGGCTGCGGCCGCAAGCCGAGAGGCCGGAGGGCGAGGATCACCACGGGCGTGAACACCAGACAGACCGTATCGTTGATGAAGAGCGCCGCCAAGAGGCCGCTGGCACCGACGAGGGCAGCCAGCAGCGTCGAGGGGCTTCGGGTGTGCCTGACGATCTGGTAGGCCGCCCAGTCGAAGAACGAGCCGAGCTCGAGGTAGGCGGAGATGAGGAGCAATCCGAGGAGGAAGACGATGACGTCGAGATCGATCGCCGCGTACGCCTCCCGGGGGGAGAGGCCGCCTAACGCCACCATGGCGACGGCGCCGAGGAGCGATGCGGCGGGCCGGTTCAGGCGGACACCGGGGATCGTCTCGACGGCGATGAGGACGTAGGTGAGGAGGAAGATGGCGAGGCGAACGGCAGGCACGTGCGTCAGGCGGTGGAGAGGGGGACGGTGCACGGAATGAGCTGGGCGGGCGACGCCGACCCGGCGGCTCCGCCTCGCTCCGACCCGGCGCGGATGGCGGTCGTCACCGGCGGGTCAGGGCTCGTGGGCACGCACGTGTGCCGTGAGCTCGCCCGGCGAGGGTGGGCGGTGCGCGCCGTCGTTCGCAATGCGGCCAAGGCGGCGACGCGCCTTTCCGGGGTGGCAACGGAGATCGTGGTCGGCGACGTGCGCGACGCCTCCTCGCTCCCGGCGCTCCTCCGCGGCGGTGAGGTGGTCATCCACCTGGCCGCCGTCGCCATCGAGCGTCCCGGTGAGGGCTACGAGGAGATCAACGCCATCGGAACGGTGACGCTGCTGGCCGTCGCTACGAGTGTGGGCGTCGAGCGCTTCGTCCACATGTCTCAACAGGGAGCGGATAGCGCATCCCCCCATCAGTTCCTCCGAAGCAAGGGTCGCGCCGAGGACGCTGTTCGCGCGAGCGGCCTCGCGTGGACGATCTTCCGGCCCTCGGTGATCTTCGGCCCCGAGGATGAATTCGTCAACGTCCTCGCGCGGCTCGTTCGCTTGTCGCCGGTGATCTATCCACTCCCCGGCGGCGGCGGGGCTCGCTTTCAACCCGTGTTCGTCGGCGACGTCGCGCGCGCCGTCTCCCTGAGTCTCGACCGCGGCGACACCTCGCGTCAGGCATACCCTCTGGGCGGTCCGGAGGCACTCACCCTTCGGCAGATGGTCGAGCGAGTGTTGGCGGCGATGCACGAGCGTCGGGTGCTCGTGGGCGTCCCTGTCGGAGTCCTGCGACCGCTCGTGTCGCTCGCCCAGCACCTTCTCCCGAGCCCGCCGGTGACGACGACGCTCCTCGACCTGCTCGCCGTCGACAACACCGTGCCGGAGAGCGCGCTCGCGCGGACATTCGGCATCGTGCCGACGCCGTTCGCGCCCGAGGTTCTGTCGTACCTGAGGGAGATCAGCGGCGGAGCGGCCCTGGCCTCGCTCTTCCGTCACTAGACGGCGAGGCCGCGCGGCGCCACTCAGATCTCCCAATTGCTCCAGACGAGCCCCGTCGGTGCGCGCGGCTCGGAGTAGCCGGCGAGCGACATCCGCAGATCCGTCCACCGGACACGCCCGCCCTGGCCGATCAGCTGGTGGAAGGCATTCTGGTATTCCGTTTGTGCCCGAAAGGCCGCCCGGCGCGTGCCGCTGCGCCTCGCAAGATCGGCGATACCGAGCACGAGCCGCGGCAGCAGGCTCTCGTGCTCGAGCACCAGCTTGAGCACGCGAGTCTCCTCCCGCGGGCGTCCCTCGACCAGCGGCACCATGTGGCAGAGCGCGAACCCCACCAGCTGGCCGGCCTCGCGCAGCAGCAGAGTCTCTCCGAGCTCGAGCTCGTCGGTGAGCGCGATCTCGCGGCTGAAGTCGTGTCCGGCGAGCACGCGTTGCGCGAGCGCCCGGCACTCGCCGAGAACATCCGTCTTGTCGTGCGCCGCGAGGCGTGAGTAAAGGATCGGCGGCCGCTCGCCGTGTGCCGCCTCCACCGTCACCGTAATCGTCAGGCGTCCGGGGAGAAAGCCGAGGGAGGAGTAGAAGCCGATGTTGTCCATCGTCCGCGGCATCGTCTCCAACCCGATCACCGACGCCGGCGCGCGCTTCAGCCAGTCGATCCCCGCGCGAACGATCTCCTTCCCCAGGCCGATCCCCTGCGCGTCCGGGCGCACCGCGAGGGGGCCCATCCATCCCTCGCGATCGGAGCAGTGGATGATGTTGAAGGCGACGATTTCCTCCCGCTCGTCACGCCAGAGGAGCGCGCCCGCTCCGGCATCCTCGATCGCGTAGCGCCAGATGGCCGAGTTGAGAAAGGGGACACGCACGCCGACCATGCCGTCACGGCGATAGCGCTCGGTGAACGCGTCGCTGAACACCTGGTTGAGGGCAGGGGCGTCGGAGACGGTGGCCTGGAAGGGGCCGCTGGCGCGGCTGGCGCGCCACGGACGAGCGACTGCCATTAGTCGGCGGCTCCGGCTTCCTCAAGCAGCTGCAACGTGTCGTCGGCGATCGCCCCCCTCGCCCTCGCCGCGTCGCCATCCTGCGTGACCACGGACGATCCGGCCTCCTCGTCGTACCTCACCGTGATCACGTGGTCGAGCATGTCACGCACCGTCTCGATGTGGGTGATGAGAATCACCTGCTCGAACCGATCCTGCAACCTCCGCAGCAGATCGAGAACGCTCGACCGGCGCATCTCATCGAGGGAGCCGAAAATCTCATCGAGAATGAGTAGCGAGAAGGGCTGCCCCGCCCGTTCGGCGATCATCTGCGAGATTGCAAGCCGGAGCACCAGGTTCGCTAGATCCTCCTCCCCCCCGGAGATCACCGGCTTCGGAATCCCTTCCTCGAGGACGACCAGCTCGTACTGATCGTTCAGCTCGAGCTCCGAGAACCGGCCATCGGTGAGCTCCGAAAGGAGAGCACTCGCCAACTCCGACAGCTCCGGCCGAAGCTGGAAGTTGAGGTCCGTCCTGAGATCGGTGTATGCGCGGTCCAGCTCGTCATGAAGCCGTTTGTGCCAGTGATGCTCGCCGAGCAATCGTTGCCGCTCGGCCAGCTCGCGCGCCGCGTGTTGGGCAGCGGCCAGCGCCGCACCCGCCGCGGCAGCGTCGGCATCGGCCTGAACCACGGCCAACTCGGCGACCCGCAGCTCGGCGCTCGCCTGCTCGAAGCTGTCACGCAGCGCGACATATTCGCCCTCCGAGATCGCCACCGCATCGCGCCGCGCCCGGAGATCTGCCAGCCGCGCCGTGACCGCCGCCAATCCGTCACGCACTGTCGCCTGCTCGCGCAGCAACGATGGCCCGCGCTCGATCTGCGCGCTGAGGCGCGTCGCCTTCGCATCGAGCGGCATGAGGCGATCGAGCTCGCGCTTCACGAACTCGTGCCGCGTCGGATCGTAGCCGGCGGGGATCGATGCGAGATCTCGGCCGATGCTCGCCAGGCGCTCTTCCTTGGCGGTGATATCGCCGGTGAGCTGGGCGAGCTCCTGAACCGCCACCTGAACCTTGATCAGTCGGCGCTCGAGGGCCGCGACCTCCGCGAAGAGCGCGCGACGACGCTCATCGACCGCCTTTACGTCCTCCGGCATCTCGAGGAGTTGCTCCAGCCGGCCCTTGTAGTAGTTCCCATCGACGCGCACAGTCTCCATCTGACCGTCGAGGAGCTCCAGAACTGCGCGGAGGTGTCCGCCGAGCGGGCGCGTGCAGGTCGGGCAGGTTCCGTCCTCCCCCGCGGCGGCCAGGCGCTCGCGTTGCTGCTTCAGCTCCTGATACTGATCGCGAAGCGCCTGACGCTTGGTCTCCGCCTCCTGGCGATCGCGCACCCATTCGGTGCGCTTGGCTTCGAGCTGTCCATCCACGGTCTCGAGCTCATCCCGTTTCTCCTCGAGTGCCGCGCTCACCTCCGCTTCGAGGCGCGGAGCCGTGTCGATGCGCTCGCGGCGCCCGCGCAGGCGCTCGAGCTCGGCCGCCAGCGCTTGCTGACTCTCGAGCAAGGTCTGGCGGCGCCCCTCATCCCGGGCGAGCGATTCGAGGGTCTGGAATTCCAGATGGAGGGCCGCGTATCCGGCAAGCTCGCGGGTGAGCTCCTCTCGCTCGGCGCGGGCGGTGGCGATCTCTGCCAGATCCCGATCCACCCGCTCGATGTCGCGCTGAAGGGCCCCCTGCTCCCCCTCGGCCACACGTAGCTCGGACATCATCGCTTGGAACTGTTCGCGCTCGCGCTGCGCCGACTCCCACCGTGGGCGCGTCGAATCGACGGCCGCCCGCGCTTGCGCCTGACTCGACCGCGCGCCGTCCGCACGACGTCGGGCGTCGGCGAGGCGCTGCTCCGCCTCCGAGGTCTGGCGATTCACCTGTTCGGGATCCGCCATCCCCTGCCGCAGGCCGGCAATGTGGGCGACGATCGCCTTGCGCCGGTCGCGCAGGATCCCCTGCGCCGCGCGGAGCCGCTCGTAGCCGAGGACATGTGAGAGGAACTGAGCGCGTTCGGCCGGCCCCATGGCGGCCATTACGCTCAGCTCCTTCTGCCCGGTGAAATAGGTGTTGAAGAACTCGTCGCGCGTCATCCCCAGCCGACGCGTCAAGATCTCCGAAACGGAGCTGATCGAGTTCGCGATCGGGGCGGAGGATCCGTCGAGATAGAGCTCGGCGTTGCTCAGGCCGCGCGCCACGTGGTAGCGGTGCCCGCCCAGGTCGAAGTCCAGCTCCACGCGAACCGTCGCCCTCGGCCCAGCGCGGTGATGGCGGATCGAGTCGCGCGTGCCGCGAGCCGCGCTGTTGCCGTAGACGGCCCAAGCAATCGCCTCGAGGATGGTCGACTTCCCCGCGCCGTTCGGGCCGATGATTCCCGTGAGACCCGAGTCGAACTCGATCCGGGTCGACGCGTGCTGTCGGAAGTTCTGGAGGGCGATGCTGTTCAGCCGCATCAGACGTCCGGTGTCGTGCCCGCCATCTGCTCGGTCGCATCCGCTTCCTGCAGATAGGTGAGACCGAGCTGCACGAGGGCGTCACGATCCAGGTCGTGCTCGAGGGGCCGCCGGGCGAGGTAGCCCTGAACCATCTCGGCGAGCGTAGCGCGACGCCCCGCGGCGCCGCCCACGGCCGTCCGGATGATTTCCGGACGTCGGGTGTCGAGGTGGAAGTGCAACGCGCGACGTTGATATTCCCGCAGCGCCTTTTGGTCGAGCTCCCGCACGACGTGTCGGGGCACGTCCCGCACCACCAGCCTGACGATGGCCTCGTCGATGCCACCCGGGCAGGCCTCCACCCGCTCTCGAATGAGAGCGTCGAGCTCGGCCGCCGTGCGCCCCCGCGCCGAGATTGCCGGGAGGTTCTCGAACCGCCGCGCGTGAGTCACCTGATGAAAGCGGTGCTTGGCCGTCTCGAGGTCGAACTCGATGAACCCCTTCCCGGGCAGACCGGCCTCGCGCTCCTCGAGCATTTCCCCCCATGGATTTGTGCTCGTGTAGTCGAGCGCGCCCGAGTAGTAGGCGTTCTTCGCCACCTCGCGGTGGACGTGGTAGTGGCCGAGCGCGATGTACGACCAGCGCGGCGCCGCCAATGCCTCGAAGGGCACCTGCATGGCCGCGCGATCGCCACGCGACAGGTACTCGGGAAGGACTCCCTGAACCTCTCCGTGGAGAACCAGGACGTTGTACCGCGCGCTCGGGTCCGGCTGCAGCTCCGGCGCCATGCCGGCCTGATCGGGAACAGCGAGGATCGAGAGGGATCTCTCGGGGAAGTCGAGCCGCCGCGACGATTCGTCGACCACGTGAATGCCGAGCGGCGACAGGATGCGCAGGATGCACCCGGTCTCGCTCGAGCGAGGACGGTCGTGATTCCCGGCGATGACGACGATCACCGCCTCCGGGAGTTCGCGCGTGAGCGTGACGAACTGCGTGAAGGCGTGAATGATGGCCGGGTTCATCGGCCGGACCGTGTGGAAGACGTCGCCGGCGATCACGACGATGTCCGGGCGCAACTCGATCACCCGTTCGACGACGCGTCGAAAGGCGCTGGCGACGTCCGCCTCCCGCTGATTGAGCCCGTTAGGCGTGACGCGATGGTACTGACGGAACCCCAGATGCAGGTCGGCCAGGTGGACGAGGCGCACAGTGAGAATCTACTCGCCGGCGGCTAAGGCCGGTACGTGCAAGGGGATAGGCCTCGCGCCGCGGCGCGAGCAGGGGGTCATGAGGCGGGGTCGGTTCGCGTGTGCTGAACCACCGTCATCCGGAGCTGCATCGGGGTCGCACCCTCGCGCGTGAGCGTCGACTTCATCTCGATGATCAGGTGCGACTCCGTCCACCACCCGTGCTTCCGGTCCACGCACATCGTGCCGGTGACGCTGCCACTGGATGTCATTCGGAGCCCACCGGAAATCGGCGCCGCCGACGAGTCTCGCGTGATCGTGCCGGTGAGCGAGATGTAGGCCATGTCGGAGTTTGCGGGCAGCGAGTCGAGCCGATAGGTGGCATTGAGCGTCGCCGCCGGGGCTCCGGCGGCGTCGCCGCTGAGCGGGATCATCATCGTTTTCTGCCACGTCGAGTGCACGGCAACAGGTCTCTCCGGCATGGTCGACGGCATTCCCGAGAAGACCGCCTCGAACTGGGGGGAAACGTCGGGGGACGCCTGGACCAGGGTCGCCGAGCCATCGGTGGCGACGCGCAACCGCGCCCGACGCCCCTGCATCGCACGACGAGTCCCCTCGGCGGCACCACCCTCCGTCCCCGTCCCCGAGAGCTCCACCGAATCGGTGGTCGTCAGCAGCGTCGTGCCACGAACATCGCTCTGCTCCACGAACGCGTGCGAGAGCATGGTGATTTGCATCTGCGACGCGATCGTAGTGTCGCCGGACTTGAGGTGGGCGGTGCCCGTCATCTCCACCGTCTGCTCGAATCGGGTCTGGAGCGTCGAACCCGCCTTCGGCTTGATCCGTAGGACGATGAAGCCGCCCTGAGCCTTCGCCTCAGGCCCGACGGCGCACGCGGCCACCAGCGCCATCACCAACCCTGCCCGCACGAAGCCGTCAGCCCGCGTACGGGTCGTCGTTCGGGAGGGCGCGGATGGGCGAGACGGCGCGAGGGGGGGCGGGCTGGGCCGGGATGATCGAGCGGAATTGGGCGGTGAAGAACTTTCGGACATCCGAGGGGCGGGCCCGCTGTGTCGCCGAGACGGCCCGCGTCACCTCGCCTTCCTCGTGCAGGGCGATCGCGTCCTCGACCCATGTCAGGGTGAGCGACCGATCGAGCTGTCGCAGCGCGCGCAACACGCGGTGGGAGAACGGCGCATCCACCGCGCGCGGAAAGCGCTCGATGCCATCCCGGCCACGCATCACCGGCGGGCGCGGGAAGTTGACGAAGACTGGCTGCGAGAAGTGCGGGTGACGAACCATCAACTGGCCCTTCGAGAGTGTGGCGAGCTTGGTGCGTACGGCCGGACTCAACACTGCGTAGCCGGGCGTGGCCAACTCGTCGACATCCATGCGACCGAACAGCGTCGTCCCCGCATTCCCCACCACCCGCCGGTGGACTTGGGACCGGAACTGCTGCGCGCCGAAGAGCACCATGCCGAGGTATCTGCCGCGCTCGGCGATGTCGAGCAGCATCTTGCGCACGTAGGTATCCGGACCATCGGCGGCGGCGTACTTGTTCAACTCGTCGACGAAGACCACCACCTGCTGTACCCCGAGGTCGCGCCGCTCCAGGTGCTCCCGGAGCTTCGAGACGATTCGGGTGAACACCAGGTCCTGCGCATCCTCCTCGAGTAGCGCGACGTCCACTACGTACACCGTCCGGTCCCGAAAGTCCCCAAAGGGGAGGTCGTGGCTGTCGCTGGCGCTCGTGACCAGCCCGGCGCAGCGTGTATGAATGTTGGTGAGGCGGTTACGCACCTTCCGGATCGTCGCCACATGGTGCGTGCGCCAGATGTCGCCGGAGCCGCTCTCCACGGATCGGAGGACGTCGACGAACCAGGCCTCGAGGTCAGCAAAAGACCGCACGTCATGCGATTGCGAGAGGCTCGGGTCCTGGAATCTGCGGTTCACGACCCTTTCGCGGATGAAATCGATGAGTGCGTCCGCCTTCGCGTCGACGTCATCCTTATTGAGGAGCACCTCGGCGTACTGGAGAACCTCGCTCAGTCCCCAGGCGAGCGGGTGCACCGAGTGAACGAGCTCCTCGTTGGAGCGGAGGGTGTTGAGGGTGAGATCATCGGACTTCCTCGGCGCGAAGTACTGCACCTGCCTGAAGGGGACCGCCGGCACCTTGAGCGCCTCGTACATCGCCAGATCCTTCTCGTCGAGTTCGCCGGGTTGATCGAGGAAGCAGAGATCGGTTCCCTTCACGTTGAAGCAAACGGCGGCGACTGAGCCTTTGGCGGGCGGCAGGTGGGCAAACATCGAGGCCAGGAGCCATTCCACGGCGCTCGTCTTCGTTGCCAGGCCGGACACCCCCGAGATGTTCAAGTGCGCCGCCTCGGGACCGAGGAGGAAGTCCGGGTCGACATAGATCGGGGCGTTCATCCCGCCGCCGCGATAGAGACCGATCGGGATGCCTCGCTCGCGATAGGCGTCCATCCGGAGGGCGATGGCGACATCGAGGTCGTCGGCGACGAAGACCTTTCCCATTGGCACCGGCTGGAGTGGCTCCTCCGGGATCTGCCGGAGCACGGCCGCGGTGTAGACCCTCACGTCGGTGCGCTCGGTGCCGGAGAAAGGAGCACTCCGCGGGTCACCGTCGTGGCCGAGGACGTCGTACATCGGCGACTCGACATCGGTGTACGCGTAGCCCTCGACGACAATGCCGTAGATGCGCGTCAGCTGGCCGTCGTCGCGCACACCACCGTCGACGCGAACGATCGTTCCTATGCCGACGGGAGCACCGACCGCGGTCCAGAAGTGAAACTCGTGCGTCGTGTTGGGACGCCGCTCGGAGGCGACCACCAGGCCGAGGAGGCTCGGTGGCATCGGAGGGGCTCCACTGGATGGCGACGTTTCGCTCATGGCGCGCCTGTGGGCCCCATGGTCGGTGGAGGTCACCGAATCGCGCGCAGGAATTCCTCGCACCCCCTCACACCGTAGCTCATGACGTCCCACCGCGGGTCCGGCAGTGCCACCGGCGAGCGCTCGGCGAGAACCCAACGAGACACCTCATCGGCGCGAGCGCCCGGCGCATCGCTTGTCGCGACCTCGATGCGCACAAGACCGAAGAGTGCGCCACGTCCGTCTCCGTCGCGCAGGCGAAGATACCAACTGTCGACCATCTCACGGCCTCGCGGGGCAATGCGCACGACGCTCGAGCGTTCACCCCCCCGCATCGCGAGAACAGCGAGCAAGGCGTCGCCGGAGACGTAGAGAGAACGGTGACTCTTTACGACGCCGATTGCCCAGGGCGAGCGTGCCACCGGCTCGCTTCCGCTGATCCCTCCGTCCACGAGCAGGGGCTGATCCTCCGTCTCGCACCACTCTTCGGCCAGAGCACGCTCGATCCTCTCGCGATCGAGAGCCACCTCCGCCTGCGCGCGCTCGAGCAGGGCGACGGGATGGTGCGATGGCAGCGCACCGTTCGCGTCAGGCGCCGAGGTGTCGCAGAGAAATCCCGCCGGGAAGGCACGACGCAACGCGGCGGACGGGGTGAAAGCGAGGGGGGCGTAGAGGCGCTGCCGCACGCGGGGGCGTCTCCAGACACGCAGGCGTCGCTCGACGCGGGATCGGATGACCGCGCTCACCCGACCATGAACGATGGGGGCCGCGCCCGACCACCCGAGGACCCTGCTCTCCTGCGCCCCGTCGAGGAATCCGGCTACAGCGAGGAGCGGCTGGCCGGGGACCCTTCGGGCATGAAACGTTGCATCCTCGACGACGTCCGCGTCTATCAGGTGAGGAGGCGCCGCGTCCCCTCCGGGTGGCTGTAGCGGCAGGGGGGAAGCGTCTTCTGTGACCGCGCGTACGCTGGGCAACCGCTGCACAAGGCGGCGGAGGGTCCAGCGGGCGCTCATCTCGTTCCCGACGTCGTATTCCGTTTGCGCCGTCCTCCAACCTGCCGCACGACCTGAACTGACCGGCCGCTGCGCCCTGTGCGCAGGGCTTGGCCGCCCACGACATCCACCGCGCTCGAGCGTGATCACGAGACTGGCAGTGCTCGCGACCATCCTAACGGTCGCTTCCAGCTGTGACAAGGCGAAGGAGTTCGTCCGCGCCGGTCAAGCCGCGGGGCCGCCGGTCGTGCCTCCGGGCGAGGGTCTCGACCTGGCCTCGAAGCCGGCGATCGTCTTTCGCGTCTTCGGCGAGACGAGCGATCCGCGCATGATTCCGATCGCCGCAGTCCAGAACGGGAAGCTCCGAACGATCGAGCTGTCGCAGGACGGATGGGTGCAGTTCGACGCGCTCTACTTCAAGGGTGGCGTGAGCTACCCGGTCTATCGCGATGGGCGCCCGGACGGCGCGGTCGCGGTGCAGCGTGGGATGTGGGAACACTCGGGGCGCTCGCTCTATACCCTCCCCGGCTGTCAGACGCTGACGCCTGTGGCGTCGGTGCGCGTCCAGGCCGCGCACTCGCTCAGCAACTTCACGGTGGAGTTCCTGGCGTCGACGGCGACGCTCTCCCACGCGCATCCGGGCAATCCCATCGTCTCCGCCGATGTGGAGCGGATCGGACGAGAGGTGAGCGCCGAGGTCGCGGCGCACTCGGGGATCAAGGCGAAGGCGCTCGACTCGCTCGACTTCCGGGCGGTCGGCTTCCTCTCCGGCGCCAGCTCGTCGCCCACCGTGGTGGCGACCTTCATCGATCCCGGCGTGCAGAGCTCCGGCACCCTGAGCTCTCGGACGACCCATTTGCTGGTGATCGCCGACCGCGACTCGACGGGCAAATATCACGCGACGTACTCGCACGAGATCAACGGTCCGCTCACGAACGCGACCTTCCGACGCTACTTCGATCACCTGGACCTCACCGGAGACGGGGTCGATGAGATCGTGCTCGAGGGGTGGCAGTTCGGCGGGGACACCTACCTTACCGTTCTGGGATGGCAGAACGGGAAGTGGCGCGAGGTGTTCCGATCGCGGTCGAACTGGTGCCTGGACGAGCGACGCGGCACCTAACGACGGCTCGCCGGCCGGACGGTCAGCCGAACGCTTCCTCGGCGTCGCGTTTGGAGTAGGCCCGGAAGGCGGTGAGCGTCTGCGTGCGCTCGATGCCGGGAACGCGCGCGAACTGCTCCGTCACCACCTGCGCGATCCGCTCGTATTCGGGCACCCGGACCATCGCCACGAGATCCCACTCACCGGACACGGAGTAGACTTCCGTGACGCCGTCGATGCCGGCCAGGCGGACCGCCGCGTCGGGAATGACCTTGGGGTCGCACTTGATCAAGACGATTGTGGTGATCATTCCCCACCGGGAAATGGCGGGACGTTGAGAAGCCAGATCCCCTTGATCGTGTCGTGCTCGTCGACGTCCACCAAAATATCGCTCGCGATGCGCACCGTGCGCGCGGGGCGGCTGGCGCCGACGCGGAAGTGGATCGTTTGCTCGGCGGCATCGGCCTCGGCGAGCAGCGTCGTCTCGGTCTGAAGCAGGGCCACCCCCCCGCCCTCCCGTCCCGAGGGAACGGCGAGTTTGGCCGAAGCGGCATCGGCCGGCGGGGCGAGCGAAGGAAGTTTTTTCACGTCGGGCCAAACAGCGACCTCGACGCCGTGAATGCTCCCCCCCTTGACGTCGAGGATGAGCCACGAGCCGTCATTGCCGGCGAGCTCCACCGATCCGGACAGACCTTCCGCGCGTTCGACGTCGCGCAGATTCGCTGTGAGGATTGCCGTGTCGGTATCCCACCGATAATCGACGGCGGCCAGCGAGCCGGCGTGCTGTTGCACCCGCACCGTGATGTCCACGCGACCTCCGGGTCGAGCGCCAAAGCTACACCCGCGCACGTCGAGCGACCAATGCCGAACTGTCGCCAGCGTCGCCCCTCGATTGCGGGCGCGTGAGCGGACTATAATATCGGCCCGCGCGCGTGCCGCCAGCCGCGTCTAGCCGAGGCGCTCCCGGTAGGCGGAGACGAGGCGCTGCACCCCGGTGAGGACCTGCTCGAGCGGTGCCGCGTACGACAGGCGCACCCATCCCGGGGTTTGAAAGGCCGCACCAGGCACGACTGCGACATCGTCGTGCTCGAGAAGCCGCTGCGCGAAGGCCGTGCCCGCCTGCGCATCGCCGGCGTGAGTCGTGACGTCGACGAAGAGATAGAACGCGCCTTCGGGCTGGACGAATCGCATTCGCGGCTCTTCACGCGCCATACGCACGACCGCATCTCGCCGCGCTCGAAACTGCGCGACCATGTGACCGATGGCGCGTTCCGCTTCCGTTCGGTCGGTGAGCGCAGCGAGCGCTGCATGCTGCGACACCGCAGCGGCATTCGAGGTCGTGTGCGACTGAAAGGCTGTCATCGCCGCGGCCACCGCGCGCGGCGCGATCGCCCAGCCGATCCGCCATCCGGTCATCGCGTACGCCTTTGCCACCCCGTCGACGAGGATCAGCCGGTCGCGCGCCTCCGTCAGCTCGAGCACCGACGCGGCAGGGCCGTTGTAGCTGATCTGCCGATAGATCTCATCGCTGATCACCCACCAGCCCCGCGACTCCGCCAGATCGAGGATCGATGCGAGCTCCTCGCGACTGTAGACGGCACCGGTCGGATTGGATGGCGAGTTGAGCAACAGGCCTTTGGTGCGTGACGTCGACGCTCGGGCGAGCGACTCGGCGGTCACCTTGAGCGAGTTCTCGGGATCCCCGTGGACCGGGACGGCACGCGCACGAGCGAGGGCGACCATCTCGTAGTAGCTGGTCCAGCTGGGCGTGGGGATGAGGACCTCGTCGCCGGCACCGAAGAGGACCATGCAGGCGTTGTGCAGCGACTGCTTCGACCCGTTCGAGACGACCACCTCGCCGGGCGCAATCGCGCCGCCCGGAAGATCGGTGGTAGCGAGCGTGGCGATCGCCTCGCGCAACGGAAGAATGCCTTCGGTCGCCGTATAGTGCGTGGCGCCGGCATCGATCGCGCGTTGCGCGGCGCGCCGGATGAATTCCGGAGTGTCGAAGTCCGGCTCGCCCGCCCCGAGGTCGATGACGTGTCGTCCCGCCGCGCGGAGCGCCTTGGCCCGGGCCGAGACGGCGATCGTCGCCGATTCCTTGAGGAAGTCCACGTTCGTCGAGGGAACAAAGGGGCGAAGCATCGTCGACTCGGTCACTGAAGAATCTCCGGCAGCTGGAGTGGTGTGTGCGCCAACCGTATACTTTAGTAGCGCCGCATTCGAGGCGCCATTGACAACGGGAGAGTGCGTGGGGCACACGGGAGAAGAGGGCGAGCGCGGACGCGACGGCGTCACGCGCAACCAGAATGTCTTTTACATCCTGCCCCACGACGCGGCAGCGATCACGCACTTCCTCGCGCCAGCGCTTCAGCGGCTGACGCCGGAGAGCGCGGAGGCGCAGCTCCTGGTGATCACCCCGGACGATGAAACGGCGGTGGCCGTGGCCGAGGCGGCGACGCGCCTCCCGGCGGGTGTCGTCGCTCGCGTGCTTCCGGTCACCGCGCGACAGCGGGCCACGAGATTGCTCAAGGCCCGTCCGGCAGCGGTGGTGGTGGGCACGCCGAGCGAGCTGCTCGATCTCATCCGATCGTCCGCGATCAAGCTCGATCGCGTCCGTCAGGTCATCGTCGCCTGGGGCGACGCGATCCTGGACGGTGGCGCGGGGGAGCCGCTCGAAGCGGTGCTCGCCGAGGTGCCGAAGGAGGCCGCGCGCACGGTCATCACCTCGCACGCGACGCCATCGGTCGAAGCGCTGGTGGAACGCCACGCCTGGCGCGCCCGGCGCGCCGGCGTGATCACCTCCGGTGATGGCGAGGCGGTCGACCTCCGCTACGTCGCTGTGGCTCCCCAGGGGCGTGCGTCGGCACTGCGCCGCGTGCTCGATGATCTGGATCCGGAGCGCTGCGCGGTCTTCGTCCGCTCCGACGAGGCCGAGCGCGAGGTGCGGGCCGCCGTGCGAGCGCTCGGACTGGGCGAGATCGGCGACGGTCCGGGCGTCATTATCACCCGAGGGGAATCGGTGCCTAACGCCTCGATGGTCATGCTCTACGAGTCACCGCTGTCGCGCGAGACGCTCAAGGCGCTCGTCGCTCCCGGTGCTCCCGTGGTGGCGCTCGCGACGCCGCGTCAGCTGCCCGTGCTCCGGGCGCTGGCCGCCGGCGGCCGCCTCACACCCCTCACCCTGTCGGGGCCGACGGCTCGGGCCCGCACCCGCGAGGACAGGACGCGCGAGGAGCTCCGCGCGACCCTCGCGTCGGGGGTGCCGGCTCGAGAGCTCCTGACCCTCGAGCCGCTCCTGGCCGAGTACGACGGGGTCGAGCTCGCCGCCGCGGCCCTCCGACTGCTCGATCGCGAGCGCGAGCGCGTGCGCCTCCACGAGCCGGCCGAGCGAGCGGCGGAGCCGACCGCGGAAAGTGGTCGCGCCGATCTCAAGATCGTGCGCGCCGGCGAGCGCCCCGCTGTGGCCCGCATCTATCTCAACGTCGGCGCGCGCGATGGCGCGACCGCGCGCGACGTCGTCGGCGCCGTTGCCAACGAGGCCGGGATCCCCGGCGCGCAGATCGGCCGCGTGGAGTTGCGCGACACGCACACGCTCGTGGAGATCCCCGCCACCGAGGCGGAGGCCGCCGTGAAGCGGCTCGCCGGGATCACGATCCGTGGCCGCCGGGTCGCGGCCCGCGTCGACCAGGATCGCCCGCGCGGTGTGCCGCGCTCCGATCGCCGTGACACCAAGGATCGGCCACGCCCCCGGCGTGGCTCCGGCGCGCCGCGATCGAGGCGCCCCCGCAGCGAGTGACGTCGCCGATGTTCTACAGCGCGCGCTCAGGATCGGTCGAGGTGATCGCGGGGGTGATGTTCAGCGGCAAGAGCGAGGAGCTGATTCGCCGCGTGCGCCGCGCGATCATCGGGAAGAAGAAGGTTCAGGTCTTCAAGTCGCATCTCGACGACCGCTACCAGGGCGTCTTCTCCATCTCGAGTCATGATGGTCGAACGGTCGAAGCCGTCCCGGTCGACTCGTCGCTGCAAGTATCCCAGCAGCTCAGCCCGCTCGTTGACGTTGTCGCCATCGACGAAGCTCAGTTCATGGATGCCGGTATCGTGTCGCTGGCGACATCCCTCGCCGAGCGCGGGATCCGGGTGGTCATTGCCGGCACTGACACGGACTTCCGTGGTGAGCCGTTCGGGCCGATGCCGCAACTCATGGCGATAGCCGACGAGGTGGACAAGCTGCACGCCATCTGCGTGATCTGCGGCGGGCCCGCCAGCCGGAACCAGCGTCTGATCGAAGGGAAACCGGCACGCTACGACTCTCCGACGATCCTCGTTGGCGGCCGGGAGTCGTACGAGGCACGCTGTCGCCACTGTCACCAGGTGCCGCGGCGGGACGAGGACCAGGTCCCGCTCCTCTGACACCCCGGGCGTCAAGGAACGCTACATTGCCGGCCTCAGCCCGGTGCCCTATCCTGTAGCGCGTTTCGAGGCGCCTGACCTTTGACCGAGCGCTCCGTGCTCCTCGTCGGCCTGACCGGCAACATCGCCAGCGGAAAGTCCACCGTCGCGCAGCTCTTCGCGACGCGGGGGGCGACGATCGTCGACGCCGATCGCCTCGCACGGGAGGCCGTGGCCGTCGGCACCGACGTGCACCGCGCCATCGCCGAGCGGTGGGGGAAGGACGTGCTCGCCGCCGACGGATCCCTCGATCGCGGCATGCTGCGCGAGCGCGTCTTTCAACACCCCGAGGAGCTGGAGGCGCTCAACGACATCGTCCACCCCGAGGTCGCCCGACGACGCGATGAGGAGGTGGCCGCCGCTCGGCGCCGCGGCGATCGCGTGGTCATCTGCGACATTCCGCTCCTCTTCGAGCGACGGCTGGTGGACGACTTCGACCGCATCGTTCTCGTCGACGCCCCACGACCGCTCCGGCTCGAGCGACTGATGCAGCTCCGGCATCTCAGCCATACCGAGGCGATGAACATGATCGCGTCGCAGATGCCGGCCGAGCTCAAGCGCGCGCGCGCCGACTTCGTCATCGAGAACGACAAGGACCTGATCTCGCTCGAACGCCGCGTGTCGGAGGTGTGGTCGGCCTTACAGGCCGAGGCCGGGGCGAATGGTCAGGCCCGGCGCGATGACGAGAGGCGCCGCGGCTCCACCGCCGGAGAGGCGCGAGGCACTCCCGGACGCTAGCAGACCCTCCGGCGCGGCGTCGCTGCTAGGCCCGAAGTCGCGCGAAGTGCTGCTTCCGCAGCTTGGCGACCTTGGGCGCGATCACCACCTGGCAATACGGCTGCCCGGCGTTGTTCGCGTAGTAGTCCTGGTGGTAGCTCTCCGCCGGGTAGAACGCAGTGAACGGCTTCACCTCGGTGACGATCGGGGCGTTCCACACGTGCTCCGCCTCCAAGTCCTTGATCGCCTGCTCGGCCGCCCGCTGCTGTTCCGGCGAGTGAGTGAAGATCACCGATCGATACTGGGTCCCGATGTCGGCGCCCTGTCGGTCCCGAGTAGTCGGATCATGGATGGTGAAGAACACATCGAGCAGATCGCGGTATGAGATGACCGAGGGGTCGAAGGTGATCTGCACGACTTCGGCGTGACCGGTCGCTCCGGTGCATACTTGCTGGTAGGTCGGGTTCGGCCTTGCTCCGCCGGCGTACCCGGACACCACACTCTTCACGCCATTGAGCTGACGGTACGCGGCGTCGAGGCACCAGAAGCAGCCACCGCCGAGCGTCGCGGTTTCGGTAGTGGTAGTCGTCGTCATGCTAGGACAATCTACATGCCTTCTCGAATGGCCGGTGCCCACCGAATTGCCGCGCTGACCGCCCTCGCCCTCTTGACGGGCGCGCCCGTGGAAGCGCCCCCAGCGGTGGCGGCGCCAGGAGGCATGACGCGCGCGGATCTGACCTTCACGATCGCTACGTCGACGCGCTTCCCGATCTCGCGGTTCATCTATGGCGTCAATTTCCTCACCGATACGGGTGCTGCCGGGCGGGCCCCGTGGTTCGGTGCGTCGCCCCCCGCCGGGGCTACGCTCAACCGCCTCGGGGGGAACAGGTTCAGCGCCTACAATTGGGAGACCAACTACAGCAACGCCGGGCACGACTACCGGTATCAGAACGACAACTTCCTGAGCCCGAGCACGAAGCCGGGGGAGGCGGTTCGCTGGCGAGGCGCCGCGACCTTCGCGCGCGGTGCCGCCATGCTCGTGACCGTGCCGATGATCGGCTACGTGGCGGCCGACGACACCGGCGTTCCCCTCGACACGACCGATTCGACGCGAGCCCGCCGGCTGGCCACACACTTCCACGTCAGCAAGGCGGCCAAGGGGGGGCCCTTCAGCACGACGCCTGACGCGAGAGATCCCTTCGTGTACCAGGATGAGTTCATCCACTGGCTCAACGTGACCTTTCCCTTCGCGGCCTCGGATGCGAGGCGCCGGCTCTTCTACAGCCTGGACAACGAGCCGGATCTCTGGACCTCCACCCACAGGGAGATCGAGAGCAACTGGAACGACAACCCCGACACGCCGCGGATTCAGACGTACAGCGGATTCATCGACACCACCATCGCCTACGCCCGCGCCATCAAGGCCGCAGCGCCTAACGCCGTCATCTTCGGGCCGGCGGTCGCGACCTACACCGGTGTGCTGACACTCGGACGCTACCCGCGGCCGGATCCGGACTATGGCAAGCAGCCGTTCATCGAGGTGTACCTCGACCGGCTGCGGCAGGCCGAGCGACAGTCCGGCGTGCGCCTGGTGGATGTGTTGGACGTGCACTGGTATCCGGCACCGGGCACCCGGGCGGGCTCGATCCTCAACGATTGGGCGCCCCAAGACTCGGCGATGATCACGACCCGCCTACAGGCGCCGCGCTCACTCTGGGACCCCACCTACGACGAGAGAAGCTGGGTGACGAGCACGGTCGGCGGACCGGTGCGCCTGCTCCCTCGCCTTCGTGAGATCATCCAGGCCCACTACCCGGACACAAAGATCGCGATCACCGAGTACTTCTACGGCCGGAGCGGCGACATCTCCGGAGGCATCGCGCAGGCCGACGTCCTCGGCATCTTCGGGCGCGAGGGAGTCTTCGCCGCGACGCTCTGGCCGCAAGCGGGCATCTGGGCGCCCGGATACAAGGGGAATGGGGTCAAGGCCTATGCGTACGCGTTCGGGGCCTTCGCCATGTACCTGGACTACGATGGCCGGGGGAGTCGGTTCGGCGACACCGGTGTCCAGGCGACGACGTCGGATCCGGCCACGTCATCGGTCTACGCCAGCGCGGACTCGGCGGGACGGCTGGTGGTGGTGGCGATCAACAAGCTCGCCGTTGCGCGAAGCGTGAGAATCACGCTCTCGCCGGCGCCGGCGCTATCGGCCGTCAAGGCGTGGGCGATGACCGATGGGACGCCATCGCCCGTCAGGGAGCCGGATCCGATCGTCACCGGGGGGCAGGTGACCTACACCATGCCGCCGATGAGCGTCTCGACGCTCGCTATCTCTCCCTAGAAATCGCGCCGGAGGCGGCAGGGAGAAGCGTAGTCAGTCTCAGCGCGCAATCGCGCGCCCGCGCGCCTCGCCCACCAGCCGCAGGAGATCCCCCACCCGCTGCGCCTGCAGGACATCCTCCGGCGACAGTGCGACGTCGAATGCCTCCTCGAGCGACAGGAGCACATTGAGGGCGCTGAGCGAGGTCCACCCCAGCAGGTCCTCGGGCCTCGCGCTCTCACCCGGCGGCTCGGCGAGTCCGACCGCTCGCGCGACCAGCTCGGCGATGCGTGCCATCGAGACGGGAGCCTCGCCGGCCACCGCGGCCGCCGTTAGGCGCGCGGGGACGCCGGCCACGTCGGCGTCGGCGGGCACGTCGCCGACGACCACGCTTCCGGGCGCGACGCGCGCCCGGGCCCCGATAGTCGATCCACGGAGGATCGTCACGCGACTCCCGATCTGCACCTCGTCAGCAATCGCTACCGGACGGGCGTCCGCCGTCCCGTGACGATCACCGACGACGTGGAAGTCGGTGTCCATGATCATCACGAAGGGGGCGATGCGGGCTCCGCTCCCTATGGCGATCCGCTTCTCGGCAGCGATGGCAGCGCCATGGCCGATGCTCACGTCGTCGCCGATCTCGATGACCCCGTGTGCGCCGGTGACGAGGTGCGATGCCGCCGGTGTCGCGCTGAAGTGGAAGCCACGCCCGATGACGATGTGCCCCCGATTCTCGATGTAGGGCGAGCCTGATACGACGGAACCCGCTCCGACGCGATCGCATCGGCGGAGGGCGCCCAGAAGGCGCATCAGACGTCCCCCGCTACCGTCAGCGTCACGTAGGGCGGGCGCGGGTACTCGCGCGACGCGTCCCAGGCAAACCGATCCGTCGCCGGCTCCACGGCGAATCCCGAACGAGTCCAGAACTCGTAGCATGGCTGGTTCTTCTTCGTTCGGATGAATTGGGCGTCCACTGATGATGCCCCCATCACCCTCGCGCGCTCGACGGCCAGAGCGGCCATTGTCTCTTCGACCTTTCGCCCCATCACCCGGCAGCTCAGGATGAAGTCGACGATGCGCAGGACCGAGCCATCGCGCTCGATCCCGAGGATGCCCGTGAGTCCGGCGTCGCCGACCCGGTCCGAGACGCTCACCGCCCACAGCTCTCTCCCCAACCCCTCCGCCCACGCCGCGAGCTGCTGCTCGGTGAGTCGCCGCGTCGACAGGTTCATCTGATTCGTCTTGTTGAGCAGCTGCGCGGTCCGGGCGATCATGCTCGGACCCACCCGCTCCGCCCGCACCCGGATGTCGAGTCCGGCGAGCCACTCCTCCACCGACCCGACCTCGGCCCGCATCGCGCCGCGCCGCCGCTCGGACGCGTAGAGCTCCGTTCGCTCGGCGTCCTCCCGACTCACTGCCGGTGCATCGAAGCAGCGCAGCGCCGCCAGCGCCGCCGGGAAGAGGAGCTTGTCGTTAGGCCATTCGGGGACGAGGACATCAGGAAGCGCCTCGCGCACGCGGTCGCGCTCCTCGGGGTTGTCGTCGATGAACACGACGCTGTCGAGGCCGAGATTCAGCTCCGCCGCCAGGTCGGCGATGTTGCCCGCCTTGTCCTGCCAGTTGATGCGCCAGCCGACGAAGTCCTCGGGCTTGAGCACCATCTCCGGGTGGCATCGCATCGCCTCCAGAGCCACCGACTCGGTGTTCTTGCTGGCGATGCCCAGCACGACGCCCCGACGTGTGAGCGCCTTCACCCCCCGCTGAAAGTCGACGAGCGCCTCTCCTTCGGGGTCGTGCCCCCCCAGACGGAGATTCTCCCACCCATCGTCGCCGACGACTCCGCCCCAGACCGTCTCGTCGAGGTCGAGCACCAGGAGCTTTCGTGTCTGGCCGAGCAACCCGCGCACCGCCGCCTTGATGTCGCGCGCCGCCTCGGTGACCGCCGCCGGTGAGAATGCGACCTTACCGAAGTACCACGCCCTCGCGCTCGCAGACGCCCGCCCGGCAGCCGAAAGCCAGGGCTGCGCGTTCAGCACGAACACCGAGCGCTCGGCCCCCAATCGCTCCATGAGGCGCTGATTCATGACGGCGAGCGCCCAGGCGACCCCACCCGGCCGCGCGTCGGCCATGCCGAGCCCGCGCTGGCTCGGGTCCAGCGTCCACGTGGGGACGAAGGTGAAGCGGTAGTGCCGCGCGGCGCTCACTACCCTGTCGCAGAAGTCGTCGACCTCACCACGGAGAGTGTCGTCGGAGGCACCCTCGTGCCGCAGCACGCGCTGGAACGAGGGTGACACGCCCTCCGGCCGAGTCCACACGACCGCGAAGTCCGTCGCCTCGTTAGGCGGGAAGGTCGCGAGCGATTGGATCACCTGGCCGAACGGCGTCTCGGTCACCTCCATCGCTGGGGGGTCGGACGGGTCGGCGAGTCGGGTGGCGAGGTCTCCAGCCACGAAGTCGGAGAGCACGACCCCGCGAAGGAGTGGGCCGGCCATCCGGGGCGTGCTCCGCCGAACTTCCGCGGGCGGGGCCACGACATCGGTGGAGGGGCCCGACGTCTCGCGCCGCGCGTCGATCCCCGCTTGGCGATCCACCTCGTCAGGCCGTGCGTCGGCTGGTCGCAGGACACGCGCCGGGATGCCACCTGCCACCACACCCGGTGGGATCACGCCGGAGACGATGCTGCCGGCAGTGATGACGGAGCCGGCCCCGATGCTGGAACCGGGGAGCACCGTGACCCGGCCCGCCAGCCACGCACCCGCTCCGATCTCGATCGGCTGTCCCGAATCGCGGCCCGAGACGCCGTCGGCACGGTCATGATCGGCGATGATCGAGTACGGGCCGATGTCCACCCCATCCCCGATCGTCACGCAGTTGGCAGCGGCGATCAGGGTGCCGAAGTTGATGCCGACGTCCTTTCCGATTTCGATTCGCCCCCCCGGGCCAGTGGCCAGCTCACAGGGAGCGAATGTCGAGTTGAGGTTCACGTCCGGGCCGATATCGATCCGACCGCGGTTGTCGACGCGCGGCCGTCCGACCGCTCGCGGCCGCGCGCCCACCGAGTCGCAGTCTCGGAGATAGAGGGGGGCGAGAGCCGACGCGACGACGTACCGCCATCCCTTGGACAGGCGCATCGAGAGCGGCAGCGCCTTATCGCGCTCCAGGCTCTGTCGCACCTTCGCGATCAACGTCGGCATGCCTCAGGCGGGTGGGCGGCTCGGTGACGCCGGTAGGCGCGGGAGCACGACGACGGTGTGCACACGGTCGTCGGCAACGCAGAAACGAGCGAGGAGCTCGGCGCCGCGGGGGAGCCCGCCGACGCCGCGGGCGAGCCGAAGACGCGCCACCCCCCGGGCACGATCGAGCTCCGCCACCTCGACGTCGTGGAAGCCGATGGGGCCCCCGAAGAGCGGTGCGAGGCACTTGTAGAGACTCTCCTTCGCCGAGAAAGCGACGCTCACCGCTTCACGCCACTCGCACTGCCGGACGATGGCACGGGCATCCGGGGCCGCGGCCCACTCCGGCACGACCACTCTCGTGATGCGCGTCGCCTCACGAGTCGCGAGCAGTCGCTCGGCGTCGATGCCGAGGCCCGCCGCCTGCCTCTGCGTGGCCACGGCGGCGATCGTCAGGCCTCCGGTGTGGGTGATGGACCCGACAAACCCCGCCGGCCACACCGGTGCGCCGCCGCGTGCCTTGGGGACCTCGCCCGCTCCCGTGTATCCGGCATCACGGAGAGCGCCCACCGCGCAGAGACGTCCGCTCACGTAGGCACTGACGCGGTGCGGCGCGGCACCGGCCACGGCCTCCGGCACGCCGAGGTCCAGCCGAGCCCGCTCCACATCCGGCGCCCCGGCACCGCGCACCTCGAGCGCGCGGGCGTACAGCGTCACTGCCGCGCCGGGGCCGGCCGGAATCGGCGCTCGGTAGATCTCCGGTGTGGTGGTCTCAGCAACCCATCCACTGGCCCATTCGGCGACGACCGAGCGGCGCACAGGGCCGGCCTCTCGGTGCGCCGAGCCCCCCTCGAGGCTCATTGAGGCGCGGCGTTGGAGGAGCGAGCGGGGGGAACCGAGCGCACGCGCTGATCGCGCGGAAGGCGAAGTGAGCGGAGGACGATCTGTCCGTACGTCGGTCCTTGGAGCAGGTAGCGGCGCCAGAGGCGGCGCGGATCCTGCGAGAGGCGGTGCACCCACTCCAGCCCCGCTCCCGACATCCAGCGCGGCGCGCGGCGCGCGGCGCCCGAGAGGAAGTCGATGCTCGCGCCGACGCCGATCGCGACCGCGGGGACCAGCCACGCCGACATCCGATCGATCCAGAGCTCCTGCTTTGGTGCACCCAGGCCAACGAAGATGATGTCCGGCCGGGCGCGGCGAATGCGATCGAGGATCGGCTCATCGACTGCCGCGTCGGCGGCGATACCGACCTGCGAGTCGTCCGTCCCAACGACGGCGAGGCCGTACGCCTCCGTGAGTCTCTGTGCCGCACGCAGGGCCGCCCCCGGGGAGCCGCCGAGCAGGTAGAGGCGCCAGCCGCGCTGCGCGGCGAGCTGCGCGATCGGGCGAACCATGTCCGATCCGGACAACTTCGCCGGCAGAGGCGGACGCAGGATCCGTGACGCCCAGACGATGGGCGCACCATCGGCGAGAGTCAGATTCGCGCGGTCATACGCGGCGCGAAAGGCCGCGTTGCTCTCCGCCATGACGACGTGATGTACGTTGGGCGTGAAGACGGATCCACCCCGACCTGTCTCGACCAGAGCCGACACCTCCGCGAGCGCTTCGTCGCGAGTCAGCCGATCGATCCAGAGGTGCCCCACCCGCAGGCGCAGACGCATGTCGCCGCGCGCCAGCGCTGGGGAGCCGGAACTGGCCCGCGCCGCCCGGGCCGCTCCGGTCACAAGACGAGTTCGGCCGGCTCGACGATGCTACCGATAAAGAGCGACTCTCCCACCGTGTCGATCGTGCGACGCGACGCCACCATCTGCGCCTCACCCAAACGCACGGCGAGCACCGCCGCCTCGCAGGCCCGAGCGACCGGGATCGCCGCGGCATGCTCGAGCGGCGAGCGCACGGCCACCAGCACGCGAACGCCATTCCCCGAGCGCTCGGCCAGGGTCGTCAGCACCTCCGGCACGTCGCTCGGCGTGATGCGCTCGGCGTCGATCACGTCCACCGAATCTGCCTGGTATCGACGCCCCGCCTCGGCCAACGAACGCGCGTGGCCCAGTGCCGATGAGTCGGACTCCGCAGGAACGATCACGAGTGTAGTCCACGGCTCCTTGACCAGCGTGAACCAGAGCTGCGACCACTCGTCGGTGTCGGTCGCCGTCTCCACCGCTTCGCCAATCGCCTTCACAGTCTCGATGTTTACCATGGATCCCCCGCATTGGACGATTTCAGCACCCCCATCTTCCGCATAGGCGGCGGCGACCGCAACCAGCCTACGCCGCTGCCTCCGCGCCCCCCTCCCCCACCCTCTACCGATCCCCCCCGCGCCGCGTGCGTACCCAGTCTCCTCGGAGCGATCGGCCGGGCCGGACGATCAGCGCCGCCTTCCAGGCCGCAAAGACTGGTGCCCAAAGGAGATCGATGGCGGCCCGCGCCCCAAGGCCGGCGAGGGCGAACCCTCGGCCCACGTAGATCAGGAGTGCGAACACCGACGCCCCCCAGAGGGCGACTGGGAACGCGCCAACGCGCCCACTCGCGTAGAGCACGCCAGCCACCACCAGGCCCACGATGCTCACTACTGCCAGCCTCGTAAGCGGTGGCACCATCAGATCTACTGCGAGGTCGAGCGCCACCCGATCCTCGCGTTCCACACCCGCGCTCAAGAGGCGCGGCACAAAGCGTCTGGCGATGGCGAGGCGCCCTCCCTCCCAGCGTTGGCGCTGGGTCCTCGCGGCAGCGGACGTCTCCGGCATGTCAGCCCACACGTGCGCCTCTTCCACGTACTCCACGCGCACACCCGCGAGGGCAAGCGCAACCCCGTATTCGACATCCTCGACCCGCGAGAATGCCTCATGCGGAACATCGCGGAGGACGCTCGACGCGAAGGCCATCCCATTTCCACGCAGACCGCACGACAGCCCGAGCCGCTCCCGGCCCAGCGACCGCAGGGTGTGGTAGAGGGAGAACGCGATCGACATGAGGCGCGTTCGCCATGCCGTCGTCGCGTTCCGAACGCCGTAGTCCGCCTGAAGAGCGAGTGCACCCAAGTCGAGGCGGGCGGAGAAGGCCGCCAGGAGATTGGGAGAGACCACCGTGTCCGCATCGACCACGACCACCGCGTCGGCGAAGCCGTCGGCGAGGGATGCCGCGTAGGCGTAGGCAAGCGCATGCCCCTTCCCGAGCCGAGTCGCGTCGTTCCGCTCGAGGACGCGCGCTCCGGCGGCCTGTGCTCGCTCCGCCGTCCGGTCCGTGCAGTTGTCGGCGACGACCAGAATGCGGAATTGCTCGCGCGGGTAGTCGATGGCCAGCAAGCTGGCCACCGTTGAGCCGATCATCTGCTCCTCATCGCGTGCCGGCACGACGATATCGAAGGTCTGGTCGCGCGAGCCCTCGGGCCCCGGCGCGCGGCGCGCGATGAGCGCGAGCGCGGCCAAGTACGCTGCGGCGGCGAGAAACGGAAACGCGGACAACGCGAGAGCCATTTCGATCCCCGACACGACGACCTCAGGAGGAGAGGGACAGGCCCGGCCGACCACTACGTCCCGCCACCAGCCGCGCCCCCCGCGGCCAGGCGCCGGTGACCGTCGCCAATTTGCTGCTCATCGCCAGAGCGCATGCGAGCAACCCCATCGTCGTCCAGCTCGCAGTGCCCATGTCCGCCCACGCCTGCAGCACGAATGCCACGATGATGGCGATCGCCACATACGCGATCGCACGATCAGCCGATCGCTGCGCCTGGTAGTAGCTACGCGCCGCAAGAAAGAGGCCGACCACGAGCGGCAACCAGAGCAGGGTGAAGCCGAT
This sequence comes from Gemmatimonadaceae bacterium, assembly GCA_035623475.1. Classification (GTDB taxonomy): domain Bacteria; phylum Gemmatimonadota; class Gemmatimonadetes; order Gemmatimonadales; family Gemmatimonadaceae; genus DASPTK01. Next base: position 54,977 of record DASPTK010000008.1, on the reverse strand, counting down.
CGGACCCCCGATGGTCCAGAGCCAGAGCACGCTGTTGTGCGCGATGTAGCGGTATTGCTCGAAGATCCACGAGATGTCGTAGCCCTTCCACACCTCGACGTACTCGTGTCCCCACCCTGACCCCAGCAGCGGGTGTTGCCGCAGCGTGTAGATCAGATTGTAGTTCTCCGCCACTCGCGAGGCGCTCGAGGGATCGTTCTGCTGAATGGCCGAGAAGAAGCTCGCCGCCGGGGCGAATATCGCTCCCGTGCGATTGCGTCCGACGATGACGTAGAAGGCGAGGAGCGGCGACCAGTACAACGCCTGCAGCAGCGTCTTGCGCTTCATGCGAGGTGGCATGAGCACGAAGAGCACTGCCAGGATCGCCGGCAAGCTCACGAATGCCGTCCGGCGATTGTTGATCACCATCCCGAGGAGCATCAGTGCGCAGACCACCGCCGCGACGACGAGCCGGCCCCGCGTCGGCAGGAAGACCGCTATCGCCACCCACACAGCAATGACAGTGACGAAGAGGACGGAGTCGTTGTGGCTCGTCACCGATTGCAGCACCGTCCCGGCGGGACGCGGGACACCGTAGTAGAAGTAGGCGCCGATCGCGACCTTGATGCAGGCAACGATCGTCACCGCCCACGCGAGGAACGCCGCATCGCGCGGCCCCCGAAACGCGTACAGCGCGGCCGCCACCAGCATCGGGAACCAGAGCAGGAGCCGGAACTGGAAGAGCGACTGGCGCACGTCGCCGCCGCGGGCGATCCCCCACCCTTCGAGGGCGAGCAGCGCCGCAAGCGAGAGCGCAACGACGATCGGCACGACGTTGGCTCCGGTGATGCGACCGCGACGATCGATCGGGTCCTCGGACGCGAATCGGAGCATCGCCAGCACGAGAATCAGGACCAGCAGGAGCTCGGCGCCGGAAAAGCGCAGGATGCCGATCGACGTCGCCGACTTGAGGTTCTCGAAGAGAAAGAGGCGGAGGACATGCGTCGGTGGCTGCCAGAACTTCACGTCGCCGGCGGCATCGCGCGGCGCGATGTCGCCGAGCATGAAGACTCCCAGGGCGGCGACGAAGGTCCACCGCAGCGGCGCCTTCCACACGGCGTACCCGACGCCGATGGCGGCGACCGGGATGAGGGCGTAGCCTGGGTTTCCGGTCGCCGCGAGAGTGATGGCGCTCGCGAGCACTACGGCCGCCGCCAGGAGCGCCCCGCGCACTCCCGGATGCAGAACCGAGCGCGAATCCGACGACCAGGTAACGCCCACGCCGGTCACTGGCGCGGAACCTGCCCGAGCACCCGCAGTCTGAGGTGGCGCGACACCTGCCACGACTCCAGAACTCGGCCGCTTCCGAGATCGAGCACCGTCGCAGCGAAGAGGGCGAGCGCCGCCGAGAGGAGCAGCCCTCCCACCAGCACCAGCGGCACGTTGGGCTTGACCGGCCCCGTCGGCAAGCGCGGCGGCATGACGACGCCATAGCGGTACTTGAACGCCGCCTTCGTCGTCTCGAGCTCGATCCGGGCGGACTCCAACCTGTCCAGCAGGTCCTCGTAGTTGCTGACGGCCAGGCTCAGGCGCGATTTCGCATAGGTGGTGCGCGGATCCTCGTCCGAGCCCGCCCGGCCCGTGAGGCGCTCCAACATGGCCCGCGCCGTCGCCGGATCGTTAGGCGATGGGTCGGTGGCCGATACGCTCTTGTCACCGAGCGCGGCCAGCTGCGAGCGAATCTGCCGCTCCTCGATGCGCAGCGCCGAGAGCTGGGGAGAATCGAAGCTCAGGACTCTGATCGTCTCCTCGGTCGCCGCGACGTCGGGGTGAGCCGAGCCGTACGTGTTCTTGAGCTCGGCCAAGTGCTCCTGCAGCGCCGAGAGACGCTGGCGCCGCTGCGCCTGGAGGTCGGCGATCGCCGCCAGCTTTCCGGCCAGCGCCCCTTGGAGCGCCACGATGCGCTCGGTGCGCGGCGAGATCGCGTTGCCGGAGCTCGCTTCGGCTCGCCCCGCATCGACCAGCGCCTGCTCAACCAGCAAGCGCGCAGAATCGACGTGATGCTCGAGGATCGAAATCGTTTCGCCGATCAGCGTCGTCTCGGAGGCGTGCCGTCTCTCCAGGAAGTTCTGCTGGGCGAGCGACACGATCTGCTTCCCCGACACCGGGTCGGGCCAGTCGATGCCGATGGTCACCGTTCCGTCGCCGGCGTTGGTCCACATCCGCCGCTCCAGCACCTGCACGAGGCCGTCGATGCGCTCCGAATCGGGGAGGGGGCCCCGGAAGAGCTCGGCCACCGCCTCGCGCATCTGCCCGGCGGCCGGACGAATTTCCGGCCAGACCACCAGCAGGTTTGCCTGACGAATGAGGGCGACCAGGTTGTCGCGGCTCATGACCGCCTCGGTCGCCATCCGCGTCGGCTCATCCGCATCCAACGCCGCGGACCGACGTGGATTGCTCAGCGCGGACATCTGCTCGTTTCGCTCGGCGAGGATCTTCGTCTCGACCACGTAGTGGCGAGGAAGCAGGACGGCCACCAACAGCGTGAGGACGGCCATCGCGGCGAACACGCTCTTGGCCACGCGCGGCCATCGCCGGACGGCGTGAACGGGGAAGAGGAGCACGTCGCGGACGGCCGCGAAATCTACGACGGCCGCATCATCGCGCTCCTCGGTGGGAGACGGGGGCATGCCCTCGGGCACGCCCACCGGGCCCCGAAAGGGTCCGGTCGCCGGCGTACCGTCGGATGGGCGGAAGGAGAGAGACATCGGCAGGTCCTTGGACTACATGAGCCGCGGAACGAGGTATGAGATCGCGAGGAGGTAAACGAGGTTGAAACCGACGAACCACAGAATCGCGCGGCGCAGGCCGCGCACCGGTGACGGGTCGCGTGCCGCGCGCAGCGGCACGAGCACAGTCGCGACCAGAATCGAGATCAGGATGAGGTTGGCCACGGGAACCCGCCTCTACTCCGCCACCACGACATCGCCGTTGCGCAGCCGGAACTGGACTGCGCCGCGGGTCTGACCGGTGAGCGACTGGAAGGTGAAGCGAATGCGCACTTCTTCCGGCGTGTGCCGAAGCACGTAGATCTGATCCTTGTGGGCGAACTCGGTCAGGCCACCGGCGCTCGCCAATGCCTCGGCCACCCCCGCATTCGGCCCCAGTGGGTACGTGCCCGAACGTACGACGTTGCCAAGCACCGCCACGGTGATCGGCTTCACCTCGTCCACCTGGACCGTGACTCGCGGATTCAGCACCAGCTTGCTCGTGCGAAGCTGATTTTCCAGGCCGCGGGCGATCTGCTCGGTCGTCTTCCCCTCTACCTCCACGTCTCCGAGCAGGGGCATCGTTATGCGCCCGTCGCTCCGCACCAGCGCCTTCGTCGACAACTTGTCGTTGTCCCAGACATCGACCGACAGAACGTCGCCGGGGCTCGCGGTGTAGGCCGTCGGTGACGGATCATCCTGCACGTACTTCTCCGCCCACACGAAGGGGCCGGGATCGGAGGCGCACCCCAGCGCGCCGAAGAGCAAGCCGATTGCGATCGACGGGCGACACATCGACGCCACTATTGCACGCATGCGCACCCCGCTGTCAGCATGATGCCGGGACTGGAAGCGGCCGAGCCTTCCACTCGCCGGCGATAGAAGGCGGCGAGCCCGATCCAATAGCCGGGGCGTAGCGCGTGGCGCGCCTCCCCCGCCACGGTGGTCGCGCTCGCCTCGTACGTCTTGTCCACCAGGTCGGTGCTCCACGACTGATCGATCCCCACCCGAATCAGCAAGCGCTCCGTCGAGCCGCGGTTGTAGGACGCCCCCACATCGTGCGTCGCGAGCACCCGACCCAAGCCCAGCGCCTGCCCAACCGTGTGGTAGTAGTGAGCGCTGACGTCTCCCGCGGCGATGGTGCTGGCGCCGACGCTCCGCCGGAGCTCGATCAGTCCCACCGGCTGCACCGAGACGCGACCGAGCACGTCGGACGCGACGACGGTGGCCCCAGCCTCGGTGCGAACCCAGACCCCAGCGACGAGAGAGGCCCACGTCCCTTCGAGAGTCTGAAAGGTGAAGGGTGCAATCGTTTCGGTGACGCTGCGTTGAAACTCGTAGAAGCCGCCGTAGGACGACGTCGGCGCATAGGCGTGCGTGGAGGTCAATCGAGCGGTGCCCGCCTGTCCGTCGAGGAGCCCCGGCAATTCGTAGGTGATGTCTACGTAGTTCAGCCGTGCCGTCAGCGTGTCGCGCGCCGACAACCGGTACGTGCCGTAGAGATCGACGGAGCCGGCATGAGATGTGGTCAGCGGAAGCAAGGGCTGAACCGTGTTGCCCACCTGGACCTGCGTGGTGAGGGATGTGCGCAGATATCCGTCCGCGCGAACGTCGAGCCGCGGCGTCAGCGCATATCGCCAATCGGCGGAGAAGTCGTAGCCCCACGAATCGAGATCGTTCAACTCGCGATAGAGCCACGCGTCGCCGAACGCGCCGAGCGTCAGGGAGGAGCGATCTGTCTGTCGCGTGCCGGTCAACCCGACCCGTAGTCGAGTAACCAAGTCCGACGGACCGCTCGGGCTGGCGTAGAGGACGTTTCCCTCATAGCCGATTCCGGCCTCGCCCAGCACCTGTAGCACCCACGGACCGAGCGCGACACCGGCGGTGGGGCCGCCGAACTGCGCGCGCGCGATCTGGGGGTAAGCGACACCGATGAGCCCGGTCAGAGCACACAGAACGCCTAGCGAGATTGGGGAGCTCATGCGCGGGATGCTCCGTTGGTCCGGGTCACCCTGCGCACGGCGGGAGCGTGAGTCCTCCGTCCGCTGCTCGCCGCCGGTGCTGCCTGTGGAATGATCGCCGAAAGAGGCACGGGCCAATTGCCGCCGAGCGTGGCGATCGTCGAGAGGATGATCTTGACGTCTACCAGCGGCGATGCGTGACGCACGTACGCGAGATCGTAGAAGATCCACTGATGGAAATCACCGGCAGCCCGATCGCGGCGACAGATCTGCCAGAGCCCGGTGATCCCCGGACGCACGGAGAGGCGCGCCTGCCTCCAGGGCACACAGATCTGGTTCTCGCGGAAGGGAGACGGCCGCGGTCCGACGAAGCTCATCTCTCCGCGAAGGACGTTCATGATCTGCGGCAACTCATCGATGTTCGTGCGGCGCATCCAGACGCCGACCGGCGTCACTCGCGGATCGCGGTTCATCTTGAACTGCGGGCCATCCAGTTGCTGTTGCGCCCAGAGCTCGCGTTGTCTCAAGTGCGCGTCCGCGGCCATGCTGCGGAATTTCCAACAGTGGAAGGGATGACCGTCCTTCCCCTCGCGGAGTCCGCCGTAGAACACCGGTCCCGTCGAGGTGAGCTTGATCAGCAGCGCCACGACGATGAACAGCGGGGAAAGCACGACGAGGAGCGCGAGGGCGAGCAGCGGCTCTGCGAGCTCCTTGGCGGCGTGATAGAGGCGGCGCGCTTCCTGCTCGGGCGCTGGAGGCGCACTGCGCACCGGGCGGCGCTGCACCGAGGAGCCCTCGACCGCTCCTCGAGTGAGCGGAGGCACGACCCGCTGCCTTGCAACGACCCGCTCGGGAATCGATGCGCCCGAGCCGACCAGGCACTGCGCGACCACTGCGCCCCGCCCGACTCTGGCGCCAGGCCCGATAAGGGTCGGCCCGATGATGAGCGCATCGGCCTCGACGACAGCACGGTCAGCAAGCACGACCGGACCGAGCAGCCGGGCCGTCGGATGCACATCCACCCCGTGGGCCGTCACTGCCGTCCCGTTGTGTCCGGGACTTCGCGCGGCATGAGGCGGCATGCTGTCGAGCACTCGGCGCTCGCTGAAGCCGAGCGCGCCAGCTTCGTCGGTGAGGTCGAAGAAGCGGCCATGGTACGGGACGTCCTGACTCGGGACGCCATGGGCCGCCATCGTGTTCCGCAGCGCGCTGAGTGAGCTCGGCAGGACGTTCCGCTCGGTGAGCACGCACGCCACCGGCACGAGCGACGCGATGACGCCGGCTGGGAACGGCCAGGTGACTGGCTCGAAGTAACGTTGGATCCGTCGGACGCGCCCTTCCCTCCCCGGCTGGACGAACTCCTTCGTCCGCAGCGACGTGGTTTCGAACGCCAACAGGTGCCGGAGCATCCGCGCGTCGTCGACCCGCGTCTTGAGGAGGAGCTCGAGGTCGAGACCGGCCACTGGGTAGCAGTCGGGCGAGACGAGCAGGAGCACCTCCGATGGATCGAATCGCGCGAGGGGATCGCGGAAGGAGAGCGGATCGCGAAAGATGTCGGGCTCGCGGAAGATGTCCGATTCAGCAAGGCTGCTCACCCCGGGCCAGGCGCGCCGGATCCGCTGCTCGTATGCCTCGTCAGGCGTGAAGAGTGGGAGGACGAGCGGCGGCTCCGATGTGACGGCAGAGACCCGCTCGGCGATCTCGGCGAGCAGTGTGCCCTCACCATTCGGGAGGAGCAGCAGCGAGCCCCGCTCCCCGAGATACCGTGGCCGCGAGTCGAGGATGATCGGAATGACGCTCACGGCCGCGCGACCGGTCCACGGCTGCTGGAGTAGCGCGGGTCGGAGAGCCGCGGTTCGAAGTGCGGACGCTCCGGAAGCGGTGCCGGCACTCGGAAGATCACCGGATCGGCGGGCTCGCTGGAGAGCGGCTCGGCGCCGTTCGTGTGCACCTCGCCGAGGAGGACGGCCCCAGCCTCGGCGACGGCGTCGTCGGAGAGCAGCGAACCATCGAGCGACGCTCCCCGCCCCACCACACAGCGCTCCCAGAGCACGGAGCGCACGACCACCGCCTCGGACTCGACCACCGAGCCGGCGCCGATGGCGGTGGGACCGACGACCACCGCGCCCGCATCGATGCGCGCTCCCGGACCGACGAGCACCGGACCGATGAGCCGGGCGCTAGGGTGAATGCGCGCCGACGGGTGACGCATGCCGTCGCCCGCCTTCACGTAGCCGGAGTAGAAGCCCGGTCGCGTGTGCGCCGATGCGATCAGCCACGCGCTCGCCGCGGTGTACGAGGCGTAGTCCATGATGCGGGGCGAGAGTCCCTGCACCTCGTGCATCAGGACCCGCTCTCCTTCATCGTAGAGCCGCTCGAGCAGCCCTTGCTTGATGTCGTAGTACCCCGTCGCCGGGACGCGCTCGAGGACACGGCGCTCGAAGACGTAGATGCCCCCGGGCAACCGGCTGCGCTCGCCACCGGTGGCCGACCGTCGCCGGTCGACCTCGACCACCGCCGTTGCGACCGCCCCCGAGTCGCGGTGGGCAGTGAGCAACGCGTCCAGATCGAGCGAAGGGATGAGCGCGCCCTCGGCGACGACCACTGTATCGGCGGCGAGGCGGAGTGCCGCATCGCGGACGCAGCCGGCGGCGCCTCGCGGCAGCGGATCCTCCACGTAGTGCAGCGTCATCCCCAAGCGCGCGCCGTCGCCGAGATACCGACGAATCGCCTCGGTGTCGTTGTTGGTGCAGATGGCGACCTGGCAGATGCCGCTGGCCTGCAGCCAATGCAGCGGGTAGCGAATGATCGGCCGCTGGGCGACGCGGAGGAGCGGACCGCGGAGGAAGCGCTCGAACTTCCCTTCGCCCCAGTAGTACGACCCGGCGAGGACGATGCCTAACGCCGAACCGAAGCCGTCCGACTCGGCTCGTGCACTGAGACGATCTGCGACCTGCCGCATCTGGTCCACCTCATGGCGGCTCCGCCAGGGCGCGGCCGACTCGAGTCCGCGCGCGGTGGGCCATTGCTCGTCAGGTTCTTCGGCCGCGCTGTCCTCGCTGAGACGTCGCGCCACTATTCCGTCGCACCGGTCGCGCGCGTGACGCCGTTCCCACGGCCTCTGGGCAGCACGATCTCGAGCCGTGCTCGCCGCGTGTATGTGCAACGCGCGTGACGGCACGTGGTGTTTCCGCCCATAGCATGGCACGTGGAATAACACTGTCAACTAGACCGGTGGACAGTTGACCGGATGCGCTAGTCCGCATGAAACAAGACGTTACACGACAGGTCGCGCGTCGCACGGGCGGCGGTTGTGAGGCACCTCACTACTGGCAGCGATCTACCGCGGAGATCGCTCGCTCGAGAGGTCGGGCGAACGACGGCTGGCCCGCCCCCGCGACCGCCGCCATGTTGTCGCGAGGGGCGACCCGACGCCTCCGCGCGCCGGTAATACGCGCCTGTGCGCGTCGATAATCCCGCGCCCGAGCTGACGGCCGGTGACGGCAACGAGAGATGATGAGAGCGATTCTCAAGGCCCTGAACGTCGATCCCTACGGGAATCTCGGCTCCATGCACACTCGCGAGCGCGTGGCCAAGGCGCTCTCGCCGTACTACGTCTACCACAAGCTGGCCCTCGCTCTTTACGAATGGCGCCACCCCGATCTGCCCTGGATCACCAGAGACGCGATCGCCTGGCTGGAGGGGCACCTCACAGCCGACAGCCGAGGGTTCGAGTGGGGGTCGGGGAACAGCACCGCCTGGCTGGCGAAGCGAAGCGGGAGCCTCATCAGCGTCGAGCACCACGCGGAGTGGTCGGCAAAGGTGAAGAACCGCCTGATGAGCGCCGGGGTCGTCAACGCCGATCATCGGCTGGTGGCGGAATCGGAGTACCTCCAGGTCATCGAGAGCTTCCCCGACGGCCACTTCGATTACATCCTCGTCGACGGGCTCTTTCGCGACAGCGCGCTCCTGGCCTCCATTCCCAAGCTTCGACCGGGCGGCGCACTCGTGCTCGACAACGCGAACTGGTACCTGCGCTCGAGCAGCCGCACACCCCATTCGCGCCCGCGCGGCGCCGCCGCATACTCCGACGTCATGGAGCGGGTGGAGGCGGCGCTCGCCCCCTGGCCGCGCGTCTGGACGACGAATGGCGTGAACGACACCGCCATTCTCACGAAGCCGCGGGTCTAGCTCGTCCCGCCTGACGAGCGGACGCGCACGACGGGCGCCGGCCCCTCCACCAGGCTGTAGGCCGGCACCGAGTCCATGAGCACGACGCCGGCCATCACTTTGCTCCCCCGGCCGACGGTGATCGGCCCCAGCAGGGATGCCCCGGGGCCCACGTGCACGTCGCTCTCGAGCGTGGGCGCGCCGACCTCGCGCGTCTCGCGCGAGATGCTCTCGCCCAGGGTGACGTGCTGGAAGAGCACGCATCCCGGCCCGACGCGGGCCGAGTGGCTCACGACCAGCCCGACGCCGTGCACGATGATCGTCCCCGGCGCGAGATCCGCGTCCCAGTGAATGTCGGCCGCGTAGAAGTGCCGGATATAGCGCGACGTCGCCTTCGCCATGAGCGTGAGGCGGAGATCGCGGAAGAGGCGCATCACGCGATAGGCCACCATGATCTGATACCCGATGCGCTGCACCAGACTGACCATCAGGACGGGGGATCGCGGAGTCGACTGATACTTGGCGTCCGCGCGCCGGATGGCGTCGTGGTCTGCCCGGACGTCGGCGACGAACTTCGCGATGCGTCCCATCGGAGGCAGCTCCTCGCTGCGCACTCGGTTAAGGTACCGCCGGAGACCCGCGAGTACGCGCCGCCGCGATCCCGCCTGCACGCGCACGCCGGCGTAGTACTGGACTCCATACACGAACGTGGTCGCGGCGAGCGCTAGGCGCTCGGCGCCCAACTTGTCGAGTGCGATCCCGGACCACATGGCGAGCTGAGCAGCCGGCCGCAGGAGACTCGGGGCGAGTGCGCTTCCGAGGAGGAGGGGCCGGGAGATCGGACTCACCGCAAAAAAAAATCTCCAGGGGTCCGCGGAGACGAGGTCGGGGTGCTTCTCCGAAACGCGCAGGTCGGCCGCACCATACTCCTTCCCGCGCCGCATCCAGGCGGACACGCTCGTGTGGTCGGACGCGTGGAGCGCCACCGCCCGATCGCACACCGCTACCGTGGCGCCGGCGCGTTCCAGGCGTATGCCGAGCTCCGAATCCTCGGACAGCCGGAAGGTGGGATCGAACCCGCCGACGGCGAGGTAGTCGTCGCGGCGGAAGGAGACGTTCCCCGTGTAGAGGTTCGAGCCGCGCGGATGCGCGCGCCCCGCGCGCACATCCGCCACGAGACGCTCGATCGCTACGAGCTGAAAGCGTTCGAAGAGGCGAAGGCGGGTCCCTGGATCCGCTCGTACCCAGCCCAGCACCACGCGCCGTGAGCCTCGCGGGTGCTCCGCGAGGTGCTGGGTGAGGAAATCGGGCGCGATCGACATGTCGTCGTCGACGATCACGATCACGTCGCCTCGCGACCGGAGGATCGCCGCGTGGCGGGCCGCCGCCGGTCCGGCGTTCTGCTGCGCGAGCACGAGCAGACCGTAGGGCACGCAGAGCGCCGTCAGGCGGTCCCCGACCGGCGGCGTGGACCCATCGTCGACGACGACGACCTCGAATCGATCGGGCGGTAGTGTCTGACCCGCGAGCTGCGCGAGGAGGCGCGCCACCGAGTCGGCCCGGTTGTAGGTCGCCACGACGACGCTGACCAGCGGGGGCGTCGAGCCCATTGGCGCCGTCACGGGACGCGCCCCTCGGCGACGCGGCGCCGCACGAGAGCCTCGCGGATGAAGCTCACCGTGCCCGGGACGTCCACGGCACCCGTCGCGACCACGAGCACGCCGTAGAGGAAGGCGTCACCCACCAGCCGCCAGAGGCCGAACGCCGCCAGCAGGCGGTCGAGCCCCGCCACCGTGAGGCATACCGCCAGCGTCTTCAGCACAACGGTCGTTAGGCGTCGATCCACCATTCGGCGTCCGAGCAGCCAGAGCATCGTCGCCGTCGTCAACAGCTCCGTGATGATGAGCGTGGTGGCGGCGCCGATCCCGGCGCCGCCCCGTCCGAAGGCGGCCCAGCACCGCGGCACGAGCCAGAGGTTGAGGGTCGCCGAGACGAACATGCCGACGATCGACACCCAGGTCACGGCCCACCCGCGCTCGAGGCGGATGAGCATGCTCGCGGCGACCATCGCGGCGTACGTCAGCACGAACGTCGGCGCCAGGATCCGCAGGCTCCCCGTGGCTGGGGCGTACGGGGCGCCGAAGACCATCGGCACGATCAAGTCCGCGCCGAGCGCCAGCAGCAAGGTGATGGGGAAGGCCGCACCCAGGATCGCCTCCATCGCCCGGCGGCCGACGAACATGAGCTCCTCCTCCGAGCGTGCGGCCGCGCGCGACGTCAGCGGAAGCAGCACCCACCCGATCAAGGGCGAGAGGACAAGCGAGACGAAGGCGAGGGTCCCGGCCGCACCGTACCACCCGACTTCGATGTCGCTCGTGAGAAAGGACATGATGCTGACGTCGATCCGGGCGTAGACCGTTTGCGCGAGCGCGGCGACGTAGTACGGGAGACTCGCGACGATGACGGCGACGCTCGCCCCCACGTTCACCACCATCCGGAGCGCCAGGTGCCGGCGGGCGAGGACCGCGAGACCGAGGGAGCGCAGCGCCTCCGAGGCGAGCATCGTCACCGCGACGCTCATGACTCCCCCGCCGAAAAGGAGCGAGACGACGATCCCCGCTCCCCAGGCGAGCTTCGTCACGACGCTGATGACGGCGAGGCCGTCGACCTCCCCCACGGCGTGCAGGAGCGCGGCGTAGGTGAAATTCACGTTCGTGAGCAGCTGCGCCGCGCCGAGGACGATGACGAGGCGAATCACCTCCGACGACTTTCCGACGGCGATCAGGCTGATCACCGCCACCAGCATGACCACCGCGCTCAGAAGGACGCGCAGGAGGAGCGTGCCGCCGAAGAAGTCGCTGGCGTGCTGGGGCCGCGTCGCCACCTCCTTCCGCACGTAGGTGTCGACGCCGAGGCCGGTGAGCACGAAGATCGTCGTCGTGAACGCGTCGGCGAACTGGAAGGTGCCGAAGGTGGCCGGACCCAGATACCGCGGAACGAAGATGCGAACGCCCAGCGCGACCGCCCACGTCCCGAGAAGCGAGAGGCCCAGCTTGACCGCATTGCGGACCGACCGCACCACATCCGATTCCAGCGGCGCAACCGATACGGAATCCGGGGCTGGGCGATCGAGCGCCGCCGACGGACTCTCGGTGTTTATCGCCACATCACTCCCATCCCAAGGCCCGCTTGACGATCACCTTGAGCGCGCGCTGGTCGGTGATCTCGCGCCAGACGGCCGGGAGAAGACCGGTCGCCGTCGGGCCGTCGCGCGAGACGGCGCGCAAGAGGCGCGCCGTCCAGAGCGTGGGGCGCGTCCACGGGAGAGACTCTCCCACATCGCGCTCGTAGTCCGCCGCGAGAAGCGTATAGGGGGACGTCTCGAAGTGGAGCGTCGGGGCCCCACCGGGCGGACGCCAGGGCTTGTCGCAGCAGCTGTGGACGAACATCGGCGTGCGAGCGCGCAAGACGTTGGCGACGCGTTGATGCGCCGCGTATCCCATGCCCCCGGGGGGTGGAAAGCAGTGAGCGACCTCCGGACCCGCGCGAAGCCAGACGATCGGGATATCGGAGAAGCGCGTGCTCCCGAGAAGCCCGGTGAGGAGTTCTTGATCCCCGATGAACCAGAGCGGGCGCTCCTGGAAAGGGCGTCGCTGCGCCGCCAGGTAGTCCTCGCGCTCGAGCAGCTCATGCCAGGCGTCGAGCAGCTCGAGGTGGGCCCCGGTCACGCGCACGACAGCGGTGTTGGCGGTGGCTCGCATGCGGCGACCGACCGCGAGTCCGAGCCCGGCCGTGCGCGCCGTCCCCCCGGCGCGCGGCGCCCCGAACACATCCTCGGCGAACACGATCGCGGTCGGCGGCGCGCGATCCATGATCGCCCGGATGTCGCTGTTCACGATGATGTCGGAGTCGATCCAGATCGCCTGCTCCGCTCCCTCGGCGAGCGCCCGCGTGAGGAGCGTGGGCTTGACGTTCCATCCGGGTCGGCCTTCGATGTCGGTCCGCACGCGCACGCGCGGCCGTGCCTCGAACCAGGCCCGCGTCTCGGCGGGGGCGTCGGGGATCGTGATCTCGATGTCGAGGCCCGGCGAGTGGCGGAGCAGGCTCGCCACCAGAAGCTTGAGGCCGATGACGTCGCTCGCGCGGTCCTCGTACGCACACACGAGCATCCGGCCGCGTGCGCCCGACCGGCGACTGGCGGCGTCGCCCGTCGGGGAGTCGGCCGCGGCGCTCGGCCGGCGCACGGCGACGTCAGGCGTCATGGCCGACCCCGTGCATGAGCGCCACGACGCTCTCGACGTAGTGGCGCGTGGCGGCGTGCTCCCTCACCCAGCGGCGATTGCGCTCCCCCATCGCCGCGCACCGCTCCGGCGACTCCCACAGCTCCTGAATGGCGCGGCGAAGGGCACCGGCGTCCCCTACCGGCACCACGAGCCCGGACACGCCGTCGGTCACGTAGTCCCGGATACCCGGGGAGTCGGAGGCGATGACCGCCTTGCCCATTGCCATTGCCTCGCAGATCGAGGTGACGCCGGCGGCGTAGGTGACGCTTTTGAGCGGCGTGATGACGAATCGCGCGCCCGCGTACAGGTCGCGCAACTCGCGGTACGAGAGGCGGCCTGACGAGACCGTGATCGTCGAGGAGGGGCGGACGCCATCCGCGGCGTCGAATCCGGCATGAGGCGCCCAGCCCGAGGCGGCGATGTGGACCCGATACGGCAACTCGGTCACCGCCGCCTCCAGGGTGGCATAGTCCCGGCTCTCCCGCCCGCAGCTCAGGGCGTACGATCCGCGCGACTCCGTCGTCAGCGACGGATCGAAGAAGGCGGCATCGAGCCACTGCCCGAAGCGGTGCACCTTCTGCGGCGGCAGCGCCAGATCCTGCACCAGGACTCGGCGTTGCTCGGACGCGAGGACGATGATGCTGCGCCAGACGCGATGGCCGAGCGCGCCGAGGATGAACCGCCGCTTCGGCGTGTCGCACTGGTGCGCAACCATCGTTAGGCGGCCGTTCCACCGCACCCCCCGCATCAAGGCGGCGAGGGGAAGGCCGACGTCCTCCCCGGTGGCGTAGATGAGATCGAACTCGTGGCGGCGCAGGAGGCCGATCACAGCCAACCCGAACCGCGCCCCGAACCGCGATGCGGCGCGGACCGCGCGATGGGGCGAGGCATCGACGTCGTCGAAGCTCACGAGATCGGCGCCGAGAGCGTCCGCCAACTCCACGTACTCGGGACGAGGCATCTCGCGCCGCGCGATGGCAGCCGGATCGCCGGGATCGCGAGACTTCGCCAGGAGGATGAGGACTTTCGCCCGTCGTCTGCTGCCGAGCCGATCGCGCGATTCCGTCATCGTTTCGGTCATCACTCACACCCTGGCGTGCGACCACTCGGCTCGGATTCCGATCGACAATCTTCATATGCTCTTTGTGCGGCAGCGCGCAAGACACCGGTCTCGACCGATCGTCTCGCGACTCCGGCGTTCCTTCGGTCGAAGCGCTCCTCAGGGCGATTCCCCGCCGGCGAGGCCAGCGATCAACGCAGCGAGCGCGTCCATCGTGCCCTCTGGGCGCGGGCGGTGGCGCTCTCCTATTAGATCTCAGGTGTCGATGGCCGCCGCGCACGACAGCGAGCGGAACGCCCATCGCGCGAGACCCTCGAATGCGGAGCACTCGTGCCCAAGAAGGCCCCGGCCGGCGCCCCGAGCGCCGACCTCGCACCGACACTGCGGCGCGTTGTCATCGGAGCGGCGCTCGCCCTGCGCGCCCTCCCTGATGATCGGAGCGCCGTGCAACCCGCTCCCGGCAAGTGGTCGCCGCGCGAGATCATCGGGCACCTGGTCGACTCGGCATCCCACAACCACCAGCGCTTCGTGCGAGCGCAGTTCCAGGACGATCTAGTCTTTCCGGGTTATGCGCAGGACGAGTGGGTCGCGCGCCAAGGGTACCAGGAGGCGGACTGGAACGACCTCATCACCCTCTGGGAGAGCTACAATCTCCACCTCGCCCGGGTGATCGACCGGATTCCTGAATCTCAGCGCTCACGGTCGCGCGTCCGCCACAATCTCCACGAGATCGCCTGGAAGGAAGTGCCGGAGGATCAGACAACGACGCTCGACTACTTCATGTGGGACTACCTCGGTCACCTGCGGCATCACCTGCGACAGATCGACGCGGCCCTGGGCGCGGGCAGCGTACCAGGTCTCGTCTAGCGACGCTGGGAGGTCGCGCCACGGCCTTCGCTCGCCCGCTGTATCGTTGCTTGACACTCGCTTGCGCGCCCCGGTACACTTCGCGCGTTTCCGGGAACTCGAGAGGCGAGCGGCGTGGCCAAGATTCCTAGCGATCTCCTCTACACAGAGGAGCACGAGTACGTAAAGCCCACCGACCAGGCTGACGTCGTGCAGGTCGGCGTCACGGACTACGCCCAAGGGGAGCTGGGCGACGTGGTGTACGTCGAGTTGCCGAAGGTGGGCGAGAAGTACGGCCGGATGGATGTCTTCGGCACCATCGAGGCGGTCAAGGCGGTGTCGGAGCTCTTCTCGCCGCTCGGCGGCGAAGTCGTGGCGGTGAACGAGCGGCTCGACAAAGAGCCCGCCCTGGTGAACAGCGACCCTTACGGAGACGGCTGGATGGTCAAGCTTCGGATCCAGCACGCGGGGGAACGCGAACAGCTCCTCGGCCCGGACGAGTACAAGAAGCACATCGGGGAGTGAACCTTCCCGGGCGGAGAGCCGGGAAGCCGCGTATCCGAGCTCAGGCGTACTCCTCCACGCTCGGACAGGTGCACACCAGGTTGCGGTCGCCGAAGGCGCTCTCCACGCGCGCCACCGCAGGCCAGTACTTCCATTCGCGGGTCCAGGCCGCCGGAAAGGCCGCCTGCTCGCGGCTGTAGGGACGGTTCCACTCGCTCGACACCACGCGCTCGAGCGTGTGCGGCGCGTTCTTGAGCGGATTGTTCAGGCGATCCGCCCTCCCCTCCTCGATCGACCGGATCTCCTCGCGAATTGCGATCATCGCATCGCAGAAGCGATCCAGCTCCTCCTTCGACTCGCTCTCCGTCGGCTCGATCATGAGCGTCCCGGCAACAGGGAAGGAGACCGTTGGGGCGTGGAATCCGTAGTCCATCAGCCGCTTGGCGATGTCCTCCACCTCGATCCCCGCAGTCGCCTTGAAGCCGCGCGGATCGATGATGCACTCGTGGGCCACGGTGCCGCGGCTGCCGCGGTAGAGCACGGGATAGTGCGGCTCCAAGCGGTGGGCCACGTAGTTGGCATTCAGGATGGCGACCTTGGTGGCGAGCGTGAGACCCTCGCCTCCCATCAGCTCGATGTACATGTACGAGATCGGCAGGATGCTCGCGCTCCCCCACGGTGCCGCCGACACGGCGCCGGTGGCGGCGCTCCCGCCGACGTCGGCCAAGGGATGTCCGGGGAGAAAGGGCGCCAGGTGCTCAGCGACAGCAATCGGTCCCATCCCCGGGCCGCCTCCGCCATGGGGAATGCAGAAGGTCTTGTGCAGGTTGAGGTGGCAGACATCCGCCCCGATGTCGCCCGGTCGCGCCAGCCCCACGAGAGCGTTCATGTTCGCGCCATCGAGATAGACCTGCCCGCCGTGCGTGTGCACGATCTCGGCGAGATCGCGAATCCCTTCCTCGAACACGCCGTGCGTCGACGGGTAGGTGACCATGATCGCCGCCAAGTCGCTTTCGTGCTCCGCCGCTCTGGCGCGCAGGTCGTCGAGGTCGATGTTCCCCCGGGCGTCCGACTTCACCACCACCACCTGCATCCCCGCCATGACGGCGCTCGCCGGATTCGTTCCGTGCGCGGACTGCGGAATGAGGCAGACACGCCGGTGCCCTTCGCCCCGCGACTCGTGGTAGCGCTTGATCACGAGCAGCCCCGCGTACTCCCCCTGCGATCCCGCGTTAGGCTGGAGCGACACGGCGGAGAAGCCGGTGATCTCCGCGAGCCCGCGGCACAGGCGGTCGAAGAGGATGGAGTACCCGTCCGCCTGCTCGCGAGGCACGAAGGGGTGCAGCTTCGACAGCTCGCGCCAGGTGACCGGCACCATCTCGGCCGTCGCGTTGAGCTTCATGGTGCACGAGCCGAGCGGGATCATCGAGTGGGTGAGCGACAGATCGCGCGACTCGAGCTTCCGCATGTAGCGGAGCATCTCGGTCTCCGAGTGATAGCGGTGGAAGACCGGATGCAGAAGGTAGGAGCTCGTCCGGGCAAACCTCTCGTCGTACCGGACATCCACCTCACGGCTCAACGCCTCGAGGGAGAACGGAACCTTCGCCCCCTCGTTGAAGACGGCGAGAATGTCCGCCACATCCTCCATTAACGTGTTCTCGGCGATCGAGATGCCGATGGTGCGCTCATCGAAGATGCGGAAGTTGACCTCCTTCACGCGTGCCTCGCGGAGGATGGCGCTGAGCTTTCGCTCCCCGAGGCCGACGCGGATGGTGTCGAACACGACGTCGTGCGCGATCTGGTAGCCCAGCCGGCGTAGTCCCTCGGCGAGCGTCTCGGTGAGGCGGTGGATGCGGAGGGCGATCCGCCGCAGCCCGTCGGGCCCGTGCCACACAGCGTACATGCTGGCCATCACCGCCAGCAGCACCTGCGCGGTGCACACGTTGCTCGTCGCTTTCTCCCGACGGATGTGCTGTTCTCGGGTTTGCAGCGCCATGCGCAGCGCCGGGCGCCCCTCGGCGTCCCGAGAGACGCCAATGATCCGCCCGGGGATCTGCCGCTTGAACTCATCCTTGGTGGCGAAGTACGCGGCGTGCGGTCCGCCGTAGCCCAGCGGCACGCCGAAGCGCTGCGTGCTGCCGACGACGATGTCGGCGCCCCACTCTCCGGGCGGTACGAGCAGCGTGAGGCTCAGGAGGTCGGCGGCAACCGTCAGCAGGCCGCCCGTCAGGTGGACGTGATCGGCAAAGGCGCGGTAGTCGTGCACCGCGCCATCGCTGGCCGGGTACTGGACCAGCGCACCGAAGAACTCCTTCCCGAGTGGCGCCGTGCGATGGTCCCCCACCACGACACGAATGCCCCGAGCCGCAGCCCGGGTGCGAACGACGGCGATAGTCTGGGGGTGACAGGTGTCCGAGACGAAGAAGCTCGAGCGCGCGCCCCCGTTCGCTCCGTCGGCGGAGCGCAGCTCATGCGACATCGACATCGCCTCGGCAGCCGCCGTCGCCTCGTCGAGCAGCGATGCGTTCGCGATAGGCAGCGCGGTGAGGTCGACCACCATCGTCTGAAAGTTGAGCAGCGCCTCGAGGCGGCCTTGCGCGATCTCGGCCTGGTAGGGTGTGTAGGCCGTGTACCACGCCGGGTTCTCGAGGATGTTGCGCTGGATCACCGGGGGAACGAGGCAGCTGTGATACCCGAGCCCGATGAACGAGCGCCAGACCTCGTTTCGCGACGCAACCTTGCGGAAGGCTCGGAGCGCCGCTGTCTCGCTCTGACCCTCTCCCAACTTGAGGGGCTGACGGAGGCGGATCCCCTCGGGGACGGTCGCGTCGATCAAATCATCGAGTGACTCGAAGCCTACCGCCTGGGCCATCTCTTGGATCTCGTCCGGGCGAGGTCCGATGTGGCGGAAGACGAAGCTACTCCCGGTGGCGGTGTGCGAAACCGGTTTGCTGACGGTGGTCATGCCTACCTCGGGCGCTGCCTGGGCAGCCGATGGAAAGCGAGGGTGTTCTGCGGCGGCGGCGTTCCGGGGCCATACGTGATGGCTGTGTGGACCGCCGCGACTGTTAAGGATGGCACGTGCGTCACCAGGACGCCATCGCGGCACTCCCCCCCACAGCGCGGACACTCTATCCTTCCGCCGTGTCCACCACTGCACCGCTCGCGGTTGGAGAGGGCTTGGCCGCCCTGTCGTGGCGTACGCTCGTGTCGCGACCCCACGACGGTGCGACGAATATGGCGATCGACTCGGCACTGTTGCAGCGTGCCGCGGCCACCGGCGAGGCGACACTCCGCATCTACGAGTGGGCGTCTCCGGTGATCTCCCTGGGACGCCATCAACGCGCCCGCGGCTGCTACGATCTCGCGCGCGCGGCGGCGGCTGGGGTCTCCTTCGTGCGGCGGCCGACGGGCGGGCGCGCCGTCTTCCACCATCACGAGGTCACCTACAGCGTCGCCGCGCCCGTCCGCCTCGGCACCCTGAGAGAATCGTTCACTGCGATCAGTCGTCTCATCGTCAGCGGGCTCGCGCGGCTCGGCGTTCAGGCGTGGCTTGCCGGGGAAGGCCGGCGACGCGCGCCGGTACCCGGTCTTCAGCCGTGCTTCGCCGAGCCGGTCGCCGGCGAAATCCTGGTCGGAGGGCGCAAATTGGTGGGAAGCGCTCAGTACCGCGATCGCGATGCGATTCTTCAACAGGGATCGATCCTCGTCGAGAACGATCAGCGGCTCGCGTCGTGGCTCCTGCGCGGCGCACCGACCGCATCCACCAACGCCATCGGGTTGCACGAAGTCGTTGGTCGCGAACTGTCCGCGCACGAGCTCGCGCACGCCCTCTTCTGTGCGCTCGAGGCGGTCGGTGCAGAGACCCAGGCGCTCTCCGTCGATGACCCGTTGACCGGCGCCGCGGCCAAGGAACGAGAGAAATTCGACGACGACGCCTGGACGTGGCGGCGCTGATCGACCCATTGAGCGGCGCGTACCCCGCGGCCTTTCGTCACTTCAACCCCCTCCCGAGCATGCGCGTTCGCACCGGCCAGCTCACTCTCCTCTCGCTCCTCTCGGTCATCGCCTGCTCGCATGGCGACCAGCCCGTCGCGACCGGTAACAATGGCGGCACGATGGTGATCGCCGTCGGGGGGGACGCCGACAATCTCTTGCCGCCACTCACGGTGAGCGATGTGGCGACGGAGGTCGGCTCGCTCATCTACGAGCGGCTCGCCGAGCCGGGGATGGATCTCAACACGATCGGCGACGCCGGGTTCGAGCCTCGGTTGGCATCAACGTGGAAATGGGCGCCCGATTCGATGTCGCTTTCCTTCGCGCTCAACCCGGCCGCCCACTGGCAGGACGGACGACCGGTGACCGCCCGCGATGTGCGTTTCACCTTTTCCCTCTACACCGACAGCACGGTCGGCTCGGCGCTCGCGCCGCTCGTCTCGAACATCGACTCGGTGACGGTGGGCGATTCGCTCACCGCGGTCTTCTGGTTCCACCGACGGACGCCCGAGCAGTTCTACGACGCCGCCTGCCAGATGCGGATTCTCCCCGAGCACGTGCTGGCGCGGATCCCCCGCGCCGATCTCAAGACATCGCCGGTCACGAGGGAGCCGGTCGGGAGCGGCCCCTATCGCCTCGTCCGGTGGACGCCGGGCACCTCGCTCGACCTGGCGGTAGACACGACCTGGTACCGCGGGCGCGGCCACCTCGACCGCATCATCTTCAGTATCGTGCCCGAGCCGCAGACGATGATTCTGCGTCTCTGGTCCGGCGAAGCGGATCTGATGGAATATCTCCGCCCGGCGGACCTGGCGGACCTGCCGAAGCATCCCACCCTGCGTACGCTCCGCTTGCCGAGGATGGAGTACTCGCAGGTGCTGTTCAACGAGCGCGATCCGAAGAATCTTTCCCAACCGAATCCGATCTTCGGAGATCGGGAGGTTCGCCGCGCGCTGGCGATGGCGGTGAACCGGCGCGCGATCATCCACACCGTCTTCAACGACAGCCTCGGGTACGTGGCCCTCGGCCCGGTGACCCACGCCCTGGCGACCTTCGACTCGACGATCCCGCAGCTCCCCTACGCCCCGGACAGCGCCGCCAAGCTCCTCGACGCGCGGGGCTGGCGCATGGGAGCCTCAGGGGTGCGCGAAAAGAATGGCCGACCGCTGCGCTTTTCGCTCATCGTCCCGACATCCAGCACGCTGCGCGGCCAGTCGGCGGTGCTCATCCAGGACATGCTCAAGCAAGTGGGCGTGGCCATGGACATCGAGCAGCTCGAGTTCCCCACGCATCTGCACCGCAGCCAGGCGCATCAGTTCGATGCCACCTTCGTCACCACCGGCCTCGATCCCACGCCGAGCAGCATTCGTCAGGCATGGACGACGGCGGCCGCCCAGCGGGTGGACGGCACCAACTATGGCCTCCACTCGAGCCCGCCTCTCGACGCCCTTATCGACAGCGCGGTCACCGAGCGCGATCGGACACGGGCGCTGTCTCTCTACCGTCGGGCGTACGCGATGTTGGTGGCCGATGCGCCGGGGATCTTCATCTACGAGCCGATAACGGTGATGGCGCTGCACCGCCGGCTTCGGCCGGAGCGGGTGCGGGTGGATGCGTGGTACGCCAACCTCGCCGAGTGGTGGATTCCGCCTGACGAGAGAATCAGCCGCGACCGAACCCTCCTCGCGGAGCAGCAGCGGTAGCCGATGGTGCGATTCCTCGTCCGCCGCACGGCGCAGGGGATCGTCATCATCTGGCTCGTGGCCACATTCACCTTCGTCCTTCTGCGGAGCGCACCGGGCGATCCGTTGTCGGCAGTGTACGGAGACCGGCGTCTTCCGCCCACGGTCGCGGCCGCATACCGAGAGCGCTACTGCCTGTCCGGCAGCATGGGCGCGCAATACGGGTGCTGGCTTCGCTCGCTCGCCCACGGCGACCTGGGCTACTCGATTCAGCATCAACGCCCCGTCGCCTCGGTCCTCGCGGACGCCCTCCCCTACACGCTGCTCCTCATGGGGCTCGCGCTCACGGCGAGCTTCGCCATCGGCATCTCGCTCGGCCTGACTCAGGCGCGGCGGCACGGTCGGATCGCCGACCGCGTGATCGGTGCGCTGCTTCTCCTCTTCTACTCGATGCCCGAGTTCTGGGTGGGGATCGCCGTGCTCCTCGCGTTCGGCTACTGGCTCGGGCTCTTCCCGCTTTCGGGGTTCTGCGACCCGGTGCTCTGCGCATCGCTCGGGCCGCTGGGGCGCGCCGGCAACATCGCCTGGCATCTGGTGCTCCCGGTACTGACGCTCGCTCTCGCCAGCGCCGGCGCGATCGGACGGCAGCAACGCGCGGCGGCGCTGGAGGTCGCCAATCAGGACTTCGTGCGCACGGCCCGGGCCAAGGGCGTGGATGAGTCGCGCGTGATGCGCCGGCACATCTTCCGCAATGCGATCATTCCCGTGATCACCCTGGCCGGCCTCTACGCCCCGGCGCTCGTCGGTGGAGCGTTCTTCACCGAGCGCATCTTCGGGTGGCCGGGGATGGGACTCGTCACCGTCGCTGCGATCCACTTTCGGGACTACGCGGTGCTGAGCGCGGCGGTGATCGTGACGAGCCTCCTGCTCGTCATCGGAAATCTGGCCGCCGACATGCTCGTGCAGCTGGCGGATCCGAGGGTGCGTGCCGCCTGACGCGATCGCCGCCGGGCCGTGGCGGCGCGCGTGGCGGCGCTTTCGCGGCGACGGGGTGGCGGTCGCGGCACTCGTGGCGCTCGGTGCCATCTACCTCGCCGCCATCCTGGCTCCGGCGCTCACCCGCTATGACCCGATCGCCATTCCGGCGAACGCCCAGGCGGCGGCGCCCTCGGCCGCGCACCTCTTCGGAACCGACTTCGCGGGGAGAGATGTCCTGAGCCGCGTCCTGTTCGGCGCCCGCATCTCGCTCGCTGTGGCGCTCCTGGCGACGATGTGCTCGGCGGTACTCGGCGGCGGCTGGGGCGCTCTCGCCGGGTACGCCGGGCGCCGGACCGACACGATCCTGATGCGGATCGTCGACGCGGCCCTGGCGATGCCTCGGGTGGTGGTGCTGATCGCCGTCGGCACCTTCTGGGGCGCGGTGTCGCCCATCGGGCTGGCGCTCATGATCGGCCTCACGGGATGGTTCACCACGAGCCGTCTCGTGCGCGCCGCCGTGCTCTCCCTTCGCGAGCAGGAGCTGGTGGTGGCCGCGCGCGCGCTCGGAGCCACCCGCGGGCGAATTCTCGCGCGATACATCCTGCCGAATGTGCTGAGCCTCATCGTCGTGACGGCGACGCTCGGCATCGCCGACGTGATCATGATCGAGGCGGGTCTCGGATTTCTCGGCATTGGCGTGCCGCCCCCCGCTCCGAGCTGGGGCGGCATCATCCGCGATGGCTTCGATCAGCTTCCGTCGCAGTGGTGGATGGTTCTCCTCCCCGGTCTCGTCATCGTCCTCACGGTGATGGCATTCAATGTCGTCGGAGATGGCTTGCGCGACGCGCTCGACCCGCGTCAGCTTGACAGGTGATGGCGACGGCCCTCCTCTCGATCCGCGATCTGCGCACGTCGTTCATCACCCCTGACGGCGTCTCTCGCGCCGTGGACGGCGTGTCCCTCGACATCGCGCCGCACGAAACCGTCGGCCTCGTCGGCGAGTCGGGCTGCGGAAAGTCGGTGACCGCCCTGTCGGTGCTTCGCCTCATCCAACCTCCGGGGCGCATCGACCCCGCCAGCCGGATCGAGTTCGAGGGACGCGATCTGCTCGCCCTGCGGGAGCCCGACCTCCGGGCCATTCGCGGAAACCGGATCGCGATGATCTTCCAGGAGCCGATGAGCTCCTTGAACCCGGTCTTCACCGTCGGCGATCAGGTGGCCGAAGTGTTGCGCGTCCACACCTCGACGCCGCGCGGTGTCGCGTGGTCGAAGGCGGTGGAGATGCTCGGCACGGTGGGGATCCCGGCGCCGGAGGAGCGGGCGCACGACTATCCGCATCAGCTGTCGGGCGGGATGCGACAGCGCGTGATGATCGCGATGGCGCTGATGATGAAGCCGGCGCTCCTCATCGCCGATGAGCCGACGACCGCGCTCGACGTCACGATTCAGGCGCAGATCCTCGAGCTCCTGGCGGAGCTGCGCGAGCGTGTTGGCATGTCGGTTCTGCTCATCACGCACGATTTGGGGGTGATCGCCGAGCAGGCGTCGCGCGTGATCGTCATGTACGCGGGAGAGGTGGTGGAAGAGGCGCCTGTGCGCGACCTCTTCGCCGCGCCGCTGCATCCGTACACGGAGGGGTTGCTGGCGGCGGTCCCGCGACTCGGTGGAGGGCGCGGCCGGTTGGCGGTGATTCCCGGCACCGTGCCGGCGCCGACCGCGTGGCCCGCGGGGTGCCGGTTCCACGAACGCTGCCCGTACGCGTGGGATCGTTGCGCGACGGAGCATCCGCCGCTCTATCAGATCGCGACCGGGCACAGCGCCCGTTGCCATCTCGCCGCCGAACCGGAGCGGCGTCGCGAGAAGCACGTCCCGATGGCGGCGCGCGACGTCGCCCGCCAGGGCACGACCGCGTGACGGCTCGAGGCGCCGCCGAGCCGCTCGTTTCCGTCCGCGACCTGCGGACTCACTTCCCGGTGAGTCGCGGCCTTCTTCGCCGCCGGCGCGGGGTTGTGCGCGCAGTCGACGGCATCTCCCTCGACATCGCCGCCGGGGAAACGCTCGGTCTGGTGGGGGAGTCCGGCTGCGGCAAGACGACCGCCGGCCGCTCGATTCTGCGCCTCGTCGAGCCGACCTCGGGAGAGGTCCACTTCGATGGCATCGATGTGCGCGCCTTGCCGGGAGAGGAGATGCGGGCACTCCGCCGTCGGATGCAGATCATCTTCCAGGATCCCTTCGGATCGCTCAATCCGCGGATGACCGTCGGCGCGACGGTGAGAGAAGGGCTCACCATCCACCGGATTGCCGAGGGGGGCGACGCAGACCGGCGCGTGGGCGAGCTCCTCGAGGAAGTGGGGCTCCGGCCGGAGTACGCGTCACGCTATCCGCACGAGTTCTCCGGCGGACAGCGCCAGCGGGTCGGCATCGCCCGCGCGTTGGCCGTGCAGCCGCAGTTCATCGTGTGCGACGAGCCGGTATCTGCGCTGGACGTGTCGGTGCAGGCTCAGGTCATCAACCTGCTCGAGGAGCTTCAGGAGCGGCACACCCTCGCGTATCTCTTCATCGCGCACGACATGTCGGTGGTGGAGCATATCGCCGATCGCGTCGCGGTGATGTATCTCGGTCGCATCGTGGAGCTGGCGACGGCCCGCGACCTCTATCGAGCCCCGATCATGCCGTACACGCAGGCGCTCATGTCGGCGGTGCCGATGCCCGATCCGGTGACCAAACGCCGGCGGATCGTGCTCGCCGGCGACTTGCCGTCGCCGCTCTCCCCCCCGTCGGGGTGCCCGTTTCACCCGCGCTGCCAGCATCCGGCGCGGGATGCGGCGTGCGCGGCGATCGTGCCGCCGCTGGAAGAGAAGGAGCCCGGGCATTGGGCGGCCTGCATCAAGCAGCTGCCCACGCGCATTACCTGGGAGGAGCAGCGCGCGGCCGGCGGAACGGTCGAGCCGCACCGGCGTGATCTGACCGCGACTGCCTAACGTTTGTCCATCAGGCTCGGAGCGCCGAAACCTCTACCCCGCGAGGCATAACGTGGCCAGCGCAGTCGACGTCGTCGCCACCACCAGCGATCGGCCGCCCGTGCTCGACGACACGGCACTCTTCGGGCACCCGCGCGGGTTGGGACTCCTCTTCATTACCGAGATGTGGGAGCGCTTCTCGTACTACGGGATGCGCGCGATTCTCATTCTGTATCTCGTGCAGGCGCTTCACTGGGATACCGCCCGGGCGGCGGGACTCTACGGCACCTACACGATGCTGGTCTACCTCACGCCGCTCGTTGGAGGCTACCTCGCCGATCGCTTCATCGGGACGCGCCGATCGCTGGTGATCGGAGGGCTCATCATATCCGCTGGACACTTCACGCTCGCGTTCCCGAGCATGACGACCTTTTATGCGGGCCTGGCGCTGATCATCATCGGCACCGGCTTCTTCAAGCCCAACGTCTCCACGATGGTGGGACAGATCTATCGCGACGGCGATACGCGGCGCGATGCCGGGTTCACCATCTTCTACATCGGCATCAACACGGGCGCCGCCATCGGCCAAATCGTGACAGGATACTTCGCTGCACGCCCGCAATACGGCTGGCATTGGGGCTTCGCCGCAGCGGGCGTGGGGATGCTGCTCGGCCTCATCGTCTACGTGACCTACCGTGACAAGTACCTCCCCGGCATCGGCGTGCGTCCGGCGAAAACGGAGTCGGCGGTCGCCAGTCCGGGCAACGCGACGTCCGCGAGCTCATCGTCGATGACGGCTCTCGTGCACACCGGCCTCGGGATCGCCGCCGGCGCGGTGGCCGGGTGGATGCTGGGAGGCGGCAGTTGGCTGGCGCTCATCGTCGGAGCGACGATCGGGGCGGCACTCTTCGTCTCGGTTCTCGGATCGCACGGCGACGAGCGTCGCCGCGTGATCGCCATCTTTATCGTCGTCGCCTTCGCGACCGTCTTCTGGGCGGCCTACGAG
Source organism: Gemmatimonadaceae bacterium (assembly GCA_035623475.1). GTDB lineage: Bacteria > Gemmatimonadota > Gemmatimonadetes > Gemmatimonadales > Gemmatimonadaceae > DASPTK01. The sequence goes on along the minus strand of DASPTK010000008.1, from coordinate 28,784 downwards.
CAGGTCGGCAGCTCGATGAACCTCTTCGCCGCCAATCACACCGACCTGCAGATCGGCAGCTTCACCATGCCGCCGGCGTGGCTCCAGTCGGTGAATCCCATCGACATCCTGATCTTCGCCCCGGTCTTCGCCTGGCTCTGGTGGGCGCTCTCGCGTAAGGGTCTCGAGCCCTCCACTGCCCTCAAGATGGTGCTCGGGCTCGCTTTGCTCGGAACGGGCTTCGTCTTCATGGTCGCTGGCGGCCGGCGCGCTGACAGCGGCATCCTCGTGAGCCCGTTCTGGCTCGTGGCGGCCTACACCTTCAACACCTGGGGCGAGCTCTGTCTGTCTCCTGTTGGATTGTCGTACACGACCAAGGTCGCGCCGGCGCGATTCGCTTCACTCCTCATGGGCGTCTGGTTCCTCTCGAACGCCGCAGCCAACAAGATCGCGGGATCGCTGGCCGCGTACACGCCGACACCGGGGGAGGCACCCACCACGGCTGCGTCGGGACTCGCCGGCTACGTCCAGAGGATGAGCACGACGAACGCCGGCTTCTTCACGATCTTCGTCGTGGCGTCCTTCTCCGCTGCCGCGCTCATGCTGCTCTTCGTTCCACTCCTCAAGCGTCTCACGGCGAGCGTCAAGGCCTGAGGACGCGCCGCCGCCGGCGCGGGCTACTCCCTCATCTTTCGCTTCAGCTCCTCGAGCTGGCGCTCGGCGGCGTTCTGCTTCGCCGCCTGCTCGGCCGCTCGGCGCAGAGCGTCGAAGTCGGCATCCGACGCCTCGGGCGCCGCGGCCGGGCGCTCCGGCGCAGGAATGCCTCCCCCTCCCCCTCCCCCTCCCCCCGCTGCCATCGCGTGCAGCTGGCGCGACATCTCCTCCACTTCGCGCTCGGCCAGAGACAACTCCGCCGCCAGCGCCGCGAGCTTACGCTCGAGCACCGAGATGCGCTCCTGGTGTTTCTGCGTGAATTGGCCGGCGACTCGAACGGTCTCTGCGTCGCCGATGTTGGCGGCAAGCACTCCGCGACGTTGCACCTTCTCCAGCTCGCTCCGCTCACGAGCGAGTTGCTGGCTGGTTTCCTGGTGAGCGCTCCGAATCTTCGAGAGTCCAACCTTGGCCTCGACCAGTGCCTCGCGCATGAGCGCGAGGCGCGCCGGGCCGCTGGCGGCGCTCATCGCGTCGCGGAGCGAGTCCCGAAGCTTGTCGAACATGGAGGCCGGACGGATCCGGCGGCGCCGCCAGGCGCCCGGACGGTCACGACTTGCGCGGCGTCCGCGCGTAGAACTCGCTCAGCACTCGCTCGACATCGCGCGACTTGCATTGCGGACAAACGGCGTGCGCGGCGTCGTATTCCGACATGCGCTCGCGAACCGAGAAGGTCGCGTGGCAGCTCCGGCAGCGATACTCGTATGTGGCCATGTTGGGACCTCGCGTAAATACGTGGCGCGGACTTAGGATACCGGGCATCAAGCCGAGCGCGCAAGCGCACAACACCCATGGCGAATCTTCACTCCGCTCCTCCGATCATCGGCGTCACCGCCGGCACCCGAATGGACGACGGGGCACGTCGTGTGCGCCTCACCGAATCGTACTTGAGGTCGATCGAGAACGCCGGGGCTGTGCCGCTGGTGGTGGCGCCGCTCCGCTCGGTGGCCGAAGCAGCACGCATCCTCGATGCGGTGGACGGCCTTCTCCTCACCGGGGGCGAGGATGTCGACCCCTCGCGTTACGGGGAAGCAGCACACCCGACGGTAACGAGCAACGCCGAGCGCGACGCGACAGAGATCGCGCTCGTCGAAGGGGCGCACGCGCGTCGCATGCCGACGCTCGCCATTTGCCGCGGCATCCAGTTGCTGAACGTGGCACTCGGCGGGTCGCTGATTCAGGACATCCCCTCGCAGCGACCGAGCGAGTTCGTCCACGCCTCGCCGGGGGCGCGCGACGCGCGCACGCATCCGGTGGAGATCGAGGCGGGGTCGCAGCTGGCCCACATCGTTGGCGCGACGCACCTCGACGTCAACTCCTTCCACCACCAGTCGATCGGTCGTCCAGCGGAAGGCTTACGGGTGACGGCCTGGGCACCGGATGGCATCGTCGAGGGCGCCGAGTGGCGGGGTGATGATTGGTGGGCCGTCGCCGTCCAGTGGCACCCGGAGGAGCTCACGTTCGACTCCAAGCCCTGGGATCGCGGTCTCTTCGCCGGCTTCGTGCGCCGCGTGACCGCCCCGCGCGCCGTGCTTGCGACCTAGCTCGCCTGCCTCCACTTCGCCTCGTCGGTCACCTGGCGCATCAGTCGTTCCGGCGAGTGGACGTTGGGGAAGAGAAGCGTGTCGCTCACGCTATTGAGGGCGAGCCGCAGAGCGGCGAAGCGCTCGGCGGCCCGTTGCAGGAGAGGGGAGAGGCCGTACTCCTGGGCGAGCCGGTGCTCGGAGGCGAGCTGGAATCCGCGGCGCCCGAGCGCCTCATAGTAGTCGAGCTCCGGACCGCCCCGTCTCCAGCGCACGTGCTCGATACGGTCGGGGAAGAGACCGCTCAGCCAGAGGGCGTAGTTCCCGAGATGCTGCCGAACGAGAAAGTTGCGCCGGGAATCCGGACCATCGACATCGTCCAGCAGATCCGAGAGGGTGTCGTAGCTCTCGTCGTCGTTGTCCGCCACGCGATGCGCCCGCTCGCGCTGCCCGAAATGCAGGAGAATGGACGAGACGTAGTCGGCCAACGGGCGATCGGTCTCGCCGACGCGGCTGAACGCGTGCCTGACGACGACATAACAGAAGAGGGAGAGCGACGTGCGGACGCCGAGCGGGGACTCGACGATCGCACCGAGCAGCCGCGGATCGTCGAGCAGCGCGTCAAGCCCGCCCTCTCGCAGACGCTCCTCGAGCGCCTCGAGCTCGCTCGCCGAGCCGCGGGCGATCAGGCGCAGCGCCAGCTGCGCATCATCGCGGGTCAGCGACGCGCGAACGTTTCCGACGATCATGGTAACGCTCCCCTCCGAGGCATCGGTGTCGACATCGAGAGGCACCGGTCGCACTGCTATCTTACACGGCTGACGATCGCATTGCGGCACGGCAAGCTCCGAGCACTCGGTCGATTCGAGTGCTGACGGTTGGCACCGCGTAGACCTCCGGGAGCGAGCTACCTCTGGCCCTTGTTCGGCCTCGTGCGCTTTGCCTTTGCCCCTCGCCCCGATAGACTTGTCCCCTGCGTCGGCGTCCGGGGAACTGCGCCCGACCGGTCCGGTACCACTCACACGTCATGCTCTATATCTGCATTCCCGCGCACAACGAAGCGCCGACCATTGGGCTCCTCCTCTGGCGCATCCGGAAGGTGTTCGACGAGTTCTCGCGCGAGTACGAGATCGTGGTGCTCGACGACGGGAGCACGGACACCACGGCCGAGACGCTTCGCCCCTATCCCGAAGTGCTCCCGCTCACGGTGATGCGGAATGAGCGCGCCGCTGGCTACGCCGCAGCGCTCGACACCCTCGCCCGCACCGTCAGCCAGCGCACGCGGTATCCGCGTCGGGACGCGGCGGTCTTCATGCAGGCGGATTTCACCGACCAGCCGGAGAGCCTCCCCGAGATGGTGAAGCTCTTCGAGGGGGGAGCCGATCTCGTCGTGGCAGAGCAGACCACGACTCCCGCGGGCACGCCGACCGGCGTGCGCCGCCTGCGGCGCGTGGCGCGCTGGCTCTCGCGATTCGCCGCGCCCGTGGAGGGACTCAGCGATCCGCTGGGGAGCTATCGGCTGATCCGCATCGCAGTCCTCCGCGACATGATCAAGGAGGCGGGCAACGCACCGCTCGTGACCGGGGAGGGGTGGGCGGTGAACGCCGCCTTTCTGCGGTCGGCGATGCGCCACGCGCGGCGGCTCGAGACCGTCCCCGTGGTGGCACGCTATGACGTGCGCCAGCGACCCTCGCGCGTCCGGTCCTTTGCCGGCGCGGTCGAGCTGTACCGCCTCGGCCGCGATCGCCGCGCGCGCCGCGTATCCGCCGGCACGTGAGGCGTGACCTGCTGCGCCTGACGAGCGGGCTGCTCGCAGGCCTCGCGCTCGTCGCGGCGATCCGCGCTCAGGATGACACGGGAACGCCGCGCCCCGCCGAGGCGGCGCGCGCGCCACAGGCCTCTCATGCGGGCGGCGCCCCGCGCGCCTTCGGCATCGGCGAAACCGCGACGTACGACGTCGCGGTCGGAGGAGCACGGGTCGGCGAAGGCTCGATGAGCATCGTCGGCACCGAAAAAGTGCGTGGGGTAGAGACCTATCACTCGGTGCTCACGATCGAGGGCGGGCTGTTGATCTTTCGCGTCAACGACAAGCTCGAGAGCTGGTTCGATCCGACGGCGATGATCTCCCACCGATTCTCCGAAGACATCAACGAAGGGGCATACCACCGCTCGAACGTCTACGAGATCTACCCCGACAAGAAGATCAGCCAGCGCGAGGGGAAGCCCGAGGAGCCGAGCGTCGAGAACCCGCTCGACGACGCCTCGTTCTTCTACTTCGTGCGCACGGTCCCGCTCGTGGTGGGGGAGACGTACGTCTTCGAGCGGTACTACCGGCCCGAGAAGAATCCGGTCATCGTCAAGGTGCTGAGGCGGGAAAGGGTGAAGGTGAAGGCCGGCACCTTCGAGACGATCGTCATTCAGCCGATTATCAAATCGGGCGGTATCTTCGCTGACGGCGGTGAGGCGTACATGTGGCTCACCGACGACCACCGGCACATCATGGTGCAGTTCAAGGCGAAGGTGAAATACCTGCACTCCCTCGACCTCTACCTCAAATCGTACACCCCACCTCCGGACAGCACGAGCAGCCCGTAGACCCGCCCGAGGCCGATCTCGCCTCGGTGCGCACGGTCCCCATCGCGCGCCGCCCGAACAAGGTGCGCGCGGAAGAGTTTGCTGCTCCTCCGGCCGGTGATCATTCCTTCCGCGCCTTTCTCGCGTCGCTGCCCGACGTCCTCGTCGCGCGCGATTTCCGGCGCGTCGTCTCCGCCATTGTGCGCGCCGCGCGCCGCCGTGCCGTCGTCGTCATGACCGGCGGTCATGTGGTGAAGACCGGACTCGCTCCCGTGCTCCTCGATCTCATGCGTCGGCGCGTCATCACTCACCTCGCGCTCAATGGCTCGGCCGCTATCCACGACTACGAGATCGCGCGCTGGGGGGGCACCTCCGAAGACGTCGCCTCCGGCCTGCGCGACGGCACCTTCGGGATGGCCGAAGAGACGGGTCGCGAGATGAACGAAGCCTTCACCGAGGGCCATCGTGAAGGCTGGGGGATGGGGGAGGCGCTCGCCCGCCGGCTCGCGCGCAGCGAAATGGCGCACCCCGAGCTCTCTCTCCTCCACGGCGCCGCGATACTGGGAGTCCCCGTCACCGTGCACGCGGCCCTCGGCGCCGAGATCATCCACCAGCATCCGGCCGCCGACGGCGCCGCCATCGGGGATACGAGCCATCGCGATTTCCGGCGCCTCGCGGCCGCTCTCCCGGCGCTGCACGACGGGGGCGTCGTGCTCAACCTCGGGAGCGCCGTCATCCTCCCTGAGGTCTTCCTCAAGGCGCTGACGATCGCTCGCAACCTGCATCAGGGAAGGCCGACCGGATTCACCGCCTGCGACATGGACATGCTGAGGCACTACCGCCCGCGCATGAACGTCGTCCAGCGACCCACGCTCGGGAGCGGCGCCGGTTACGAGATCACCGGCCACCACGAGCTGATGGTGCCCCTTCTCGCGTGGGCCGTGGTCGAAGAGATGCAGCGCGGAGCGGTTTCGGCGCCCGCCCCCTCCCCCGGCTGAACGCAACGCGGGGAGGCCGCTCGTGCGCCTCCCCGCGTGTGCTCCCCGCCACCGATCCCACAACTTCTATGAACCTCAGAGCGCGATCCTTACGCGCCCCTCGTCGCGCTCGCGCTCAGGACCACCTCTCCCTGATGCGCCGCGCGGTATCCGGACTCACGACACGAATGATCAGATAGACGATCAGACCGACGAATGCGATCTTGACCGCCAGTATCAGCAGGAAGAAGAGCATTCCGACCAGGAACCCGAAGATGCCGAACACGAACTTGAGAGCGATGATTCCCAGGATCGCCATCAGTCCGACCATCAGGATCGTCCGCAACATGTCCTCGATCTCCTCGAAGGAGGGCGTGACCCTCGTTTCTGCCGACACTACGACCGAGCGCCGGACGGAGTTTCAGCCGGTCCGCCTGGGCCGGGCGGGGGGGAGGCTCGCGTGACCGGCCGCACCGGGCACGGAGACGCGATCGTTATCGGCGGCGGCGTGATCGGCCTGGCCTGCGCTGCGGAGCTGGCCCGTCGCCGTGTGGCTACGACTCTCATTCGCGGCCACGACGGCGCCGAATCCTCGATCGCCGCGGCAGGGATGCTCGCTCCGGGAATGCACCCCCCTGGCGCACCGGCGCACTCCTTTGGCGTGGCCGCGCGCGATCTCTACCCGGCATTCGTCGAAGAGCTCACCGAGGCCACCGGGCTTCCCATCCCTCTCGATCGACGCGGCATTCTGGAGATCATGTCGAGCGAAGAGCAGATGGACCGCCGTCGCAGCGAGGCTGCCGAGGTTCCATGGCTGGACCAGAGGGCGCTCTCGGCCCTCGAGCCGGCGCTCGCCCCCGCGCTTGGCGCCCTCCACCACGAGCACGACGGCGCGGTCGACAACGAGCGACTGGTGAGGGCTCTCGAAGCCTATGTGGGCACACGCAGGGAGATTGTGACCCTCTCGGCACGCGCCAGCGCGCTCGAACTGGACGGCCCGCACCCAATCGTGCTCACCTCCTCGGGAGAGCGCCTCGAGGCCAGTGCTGTCGTCCTCGCCGCCGGCGCGTGGGCGTCGCAGCTCCGCGGGCTTCCCCGCCCCCTCCCGGTGCGGCCGGTCAAGGGACAGATGATCGCCCTCCCCGCGGTACCGGTGAGGCGCGTGGCGTATACGAGCATAGGCTACTTCGTGCCCCGGATGGAGGGGTATACCGTGGTCGGCGCTACCATGGAGGAGACTGGCTTCGACTCGTCGATTACCCGCGATGCCGCCGACGAGCTTCTTGCCGCGGCCAGCGCCTTCACACCTCGCTTCCAGGGTGTTGGGGCGTTTCGTCAGTGGAGCGGCCTGCGACCAGTGACCCCAGATCTGCTTCCGATCCTCGGTCCGGACCCTGACGCGCCATCGCTTCTCTATGCAGCCGGGCACTCGCGAAACGGGATACTCCTGGCGCCGGTTACGGCGTTAGCGGTGGCCGAACGAATCGTCGATGAGAACGCCACCTATGATCTCGCCCCCTTTGCGATCGGGAGGTTCCAGTCGTCTAGTAACTGACTACACATAATTAGCAGGTTACTGCGCCATACCTTTCGTGCCTGCAACATCTTAGCTTTCCGGTCGCATGCCTGAGCTATACCAGATTCTGGGCACGAAGCGAGCCTCCACGCTCCCCGAGCGTAAGCCTTTCTGGCTCAAGGTTCGCGCGCCGGGTGGCCCCAACTACGGCCGCCTGAAGCACCTGATGCGCGACCTGCGCCTCAACACGGTGTGCGAGGAGGCGCACTGCCCTAACGTCGGCGAGTGCTGGGAGCATGGCACGGCGACGTTCATGATCCTCGGTGACGTCTGCACTCGAAATTGCGGCTATTGCGCCGTTGCGCACGGCCGCCCTCCTGTCTACGACACCGAGGAGCCCCAGCGCGTGGCGCGAGCGGTGGCGGAGCTCGAGCTTCAGCACGCGGTGATCACGTCGGTGGATCGCGACGATCTCGCCGACTTCGGCGCGTCGATCTTCGCCGAGACCGTCCGACAGATCCGGGAGCGGCGCCCCGAGTGTGCGGTCGAGGTCCTCGTCCCCGACTTTCAGGGAGATAGGCGGGCGATCGACATCGTTCTCGCGGCCGAGCCCGACATCTACAATCACAACACGGAGACGGTGCCGCGATTGTACCGCCGGTGTCGCCCCGGAGGGCGGTACGAGCGGGTGCTGGAGATCTTCCGCCACGTGAAAGCAGCCGCACCGTCGATGCCGACAAAGACCGGTTTGATCCTCGGTCTCGGAGAGACGGTGGATGAGGTCCTGGCGACGCTCCAGGAGCTGCGACGCGTGGATGTCGACATCGTGACGCTCGGCCAGTACCTGCGGCCGTCCGATGCCCACCTCCCCCTCGACCGATACTACGCGCCTGACGAGTTCCACCAGCTTCGGGAGGCGGGCCTGGCGATGGGCTTCCGCCACGTCGAATCGGGCCCGCTCGTGCGGTCGAGCTACCACGCCTGGGAGCAGGCCGTGGCCGCGCGGGTGTAACGGACACCCGGATGGCAGCGCGGACGATGACGTCGAAGACGGTCCCCCGACCCAAAGAGGAGAAGCGGCCGAAGGTTGAGACCCCTGCGCCGGCGCCGTCCGATCTGCACCGCGCCCTACTGCGTCAGATGCTGCTCATGCGGCGATTCGAGGAGCGATGCGCCGAGGCGTACGCCCTCGGCAAGATCGGCGGGTTCTGTCACCTCTACATCGGCCAGGAAGCCGTGGCCGCGGGCGCGATCTCTGTGCTGCGCGAGGACGACTACGTCATCGCCAGCTACCGCGAGCACGCGCACGCCCTGGCGCGCGGCGTGTCGCCGCGCGCGGTGATGGCCGAGCTTTTCGGCCGGGTGGATGGCTGCAGCAAGGGGAAGGGTGGCTCGATGCACCTCTTCGACCGCAACGTGAACTTCCTCGGCGGTCACGGAATCGTCGGCGGCCATATCCCGCTCGCAACCGGCGTCGGCTTCGCCACCAAGTATCGCGGCGGCGACCAGGTCTGCCTCTGCTTCTTCGGCGAGGCGGCCGTGAACAACGGCGCCTTCCACGAGGCGCTGAACATGGGGGCGCTTTGGCGCCTGCCGGTGATCTATCTGATCGAGAACAACCGGTATGGCATGGGGACCGCCCTCGAGCGCGCGTCGGCGATCAACGACATCGCCGAACGAGCCGGCTCGTACAACATGCCGAACGAGGTGGTGGACGGACAGGACGTGATGGCGGTGCGGGAGGCGGTGACGCGCGCCCTCGTCAGGGCGCGCGGCGAACAGATCCCCACCTTGATCGAGGCCCGCACGTACCGTTTCATGGGCCACTCGATGTCGGACGCCGTGAGTGGCACGTATCGTTCGAAGGAAGAGCTCGAGGAGCACATGAAGCGCGACCCGATCGCCCTGCTGCGCGACAAGATGGAGCAGGAGGGTGAATGGTCGGACGACGACATGAGCCAGATGGACGAGGAGCTCAAGGCGGTCGTGGAGGATGCCTGGACCTTCGCAGAGGCGAGCGCGGAGCCGCCTGTCGAGGCCCTCTGGGAGGATGTGTATGCCGAGCGCGACTAGCTCGAGCCCCGCCTCCGCATCTGCGGGCACCGGGAGCTGACGCGCCGGCGATGCCGACGATCACCTATCGCGATGCGCTCAATCAGGCGCTCCGTGAGGAGATGCTGCGCGATGATCGGGTCTTCCTGATGGGGGAGGAGGTGGGCGTCTACCAGGGCGCCTACAAGGTCTCCAAGGGGCTGCTCCAGGAATTCGGGGAGATGCGGGTGGTGGACACGCCGATCACCGAGCTGGGCTTCGCCGGCGTCGGCGTGGGTGCAGCGATGGTCGGCCTCCGGCCGATCATCGAGTTCATGACATGGAACTTCGCGCTGCTCGCTCTCGATCAGGTGGTGAACGCGGCGGCGAAGATGCTCTACATGTCCGGCGGCCAGTTCAACATCCCGATCGTCTTCCGCGGGCCGAATGGGGCGGCGATTCAGCTCTCGGCTCAGCACTCACAGGCCTGGGAGTCCTGGCTGAGCCACATTCCGGGACTCAAGGTGGTGGCCCCCGGCACGCCGTACGACGCCAAGGGGCTCCTCAAGAGCGCCATCCGCGACGACAATCCGGTGGTGGTGCTCGAGGGCGAGATGTTGTACAACACCAAAGGAGACGTGCCTAACGAGGAGTACGTGATCCCGATCGGCGCGGCCGCCCTCAAGCGCGAAGGCGAGCACTGCTCCATCATCACGTACGGCAAGATGGTCCTGATCGCCCAGCAGGCCGCCGACCAGCTCTCCCGCGAGGGGATCGCGGTGGACGTCGTCGACCTCCTGAGCCTCCGACCGTTGGATGTGCCGACGATCGCCGCGTCGGTGAAGAAGACATCGCGAGCCGTAGTGCTGGAGGAAGGGTGGGAGCTGGCCGGCATCGGCGCGCAGGTCGCCGACGTCATCCAGCGCGAGTGCTTCGACTATCTGGACGCTCCCATCCTCCGTGTCCACCAGGCGGACGTACCGATGCCCTACGCGAAGAACCTGGAGCGTGCCGCGAAACCGGATGCGCAGAAGACGATCGCGGCGGTCAAGCAGGCGATGTACATCGAGTGAGGATACGCGGCGGCCCTTCGGCTTTCGCGTCGCAGGGCTATCCACCACCCGGATCGAGACAGCGATGGCAACCAAAGTCGTAATGGAGGCGCTCTCGCCAACGATGGAAGAGGGACGCCTGGTGAAGTGGCTGAAGGGCGAGGGCGACCGGGTGGCGAAGGGAGACTTGTTGGCCGAGATCGAGACCGACAAGGCGATCATGGAGCTGGCGGCGCGGGCCGATGGCGTCCTTCGGGCGCGTCTGGTCAAGGAGGGCGAGACGCGGCCAGTCGGGCAGATCGTCGCCGTGATCGGCGAACCTAACGAGAACATCGACGCGATGGTCGCCGAGGCTGCCGCTGCCGCCCCGACGGTTGGCCCGACGGCAGCCCCGGCGACGCCCTCCGCCCCAGCGGCTTCCACCCCGACCGCGCCGGCCGCCCCTCCCCCTCCTCCCCCTCCCCCTCCATCGCGATCTCCGACACCTCCTCCGGGCCGGCCGAGTCTGCGCCCGGCACCCGCGGCTGCCGTCGCGGCCACCGCAACCGCGCCTGCGGCGCCCCTCGCACCCGCCGCCGAGGGGAACGGCGGCCGGCTCCGCTCGTCACCCCTCGCCAGGCGCCTGGCGTCGGAGCGGGGCCTCGAGTTGGGGAGCGTCCGCGGGAGCGGCCCCGGCGGCCGCATCATCCGTCGCGACGTCGAGGCCGCCCCCGCGGGCGCCGCGGCCCGTGCTGCGTCCGTGGCCGCGAAGCCAAGACTCGCCATCGAGGGTGACTACCGCGATGTGCCGCTCACACAGATCCGAAAGACCATCGCCAAGCGGCTCGCCGAATCGATCGGACCCATTCCGACCTTCTACCTCACCGCCGAGGCCGACGTCACGAGCCTCGTCGCGCTGCGGCAGGACGCGTCCGCGCTCGGCGACGCGCCGAAGATCTCGGTCAATGATCTCGTGATGAGGGCGACCACCGTCGCGCTGGTCGAGCATCCGGAGGTCAACGCACACTGGCTGGGCGACCACATCCGGTACTTCTCGCGCGTGCACCTCGGCATGGCAGTCGCCGTCGAGGATGGGCTCATTACGCCGGTCATCTTCGACGCCGACTCCAAGCGCTTGCGCGACATCGCCGCCGAAGCGCGTGACCTCGCCGCGCGTGCCCGCCAGCGCAGGCTGACCCCCGCCGAGTACACCGGCTCGACCTTCTCCGTCTCCAACCTCGGGATGTTCGGCATCGATCAGTTCACCGCCATCATCAACCCGCCCGAGGTCGGCATTCTCGCCGTCGGGGCGGTGGAGGAGAGGCCCGTGGTGGTCGATGGCGCCGTCGCCGTGCGCTCGCGCCTCCGCCTGACGATGAGCTGTGACCACCGCGTCGTCGATGGAGCCACCGGCGCCCGCTTTCTGCAGACCCTAGTTCGCATCCTCGCGGCACCGATTCTCCTGATGTAGCCCGACGGCCGGCTCACCTCTCGACCCACACCCGAACCCGAGCCCGCATCAACGATGCCCTACGACGTCCTATTCCTCGGTGGCGGCCCTGCCGCCTACGTCGGCGCCCTTCGCTGCGCCCAGTTAGGCATGTCCGTCGGAGTCGTCGAGCGGGATGGCCTCGGGGGTACCTGCGTCCTCTGGGGGTGCATTCCGGCCAAAGCGCTCCTCGAGAGCGCCCTCCTCGCGACGCGGATCCGGCATGCGGCCGACTTCGGCGTGACCGTCGGCGAGATCTCGACCGACTACGGCGTGGCCATGAAGCGCTCGCGAGCAGTGGCCGTGCAGAACTCGAAGGGCGTCGAGTTTCTCTTCAAGAAGCACAAGATCACCTGGATCAAGGGGACGGGCACGCTCAGCGGCAAGATGACCGTCACCGTCACCGGCGAGGGCGGCAAGCAGGAGCGACACGACGCCAAGAAGGCAGTGATCATCGCCAGCGGGTCGCGGGTACGCGGCCTCCCGCAGATCGGGCTCGAGCTCAACAAGACCACGGTTCTCTCCTCCGACGACGTGCTGATCGCCGAGCGGGCGCCGAAGTCGCTTGCCGTCGTCGGCGCCGGCGCCGTAGGGTGCGAGTTCGCCGATGTCTTCGCCGCCTTCGGGACCCAGGTCACGCTCATCGAGGTCCTGCCGACGATCCTCCCCCTCGAGGACGCGGACGTCTCGGCGGAGCTCAACAAGAGCTTTCGCAAGCGCAAGATCGAAGTCCTCGCCGGTGCCAAGATCGCGGGCGCCACAGTCGGGAAGGACTCCGTCACGCTCTCACTCACCTCCCCGGAGAAGCGTGAGCTCACGGTGGAGAAGGTACTGGTGGCCGCGGGGCGCGCTCCCAACGTCGAAGGGATCGGACTCGAGGCGCAGGGCGTGAAGCTCACCGACCGCGGCTTCATCAAGATCAACGAGAGGATGGAGACCTCGGCGCCGGGGATCTACGCCGTTGGCGACGTGGCGGGGCCGCCGATGCTTGCCCACAAGGGATCGCGTGAAGGCGTCGTGCTCGCCGAGCTTCTGGCGGGGCAACACCCGCACCTGGTGAACTACGGCAACATCCCCAACGCGACCTACTGCCATCCCGAGGTCGCGTCGATCGGCCTCACCGAGCAGCAGTGCAAGGAGAAGAAGCTCGACTACAAGGTGGGCCGCTTCCCCTTCTCGGCCAGCGGCCGGGCACGCACGTCGGGGGAGACCGAGGGGTTCGTCAAGATCATCTCCGACGCGAAGTACGGCGAGATCCTCGGCGCCCACATCATCGGCGCCCACGCCACGGAGCTGATCCACGAGCTCGCGGTGGCGCGCGAAAACGAGTTCACCATCGAAGAGGTGGAGCTCGCCGTGCACGCGCATCCGACGCTGGCCGAGTCGGTGGCCGAGGCGGCCCTCGATGCGATGGGCCGCGTCCTGAATTTCTGACCTCGAGAGCAGTGTCGGCGCGCGAGCTGTGGACGGTGGATCTCGGCCACCTCTCGTACGCCGACGCGCTCGCTCTGCAGCGCGCCGCCGCCGCGGCGCGGATCGCCGGCCGCCTCCCTCAGGACACGCTCCTTCTGGTGGAGCATCCGCCGGTCGTGACGCTGGGCCGGACGGCGAAAGCCGGAAATGTCACCGTCTCCGACGCCGCGCTTGCCGAGCGTGGGGTGGAGCGCTTCGACGTCGAGCGCGGCGGCGACGTGACGTTCCACGGGCCCGGCCAGCTCGTCGGCTACCCGATCGTCGATCTCCGGCGCCATCGCCTCGACCTGCACTGGTATCTGCGACAGATCGAGGAGGCGCTCATCCGGTCGCTCGCGGTGCTCGGTGTCGTGGCGCGCCGGGACGTCGGGCGGACCGGCGTCTGGGTCGGCGGCCGCAAGATCGCCTCGATCGGTGTCCACGCGCGAGACTGGGTCACCTGGCATGGGTTCGCGCTCAACGTCACCACCGATCTCTCCTACTTCGACCTCATCGTCCCCTGCGGACTCGATGGCGTGACGATGACATCGGTTGCGGCCGAAGGGGGGCGAGCCGACGCCGCGGCGGGTCGATCGGAGGTAGCCCGGAGCGTCGCCGAGGTCTTCGACCTCGATCAGCGGGACATCGCACTCGCCGACGTCATCACCGTTGTCCCTGCCTGACGAAGCGGCAGCCAGCCGTAATCAGTCGTTCTCCGCGCTCGCGCTGGCCGATACCGGATCATCGGTAGCGTGCGGCGCGGCAACGGATGCGGCACGCGTCCACCTCCGCACCGCCAGCATCACGATCACCAGCCCGATCACGACCCAGAGCATGGGCAAGAGATAGACCGCCACGCCGACGCCGCGCGCCCGCGGCTTGAGCAGGATCCAGTCGCCGTACTTGCTGACGAAGTAGGCCTTCACCTCATCGCTCGACTTTCCCGCCGCCAGCTGTTGGCGCACGACATTCCGCATGTCGCGAGCGAGGTCGGACGGCGACTCCTGAATCGACTCGCTCTGACAGACCGGGCATCGCAGGGTCTGGGCCACGGCACGAACGGAGTCGTCGAGGTGCGAGGTGTCGGCCAATCGGGTCGCCGCAGGCGCCTGTGACTGGGCTGCGCCGGCGATCACCAGAACGGTCGCCATGATCGCCGCAACTCGACCCATCACGGCACGTTCCCGAGAGCCACCGGTTGCATGAGGAGATCCCGGATCTTCCCGACCAGGAAGATCTCGGTCACCGGCCCGACCTGCTTGTAGGCCACGCGACCATCGCGTCCGATGAAGAAGGTCTCGGGCACGCCATACAGCCCGTAGTCGATGGCGGTACGCGAGTCGGGGTCGAGAAGGCCGGGGTAGCTCTGCCCCCCCATCATGCTGATCCACCGCCTCCCGTTGTCGGGAGTGTCGCTATACAGCACTCCGAAGAAGCGCACGTCCTCCCCCTGCATCCGAGTCGCCACCTCCGAGAGCACTCGGTGCTCGTCACGGCAGGCGAGGCACCAGGAGGCCCAGAAGTTGAGGACGACGACCTTCCCCTTGAGATCGCGCAGGCGAACCGTGTCGAGCCGCGGCGTCGCCGGCGGCTCACCCGGGGGAATGGAGAAAACAGCGAGGGAAAAGTCGGGCGCCGCCCGTCCAGGAAGTGGAGACGGAATCGCCCGGGGGTCACGCGTGAGGCCGAAGCGGAAGAGGATGAGCAATGGCACGGCGAGGCAGACCGCCACCAAGGACCTCCGCCAGTTCATCGCGCCCCCTCTGCCGCCGGCTCTGCCGGTATTCCCTCATCCGCATCCTCGTCGAGCGGCTCGCGCAAGGGTTCGGCCGCGGGCACCACGGGACGGGGGGCGCGAAGCGGCGCGCGCGCGCCCGGCCAGATCGCGATCAGTGCGCCTAACGCCACGACCGCGCCACCGACCCAGATCCAGCCGACCAGTGGCTCGACGAGCACGCGCAGCGTCGCCTGCGATCCGTCGCGTTCGAACGCCATCAAGTTGACGTAGAGGTCTCCGGCAGGCCGGCTCCGAACCGCAGGGGTGGCCACCGGCTGCTCGGACTGCCGATAGAAGTTGAGACGCGGGGTCATGTGGCCGACCGTACGCCCACTCTCCTGCACCGAGAGGTCGGCGCCGATGACGAAGCGGCGTGGCTCATCGCGCCCCCAGAGGCGGTCGAGGACGACGGTGAAGCCGCGCAGGCTGACCCCCTCGCCGCGCCGCACGGTCGCCTCACGCTCGTAGCGGAAGGTGGAGGATGCGGCGATGGCGACAGCGACCGTGATCAAGCCGATGTGCGCGGTGTACCCGCCGTAGCGCCGCCGATTCCCGCCCACGACTCGGGCAAACGCCACCGGCGCCGCCTCCTGGTGGAGTCGCATCCGCGACGCCGTCGCTCGAGCGAACTGCTGAAGGTTCGCCAGCAGTGAGAACGCGGCAAAGGAAAAGGCGATGACCGCCATCGGCTCACGGACACCGAGAGCGACCGACACGATCGCGGTGGCGATGCCGACGATCGTCGGGAGCCGGAGCTGCCGCCACGCTTGCTCCGGTGTCGCGCTCCGCCATGGCAGTGACGGCCCAATGCCCACCAGGAGGAGGAGAAGCGTCGCCAGCGGCAGCGTCATCTGGTTGAAGAATGGCGCGCCCACGCTCACCCGCGCGCCTCGCACCGCCTCGGCCACGAGCGGGAAGATGGTGCCTAACAGAACGGTGAACATGAACGCCGTGAGCACCAGATTGTTGAGCAGGAAGACCGACTCGCGCGACAGCGCCGAATCGAGCCGTCCGCGGCTGCGTAGTTCCGCACTCCGACCCGCGACCAGCACGAGAGAGAGCACGAGCACGACGGCGATGAAGGCCAGGAAGTAGTAGCCGACCACGCCCTCCGTGAATGCGTGCACGGAGGAGAGAATGCCGCTCCGGGTGAGGAAGGTGCCGAGAACCGTGAGCAGAAAAGTCGCGACCACGAGGCTGACGTTCCACACGCGAAGCATCCCACGGCGCTCCTCGACCATCACCGAGTGGATGAAGGCGGTGGCGGTGAGCCAGGGCATGAAGGAGGCGTTCTCCACCGGGTCCCAGGCCCAATACCCGCCCCAGCCGAGCACCTCGTACGACCACCACATACCGGCGACGATCGCGAAGGAGAGGAAGCCCCAGGCCGCCAGAGTCCATCGCCGCGTCGTTCGGATCCACTCGTCATCGTGCTCACCAGAGAGGAGCGCTCCGATGGCGAAGGCGAACGGGACCGACATGCCCACGTAACCCAAGTAGAGGAAGGGCGGGTGGACCGCCATCAACGGGTGGTTCTGGAGCAGTGGGTTCGGCCCCGGTCCGTCGGGGGGGATCGGCGAAAGAGTATGGAAGGGATTGGCCGGCCCCACGAGCAGGATGAGGAAGAAAGCGGCGATCCCGAAGAGCGTCGCGGCAGCGTATGGGACGAGGGTGCCGGGGCGATGGCGATTCGCCCACACCACCGCGGCGGCGTATCCGGTGAGCACCAAGCCCCAGAAGAGAATCGAGCCCTCGAGCGCCCCCCACAGCGAGATGATCGTATAGAAGAGCGGTACCGACCTGCTCCCCACCTGCGCCACGTACGAGATGCTGAAGTCGTGTGTGACGAGCGCGACGACCATCGCCAGGTTGGCGATCAGCAGCAGACCGAAGTTGGTGTACGTGGCGGCATACCCCGCGCGGATGAGCTGCGGACGGTGCTGCCGCGCGCCGAGCACCGACACGCAGAGCCCAAAGACGGTCAGCGCCAGAGCGACGAGGAGAGCGCTCGATCCGAGTGGTCCCATCATGGCCGGGAATCGGGGATCAGGGTCTTGTACATTTCGCTCGGGCGCTCCCCGGGCTGGGGCGGCCGATACTCATTCGAGTGCTTGACGAGAAGGTTGTGCGCCTCGAAGACGCCGTTCGCATCATACCGTCCCTCGACCACCACCCCCATTCCATCCCTGAACATCTGCGGCGGCGCGCCGTGCGAATGGACGTCCACGTGCGAGGTACCGTCCTGAAGGGTGAAGCGGAGATCGACGTTGTTGGCATCCCACTTGACGCTGCCGGGCGTCACCTGACCACCCAATCGTACCGACTGACCGTAGGCGCGCGTGCCGCGCGCCAGCAGCTCGCTCGGCGTGAGGAAGTAGACGAGGTTGCTCCCGATCTTCCCCGACACGAGATAGCCGAATGTCGCGAGGATGACGACGACGCCGAGGACGATCGCGCCGCGCCGGCTGAGTGAGCGTGTTGGCATGGTCACCGAGGCTCCTCCTGCATCGCGCGCGCGTACGCCTCCTCCGTCGTGGTCTCGCCTCGGCGGAGACGAATCGCATAGGAGATCAGCACGATCCACGTCACCGCGTAGGCGGCGACGACGAACTCCAGATTGTTCATTTCCCCCCTCCCCCTCCCTCTCCCCCTCCGCGTCGGCTTAGCGCCTGATCCTCCAGCGCTCGCTCCGTCGCCCGCTCCAGTCGCGCGGTCCGGTAGCGTTCCGAGACGAAATAGATCATGAGCAGCAGGAAGGCGATGGCGTTGAGTCGCAGCCCGATCACATACGCCGGATCGACTGTGGCCGGGCTCGACTGAATCTGGTGCAGCGTGCGCCACCAGCGAACGGACATATACACCACGTAGGCGTTGATCGCACCGAGGATTGCCACGGCCGCGCTCCATCGCGCGCGGCGATCCTCGTCATCGGTGGCCGCTCTGAGGGCCAAATAGCCGATGAAGATCAAGAGCAGCACCGCCATCGACGTCAGGCGCGCATCCCATGCCCACCAGGTCCCCCACGTCGGTCGCCCCCAAATCGAGCCGAGGATGATCGTCAGCGACATCAGGACGACCCCAACCTCCGCCGCCGACGCTGCCAGGAGATCGTACTTCTCCTCCCGCTTCCAGAGATACAACACGCTCGACGTGGCCGCGACCACGACGACCGCGATGAGGCTGCTCCACGCCGCGGGAACGTGAACGTACATGATCTTCTGCAGGTGACCCATGTCACGGTCGGGGGGTGACAAGCGCACAGCGATCAGCTGCGACACTGCGAGGAACGCGAACGCCGCCCACCCGAGGACTGTCCGCCGCGGGGGGATCACCTCCGTCGCCGGAGCGGTTCTCTGCTGCGTCGCGTCGGTCATCTCAGTCTCCAATGACGTACTCGAAGGCGAAGAAGGCCGCCACCAGGAAGATGGCGTCGAAGGCAGCCAGGAGTCTGACCCACGCGCCGCTGTTCCCCATCGGGTCGCCGGCCAGGATCGCCGTCGTCGCCTCCACCGCCGCGATAAGCACGGGGACGAGCATAGGAAAGAGAAGGAGGGGGAGCAGGACTTCGCGCGATCGCACACGGCTCGCGATCGCCGCGTAGAATGTGCCGAGGCCCACGAATCCGATCGACCCGAGCAACAACACGCCGATGAGAGGGATGAGGTGCGGCCAGAACGGCACCTGGTAGAGAATACCGGCCGCCGGCACCGTCACTACCTCCACCACGAACACGATCGCGAGATTCGCGAGGAGCTTGCCGAGAAAGATCGCCCGGCGCTCTCCCGGATACAGCAGGAGCGATTCCAACGATTGGGCCTCGAGCTCGAGCTGGTACGACCGGTTGAAGACGAGCACCCCGCTGAACAAGACGGTGAGCCAGAGCACCCCCGCGGCCGCGTCCCTCATCGCGCTCGTGTCCGCCCCAAGCGCGAACCCGAAGAGGAGGAGCGTGAGGGCGGCGAAGAAGATCACCGCGTTGAGCGTCGCCTTCGACCGGCGCTCGATCGCCAGGTCCTTTCGCGCGACCGCCAGCACGCGCCCGAGCTCGCGCCTCCACACGACGTCAGGCATGACTCGTCAGGCGAAGATGGGGAGGGCGACCCGGTAGGGCGTCGGTGCCCGGCGGCTCCGCGCCGTCGATCAGCCCGGAGTCGAGGCGCAGCGTTCGATCGGCCACCTCTCGCACCCGGTCCGCGTCGTGGGTGACGATCACCGCCGACCCTCCCCGCTCGCGCATCGACCGGATGACGCCGTTGACGTACGCCACGCCCTCGTCATCGAAGCTCGTGTACGGCTCGTCCAAAAGCAGGAGCCGCAGGGGGCGGAGCCGGATCTGGGCCAGCACGATCCGGCGTCGCATCCCCGCCGAGAGGTGCCGCGCGCGCTCGTCGCGCTCGGCGCCCAGTCCGACCTCATCGATGACGCTCCGGAGCTGTGCGGGGTCGACTGCCAGTCCCGACATGCGCATGGCGAATACCACGTTCTCGGAGACGGTCAGGTCATCGTAGATGCCGGCACCCTGTCCACTGAGCGCGACCACACTGCGGATCGCCGCGCTCTCGCGGAGAATGTCGTGTCCGCACACCGTCCCTCCGCCGCGAGTGGGCCTCAGTGCGGTGGCAAGGATTCGGAGGAGCGTGCTCTTTCCGCTGCCATTGGGTCCGAAGACGGCTACGACCTCGCCTTCGGCCAATCGAAGTGACACGCCCCTCAACGCCCACCGGCTACCGAAGCGGTGGGCGAGCGCGGCGCAGTCGATCGCGGGGGTCGAGGGCGTTGTGGACAGGTCTGGCAGAGCTCGCTCCGCTGAGGCGACGAGAGGCGGTTCCGCAGAACACGAGAGATCGGGACGCGGCTGGGTCACCGCAACTAGCCGTCCAAAGTTAATATCGTTGAGCCCACGCCCGACCGGCCGCCGAGACCCCCAACCGGGGCGGCCGCCCCGAAGATGCGGCGATTCACCGAATCACGCATCCTTAAGAACCATGAGCGTTCTCGGCAGGTTGAGCGGGTGGCTGATCGGTCGCTCCGGAAGCTCTCCAGGCCCCATGGATGATCCCGTGAATACTGCTGACATCCCCGTTGTCGACGCGCGCACGACCGGGCGGGAGCGGGTTCCGCCCCACCAGGTGGCGACCGTCAAGTGGCCCGTCCTGCATTACGGCGATGTCCCCCGCGTCGACCCATCGACATGGCGGTTCTCGGTTAGCGGCCTGGTCGCCGAGCCCTACGAGCTGACCTTCGCCGAGCTCAAGGCGCTGCCCCGGCAACAGACACTGTGCGACATCCACTGTGTGACCCGCTGGAGCCGTCTAGATAACCGGTTCGAAGGCATTCCGGTGTCAGAAATTCTCCGACGGGCCCGTCCTCTTCCGGAGGCCACGCACGTACTAGTGCACGCGGAGCAGGGATTCACGACGAACCTCCCGCTCGCGGACCTCGATCGTCCGGAGAATCTGCTGGCGCTCCGCCACAATGGCGCCGATCTCACCCCCGATCACGGTGGCCCTGTGCGTCTCCTGGTGCCGCACCTCTACTTCTGGAAGAGCGCCAAATGGGTGCGGGGCTTCGAGCTTCTCGACTTCGACATGCCGGGCTTCTGGGAGCAGAATGGCTACCACATGCGCGGCGATCCGTGGCTCGAGGAGCGCTACGGGAGCCCGTCGGTCGACAAGCACGCGATCAATCGGTATCGCAACAGGTCGAAGCAGGACGCGAAATAGGTCGCAACGCCGCGATGCGCTCGGCCCTTGGGGCCACGGTATATTGCGTCCATGTCGTCGCTCGCCGACCTCAATGAGCAGCAGATTGCTGCCGCGACCTTTGGCGATGGACCGCTGCTGATCATCGCCGGCGCCGGCACCGGGAAGACACGAGCGCTCGTTCACCGCGTGGCGCACCTCATCGAGCGTGGCGTTCCCGCACACCGAATCCTCCTCCTCACGTTCACGCGACGCGCGGCGCAAGAGATGCTCGAGCGCTCAGAGCGACTGGTGGGTACGGGAAGGGTCCGAGTGCACGGCGGCACCTTTCACGCCACGGCCCACCGTCTTCTTCGCTCCTATGGCGCCGCGGCGGGACTGCCCAGCGACTTCACGATCCTCGACCAGGGCGACTCCGAGGACTTGATGGGCATCTCGCGAGCCCACCTCGGATTCGGCCAGAGGGGCTCGCGCTTTCCGAAGAAGGAGACGCTCCACCACGTCTACTCTCGCCACGTCAACACCGAGATCCCGGTTGACGATATCCTACGCGACGAGTTCCCGCGTTTCGCCGACACGTCCGCCGAGATGCTCCGTGTCTTCGCCGACTACACGGGGCGCAAGGAGACACGCAATCTCGTCGACTACGACGACCTGCTCCTCTTCTGGGCGGCGCTGCTCGAGCATTCGAGCGAGCTCGCCTCCCGTATCGCCGCGCTCCACGACCACGTGCTGGTAGACGAATACCAGGACACGAATGCGCTGCAGGCGCGCATCCTCCGAGGCCTGTGCCGCACGCACCGCAACCTCACGGTGGTGGGCGACGACGCGCAGAGCATTTACTCGTTCCGTGGCGCGACCGTTCGCAACATCCTCGATTTTCCCGAGCACTTCCCGGGAACGACAGTGGTCACGCTCGAGCGGAACTACCGCTCGACGCAACCCATTCTCGATGTCTCGAATGTCGTCATCTCGCGAGCGCCCCGGCGGTACACCAAGAACCTGTGGACCGGGCGTCGCGGCGGTGAGCCGCCGGCTCTGGTGGCCGCTCGCGACGAGCATGAACAGACGACCTGGGTGGTCGACCGGATCCTCGAGCTGCACGAGGAAGGCACGCCCCTGAGCGAGATCGCGGTGCTCTTCCGCGCCGGCTACATGTCCGCCGATCTCGAGATCGAGCTCACCAATCGCCGCGTTCCCTTCGAGAAGTGGGGAGGGCTAAAATTTCTCGAGGCGGCGCACATCAAGGACGTGCTGGCGTTCCTCCGCATCCTCGAGAACCCGCGCGATGAAGTGAGCTGGTTCCGCGTGCTGCACCTGCTCCCCGGTGTCGGCGACGCGACGGCGCGGGCGGCGGTGGAGGCGCTGGCCCAACGCAATTGGACGCTGGAGGCGTTCGCTGCCTTCACGCCTCCGTCTCGCGCGCGGGAGACGCACGCAGCCCTCGCCGCGAGCTTCCTCGAGTTGCGGTCTCAGCCGGCCGTCGGGTCGAACGGCTCGCGTGCCGCCGGCGTGAGCGGCGAGATCGCCCACCTTCGCCGGCTCTACGACGACATGCTGCGCGAGCGCTACGATCGCGCCGAGCCGCGGCTGGCGGATCTCGATCAGCTCGAGCTCATCGCGAGGCAGTTCCCGACCCGGGCCGACTTTCTCGCCGAGCTGGCGCTCGAGCCGCCGTCAGCCACGCAGGACCTCGCCGGCGGCAGCACTGACGACGATGACGCCCTCGTCCTCAGCACGGCGCACAGCGCCAAGGGGTGCGAGTGGGACGCCGTCTTCGTGATCTGGGCGGTCGACGGCTGGTTCCCCAACACCCGCGCGCTGCGCGACGACGAGACGATGGAGGAGGAGCGCCGGTTGATGTATGTCGCTCTGACGAGAGCGCGGCACCATCTCCACGTCGTCTATCCGATCGCCGCCTACGGGTCGCGATTGGGATCCGACTACTCGATCGATCAGCTCTCGCGCTTCTTCGACGGCGACGTGCGGGCCCACATGAAGCGGATGGTGGCGTATCCCGCGCAGGATCAAGCGACCGCGGTCGCCTCCACCGTCCCGACCGGGCCGGTGAACCTGCGCGAGCTAATGCGCGGGCGCTTCGGCACCGGCTGACGCGAGCCAGGAACGCACCGCCGCGTACGGGTCCTTCGGCCGGGAGCGCGCGAGGCTCATGATCCGCGTCGCCGCCCGCCGCACACTCCCCTCCCGCTCGAGCACCGCATCGAAGTCATCGAGTCCGGTGCGGTAGACGCGCCGCGACAGCACGGTGGCGTTGTCGAGCGTGAGCCTGACGGTGGTGCCCTGGGGGATTCCGGGGAGCAGAGGTAAGACATCGGCCGCAAAATGTGCCCGGGAGTGCGCGAAGATCGTATCGCGCGCCGCGAGCCTAGCAGCGCGGCTCTCGGGGTTCGCGCGAAATGCGGAGTCGAGCTGCGAATAGACCCCAGCCCAGAATCGGCCGAGAATCTTCTCCCGCTCCCAGTCGGTCCGCGCGCGCGATGCGCGAAGGGAGTCCGCGCGGCTCCGAAAGAACCACTCAGCGCCTCGCGAGCCGACAAAGTTGGCGAACGACTCGTTGAACACCGCCTGACCCGGCGCGTAGAAGGTGTTGTGGGTGAGCTCGTGGATCACCGTATTGGTGAGCGACACCGAATCGGCGCTGAGCGTGGATGAGAGAAGCGGATCGTTGAACCACCCGAGCGTGCTGAAGGCGGCGGCCGGCCTCAGCACGGTATCGAGGCTGTCGCGTTCGAGCGCCTGCGCCGCGCGCCGGGCGGCGGCGAAATCGAAGTACCCTTTGTACGGCACCCGCCCGACGATCGGAAACCACCAGGTGTGAAAGCGCAACGCGTCTCGCTCGGCCGCCGAGAGCACGAGCACGAGGGTGTCCCGGTCCAATGCGGTGTACGACGTGAAGCTCTGCCCGACGCGCAGGCCGACCGAGTCCGCCGCGAAGGCGCGGGCCTCCGACACCAAGGAGAGCTTGGCTCGCGTGGCGGGATCGGTTGCCGGTGAGTCGATCAGCCTCGCGATCGGCTGGCGTCTGGCAAGGATCCGCCCCTCCTCCCAGCCGGCTTGTGCGAGATAGCGACCCGTCGGTGCCAGTACGGCGTAGGCGACCAGTGTGAGGAGGAGCGCGGCCACGCCGCGCGAGAGAATCACAAGCGCACGCGGCCGGCGGCGCAGCGACTTCATCGTCGCCGCGCTCGCGGGATCGCCGGCTACTGGCAGGCCGACGATGGTGCCGACGGACAGCGGAAGATGCTCACCTGCGCTCCGAGGTCGCTGCTCAGCGCGGCTCCACTAGGACCGCTGAAGTGAATCTTGACGCTGTCTCCACTCGACGGAACCTGCATGACGAAGAAGTCCTCGGTGCCCGGATACATCGTTCCCGCGGTGGTCGTCGGCGGAGAGAGCACCTTGAGCCCGAGTGGGAATGGCGAGGGGAAAGTCGAGGGCGCGACAGCATTCAGCCGCGCGTAGATCTGGCGGAAGTTGCGAGAGTAGTACCGGTCCGTAGGCGGGACCGAGCCGCGATCCACGCCGACGAGGCTGTCGGTGTACAGCGCGAGGCTGAAGCTCTGGAAGAGCGTCGGAAAATCGATGCCGCTCGCCGCCTGAAGATTCGGCACTCCGGTCAGATTCGTCTGGTCGAGCCGACCGTACACCGTGCTGTCCTGCTGATCGCCGAGCCATCTCAAAAAGAGCCAGACGGCGCCGCGTTGCACGAGCGTGCCGTCGCCGCCCCAGTCGCTCACCGAGGCGGAATCGCTTCCAGTGGCCGTCGTGTTGCTGAGATAGTTGTACGAGTTGCTGAGATCCCCGGCGATGAATGGCTCGGCGGAATCAGGAAAGAGCTGGTTCGGATCCGTGCGGCCGGTGGGCGGCGGGAACTTGTGCTCGTAGTACCGAGAGCCGAGCTCCTCGGCGGTGTGGCTCAGCCCCTCGTTGAGCCACGGATCCTCTTCGTTGCCACCGTGAATCAGCACGTGCTGCCCGAAGGAGATCATGTGCTGGAACTCGTGGATGAACGTCGACGGCGTCGCAGCTCCGACGTCGGAAACCGTGTGCGCGCAGCTGAATTGCCCGTTCGGATCGGGGACGAGGGAGTAGAACATCTCGCCGTTGTTCGAATGCGGCTGTCCCTGCAACAGATCGAGCGCGTAGAAGAATCCGGCAATGTACCCGGACGTCGCACAGACCGATCGCGGCGTCGAGGCGTTGATCACCGGCGTGAGCAGGACGATGATGTGGCCATTGTCGTCGATGTCCGTTGGTGGGCCGAAGGTCGCTGTGTCGATCGCGTAGAGGTCGATGTCGAAGGTGTGGCCGAAGGCACCGATCTGCGCGTCGGTGAACCCGTTGGGGGGAGGGAGCGCGTCGTTGCTCTGATAGATGAGGATGTTCTTGCCGACGTACTTGAGCGTCGCCGTGTCGGATGCGTAGGTCGCCGCGCCGGAGCTGAGCGCGTTCGAAAGGACCTGGAAGATGCGCTGCGACCCCGAGTCGGGGACGACTTGTGCGCGGATCTCTGCCTCCACACGAGGGGGCCCGCCGCCCGCCCGCGCCATTTGAGCAAAGCGATGCTCCGCGGCCCGCATCCGGCGATCGAGCTGGAGCTGGGACTCCTTGAGTGGAAGCGACGGACGAAGCCCCATCGAGCGGAGAAGGGTCGCCTCGGTCACTCTCGACGCCGCCGCCGAGCCGATCTGGGCTCCCACCTCGTAGGTCACCGGCACCGGATTGGCTGCCGCCGTCACGAATTGCGGCACGATGAGATACTTGCCGCCGTCGGCGACGAAGCTCGCGCACTCGGCGCCGCTCGAGAGCGACACCACGGTGCCCTGAAGCTCGCCGAGCGCGACCGGAGTAGTCGTCGTGCACGGCGCAGCCGGCGGCGAGGTGCTGTTATCGTTGTGGCAGGCGCTGGACAGCGCCGCCAGAGCCAGCAGGGAGAGGCAGGAAGTCGGTTTCATCAGGCGGCGGTGCCTCGGTCTAGGGAACGAAAAGTTGCGGCACGCAGGGGCGGCAGCGTGGCGTCGACGCATCGGGCCCCAGCGGCGCCAGGCATGATACCCGAGGGCCCCCACGGGGTGCCGTGCCGCGAGATGTTCCGGGCAGCGAAGTCGAGCGTGCGAGGATATAATACTGGTTCGAAGTTGCTCGCGCCCGATTAGGGTGGCGCTTCCCCCGGGTCTGCAACGGAGACAGCCTCCCCCAGGCCGATGTCATTCGTCCACCTCCACTGCCACTCCGAATACTCCCTGCTCGACGGGGCCAACCGTATCGACCAGCTGGTCGAGCGGGCCCTCGAGTTGGAGCAACCGGCGCTCGCCATCACCGACCATGGCAACCTTCACGCCGCCTGGGAGTTTCAGGAGAAGGCGCGAAAGGCCGGCCTCAAGCCGATCATCGGCATGGAGGCGTATGTAGCGCTCGGGGATCGCCGCGAGCGGAGCCGGCCGCGCCCTGGCGCGAAGCCGTACTACCACCTGGTCCTGCTCGCCCGCGACACCATCGGATACCGCAATCTCGTCAAGCTTTCTTCGCTGGCCTACGTCGAGGGCTTCTACACCAAACCGCGCGTCGACCGCGAGCTACTCGCCCGATACAACGAAGGGATCGTCGTCTCGAGCGCCTGCATGGCCGGCGAGATCGCCTCGCATCTGCTCGAGGGGCGGTGGGAGGAGGCGAAGGGCGCCGCAGCGTGGTACGCCGAGGCATTCCGCGACCGCTACTTCCTCGAAGTCCAAGCGCACGATGCGTCGGGACAGCAGTCGAAGCTGAACGCGCTCGTGCTGCGGCTGGCCGACGAGATGGGACTCCCGGTGGTCGCCACCAACGACGCGCACTTCCTGCGGCAGAGCGACCACGACGCTCACGACATCCTTCTCTGCATCGGGCTCGGTAAGGATCGGAGCGACCTCGATCGCCTCCGCTACGATGAGGGGTTGTACTTCAAGAGCCGCGAGGAGATCGCCGCGTTCTTCCCCAACCGCCCCGATGTCATCGAGAACACGCTGATGATCGGGGAAGAGGCAGGGATCGAGTTCTCTAAGAAGTACAACGTCCCGTCCTTCCCGCTCCCCAAGGGCGTCGCCTCGGAAAACGAGCTACTCGTCAGGCTTGCGGAGGAGGGGGCGCGTGAGCGCTACGGCTCGCCCCTGCCGGAGCACGTGCGCCAGCGCCTCGACTACGAGCTCGGCGTCATCACGCGCACCGGATACGCCGGCTACTTCCTCATCACCTACGACTTCATCAAGGCCGCGCGCGATCGCGGCATTCCGGTCGGGCCGGGGCGTGGCTCGGCGGCGGGCTCGCTGGTCGCCTACTCCTTGCGCATCACCGACATCGACCCGCTGACTTTCGATCTCCTCTTCGAGCGCTTCCTGAACCCGGAGCGGATCTCGATGCCGGACATCGACGTCGATTTCTGCTTCGAGCGCCGCGGTGAGGTGATCGAATACGTCCGGCAGAAGTATGGAAGAGAGTCGGTGGGGCAGATCATCACCTTTGGCACGATGAAATCCCGGGCCGTGGTGAAGGACGTCGGCCGCGTGCTCGGATTCACGCCGGCGGAGACGGACCAGCTGGCGAAGCTCATCCCGAACCAGCCCAACTACTCGCTCACCGTGCGCGAGGCCTGCACGCAGGTGTCCGAGGTGAAGCAGCTCTATCGCACCGACGAGCGCTATCGGCAGCTCCTCGACTACGCGATGGCGCTGGAGGGGCTGTCGCGTCATGCCGGCGTGCACGCGGCCGGCGTCGTCATCGCCCCCGGTCCGTTGGACGACTACGTCCCCGTCTGCACCCAGACCACCAAGGGAGCGGGAGGCGCGGGGGAGGAGGAGACGGTCGTCGTCACGCAGTACGACATGAACTGCCTCGAGAAGGCAGGCATGCTCAAGATGGACTTCCTCGGCCTGACGACGCTCACCGTGATTCACGACGCGGTGGCGATGGTCGAGGAGCGCACGGGCGAGACGCTCGACATGGAGCATCTGCCGCTGGACGACCCCGATACCTACCGGATGTTGCGGGCCGGACGGACGGCGGGCGTCTTCCAATTCGAGTCGCCGCTCGCCACCGACATGTTGCGCAGCATGCGGTGCGACCGCTTCGACGATCTCGTCGCCGCCAACGCGCTGATGCGGCCGGGCCCGCTCGATGCCGGGATGCATCGCGTCTTCATCCATCGCAAGCGCGGCGAAGAGCCGATCACCTACGCCCTCCCCGAGCTGCGCGAAGTGCTCGAACCGACGTACGGCGTCATCACCTACCAGGAGCAGGTGATGCGCATCGCGCAGATCTTGGCGGGCATTTCGCTCGCCGAAGCGGACGTGCTGCGCAAGGCCGTCGGAAAGAAGGACGCCGAGCTGATTCGCGAGGAACTGGGAAAGTTCACCTCGAAGGCGGTCGCGCGGGGCTTCGATCGCCGTGTCATCGAGGACATCGCGGGCCAGATCGAGACCTTCGGCCGCTATGGCTTCAACAAGTCGCATTCGGTGGCCTACTCCGTCCTCTCCTACCAGACGGCGTGGTTCAAGACGCACCACCCGGCCGAGTTCATGGCTGCCCTCCTCTCGTCGCAGATCGGCGACACCGACTCGGTGGTGAAGTACATCAACGAGGCGCGCGAGCTGGGGCTGGAGGTGCTGCCGCCGGATGTGAACGAGTCGCGTTACAAGTTCACCGTCGTGGGCACGGGGCGCGTGCGCTTCGGACTCGGCGGCATTCGGAACGTTGGTCGTGGCGCGATCGAGGCGATTCTCGCCGCGCGAGCGGCGGGCCCATTCCAGTCGCTCTTCGACCTCTGCGAGCGAGTCGATGTCCGCGTGTGCGGAAAGCGCGTGCTTGAGGCGCTCATCTGCTCGGGCGCCCTCGACTCGACCGGCGCACACCGAGCCCAGATGCTGTCGGCGCTCGACGGAGCCATTCAGGAGGCGGCACTCAAGCAAGAGGAGCGTGCCAGCGGGCAAGGCTCCCTCTTCGGTGGCGCGAGCGACGAGCCCGAGGCAACGC
>DASPTK010000007.1:0-11390 GCA_035623475.1 Gemmatimonadaceae bacterium | reverse complement strand
GCGGCTCGCCGCGCAGCACGGATGGCGATTCGCCCGCGATGGCGCGCATTGGCGGCGCGTGGTCGCGTCGCCGCTGCCGCTCCGGGTGTTCGAGATCCGGCCGATCCGCTGGCTCCTCGAGCGCGGCACGATCGTGACCTGCGCCGGCGGCGGCGGTATTCCCACCGTGTACGACGACAAGCGCCGGTTGCACGGTGTGGAGGCGGTGATCGACAAGGATCGTGCGAGCGCGCTCCTCGCGCGAGAGCTCGAGTGCGATCTGTTCGTGATGCTCACCGACGCCGATGCCGTCTACGTGGACTGGGGGACGCCGCACGCGCGCGCGATCCGCGTCGCGTCGCCCGACGCGCTGCGCGGGTTCGACTTTCCCGCCGGATCGATGGGGCCGAAAATCGAGGCGGCGATCGACTTCGTGAGCCGCACGGGGCATCCGGCGGCGATCGGAGCGATGGGGGATGCCGAGCGAATCCTGAAGGGTGAGGCCGGTACGAGGGTGATGGCGGGGGCTCCCTCTGTGGAGTACTGGCCCCGGTAGCCTAGCGCGGAGCGCGGCGGGCGCTCGGCACCCGAATGTTTCCCGCTGACCCCGCAGAAAACGCGGGGCAAAGTGCGTGTCCCGACGCCACTAGGCTCGTCCATCAAGAAACTGCTGAGCCGGCATTTTCGGCGTCCTACGGAGGTCGCCGGCGTGCCGCATTCCGGCGGCCAGTGGGCGCGCCGGATGTTGGGTCCCTCCTTTCGAGCGGGTGCGTGCCAGCGACGTTGCTTTCCGGGTTTCGGCGCCTAGCGAGCCAGAGTCGTCCCCAGCGGCCCCGGTGGCCAGCCCCCCTCCGCGCTCGGAGTGGAGCGCCGCTCGTCGCCGCCCTGGCGATGCTGGCGATGCTGGCGATGCTGGCGATGCTGGTGATGCCGGCCCCCGCGGCGGCTCAGGTCATTCGCAACTTCGCGCCGCGCTTCACGACCAACCAGCCCGGTCAGGTCGTGTTCGTGGCCAACACGATCATGACCTGCTCGACCACCGGTGTGAACGGTGGAAACTGCGTCAACGCGCGCAACGGCATCGGTGGCGTCATCAACGACAACGATTTCAACGCGCAGTACATCGACATCGATTCCGATCCCACCACCTTCAACTCGAGTAGCGCCACCCTCACGATCCCGCCCGGCTCGTCGGTGGTCTTCGCCGGCCTCTATTGGGGTGCGTACTGGACGGCCGGCGCCAACGGCGGCACGCAGGCGCCGGACATTACACAGCGCGGAGTGGTGAAGCTCGCCACGCCCACCGCGGGCTACCAGACGATCACCGCGTCGCAGCTGGACATTCAGGACAGCTCCTATCAAGGCTTCCGCGACGTCACCGGGATCGTCCAGCAGGCCGGCGCCGGCACCTATACGGTGGCCAACGTCCAGGCCGGGCTCGGTTCGAACCGCAACGGCGGCTGGGCCCTGGTGATCGTGCTGCACGATCCGTCGCAGCCGCTCCGCAACCTGACCGTGTTCGATGGCTTCGCGCTGGTGAGCCCGATTCAGCCGACCGTGACGATCAACGTCAGCGGCTTCATCACCCCCGCTGTCGGGCCGGTCAACACGTCGGTCGGCTTCGTCTCGTACGAGGGAGATCTCGGGTTGATCGGCGATGGCGCGAGCCTCAACGGGACGGCGCTCACCGACGCGCTCCACCCGGCGAACAATTTCTTCAACAGCAGCATCACCAACCTCGGCACCCGGGTCACGACGAAGAACCCGGACTACATCAACCAGCTCGGGTTCGACGCCAGCATCGTCGACGCCACCGGCATCCTGGGCAACGGCGCCACGGGCGCGACCATCGCCGTCACCTCGTCAGGCGACACGTACTATCCGGGGGTCGTGACCTTCGCCACCCAGATCTTCTCCCCCGATCTGAACGGCCACCTCTTCAAGGATGTGACCGACCTGAACGGCGGCACGATCCTCCCCGGCGACACCTTGCTGTACACCATCTCCGCCACCAACGCCGGGCAGGACGGGGCGGAGAACGTCACTCTGATCGACACCATCCCGCCGAATACGAGCTACGTCCCCGGCACGATGCGGGTGACGGCCGGCGCCAACCCGGGTCCGCGAACCGATGCGGTGGGTGATGATCAGGGGGACTTCGACGCGACGGGCAATCGGATCATCATGCGCCTCGGCACCGGTGCCACGAACACCACCGGTGGAGCGCTCGCCCCGGGGCAAGGCTTCACCGCGACCTTCCGGGTCGTGGTCTTCCCGAGCGCCCCCGAAGGAGCGGTGATCGCCAACCAGGCGCACGTCACCTACTCCGGGCAGACTCTGCCTAACAACTTCCTCTCCCTCACCGACGGAAACCGCACGCAGGTAGGGGATCAGCCGACCACGGTCATCGTGACGCGGCCGGACATGACGATCAACAAGACGAACAGCCCCGGCTTCGTCCAGGGCGGCACCGGCACCTACACGCTGCGCGTCTCAAACGTCGGGACCTTCCAGACCTTCCCGAACACGCCAGTGTTCGTAGTCGACACCATGCCGCCCTCCCTCACACCGACATCGGTGAGCGGGAACGGCTGGGCGTGCGCGATCAGCGGCCAGATCGTTTCCTGTTCGCGCAACAGTGTGCTCGCCATTGGCGCCTTCTATCCCGACATCACCCTCGGGGTGACGATCAGCTTCACCGCGCCGGCGGTGGTGACGAACACCGCCTGGACCTCGGGCGGCGGCGAGTCGAATACCGCCAACGACGCGTCGAGCGACCCGACACCGATCCAAGGCCTGCCCGACCTGGCGATCATCAAGGCCCATGCCGCGCCCTTCTCCGTCGGCAGCACGGGCGTCTACACGATCTCGGTGACGAACGTTGGCCGGGGACCGACCACGAGCACGATCACCGTCACCGATACGCTTCCGACCGGCCTCACATACATCTCGGCTGTCGGATCGCTCTGGACCTGCGCCGACGTCGGCCAGATCGTGACCTGCACGACGCCACAGGTCATTCAGGGGGGCGGCACGACCTCCATCACTCTGTCGGTGGCGGTGGCGGCGGCGGCGATCCCGAACACGGTCAACATCGCCACCGTCAAGACGGCTGGCGACAACGACCCGTCGAACGACCGGGCCACCGATCCGACCGCCGTCACCGGCGTCGTGGATGTCGGGATCACGAAGACACACACCGGCGGATTCACCGTCGGGACGAATGGCGTCTACACGATCACGGTAACGAACACCGGAACGCTCAACACGACCGGGGGACTCACCGTCACCGACAACCTTCCCAACGGGCTCGGCTTCGTCTCGGGGACGGGTACGGGGTGGAGCTGTACGGCAACCGGACAGACGGTCACCTGTACCCAGCCCGCGATCCTCGCGCCGGCACAGACGAGCGTCCTGACGCTGACCGTGAGTGTCGCGGCGCCGGCGGTTCCTGCGGTGACGAATGTCGCCACGGTCTCGACCCCCGGTGACCAGGTGGCGTCGAACAACACGGCGCAGGATCCGACAACGGTCACGGGCGTCGCCGACGTCGCGATCGTGAAGACGCATATAGGTGCCTTCACCGTCGGAGCGAATGGCACTTTCCGCTTCGCGGTGAGCAACGTCGGGACGAACGCGACCTCGGGGCAGGTGACGGTCCACGATACGCTTCCGAACGGCCTCACCTTCGTGAGCGGGGCAGGGAGCGGCTGGGGATGCACCGCCGACGGGCAGCTGGTGACCTGCACCAACGCCGGCCCATTCAAGCCGAACGACACCACCAGCGTCACGCTCACGGTCGCGGTAGGGATGGCGGCGGTGCCGATGGTGAGCAACACCGCCAGCATCACCACGCCGGGTGACACGGTGCTCGCCGGCAACAACGTATCGACTGACGCCAACATCCCTGTCGGCTCCGACTTCCGCCTGGCGATCCAGAAGCAGGCGTCGAAGCCCGAAGCGGGGATCGGCGACGTGGTTGACTACATCGTCACGATCCAGACGCTTGGCGCGAGCCCCGTGCCCGACGTCGTGCTGAACGACCTATTGCCGACCGGCTTCTCCTATCAGCGCGGCTCGGCGCGGGTGAACGGGGTGCGGATCGCCGACCCGCCCACCTCGGGCCCGGCGTTGGCGTTCCCGATCGGAACGGTGTCGACCGGCTCGACGGTCACCGTCCTCTACCGCACGCTCATCGGCGCGCGCGCCAACTTCGGTGTGCAGTACAACAAGGCGCAGGCGGTGGGGCAAGCGACCAATACCCTCTCCAACATCGCCCAGGCGCCGGTCCGGGTCGATCCGGGTGTGTTCACCGACCGCGGCATCATCGTCGGTAAGGTCTACGCGCAGTGCGAGTGCGGCCCGCAGGGTGTGCAAGGGCCGAACGAGCTGGGGATCCCGGGGGTCCGCATCTACCTCGAGGACGGGACCTCGACGATCACCGACGTGATGGGCAAGTACGACTTCTACAACGTCAGCCCGCGCCTGCACGTGATCCGGATCGATCAGACGACGCTGCCCAAGGGGGCGAAGCTCGTCGTCTTCGACAACCGGAACGCGAAGAATCCGGCGAGCCGCTTCGTCGACATGACGAAGGGAGAGTTGATCAAGGTCGACTTCATCGAAGGGTCGCACTCGCCGGACGTGCTGGCCGAAGTCCGCGCCCGCCGCGACCGCGGCGAGGTCTATTCCGCGCTGCCGTCGGATCTCACGACAGCCGCCCCGCCGCCGCAGATGAAGGTGCCGCCGCCCCCCGGGACGCCGACGCCGACACCGCCGGGCTCCGGTGCGACGCCCGGCGGAGTAGCCGCCGGATCGAGCGCCGCCGCTCCCGCAGGAGCCGCGGTCTCGGGCGCCTCCGCTGGCGGGGCGGGCGCGCGAGGCGGGGCTGCGCCGGCCACTCCGGCTGCCCAGCCTAACGCGACTCCGGCGGTTCCGATGACGGGCGGCACGACACTGATGGGCGAGACCTCGGTCGGGTACCAGGGGCTCCTCCCGCAACGGACGCTCGATGACGGGAACTCGCAGCTCCCGCCGCGGCCCCTCGACGCGGCGAAGGCGCTCGGGGCGACGGGGGCGCCGACGCTCGGGACGCTCACGATCAGCGTCCCGCCGGGTGGCTTCCCGGCCGACGGCAACACCGCCGTGCCAGTGACCGTTAAGGTCACCGATGCGAGCGGAGCCCCAGTCAGCGCCAGGACGGTCGTGACCCTCGAAACCACCGGTGGGCGGTGGTCGGCGACGGACATCGACAGCTTGACCCCCGGCACGCAGGTGGCACTCGTCGGCGGAACGGCGCAGTACGGCCTCATTGCGCCATCGATTCCGGACACCGTGCTCATCCGCGCCACCGCGGGCGCTCTGAGCGCGACCCAGCGGATCACCTTCCTCCCGGTGCTCCGGCCGCTCATCGGCATGGGGGTGGTGGAAGGCCGGATCAACCTCCGGTCGCTCACCGCCGGAGGGATGGCGCCGGCCAACCCGCAGGATGGCTTCGAGCAGCAGCTGACCGACTTCGCGGTCACCAGCGACGACGGCAACTTCACCGCCGCCGCCCGGGCCGCGCTGCTCCTCAAGGGGAAGATCCTGGGCTCATATCTGCTCACGCTCGCCTACGACTCCGAGCACGACCCGGACAAGACGCTCTTCCGCGACATTCAGCCTGACGAGTTCTATCCCGTCTACGGCGATGCGGGGGTGAAGGAGTTCGATGCCCAGTCGAGCGAGAAGCTGTACGTGCGCATCGACAAGGGCCGGAGCTACGTGATGTACGGCGACTACGCGACGCCGAAGTCGCCGGACACGCGCGTTCTGAGCGCCTACGATCGCACGCTCACCGGCGGCGTGGGGCACCTGGAAGGGAAGTACGGCCAGGTGGACGTCTTCGGCTCGCAGGGGCATGAGCGGCAGATCATCGACGAGATCCCCGGTGAGGGCATCTCCGGACCGTACACCCTGAGTCACAGCGACGGGATCCTGAACTCCGAGCGGGTCGAGATCCTCACGCGCGACCGGAACCAGCCGAGCATCATTATCTCGACGGTGCCACAAACGCGGTTCGCCGACTACACCATCGAGCCTTTCGCCGGCCGACTGCTCTTCCGTGTGCCGGTACCGGCGCTCGACGCGAACCTCAATCCGATCTCGATTCGCGTCACCTACGAGGTGGACGAGCCGGGTGACGCGTTCTGGATGTACGGCGTGGACGGCAAGGTGCGGATCGCGCAGCGCCTGGAGTTGGGCGGGACATTCGCCCGCAACGAAGATCCGGCGGCGAAGCAGCAGCTCTTCGGCTTCAACGGCACCATCGAGGTGGCCAAGAGCACATACCTCATCGGCGAGTTCGCCCAATCGAACAACGAAGGCGAGCAGGCGGGCGACGCCGAGCGGGTGGAGCTGCGGCATCACTCCTCGCGCCTCGACCTCCGTGCCTATGCGGCACGCAGCGACGTGTCCTTCGACAATCCGTCCTCGACCTTCGGGCCGGGGCAGACCGAGATGGGGACGCACTTCACGATCCTCCTCGACGCGAAGACCAGCATCCTCGGTGACGCGATTCGGACGCAGGACCTGGTGAACAACGGCGTGCGCGAGGGGGCGCAGCTGAGCGTCCAGCGGAAGCTGAGCAATCGATTCACCGGAGAGATCGGCTACCGCGTGGCCCACGAGACGGGCACGCCCGTGGACTCCTTCTCTGTCGGGACGACGCCGACGAACACGAACGCGATCCGCGGCAAGCTCACGGCGCGCGTGGCCGACCGGGCGTCGGTCTTCGGCGAGTTCGAGCAGGACATCCTCGAGACGGTGCAGCACCGGGCAGCCCTCGGAGGCGAGTACCTCTTCGGTCAGCGCGGCAGGTTCTACATCCGGCACGAGTGGATCACCGCCTTCGCCGGCCCGTACGCGCTCAACACGGTGCAGAACCTCCAGAACACGGTGGTGGGAGTCGACGCCGACTACCTCCACAACAACCAGGTGTTCAGCGAGTACCGGGCGCGCGACGCGTTCAGCGGACGCGAGGCCGAGGCGGCGATCGGTCTGCGGAATCGCTGGCCGATCAAGCCGGGACTCGTCATCAACACCTCGTTCGAGCGAGTCATGCCGGTGTCCGATGTCGGCAACATCGAAGGCGCAGCCAGCCCGACCGAGGCGACCGCCATCACCGGCGCGGTGGAGTACACGGCGAATCCGCTCTGGAAGTTGACGGGACGCCTCGAATGGCGGAGCGCGCCGAGCGGCGACAACTTCCTCGGCACCCTCGGCTACGCGCACAAGGTGAGCACGAACTTCACCATGCTCTTCCGGTCGATGGTCGACCAGCTGGGGACCGACCAGTGGCGTGAGGTCACGCAGTTCGGCATCGCCTATCGTCAGACGAACGACGACAAGTGGAACGCGCTCGCCCGCTACGAGAACCACTACGACGAGAACGACCAGATCAGCGGGACGAACGCGCACTATCAGGCGAACGTGATCACCGGCGTGGTGAACTTCCAGCCGACGCATCGCCTCGTCTTCAGCTTCCGCTACGCCGGCAAGCTGGCCGATGATCACAGCGACAGCCTGGTGAGCTACACGAACGCGCAGCTCGTCATGCTCAGGACGACGTACGACATCACCCCGATCTTCGATGTCGGAGTCGCGGGTAGCGTCATGTTCACGAACGGCACCAGCAGCCGCTATGGCGGCGCCGGCGCCGAGTTCGGCTGGGTGTTCGCCGGCAACATGCGCGCCGCGCTCGGCTACAACGTGTGGGGATTCCACGACAACGACCTGACGTCGGCCGGCTACACGAATCGCGGTCTCTACCTCGACCTGAGCTACAAGTTCGACGAGACCCTTTTCGCCCCCATACTCGGCGCGAAGGGGAACGTCACCACGCCGCCGGCATCGCCCACCCCGTAGTCACGGGAGGGGTCGCGCGCAGCGCGCCGATCCGACAGGGACGCACGGCACCGCGTCAGGCGTCGAGCACGTCTCCAAAATACCCGACGAGATCCAGCTCCAGCGGCGGCACGTCCGGCCGCGGCTGCCAGTTGAGCGCCTCGGCGAGAACTTCTGGGCGAGCGTCGACGGGGCGCCAGCGCTCGACGAGGCGCGCGTCGAGATCGACGATCCAGTACTCGGGAATCCCCTCGCGCTGAAAGAGCTTCCGCTTGACGATCCGGTCGCCGCGCGCGGAGGAAGGAGAGATCACCTCAACGGCGAGGGTGAGCGGTGGGAGTTCTTTCCAGTCGCGTGCGCGCCGGGCGCCGAGCAGTGGTATGACGAAGAGGTCGGGCTGGACGAGCGTACGTGGGCCGTACGCAACGTCGGCGGGGGACATGAGCGGTTCGCCAAGCCCGTGCGCGTCAACGTATGGCGCGAGCTCCCGGAATAGGTGGGCGATGGCCCGCTGATGCAGCAGCCGCGGAGCAGGCGTCACCAGGTGCTCGCCATCCACGACTTCGTGCCGCTGACCGTCGTCGGGGAGGTCGCGCACCATCTGCGCGGTCCAGTCGAGCTCTGCGAAGGGCATGGCCATACGCTACTCTCCTCGGCGCCGAGACAACAAGTGGGCATGCGACGATCCTGCGTGTCATGCCGCGCGTCTGCGCCATCTCAACGGTTCCGGCGGCGTCGTTGCGTTCCGCTGCCGTGGTAGTTTCGCGACCGGGGCACGCGCATATTTCACAGCGTGTCCCCGACGATCGGCACCACCGACACCCTGCGCGCCGCGCTCGCCGACCGGTACCTCATCGAGCGAGAGATCGGACGCGGTGGCATGGCTGTGGTGTACGGCGCTCAGGATATTCGCCACGGTCGCCAGGTGGCGATCAAGGTGTTCAACGCCGACGTCGGCGCGGCGGTGGGTGCCGCACGCTTTCAGCGGGAGATCCACACGCTGGCGCGCCTTGCGCATCCGCACATCCTGCCGCTCTACGACTCGGGGCAGGCCGGCGACTCGCTCTTCTACGTCATGCCCTTCATCACGGGCGAGTCGCTGCGACAGCGCATCAAGCGGGAAGGACCGCTGCCGCTCGCCGATGTGGCGAAGATCGTCTCGCAGGTCGGAGGTGCACTCGGCTACGCGCATAAGCGTGGGGTGATCCACCGCGATGTGAAGCCCGAGAACATCCTGTTCGAGGAGGGGCATGCCATCGTCGCCGACTTCGGCATCGCCCGCGATGCCGACACGCCTGAGGGCGAGCGCCTCACCACGATGGGCGTCGGGATGGGAACGCCGGCCTACATGAGCCCCGAGCAGGCCAGCGGCGAGTGGAAGGTCGATGCGCGAAGCGACGTCTACGCTCTCGGATGCGTGGCCCACGAGATGATCGCCGGCGCACCTCCCTTCTCTGGTGCCAGTTGGCAGAGCGTGCTCCTCAAGCACCTGACCGCCGCGCGGGTGCCGGTGGGCACTCTCCGATCGGGAGTTCCGCCGAGCGCGGAGCAGGCGATTCTGAGAGCGACCGCCGTAGA
Organism: Gemmatimonadaceae bacterium; assembly: GCA_035623475.1. Classification (GTDB taxonomy): domain Bacteria; phylum Gemmatimonadota; class Gemmatimonadetes; order Gemmatimonadales; family Gemmatimonadaceae; genus DASPTK01. The sequence continues at coordinate 1,949 of DASPTK010000007.1, read as the reverse complement.
GCCCGAGGCGCGCTTCGAGTCGGTGACGGAATTCGCCGAGTCGCTGGCGCGCGCCCTGACGAGTCCGACGGACACACCGAGCGCGGTGTCCCCGTCGTCGGGAAGCGCGCGCCTGCCGTCGATCGCGGTGCTCCCCTTCGTGAACATGAGCGCCGATCCGGACAACGAGTACTTCAGCGACGGGATGACGGAGGAGATCATCAGCCGGCTCGCCCGCCTGGGACGGATGCGGGTCGTGTCGCGCACCTCGGCGTTCGCCTTCAAGGGGAAGAACGAGGATGTGCGGCGGATCGGCGAGCGCCTCGAGGTCGCGAGCGTGCTCGAGGGTAGTGTGCGTAAGATCGGCAACCGCTTGCGAGTGACGGCGCAGCTGATCGACGTCGGGACCGGCTATGACCTCTGGTCGGAGACCTACGACCGGACGATGGACGATGCCTTCGCGGTGCAGGACGACATCACCCGGGCAATCGTCGACCGGCTCAAGGTGAGACTCCTCGAAGGTGACGCCGAGCGGGTCGCGACTCGGGAACCGGTGCCGGCGAACGCCTACAACGAGTATTTGCGTGGCCGGTTCCTCTGGAACCAGCGCACCTCGGACTCGTTGCTCAAATCGGTCGGTTGCTTCGAGCGGGCGATCGCCGAGGCGCCGACATACGCCCTGGCCCACGCCGGGCTCGCCGATGCGTACAACATGTTGGGGTTCTACGAGCATCTGCCGCCGCGCGATGCATTCCCGAGGGCGCAAGCGGCCGCGCGTCACGCTTTGGCGCTCGATGACAAGTTAGGCGAAGCGCACGCGGCTCTGGCGTACTCCCAGTTCTACTTCGACTGGAAGTTTGCAGACGCCGAACAATCGCTGACGCGGGCGACCGAGCTCAATCCCGGTTACGCCATAGCCTACCACTACCTCGGCAACTTGATGGCGTCCCGACAGCGCTTCGACGAGTCAGCAGCGGCCTTCCGGAAGGCGCTGACGCTGGATCCGCTCTCGCTGATCATCAATTCCGGCTACAGCTGGTCGCTCTACCAAGCAGGTCGCTACGAGGACGCCCTCGATCAAGCGGGAAGGGCCCTGGAGCTGGACGCACGCTTCATGCTCGCTCATTTCTGGTACGGGCTCATACTGCTGGCGCTCGGCCGCTCCGGCGAATCGATCGCGCCACTGGAGCGCGCCGTCGAGCTGTCGAGCCGGGCGGCGTTCGTCGTCGCGAGTCTGGCTTACGCGTTGGCGAAGACCGGCGATTCCACGCGTGCTCGCACCCTGCTCGAGGAAGTCACCTCCGCCAAGCACGCCTATGTTCCCTCTTTCGACGTGGCCTTGGTGTACCTGGCGCTCGGCGAGACCCAGCCCGCCGTGCAGAATCTCGAGCGTGCGCTGGAGGAGCGATCGCACTCGCTCGTCTTTCTGGGGTCCGATGCGCGGGTTGCTCCGTTGCTCTCGGACCCTCGAGTGCAGGCCATTCGGAGAGTGGTCGACGGGTAGAGCGCTCGGCGGCCGCGAACTCTCGGCGCCAGAGCCCGCACGTTGTTAGGCGCCCGTCACCCACTACGGGCGGCGCGCACAAGTATCGTCGGCCACGCCGGGCCGGCGAACCCACTCATAGCCCTCCACCGCTCCCGACCGCGGCAGGTAATCGATCGTCTGCGGGCCCGCGCTCCGCTTGATCGTCAGGCGGATCCGCATCGTCACATCACCGCGGAGTCGTTGCACCTCCATCGGCTCGACGGCGAGGACGGTGTCGCCATCGCGCAGGCCGGCCTTCGCGGCGGCCGAGCCGGTGACGACGCCCCGGGCGACGGGGGGCCGTGTATCGAGGGTCTTGTTCTGGTCGAACCCCAGCTCGTAGCCGCCCATGCGGAGAGGTGTGCGCTGGAAGCAGGGGCCGAACGCATCCGACGTCGGGACCACGACGTCGCCGTGGATGATCACCGAGTCGAACTCCTGCACC
>DASPTK010000006.1:0-10161 GCA_035623475.1 Gemmatimonadaceae bacterium | reverse complement strand
CTCGAGCAGCGAGAGCGAGCCGCCCGATCCGGTGTACTCCTCGAGCTTGCCGCGCCGTCGGACTCCCTCGCGGAGAGCCTGCGGGTTCTCGCGCAGCAGCCGAAGGTCGTGCACGCGGTCAGTTGCTGGGGATGCCGTCTTTGAACGAGAGGAAACCGCAGTTCGGATCGACGCGCGTCCGGAAGTAGATCGTTCGGCCGGTGGGGTTGGTGATCGGATCGTACGGCGTATAGTGCACGCTGTCGATCACCAACTTGGCATACAGGAAGCGGCGATCCTCGAGCTGCTGGTCGCGGCAGGCGTAGGCTTCGGCCTTGGCGAGGACCACCGTCCCCTCCGTGCCCGGCCCGCTCGGCGGAAAGATCGGTACGGGGAGCGAATCGTTCGACCACCCGCTCGACGGCGCTTGGGTGATCGACACGTACGGCTGCGTGGTGGTCTGGAGCAAGGTCTCGTTGATCGCGCCTATCGCGTGCGGCGGCATCGCGTAGGCAGTGTCGTTCCGGATGTCGAAGACGATGTCGTACGTGAGGTTCAGGTTCGCGGTCGGCATGGCGATGACCGGCGCCGGCGTAAAGATGTTGAGCGCTGTCGGTCCGCTCGGGGGCGCGCCGGTGAACGCGAAGACGGCCACCGTGTCCTCGATGGTGGCGACGGTGGCCTTGGTTGCGAACGGATTGCTGCACGCCGACGCGGCGAAGCCGGCGACGACGACGAGAAAGAGCGAGCGACGTCCAGTCATGTGGGCGGGTGCGAAACGCGCACCCACGGGGGTCGCGGGCGGCGGGAGTCTCCGGCGTAGAATACCGTCGGTGCAAAGCGAGTTCAAGCCATTATCATCGCTTGACTTCGGCGTGCGGCGCGCGCTAGCTTCGCTGCACCCGCAGCCGGAGCGCGCATGCCGACCATTCGGGATCTCGTTGGGGCCCTCCGCCAGCGCGAAGGGGTGGAAGCCGCCGTCGTGCTGGGCCGTGATGGGCTGCTGATCGACAGCGACAGCAGCACCACGGTGGACCCGGAGAGCATCGCCGCGCTCGTTCCCTCGATCGTGTCGGCGGCCGACGAGTTCGGTGCCCAGGATGGGCGGGGCGCCCTGGTGACAGCGATCCTCGAGTTCCAGCACAGCGTCGCGATCGTCTCCGTGCTTTCCAACGACGCGATCCTGCTCGTGCTCACGCAGCCGTCGGCCAACCTCGGCAAGCTGCTCTTCGAGCTGCGCCGCAACCGCGACAACATCGCGACGCTCGTCTGAGATGCCGGCAGCACAAGGTCGCGTGCGGGCGCTCGTGGCCGACGACGAGCCGCATATCGGCCGCATCGTCAAGATGAAGCTCGAGCAGGGCGCCTTCGACGTCCTGCTCGCCTACGATGGGCGCGAAGCCCTCGAGATGCTCGAGCGGCACCCGGAGATCGGCCTCGTCGTGCTCGATCTGATGATGCCGCAGCTGAGCGGCCTCGACGTGCTGGCGCGGATGCGGAGCGACGCGCGCTGGAAGACGATCCCCTGCATCATCCTCACCGCGGCCGGCCAGGAGCAGCATCATCGTCAGGCAATGATGCTGGGCGCGAGTGAGTTCCTCACCAAGCCGTTCAGCCCGAAGAAGCTCTACGCCCGGGCGGCCGAGCTGGCCGGACTCGCCACCGAGGAGCTCGGAGCGACCGAACGTTGAGCCGCTGGGCGGTGATCCTCGCCGGTGGCGTGGGATCGCGGTTCTGGCCCCTCAGCACCCCGCGACGCCCCAAGCAACTGCTCCCCCTCGTGACGCACGCGCCGCTCCTCGTCGATACGATGACGCGGATGGCGCCGTTGGCGACCGCCGAGCACACGCTCGTCCTGACCGGCGAGTCGCTCACCGCGGCCGTCCGATCGCTGCTGCGCGGGCTGCCGGCGGGGAACGTCATCGGCGAGCCGCGGGCCGCCGGCACGGCGCCGGCCCTCGCCTGGGCGGCGGCGCAGATCGCTCGGCGCGACTCGCCTGACGCGGTCATGCTCTCGGTGCACGCCGATTGGGCGATCGGCGACGACGACGCGTTTCGCGCGACGCTCGAGCGCGCGGCCGAGGTCGCCGTCAGGCAGCGGGCGCTGGTCACCGTCGGCATCGCCCCCACACGCCCCGATCCAGGCTTCGGCTACATCGAGCCCGGCGAGCCGGTGGACGGCGCCCGCCGCGTGAAGACCTTTCGCGAGAAGCCCGATCGGGCCATCGCCGAGCGCATGATTCGCGATGGCTACCTCTGGAACTCGGGGATCTTCGTCTGGCGCGTCGGCGACTTTCTGGACGAGGTCCGGGCCCACGCGCGGGAGCTCGACCCCGGACTCCCCTTCCTCGAGCGCGGCGAGCGCGAGCGATTCTTCACCGCCGTGCAGCCGGTCGCCGTCGATCACGCGGTGCTCGAGCGGAGCAGTCGCGTGTTGGTGCTCGCCGCCACCTTCCCCTGGGACGATGTCGGCACCTGGGCGGCGCTCCGGCGCGTCCGCGCCAAGGACGCGTTAGGCAACGCCAGCGCCGGCCGCGTCCATCCGGTGGACGCCCGCGGCAACGTCGTGCACGCCGCCGGCCCCGACGTCGTGCTCTACGGCGTGAACGATCTGGTGGTCGTGGCCCTCGACGGACTCACGGTGGTGACGACGCTCGATCGGGCCGCCGACCTCAAGGCGCTGCTCGATGCCCTTCCGGCCGAGGTGAGGGAGCGCTCGTGAGCGCCCTCTACCTCTACGACGACGCCCAGGCCCGGACCTTCGCGCCGTTCGCCCTCACGCGCCCCGTGGGAGAGATGCGCGCGGGGGCGGAGCTTCTCCGCGTGCGCTGGGAGCACGCCCTCGGGCGGAGCGCGGCCGGCAGCATCGCCGCCCCGCACCTGGCAGACTTCGAGGAGGCCGGCGCGCCGCCGGTGGCGAGCGGCACGCTCGCCGCCGGCTCGATCATCGCGAACGCGCGCTGCGCCGTCGCGCTCGCCCGCAGCGCCCCCACCGCCGATCTCTGGCGATGCGGCGGTCGCGTGGCCGCGGTCACGCTGGCGCGCGAGACGCCAGTCTCCGCCTTCGCCGGCGGCGAGCGGGCGCTCGAGTCCCTGGCCCCGCCGAAGCCGCGCGAGGCGGAGGTCGAGGGACGCTGGCTCGACGAGGTGTGGAGCTTCATCGTCGATCTGCTCCCTCAGCTGGCGGAGGACGTCGCCGCGCTGGGACCGTCGTTCGAGTGCGTCACCCCGCACGACGTGATCGTGCTCGGACAGGGCGACGTCTTCCTCGAGCGCGGAGCGACCATCGAGCCGATGGCGTGCATCGACGTTTCGGCGGGGCCGGTGCTCGTACGCAAGGGGGCGACGGTGCGCGCCTTTTCGCGCCTCGTCGGACCGTGCGTCGTGGGGCCGCAGAGCAGCATCCTCGGCGACCGCGTCGCCGGCTGCTCGATCGGCGAAGGGTGTATCGTGCGCGGGGAGATGAGCGAGACGATCGTGCTCGGGCAGGCCAACAAGGCGCACGACGGGTTCGTGGGGCATTCGTATCTCGGCCGATGGGTCAACCTCGGCGCCGGAACGATCACGAGCAATCTCAAGAACACCTATGGGACCGTGACTCTCTGGACCCCCACCGGGCCTCGAGATACCGGAGTTCTCAAGCTCGGCTCGCTCCTCGGCGATCACGTGAAGACGGGAATCGGACTCCGCCTGACGACGGGCACGGTCGTCGGCGCCGGATCCAACATCTACGGCAGCACGATGCCGCCGAAGTTCGTGCCCCCGTTCTCGTGGGGAGAGGCCCCGGCACTGGAGCGCTACCGCCTCGACCGATTCCTCGCCACGACCGACCGGGCGATGCGGCGACGTGGCCTGTCGCTCGGCGAGCGCGCCTGCCGGCAGCTCGGCGCGGCGCATGCCGCGTCCGAGGGAGCGCGATGAGACTCTGGTCGCTCGGCACCGGGAGCCGCGGGAACGCGATTCTGCTGGAGGGTGGATCGTCGTATCTGCTCATCGACGCCGGCTTCCCGCTGAATCTGCTCGAAGCGCGGCTCGAGGAAATCGGCGTCGCCCCGTCAGCCATCGGCGATGTCGTGCTGACCCACGAGCATCACGACCACGCCCGCGGCGCCGCCGCCGGCGCCAGCCGATGGGGGTGGGTGATTCACGCCACACCCGGTACCATCGCCAGCACGAAGGAGCTCGCGTGCGCCCGACCCGTCGATTGCCGCGAGCCGTTGGAGCTGGATGCGTTCACCATCGAGACGGTTCCCACGCCTCACGATGCCGCCGAACCGGTGGCGATCGTGGCGACCGAGCGCCAGAGCGGCGCTCGCGCGGGTGTCGCGCTGGACGTCGGACGCTTGACGACGGCGCTCCGAACCTCCTTCGCCCGGCTCGACCTGGTGGTTCTCGAGGCAAACCATGATGAGGGAATGCTGGCGGCCGGACCGTACCCGCCATCGGTGCGGTACCGGATCGCCGGGCCGCGCGGACACTTGAGCAACCGCGCCGCGGCCGTGCTGGCGCGCGACTGCGTGCACTCCGGGCTGGCGCACATCGTCCTGGCGCACCTGAGCGAACGGTGCAACGACCGGGCGCTGGCGACCGAGGTGGTGTGCGCCGAGCTCGCGCATACGCGCTTCCGTGGGCGGCTTTCCGCAGTCACCCAAGACCGTCCGGCCGGACCGTTCGCGCCCGACGCGGCTCGCCTCCCCGGTCATCAACTCGGGCTGGGCCTCTGATCGTCCGCTCTGGCGGGCTCCGATAGTCTCGACGCTGAGCGCCGGAACCGATCCTCTCGAGTTCGCGCGTCCCTGAGCTTTCGAGTAACGAGACGCGGCGAGTGGCGCGCTTTACAGGGCCGTTACCCACTCATACTTTAGACCACACGAAGAGCCGCCGTCCCGGGGTTTGGAAGGTGACGCCACGCGTAAGGAGGAATCAACAACCGCGTGACTCACACCACCGGGAACAGCGGCTCTTCGATTTGCGACCGGCCTTTCTGGTGCTGCTCTAGTTGAACGGACTTCCCCTTCGAATTCCCCTCAACCAAGCCTTCCTCACAGCAACTCTTTCCTTCCGACTTCGCCTCCCTCTCCCCCCTCCCCTTCCGCCTCCCCCTCACTCTCGAACGTCCCTTTCTCCCATTTGTTAGATACGGGACCCCCCCAAAAAGGTTGCAGGGGATCCAACGCATTCTTCGCGGGCGTTGGCCGAGTCCGCCAGAAATCTCTCTGCCGCTTGAGTGTCAGCTTTCGTGCCGGTAATCGGCGTGCGGTGCGCAAGACTTTCTTGGCGCGTCGCGGGCCTGAACGTATGTTGGCCGCATGTCGCCCGCCGACGCTGCTTCACTCGCCATAGAGGCCGTTCTCTCGCGCTTCGAGAGACTGGTGCGACATGCCGGTGCCTCTCACGGGCTTTCCAACGCAGATGTCGACGAGGTCTTTCAGGACATCAGGATCCGGCTCTGGCGCGCCCATCCGCAAAGTGAGCAGATCGCGACGTTGGGCTCGTCGTACATGTATCGGACGGCGATGAGTGCGGTGACCGACCTGCTCCGCCGTCGACAGTCGCGCCGTGAAGAACGACTGGAGCCGGGAGAGCACGTGCAGAACACATTGTCAGCGGCGCCGCTGGCGCCGGATGTCGAGCTCGAGTCCTCCGAGGCGATTCTGGAGCTCTCTCGGTCGATCGAGGCGCTTCCAGCCTCGAGGCGTCCAGTGGTGCGGATGCACCTTGCCGGCTACAGCCGAGAGGAGATCGCGAAGCTTCTCGGCTGGAGCGAGGCGAAGACACGCAATCTCCTCTACCGGGGTTTGGCCGACCTCAGGTCGGCACTCCTCGCGCGCGGTGTGGGGGCCGCGGCACGACCATGACTGACGAAGATCTCCGAACGCTCTACTCCCGACTGCTCGTCCACCCGTCGGTCGTCAAGACCTCCGAGCCGCATCGCTGCGTGAGCGAGGATGAGTTGCTCTTGCTCATCGAGCGGCGCGGCAGCGAGGGGGAGCGCCTCGCCCTCCTCGATCGCGTGATGTCGTGCGACCAATGCCGGCATCGCTTCGAGCTACTTCGGTCCTTCCACCAGGCGGCCGAGCCTCGCCCCGTCCGGTGGCGCCCGATCGCGCTTGCCGCGTCGATACTGGTCGCGGGGGGCCTGGTGATCGGCGGCGTGCGCCTCGTCAGCCGCAACGCGGTGGAGGAGCCGATGCGCGGCGCCACCTCCGACATCGGGATCGTGTCGCCACGCGAGACGGTTCCCGAGGCGTCCGCACACGCGTTGGTATGGCGTCAGGCCCCCGGCGCCCTCCGGTACACCGTGTCGATGATCTCGAGCGATGGCACCAAGCTCTACTCCGGCACCACGCCCGATACGACGCTGACGGTGCCGTCGTCGGTGCATCTCCCGGCGGGTCAGACCGTCGAGTGGTGGGTTCGAGCGGAGATGAGTGATGGCACGCGCCGCGAGTCGGTGCCGGTCAAGGTCATCATCGCGCGCTAGCTCGGGCGCGGCTCATGTCCGCCGGCAGGTTGCGGGCAAGATGATCGCGCAGGTCGGGGCGCGGGCCCTCGGCTCGGCGGCGCCGGCGCGTACACGCGTCGAGCGCCGCCTCTGCCGAGGGCCCACGCCCCTCCCCAAGCTCGGAGATCTTGACTTCGGGTGCCGGCGGTCAGCCTCGCGCCTGACTAGCGCGCCGCTAGAGCCTAACCGGCACGAGCAGCGCGAACGCGCGCCAGCTAGGACGGGCGGACGCGATCCCACCCCAAGTAGCTCGGTACGAAGCCGCCGATGGGACCCCGCGGCAAGCGCGAATGGTTTCGCAAGCGCGACGCCTCAGCTCCAAACGCGCTGAGGCGATCGCACCGGACCGAGGTCTTGCTCGACGCGAGTCTGGATGCGCGCCGCGGTGGGGGCGGCCTGCGAGGGCGGCATCGGCGCGTAGCGAGAGACAGCGCGCGCGCCGTTTGCGCGCTGGCTCGACGCGTGTAAGCGCCGAGGCGCCGCGAGCGGGCTGCCCCCACCGCTCGCCCGAGATCCCAGCGAGCACAAAGAAAGCGGGCCGGCGCGATGACGCGCCGGCCCGAAATTGGATCTTGGAACTGCGCTGCTTAGTACATCCCGCCCATGCCGCCGGGAGGACCACCCGCGGGCGCAGGCTTGTCCTCCTTCTTCTCGACGACGATCGCTTCCGTCGTGAGCAGAAGGCCGGCGATCGATGCCGCGTTCTGGAGCGCCGTGCGTGTGACCTTGGTCGGGTCGATCACGCCCGCCTGCATGAGATCCTCGTACGTGTCCGTGAGCGCGTTGTAACCGAACTTCTCATCCTTGGCCGCGCGCACCTTCTCGAGAACGATCGAGCCCTCGGCACCGGCATTCTGTACGATCATCCGGAGCGGCTCCTCGATCGCGCGCCGAACGATCTCGACGCCCGTCTGCTCGTCGGAGTCGGCGAGCTTGAGGCTCTTGAGCGCCTTCTGAGCGCGGATGAACGCCACGCCGCCGCCGGGCACGATCCCTTCCTCGACCGCGGCGCGGGTTGCGTGCAGCGCATCCTCGACGCGGGCCTTCTTCTCCTTCATCTCGCTCTCGGTCGCGGCCCCGACGTTGATCACGGCGACACCGCCGGCCAGCTTCGCGAGCCGTTCCTGGAGCTTCTCCTTGTCGTAGTCCGACGTCGACTTCTCGATCGTCGCCCGGATCTCGTTCACCCGGCCCTGGATCTTGCTATCCTCGCCGGCGCCGTCGATGAGGGTCGTGTTGTCCTTGTCGACCACGATCCGCTTGGACTTCCCGAGATCGTTCAACACCGCGTTCTCGAGCTTGAAGCCGACTTCCTCGCTGATCACCTGACCGTTGGTCAGGATCGCGATGTCCTGCAGCATCGCCTTGCGGCGATCACCGAAGCCGGGCGCCTTCACGGCGACCACGCGCAACGTGCCGCGGAGCTTGTTCACCACCAGCGTGGCGAGCGCCTCCCCCTCGACATCCTCGGCGATGATGAGGAGAGGCTTACCCATCTGGGCGACCTTCTCCAGGATCGGGAGCAGATCCTTCATCGACGAGATCTTCTTGTCGTGGATGAGGATCATCGCGTCCTCGAGCACCGCCTCCATCTTCTCCGGGTCGGTGACGAAGTAGGGCGAGAGGTAGCCGCGGTCGAACTGCATGCCATCGACCGTCTCGAGCGTTGTCTCGAGGCCGCGGGCCTCCTCGACCGTGATCACGCCATCCTTACCGACCTTCTCCATCGCCTCGGCGATCAGGTTGCCGATCTCGCCGTCGTTGTTGGCCGAGATGGCACCCACCTGCGCGATTTCCTTCTTCCCCGCCGTGGGAACGCTGATCTTCTTGAGCTCCTCGACCACGGTTCCGACCGCCTTGTCGATGCCGCGCTTGAGCGCCATCGGGTTCACCCCGGCGGTGACGTTCTTGAGCCCCTCGCGGAAGATCGCCTGGGCGAGAACGGTGGCGGTCGTCGTCCCGTCGCCGGCGAGGTCCGAGGTCTTGGTCGCCACTTCCTTCACCATCTGGGCGCCCATGTTCTCGAGCGGATCGGCGAGCTCCACTTCCTTGGCGACCGTGACGCCGTCCTTGGTGACGGTCGGGGCGCCGAATTTCTTGTCGATGACGACGTTGCGACCCTTGGGGCCGAGGGTGACCTTCACCGCCTCGGCGAGCTGGTCGACGCCGCGCTTGAGCGCCGCGCGCGCATCAACGTCGAAGTGCAGTTCCTTCGCAGCCATATGTCAGTACTCGGATTGAGTGGGTAGTGTGCGACGTAATCAGCTAATGACCGCGAGGACGTCCGACTCGCGCAGAATCAGGTACTGCTCGCCATCGAGGGTGACCTCGGTGCCGCTGTATTTTCCGTAGAGCACCTTGTCGCCGACCTTGACGTCCATCGGGACCCGCTTGTCCTTCTCGAAGCGCCCGGGGCCAACGGCGACGATCTCACCCTGTTGCGGCTTCTCCTTCGCCGTATCGGGGATGTAGAGCCCACCGCGCATCTGCTCCGACTCCTCGAGCGGCTTGACCACGACACGATCGGCCAACGGACTGACCTTGACCGAGGTGGCGTTCTTGGTGGCCATGACCTGCCTCCTCCACGTATGGGTTGCATAAAAGCGATTGAGAGCGGCTGTTAGCACTGTCGACTGCTGAGTGCTAACCCCAAGAAGTTACCCGTTGCCGGAGCGAGAGTCAACCCTCGACGCTCCCTAAGCAGCATGTAACTAACGCGTTACAATGGCGTTACTTACGACTCGTCAGCTCAGACGAGCTCGCACTGGGGGATTCTGCCGCCGCCCGGCGACAATCGGGGCGCCGCGCCGCGATCTCGGATGCGAGATCCGTGCCTCACTCAGCGAGAGCGCCGCGTCAGGCAGTCGCCAAGAGATCGTACGCGATCTGGAGTCCCTTGAGGGTCAGGTGCGCGTCAACGAGCTGCACCTCCTGGCAGAGCGGCGCGACAACCTCCGCCAGCCCCCCGGTCGCGATGACCGCCGGCTCGCGCGGCGTCGGCCACTCGGCCTTGAGCCGCCGCACGAGACCGTCGATGGAGTCCGCAGCGCCGAACATCACACCGGCGCGGATGCATTCGTCCGTCCGCTTCCCCAGAGCACGCGCGGGCGGGACGAGGGCGGTGGCCGGCAGCTGAGAGGTGCGCCGGACCAAGGTCTCGGCAGAGCTTCGCAGGCCAGGGGCGATGATCCCGCCGAGGAAGACGCCATCGGCCGTGATGCAGTCGAATGTGGTCGCGGTCCCGAAGTCGACCACGATCGTGTCGGCTCGGATCAACCGACTCGCCGCGAGGGTGTTGATGATTCGGTCGGCTCCCACCGTGAGCGGCTCGTCCACCTCGAGCCTGATCGGGAGAGGCGCGCGCGCGTCGACGACAACGACAATCACGTCGCGGTTGAATACCGCCCGGCATGCCTCAACGAGAGCGCCGGTCACGGGCGGCACCACCGAGCCGATCGCCACTCCACTGATCGCCGGTGCGGCGACGCTCCCCGCTTGAAGGAGCCCGTGGATGAGGAGCGCGAATTCATCAGGGGTGTGCGTGTCGGTGCCGACGCGCCAGTGTGCCTCGAGGGCATCCCCCTCGAAGAGGCCGACGGTCGTCTCGGTATTGCCGACGTCGAAGACCAAGATCATCGCTCACGCTCCTCCGTCAGCACGAGAGAGCCGGAGCGCCG
>DASPTK010000005.1:0-6806 GCA_035623475.1 Gemmatimonadaceae bacterium | reverse complement strand
CGGCGTCTCACAGGCCGTGGCTAGGCCGCCTGCGGTCGCACTCGATGCGCGTCGTGGCCACGCGCTGATCTCGGCGTTAGGCGGTCGGCCAAATGGGCCGCCGCCCGCCGGTGCGTGAGAGGGCCGGACATCGCCTGGTGTCCGGCCCTCTTGGTTCCCCACCCCATGATTTCTCCAGGCGAGTCAGGCGAGCGCGACCGGAGCACGCGGCATGGCGGTCGCATCCTACCCGGTCAGTCCCAGCAGTGTTATGTTCCGCGCCCACCATTTTCACCTAGGATCGAGGAGAACGACGGTGAACAGACGCATGGCAATCGTGGTGCTGATGGCACTTGGCGCGTCGGGCACGGCGCGCGCACAGAACGCCAACCCGGCGCAGAGCACTGGCACAGGAAGCGACATCGAAGTCGCACGGGCTCAGCTTGCTGCAGATCGCAAGGCCATCGTTGCCCAGAACCTACCGCTCACGGACCAGGAGAGCGCGGCATTCTGGCCGGTGTACGACGACTATCGGGCGCAGATGAAGAAGATCAACGACCGGAAGGTAGCGCTCATCAAGTCGTATGCGGGATCGTACAACTCGCTCACCGACCAGCAAGCGCTCGACATGCTCAAGGAATCGCAGGACATCAACAAGTCGGAGCTCGATCTCAAGTCGAACTACGTCGATAAGTTCAAGAAGGTGCTCCCGCCGAAGAAAGTCGCGCGCTACTACCAGATCGAAAGCAAGCTCGATGCGATAGTGAATTACGGCCTCGCTCGGGACATCCCGCTCGCCCAGTAGGCGGAGTGATGTCGGCCAAGTGCACGCACCTGGATCAGGTTCATAGCGTCACCCCGAAGTCGCCTCGAGGGTGCGAGGAGTGCCTGGCGACCGGAGGGAGGTGGGTTCACCTTCGGCTCTGCCTGACGTGCGGACATGTAGGCTGCTGCGACAACTCTCCCGGCAAGCACGCGACGAAGCACTTTCACGCCGTGCGACATCCGATTGTACGGAGCTTCGAGCCGGGTGAAGATTGGGGTTGGTGCTTCGTGGACGAGCTGTTCCTCGAGCCCGCGCCGACGGCCCAGTGAGCGCCGTCGCGCCGGGCGGCCGGAGTGTACGGCCGTCCCCGGAACGCGACGGCTGGCCGGCGGAGCCGTTGCCGGCCTGGCAGGACACGCTGCAGACGCTACATCGATGGACCCAGATCGTCGGAAAGACGCGGCTCGCGCTCGCGCCGATGCAGAACCACTGGTGGCAAGTGACGCTCTACGTCACCGCGCGTGGGCTCGGCACATCGCCGATGCCCTACCAAGGACGATCTGCCGAGCTGGAGTTCGATTTCATCGACCATCGGCTCGCTCTTCGAGTCGACGACGGGATCACGCGATCGATGCCGCTCGCACCCATGACGGTCGCTGCGTTCTACCGCGAGTTTCAAGAACTGCTGCGGTCGTGCGCCATGGATGTCCCAATCTGGCCGCGTCCGGTCGAGCTACCGGACGCAACTCCGTTCCCGAGTGACACCGCACATGCATCGTATGATGCGGCGGCGGTCGAGCACTTCTGGCGGGCGCTCGTGCAGGCTGACCGCGTGTTCAAGGAGTTCCGCGGGCGATTCATCGGCAAGTGTAGTCCGGTGCACTTCTGGTGGGGTGCATTCGACGTCGCCTGCACCCGCTTTTCCGGGCGCCCTGGGCCGAAGCACACCGGCGGCATTCCGAATTGTCCGGACTGGGTGATGTGGGAGGCCTACTCGCACGAGTGCTTCAGCGCCGGCTGGTGGCCGGGCGGGGGCGGGCCGAACGAGAGCGCGTTCTATGCCTACGCGTACCCCGAGCCGCGCGGGCTGAGCGAGGCACCGATCCGCCCGGCCGGGGCGCGGTATGATCAAACGCTGCGCGAGTTCATTCTGCCCTACGAGAAGGTGCGTACATCACAGCGCCCGGACGCGGTGCTGTTGGATTTTCTGCAGAGCACTTACGCCGCAGCGGCCCAGCTCGGCTCCTGGGATCGAGCCTCACTGGAGAGGCGGGAAGCTGGCGAGGCAACGAAGGGCTGACGCCGGATTGGTTGGCGAATGACGTGGCCGCGGAATAACCCGAGGCTCGCGGCGGTCCACTTAGGGTAGCGCCGAGGGCATGCGGCTCGGTGTAAACGGAATCAAACTGGAGGAGCATCGTATGCAGCTCGTACGTTCAGCCGCCGCGGCGCTCGCTTGCGTGTCGATTGCCTGCACGAGCTCGACCACATCGAGCAGCAATTCCGGGAACCAGGCACCTCCCGGTGCGACGACCATCACGATCCAGGACTTCACCTACAGTCCGTCCACAGTGACGATCAAGGTGGGACAGACGGTGTACTGGAAGAACATGGGTCCCTCGGAGCACTCGAGCACCGCCGATGGCGGTGCGTGGGACAGCGGGGGACTGGCCTCGCCTGGCGGAGGCAATGGGTACGGCGGTGGTTCAGCCGGCGGTTCGTACACGTACACCTTCAACATGGCGGGGACGTACGCCTATCACTGCAAGTTTCACCCGCCTGACATGTATCCGAACTTCAAGGGAACGATCAACGTCACGCCGTAGTGAACCAGCGGCGGCGCCGATCGTCCAAGGTTCGGCCACGCAGCCTTTCGCCGGTTATGCGCGCGGCGCCTGAGTAGAAGGGCGCCGCGCGCTCTTCACATGACGGGGTGGTGAGCGGACGGTAAATTCGACCCGTGAGCCTTCCCCCTATCTGGTCGTTCCGGCTTCGCCCGGTTCCGGTGGTTGCGGCACTCGTCAGCGCCGCCGCGTGCGCCGATACGCTGCCACGATCCTCTCCCTATCGGGGCGAGCCGCTCCCGGCGGCCCGACCCCGTCCGGACTTCACACTCACCGACACGCGCGGGGCGCCCTACCCGTTCCTGGCGCAGACCAAGGGGACGCTGACGCTCCTCATGTTCGGGTACACGAATTGTCCCGATGTCTGCCCGGTGCACATGGCGAACATCGCCGCCGCGCTCCACCGCCTCCCCTACGACGTGTGGAGCCGAACGCGGGTCGTATTCGTCACCACCGATCCAGAGCGCGACACGCCGGAGAAGCTCCGGGCCTGGCTGGACGGATTCGATCCGTCTTTCGTCGGCCTCCGCGGCACGCCGGAGGAGATTCACGCCGCCGAGCGTCTCGTCGGCGTAGCGGCATCGGTCCCCGAGCACACGGCGCCGAATGGGAGCTACGCGGTGGGCCACGCGGCGCAGGTGATCGCCTACACGCCTGACGACAGCGCCCACCTGGTCTACCCCTTCGGCACTCGACAGACCGACTGGGCGCACGACCTTCCGCTGCTGGTGGTCGTGCGGTGAGTAGTGGTGGCCTACAATGGTGGTGCTCGGCCCGCGGGGTGCCGTGGACCTGGAGCTGGCAGGCGTACCCGGGCGTCTGGATCCTCATCGCGCTCGTGGGCGCGCTGTACGCGCGATTCGCCGCCGCTCGCCGGCTGGCCGTCGGAGTGCTTGCGATCGTCCTCTGCTGGATCGTCCTCGACTGGCCGGTGGGGCCACTTGGCGCCGGCTATCTTGCGAGCGTCCACGTCCTTCAATTCCTCACCCTTGCCGTCATCGCACCGCACCTCTTCCTGCTGGGTGCGAGCCCGGAGCGGATCGCGAGCGCGCTCGAGCGCCGGCCCGCTGTGCGACGAATAGTTGCGTTCGCGACCCAGCCTTTGGTGGCAGCTATCGCCTTCGCCCTGGTGCTGGTGGTGACGCATGCGCCGCCGGTCGTCGATCGGCTGATGCGATTGCAGGCGGGGGCGTTCCTCCTCGACATGTCGTGGCTCCTCTCGGGGCTCATTTTCTGGTGGTCGGTGGTGATACCGGTGCCGCAACGGCCGCGCTTCGTGCCGCTGCTCAAGGTTGCATACGTCTTCGCTGGGACGCAGCCGCACCTGTATCTCGCCATGTGGCTCATGCTCGCGGCGTTCCCCGTTTACGGCACGTTCGAGCTCGCTCCCCGGGTGACTCGGGTCAGTGCGCTCGACGACCAGCAGCTGGCAGGGGGTGTGATGCTCACGTTGGGTGGGCTCTACATCCTCGGTGTCGTGACGGTCCTCTTCTTTGCCTGGGCGCACGCGGCCGAACAAGGTGGCGGCGACCCTCGAGTGGCATGAGACGGGCCACCTTCGCGTTCATCTTCCTCACCGTCCTGCTGGACATGCTGGCACTCGGCGTCGTCGTGCCGGTGCTGCCCAAGCTCGTCATCGCGCTCGAAGGCGGAGAGAAGGTAAATGCCGCGGCGGTGTATGGCGCCTTCGGGACGGCGTGGGCGGCGATGCAGTTCCTCTTCGCCCCGCTGATCGGTGCGCTCTCGGACCGGTTCGGCCGACGCCGGGTGATCCTCCTCTCCTGTCTCGGGCTCGGCCTCGACTACTTCGTCATGGCGCTGGCGCCGACGGTGGGGTGGTTGTTCGTCGGCCGAGTCATCTCCGGGATCACAGCCTCGAGCTTCGCGACGTCGTATGCCTACGTCGCCGACGTCACCGAGCCTGGGGAGCGCGCGGCCAAGTTCGGGTTGCTCGGCGCCGCGTTCGGGCTCGGCTTCATCCTGGGGCCGGCGCTCGGCGGTCTCCTCGGGGCGGTGAGCTTGCGCGCCCCCTTCTGGGCCTCGGGCACGCTCAGTCTCATCGGCGCTGCGTATGGGGTCTTCGTGCTTCCGGAGTCGCTGCCGCCCGATAGGCGGGCACCGCTCGACTGGCGTCGGGCGAATCCGGTCGGCTCATTGAGCTTCCTCCGCGGGCATCGGGCGCTGCTGGGGCTCGCGATCGCCGCTTTCCTCTATCGGCTGGCGCACGACGCGATGCCCACGCTGTTCGTGCTCTACACGGACTACCGATTCGGCTGGGGGGAGCGGACGGTGGGTCTCGTGTTGGCCCTGGTCGGGGTCTCGTCGATGATCGTGCAGGCGGGCCTGATCGGAGCGATCGTGCGGCGGGTTGGTGAGCGGCGGGCGATGATGATGGGGTTCGCCTTCGGCGCGCTCGCCTTTCTCGTCTACGCGCTGGCGACGACCGGCGCCTGGTTCGCCGCGGGGATCCCCGTCGGCGCCCTCTTCGGCCTCGCCTATCCCTCGCTACAGGGGATCATGACCCGGCGCGTGGCGCCTGACGAGCAGGGCCGCCTGCAGGGCGCGATCGCGAGCTTGATGGGGATCGCCGGTGTAGTCGCGCCGGTGCTCTTCACACAGGTCTTCGCCGCCGCGATCGGGCGCTATCGGTCGACGGGCGTCCCCGGCGCGCCATTTCTACTCGCAGCATTGCTCCTCCTCGCGGCGATGGCGGTGGCCGCGCGCTCGGAAGGGCGACTGCTGATGGAGAGCGAGCCGGCGCCACTCACGACTCCGGCGTGATCGCCGAGCCCGTTCAGGGCTCCTTGTTGGTGGTGTCTGTGAGCTTGCGCAGGATCTCCTCGTAATAGGGCTTCTCGCGCAGACTGGCGCGGGATCCGGGGAAGTAAATCAGGCTGAGACTGGCGCCATCGGCGTTCATGTCCGTGAGCACGATCGCCACGCGCTGGTCGTCGGAGAGTCGGGTGTTGTCGATCATCGGTGTGCTGTAGAAGCTCACCTGGAACTCGACGGCGGTTCGTCCCGACTCAGTGGCGGCGACGCCAGGCTGCTTCGGCGTCTCCGTTTCGAGCCCCACCTTGAGCTCGCGGGTGACGGTGTCCGCGCGGTAGACCGTGACGCGAAAACGCCGAGTGATGCCATCGAGGGTGAGCTTCACATCATCGAGCGTCACCGACTTGAGTCCGGCGCGCAGGCTGTCGTCGAGCAGAATCGTCCAGTCGAAGCGCTGACCACCGTCCTCCAGGACGACCATCTGCTTGCGAGTGACCTCGCGCGCCAGCTCGCTCAAGCGCCCCTCGTAGGCACGCTTCTCGGGCAGCGTCATCGGTGAGTGGGCGATCTCGCGACGGATGTGCTGAAAGAGCGGTGTGAGATCGAGCGCCTCGTGAAAGTTCTGGGCGAGGAGCTCCATCTTGAGCATCTCCGCCTCGAGAGAGGTCGATTTCGGATCGAAGAAGGAGCCGATGATCGACTGGAACATCTCCTTCCGGAGTGTCGCCTCCGATTCCTCGCGCCGGCTCATGAGCTCCGAGTAGAGCCTGAGCTTGGCCTCGGAGCTCTGCTGCCTATCGAGGGCGCGTGAGCCGAAAAGGCCGAGGCTCGCAACGGCCAGCGCTGTGAGCAATCCACCGACCGGCGCGAGGATGATCGCCATCTTGTCCCAGGAATCCTTCGGACCCGGTGGTGGAGTGGGTTCAGGGCTCATCGATCTAGACTCGCTTGAGCGTGTACTTCCCGTCCTTGCTCTCGATGACGAAGCGGTAGCGGGCCGCCTGATCGAAGAGAACGACGTCGATGGAAGGATTCTGCTTGTCGTAGGCGACGGAGAACTGGCACTTCCCCGTCCCCGGAACGGTGAGGCGGAAGGACCCCGACTTGTCAGTCGTTGCCTCCGCCGACTGCGTGCCGCAAACGAGGCGAACCTTCGCGTCAGCGACGTACTTGTCGCCGAAGCGGAGATCGCCGTAGATCTCGCCGAACGCAGCGTGCGATGAAATGGCGAGCCAGAGGAGTAGGCTCAGCATGGTCTCCCTTCCGAAGTGAGACGGGAAAGTTAGCCCGGACGAGCAGAAAAAGGCGGCCGGCTGCGCGAGTTGATGCGCAGTCGGCCGACTCGAGTGGCGGAATTGGCGGCGACGATGGCCAGGGACGGAATCGAACCGCCGACACGCGGATTTTCAGTCCGCTGCTCTACCAACTGAGCTACCTGGCCGAAG
>DASPTK010000004.1:0-30078 GCA_035623475.1 Gemmatimonadaceae bacterium | reverse complement strand
GGCCTGGCTCGGCCAGGTGGTGATGTTCCTCGTGCTCGGCTTGCTGGTCTTTCCATCCCGCCTCCTTGCCGTGGCGGGCGAGGGGCTGCTCATCGCTCTCGGACTCGCCATCGCGGCGCGACCGCTCGCGGTGGCCCTCTGTCTTCTTCCCTTCCGCGTCGCCGGCTTCGGCTACACGATGCGGGAGATCGCCTACATCTCGTGGGTGGGGCTGCGCGGCGCTGTCCCGATCATCCTCGCGGTCACGCCGGTGCTGCTCGGAGTGCGCGGTGCGACGCGCCTCTTCGACCTCGTCTGTGTGATCGTCGTCGTCAACGCGTTCATCCCGGGCGCGATGGTGCGGTGGCTGACCAACCGACTCGGCCTGGCGAGCGACGAGCCGCCGTCGGCACCGGCGGTGCTCGACATCGAGTCGAGGGAGCCGCTGGTGGGGGATCTCCTCTCGTTCTACGTGGACGAAGCGCTGGCCGTGGCCGGCGTGCCGCTCGCCGAGCTCCCCTTTCCGCCCGGTGCGGCGGCGACGCTGGTGGTGCGGGGGCGCGAGCTGATCGCGCCGAAAGGCACCACGGTCCTCACCCCCGGCGACCACGTCTACGTGCTCACGAGCCCGGACGATCGCGCCCTCGTCGAGCTGCTCTTCGGGCGTCCGGAGGAGGATGCCTAAAGACTCATGCGGCGCGGGTCAGTGCTTCGCTGCAGAGTCCCGGCGCTTGCGTGTGGCGGGGGCCTTGGACGGAGGGGCGACGCGCGTGCTGTCGGCCAGCGGCAGCGTTACCGTCGGCTGGGTGGGGGGCGCGGCCGGAGCGGTGGCCTCGGCGAAGATCTGCTCGAGACCCGTGGCCGCGGCCACCCGGTTGGCCGTCTCCATCAGCGCTCGTGCGCCTGCCTCGTTGCCGCGCGCCGACTCCGCTTCGGCCAGCGTGGCGGCCGTCGAGATATAGAGGTAGGGGATCCCCACCGAGGCGCGATCCACCCAGCGGCCGCGCTTGATGACCGCCTTGTATCCGAGGAAATCCTGGTCCCAGAGGGCGCGCGTGCGGGCGAAGTCGAACCACCCCTCGCCGGACAGCAGCATCGTGTCCCTCCCCGGCACCGGAACCGAGGGGAGGAGCTTCCGTGCGAGTCCCTGCGTCAGCACGTACGAGCCGAGCCCGAGCTCCTGTGGATAGCTCCCCGTCGTCCGGCTGAAGTAGAACGGGCGGTTCGGCCAGTCGTCGCGGATGATGCGGAAGACGACGATGTCCGCCTTCTCGAACAGCCGCGGCTTGATGGTCGCGTGAATCTCGCCCTTGTCGAATTGTTGTGCCTGACGAAGCTCCACGTACGGCGGAATGCTGTCCGCCTGCGCCGTCGTCATGTGGAGGGGCGAACCGGTGGGCTTCGGCCAACTGCGGTCGCGATAGACCGCCGGCCCCGTGGCCGGGTCGTACTCGTACACCGGACGGCGCACGAGCTGGCGGACGTACCAATCGGTGTTGAGGAGCGACGTGCAGAGGACGGTCACGTCCTTCCGAATCCCTTCTACCTCCTGGGCGTACCAGAGCGGGAAGGTGTCGTTGTCTCCGGCGGTGATGAGCACGCCGTACGGCTCGACCGAATCGAGCAGGTCGTGCGCGAAGTCGCGCGTGTCGGTCATCCCGGCGCGCGAGGCCGGGTAGCGGTTGGCGAAGAGAGGAAGGATGGCGATGGCGAGGATCGGCGTGGAGGCGAGCCAGCTGCGCTGGAGCGGCTGCTGCACCGTCGTCTTCCCGACCTTGACCTCGCTCGTGCCGAGCAGCTCGGCGGCTCCTTCCCAGAAGAACACCAGGCCCAGGGCAGCCCAGACCCCCCACGCGGAGAAGCTGACGATGAAGAAGTAGTCGCGATCGCGCACCTCGCAGGGCATCCCCGGCACGTTTCCGGCGGCCAGGCACTGCGAGTACCCGTATTTGAAGTTCAGGTAGAAGATGAGCAGCACGGTCAACGTGAACATGAACGTGCCGAAGTACCAGAAGGACCGACGATCGCGCTTCCAGTGTACCCAGCCGCCGATCAGCCCGATCAGCATGTAGAAGGCGGCGAGGGCGTTCTGCAGACGGGGCCGGGCATCCGCCATGTCGCGCAGCCACTGCCAGCGGAAGTACATCCAGTACATCCCGATCTGGCCGCTGAACGGTGCCTGACGATCGAAGACCGACGGCTTCCCGTACTGTCCGCGATTGAAGTTGTACCAGAAGTCGGTCCAGGTCGTCGGCTCGCCTTCGTTGATCGGCGGGTAGTGGCCCGCGCGTATCGGCTGGGTGAGGAAGGGGGTGAATCCGAGGGCCAGCGCGCCGAGGCAGGCCAGCACCAGCTTCCAGCGCAGGATCGTCGTCGGCCGCCTGACGAGCACGGCCACGCCCACCGCCGGCAGGGCGAGAAAGCCCATCATGTGGTTGGCGTAGCCCAGGCCGAGGAGATAGGCGATCAGCACCAGAAGCCGGTCTGCCGCCGGACCGTCCGGGTCATCGCTCCAGCGAACGGTCAGCCACGAGACGATCGCCAGCCCCATCAGCGAGACGGTGTACACCTTCTCGTTCACCACCGACTGGTTCCACACCGTAAATGCGGTGGCGCCGATGAGCGCCGCCAGCACTCCGCCGGTGATGCGCTGCCAGCGCTCGGGGAGCCACCCCGCCAGGACGCGCTCGGTGATGAGGAACCACATCCCCGCCGCCACCGCGCTCGTGAGCGCGGCCAGGATATTCACGCGCATCGCCACGTTCGGCGCGATGGGGAGGATCGAGAAGACGCGGCCGATCAGGACGAAGAGTGGGTTCCCGGGCGGGTGGGGGAGCCCCAGCACGTAGGCGGCGGCGATGTACTCGCTCGTATCCCACATTGCCGTCGACGGGGCGAGCGTCGTCAGGTAGAGCACGAACACCGCCACCGAGGTAAGGCTGGCGGCGAGGTAGGAAGGGCGGGAATCGGTGGCCGGCGCGGCCGATCGGTTCATCGTGTGTGGAGTCCAGAGACGAGAAACCCCGCCGGTGGCGGGGTACGACCGTCGCAAGATGGCGGGAGGCGCGCGTCGTGTAAACGCCGTGCTCTCACGTCACGAGATCAATGCGTTAGTGCCGGAAGACGCGCTTCCCCGTGAACACCATCGCGATGTCCTTCTCGTTCGCCGCCTGGATTACCTCGTCGTCTCGCACGGAGCCGCCCGGCTGGATGATCGCGGTGACTCCTGCGTCCACGGCCTGATCGACGCCATCGCGGAAGGGAAAGAAGGCGTCCGAGCCAAGCACCGCCCCACGGGTGTCGTGGCCGGCACTCTTCGCCTTGTGCACGGCCATGAAGCTCGCATCCACGCGCGACATCTGGCCGGCGCCGATCCCGATCGTCGCGCCGCCGCGCGCGAGCACGATCGCGTTCGACTTCACGCTCGCCACGGCGCGCCAGGCGAAGAGGAGATCGGCACGCTCGGCGTCGGTCGGCGGACGCCGCGTGACGACCTGCCAGCTGTCGGCGCCGATATCGGCGGGCGGGCGTTCTTGCACCAGGAGCCCGCCGCGCACGCGCTTGTAGTCGAACGTTCCGGCCACCCAGGTCGCGCGCCCCTCGAGAATCCGCAGGTTCTTCTTTCGCCCGAGGATCTCCACCGCCTCCTCGGTGAAGCGCGGGGCGACGAGGCACTCCACGAAGAGGCTGGAGACGGCATCCGCCACGGCTTGATCGACCGGCACATTGAACGAGATCACGGAGCCGAACGCCGAGGCCGGATCGCAGGCGAGCGCGCGTTGGTACGCGTCCAGCGGGCTCTCGGCCACCGCCACACCGCAGGGCGTGGTGTGCTTGACGATGGCGCAGCAGGTCTCGTCGCCGAACATGTCGGTGGCGAGAAGGGCGCCCTCCAGGTCGAGAAGGTTGTTGAAGCTGAGCTCCTTCCCGCCGCGCTGCTTGAGGCCGGCCAGCCCCGCGCCGGCACGCTCGACGTAGAACGCCGCGCGCTGGTCGGGATTCTCCCCGTAGCGAAGGGCTTGAGCGCGCTCGAAGGACAGCGCGATCTGCTCGGGAAACTCGTCGCCACGCTCGGCGGCGAACCAGGTGGCGATGGCGGCGTCGTACGACGCCGTATGGGCATACGCCTTCCCGGCCAGGAAGCGCCTCAGGTCCCGGTCGTCGTCGTGGCTCTCGATCGACGAGAGCACCTGCGGGTAATCGGCAGGATCGACCACGACGTACACCGCGTGGAAGTTCTTGGCCGCCGACCGGATCATCGACGGGCCGCCAATGTCGATGTTCTCGATCACCTCCTCCGGGAGCACGCCACGCCGGGCGGCCGTCTCGCGGAAGGGGTAGAGGTTCACGACCACCAGATCGATCGGCTCGATGTCGTGCTCGGCGAGAGCGGACATGTGCGCCGCCACGTCGCGCTTCGCCAGCAGTCCGCCGTGCACCGCCGGATGCAGCGTCTTCACGCGGCCGTCCAGCATCTCTTCGACGCCGGTGATCTCGCTGACGTCGCGCGTGGAGACGCCCCCTTCGCGGAGCGCGCGTGCCGTGCCGCCCGTCGACACGATCTCCCAGCCGAGCGCCGCCAGCCGCCGGGCGAACTCGAGCAGCCCCCTCTTGTCGGAAACGGATATCAGCGCTCTGGGCATGGGCCCCTCGTTTCTCCTCTCGGTGCGGAGGCCGCGGCGGCTCGCCGTTCCCCGCCTAACTATCGATCGTCGCCTCGAGCTCGCGCGCCAGCTCCTCGTCCGCGGGCGAGTGCATCACGAACGCGGCGCGCTCGAACCCCCGACGTCCGGAGCCGCGGGCGCGGCCGTCGGCGCCGAGCGTGATCCTCCCGGCAGCCACCGCATCCACCACCGGCGGCAGAAGCCGGTGCTCGACCCGCAGCACCCGCGCCGCCAGGGTCTTGGGTGTGTCGTCGTCGAACACCGGTACCGGCCACTGAGCGATGATCGCGCCGTGATCGTACTGCTCGTCGACGAAGTGGACCGTCGCGCCGCTCACTCGGGCTCCGCTGGCGAGCACCGCCCGGTGCACGCGCTCGCCGTACATGCCCTGGCCGCCGAAAGCCGGTAGGAGCGCCGGATGCGTGTTGATCAGCCGGCCGCGGTACGTCTCGACGACTTCGGAGGGGACGAGCTTGAGGTAGCCCGCGAGTACAACGCAGTCGATTCCCCGATCGTGCAGCATCATCGCGAGCCCCGCCGAATACCCGGTCCCCATGTCGAGCGCCGCCGCCTCGATCCCCCGGCCACGCGCATAGGCGAGCGCGCCCGCGTCCGGCTTGTCGGAGAGTACGAGCGCCACCTGCGCGCCGCGCGCCTGTCCCGTGCGCACGAGGTACTCGTGCAACGCTTGGAGATTCGAGCCGCGTCCGGATGCCAGCACCGCAATGCGTGTCGGCATGCGCCGGGATGTTAGCGCGGCGTCCAAGGTGGGGTAAGAGGCTCGCCGAGGGCCCGCGCGACGGCGGCCTCGAGTGTCGCCTCGATCGAGAAGCGCGCGAGTGCTGCGGCGATGTCCTCCTCGGGGGTCGATGTGCGTGGCACGAGAATCCCACGCCCCCCGAAAACCGCGGCGGGTTCGATGTCTCGGAGCCGGTCTCCAACGAACCACGCCCGAGCGAGTTCGATTCCGCGGTCGTCGCGCGCCTCACTGTAGAGCTGCGTGCGTGGTTTCCGACAGTCGCACGCGTCGGTCGGCGCGTGCGGGCAGACATAGGTTGCGTCGATCCGCGCCCCGAGCGCGCCGAGCAGCTCGTCGATGCGCGCGCTCACCGCCGCGTAGTCATCCACGGTGAAGAGCCCGCGCCCGATGCCCGACTGGTTCGTCACCACGATCACCGGGATTCCGGCAGCGTTGAGCCGGGCGATGGCTTCCCCGGCGCCGGGGATGAGCCGGACGTTGTCTGGCTTCGAGACGTGCGCCGTGTCTTCGTTGATCGTCCCGTCGCGGTCGAGGAAGAGCGCCGACACCACCGGGGCCGACTCGCGTTCCTCACTCATCGCCGAGCCCTCCGCTCCGGCGCGAGCTCGCGCCGGAGCGTCGCGAGAAGCGTCTCGTCCTCGTCAGGGAGGAGCGCGCGCCAATCGAGGAGGAGGCGGCCATCCACGATGCGACCGACGACCGGCGGTGATCCCGCGCGGAGGCGTGCGTCGAGGTGCGTGGCCTCGCCCTCGAGCGCAAGCGCGACCGATGGGAGTCGGGCGGTCGGGAATGCGCCTCCGCCGACACTCCCCTCGCTCGCCACCACGTCGGTGCTGACGCCGGCGCGCGTGAGCTCGCCGGCAAGGCGCTCGACCCGCTCACGAAGCCCCGACACCGGCGCGGTGAGGAGCGCGAGCGTGGGGATCTCTCGCCTCGCCCGCTCCGGCTCGCGATAGAGCGCGAGCGTCGCCTCGAGCGCAGCCAAGGTCAGCTTGTCTACCCGAAGCGCGCGAGCGAGTGGATTGGCGCGCATGCGAGCCACGACCGCGCTGCGCCCGAGAATGATCCCCGCTTGCGGGCCGCCAAGCAGCTTGTCTCCGCTCATCGTGACCACCGTTGCGCCATCGGTCAGCGCCTCGGCGGCGACCGGCTCTCCTGAGAGGCCGAAGGCGTCGAGGCGCATCATCAGTCCGCTCCCCAGGTCGTGAACCAGCGGGATGCCGTGCTCGGCGCAGAGAGGCGCCAGCTCGCGTACCCCCGCCTCGGCGACGTAGCCCTCGAGGGCGAAGTTGCTGCGATGCACCTTCACGACCGCGCCGGTCGCGGCGCCGATGGCGGCGCGGTAGTCGGCGAGATGGGTGCGGTTGGTGGTTCCGACCTCCACCAGGCGGGCGTCGCTCTTCGCCATGATGTCGGGGATGCGGAAGCTGCCGCCGATCTCCACCAGCTCTCCCCTCGAGACGATCGCCTCGCGCCCCGAGGCGAGCGTGTTGAGGACGAGGACGATGGCGGCGGCGCAGTTGTTCACCACCAGCGCATCCCCGGCGCCGGTGAGCTCGCGTAGCAGCGCCACGCAGTGCACCGAACGGCTCCCCCGCTCGCCCGCGTCGAGGTCGTACTCGAGATTCGTGTAGCCGCGCGCGATCTCGTCGATGGCCGTGAGTGCGGCGGTGGCGAGCGGGGCGCGCCCGAAGTTCGTGTGCAGGACTACGCCGGTCGCGTTGATCAGCGGGCGGAGGGAGGCGCGCTCGCGCTCCGCGAGCGCCGCGTCGACGGCTGCCGCCCACTCCGCGTCGGTGCGCGGCGCGCGCGACGGGTCGCGGCGAGCGGCGTCGAGTGCCGCGCGAACGGCGCTGGTGACGAGCGGGCGTGGCGCGCGGGCGACGACGTCGCGCATCGCAGATTTCTCGAGAAGCGCGTTCACGCTCGGCAGGGCCCGGCGCGGATCGCTCACCATGGTGGCCGCTGCTGCGCCGGAGGCTGCGCCGTCGGAGGCCTCGGTGGGGCCGACGAGTCGGGGCGCGGAGGCTGTGCCGGAGCGCGCCGCTTGATGGAGTCAGCCTGCGCCGCCCGCGCCTTCTTGAGCGAGTCCAGGGGCGTCGGCTTCGGCGCTGTGAATGTGCGCACGGACGAGTTGGCGTAGCCCAACAGGTTGTGCAGCTCCTTTGCCTGCAGGCGGTACGAGGAGCCGGGCACGAAAGGCACCGCCGGCACGATGATCACCTCGGAGGTCGGCGTCGGTCGACTCGCGGTCGGCACCGGCGCGGCGACACGCCTGACGCTGTCGCCCGAGAAGCGCCTCTGCACGGCGCGCTGCCTGAGCGCGGCCGCGCTGTCGGCGCGAGCCTTGGCGGTATCGACCCTG
This sequence comes from Gemmatimonadaceae bacterium, assembly GCA_035623475.1. GTDB lineage: Bacteria > Gemmatimonadota > Gemmatimonadetes > Gemmatimonadales > Gemmatimonadaceae > DASPTK01. Next base: position 22,310 of record DASPTK010000004.1, on the reverse strand, counting down.
GCGAGCGAGTCCTGCCGTGCCCTGTCGAAAGCTGCTGACGGCTGGACGAGCCGGATTGCCAGGGGCGTCGAATCGGTAGTCGAGAGCGCGAACACCGTCGTGTCGATCGGTTGGCTGGGCTGAAGCGGCTTGTCGAAGGTGACGCGCAGGGTCACCGAGTCGCGCACATCGACCGCGGAGATGCGTGGCCCGACCGTGTCGTGCACGAAGGCGAGGATTTCCGTGCGCGCCGTGTCACTCAAAGTGATGTGCACGGAATCCCACATCTCTCGCGGGGACAGCTCCTGATCGTTGTTCGCGTCATTCCACGCCAGAACAGTGTACTCGCCGCCGGGAAGTGGGGAGAGCAAGAATCTGCCGGAAGAGTCGGCGCGCGCCACGTAGACGATGCTATCCGGTCGGGAGATGGCGTTCACCATCGCTCGGGCGAGCGGCTTTCCACCCCCCCAATCGAAGGCGTTGCCGGCGATGAACCCGCTCGGGATCGTCGGCCCGGTCGAGAAGACGAGCCTGATCGGCTGCTTGGTCGCGTTCCCGTGGAGGTCGGCGAGTCCCGGGAGCACGGTGACGGAATAGGCGGTGTTCGGCCGCCACCCGTCCTTTCCTCGAATCGTGAGCCGGGTCCGATGCCAGCCGACGTGCGGCGGACCATCGCGCGGTGAGACGAGCACGAGTCCGGCGAGGTCGGTGGCGCCGGCGGGTTTCTCGCTCACAACGGCGTCGAACCAGAGCTCCACATCCTTGATGCGGACGTTGACGGCATCGCTGTCCGGGCTGATCCGCAGGAGCTTGGGCGGGACCTTGAGCTCGGGTCCGCCGGGCGGAAAGCCCTGCTGCGCGCACGCGGCGATGACGCCCGCCGCCGCGGCGAGCAGGATCAGGCGCCGCACAATGTCCGCTTCTTCTGCTCGAGCTGGTCGCGCCGTGTCGTCCACTCGGAGTGCTTGCGTCGCTCGGCTTCCACGACCTCGGGCTTCGCGCGATCGGTGAACTGCTTGTTGGAGAGCCGCTCCGTGAGACTTCCCAACTGCTTGTTCAGCTGTGCGAGGTCGTTGCTCAGGCGGGCACACTCCTTCTCCAGGTCGATGGCGTCCGCCAAGCCGAGGTAGAGGTGGAGCGGGCCGATCAATTCCTGCGCCCAAGGGCCCGTCGGCGCAGTCTGTGACACGCGCACGTTCGAGCGTGCGAGGTGCCCGACGAGCGCGCGCTCCTCGTCGAGCGCCCGCAGATCGGTCGCGGCATGATCGTCAGGCACGAGAGCCACATCGGTGACCGTACCAGGGGGCACGTTGTACTCGGCGCGCAGACGCCGGATGGCGGTTACCGTGTCCACCACGAACGAGTCGAACTCGCGCGATCTCTCCTCGCTCCTCCGTCGTCGCATCCCGGCAGACCCGGCGACCGCCGCGCCGCTCCACCGGACCGTCGGCCACTCCGCCCGGGCGAGGAGGTCTCCCTGCCGCCGCCCCGGAACGGGAAGCCGCTGCCAGAGCGCCTCGGTGATGAACGGCACCGCCGGGTGGAGCAGCCGCAGTCCCTGATCGAAGACGTGGACGAGAACCGCACGCGCCACCTCCGCCTCGTCGGGCTTCGCCAGCCGCTGCTTCGTGCTCTCGAGATACCAGTCGGCGAGCTCGTTCCACACGAAGCGTCTCGCGCGCTCGATGTACTCGTTGAGGCGAAGCCCGGCCCGGAGCTCGCGGTCGCTCCAGTGCGCGCCGTCGGCCGGCCGGGCGGGCCCGAGTGCCGCCTCGCAATCACGTACAGCCAGGTCGACGCAGTGGAGAATCCACTCATCGGCCCGCGTTAGGCGCTCGGGCTCGATGTCCTTCACGGCTCTCACCGGCCCCTCGCCGATGTTCGCGAGCAGGAATCGGCCGATGTTCCACAGCTTCGTCGCGAAATTGCGCCCCGGCGAGAAGGACTGCTCGAGGTTGTCCGGATCGAGCATGACGTCGGTGCCGAGCCCCATCCCGGCGAGGACCGTATAGCGAAGCGCGTCGGCGCCGTAGAGTCGCACGACATCCAACGGATCGATCCCGTTCCCCAGGGACTTCGACATCTTCCTATGCTGCAGATCGCGCACGGTGCCAGTCAGGTAGACGGAGCGAAAGGGGGGGCGGGCGAGGAAGTAGTACCCCGCCATGATCATTCGGGCCACCCAGAAGAAGAGGATCTCGGGGGCCGTCACGAGCGTGTCCGTCGGGTAGAACGCGTCGAGGTCGGGGGTCTCATTCGGCCAGCCAAGGGTCGACAGAGGCCAGAGCCACGACGAAAACCAGGTGTCGAGCACGTCCTCGTCCTGCCGCACCGGTCCACCGCACCTCTCGCACTTCTCCGGGTCCTCCCGCCTCACGATCGGCTCGCCCCCGCAACGATCGCAGTACCAGACCGGTATGCGGTGCCCCCACCAGAGCTGGCGCGAGATGTTCCAATCCCGGATTCCCTCGAGCCAGTTGACGTAGACGGCCTCCCAGCGCTCGGGGAGGATCCGGATCGTTCGATCGCGCACCGCCTCCAGGGCCGGCGCGGCGAGTGGTGCCATGCGCACGAACCACTGGTCGGAGAGCCGCGGCTCGACCACCGTGTCGCAGCGATAACAGAATCGCACGTTGTGCGTGTGCGGCTCGGCACTGACCAGCGCACCGACGGCGCGCAAGCGCTCGACCACCCGGTCGCGCGCCTCGAAGCGGTCGAGTCCCTCCACCTCCGCGGGCACACGACCGGCGGCGTCCTCGACCTCTCGCACGACGCCGTGCTCGTCGATCACCACCGGCGTGGGGAGACCGTGCCGTCGTCCCACCTCGAAATCGTTCGCGTCGTGCGCCGGAGTGATCTTCACCACACCGGTGCCGAATTCGGGATCGGCGTATTCGTCGGCGGTTACGGGAAGCTCGACCCCCACCAGCGGAAGGATCACCCGCTTGCCGATCAGGCTCCGGTAGCGCCCGTCGGCCGGGTTCACCGCGACGGCGACGTCGCCCAGCATCGTCTCCGGTCGCGTGGTGGCGACGACGAGCGATTGCTCGGGGGAGCCGACCATACGGTACGCGATCTTGTAGAGCTTTCCGTGCGTCTCGCGTCCCTCGGCCTCCTCGTCGCTCAGCGAGGTGAGGCAGCGCGGGCACCAGTGAATCACCCGATGGCCGCGATAGATCAGGCCCGCGTCATAGAGGCGGACGAACGCCTCGCGCACCGCGCGCGACAGCTCAGGGGAGAGCGTATAGGCGGTGCGCGACCAGTCGCACGACGCGCCGATCGCCTCCAGCTGTTGGAGGATGATGCCGCCGGTGCGCTCGACGAAGTCGACCGTGCGTTGCACGAAGGCCTCGCGGCCGAGGTCGAAGCGCGAGACTCCTTCCTGCGCGAGCTGCTTCTCGACGACGTTCTGGGTCGCGATCCCGGCGTGATCGGTGCCCGGTACCCAGAGCGTCTCGTCGCCAGCCATCCGCCGCCAGCGCACGATCACATCCTGCACCGTGTTGTTGAGGCCATGCCCCATGTGCAGCACGGCGGTCGTGTTCGGCGGCGGCATGACGACCGTGAACGCCGGCCGAGCCGCAGTCACGCTCGACGGCTCGGCGATGAACGCACGGTCGGCGAGCCATCGCGCGTAGATGTCGCGCTCGATCGCTGCCGGTTGGTATTGCGGAGAGAGCTCGCTCGTCATGCGGCGGAATTTAGCGCCGCGAGCGAGCGGGCAGAACCGGAGCGACTAGTCGAGCGCCTCGTTCCTCTCGTCGGGAGCGTCCGGAGTGCCGATCGTGAGTCGGTTGACGACGGTGACCACACCGCTCACGCTGCGCGCGAGGTCCGCCGCACGCTGCGACACGCTCTCGCTCTCCACCCATCCGGAAAGCTCGATCACGCCCGCGCCGGCCGCACCGATGTCGATCGGACGCTCCTTGAGAACGTCAGCCATACGGAAAGCGTCGAGCACTGCCGCCTCCAGCTCTCCATTGGCGTCGGCCGGGCGCGAGTCGGTGTGCGCGTGCAGCTCCTCGTCAGCGAGCGTCGGCTGTCGCAACGACCCGCCGCGCACGCGGCGACGGAGGCCATCGAGTCCGCCCGAACGGTGCGCGAGAGCGACTCCGATGGCGAACCCCGCGAGGGCACCCAGGGCCAGAGCACCGAGCAGGCGAGGGAGCGCCGAGTCTCGATCGCGAAGAGGATTCCGACCCATCGATGTACCCGTGGCGTAGGTAGTCGCGAAAGGATAACTTCGCTTGGGCGCGGGCTGCGAGACGTGCAAGAAGAAGGCCACCCACCGCTTCCGCGCACCACCCGATGCCCTCTTCCCGATGATCGATCGACCCACCGAGGAGCTGACTCTCACTCTCCCCGACGGATCCGAACGGCACGTGAGCGCCGGCACGCTGCCGCGCGATGTCGTGGCGTCGATTGGCCCCGGTCTCGCCCGCGCGGCGATCGCCGTCGAGGTCAACGGCTCGATTCAGGATTTGGTGACGCCGCTGCGCGAAGGGGGGAGCTTTCGCGTCCTCACCGATAAAGATCCCCGCGCGCTGGCGGTGCTCCGACACTCGGCGGCGCACCTTCTGGCGACCGCCGTGCGGCGGCTCCGGCCGGCCGCCAAGATCGGCTTCGGACCCGCCATCGAGGACGGATTCTACTACGACTTCGAGGTCGATCAGCCCTTTACGCCGGACGATCTCGCCGCCTTCGAGGGAGAGATGAAGAAGGCGGCGGGGGAGAAATTCCCCTTCGTCCGTGAGGAGGTGAGTCGCTCCGAGGCGCAGAAGCGATTCGTCGACGATCCGCTCAAGCTCGAGCGCCTCTCCGAGCTCAGCGACGATGAGATCATCTCGGTCTATACCGATGGCCCGTTCGTCGATCTCTGCCGCGGCCCACACGTTCCCGACACCTCGCGCATCAAGCACTTCCGGCTCCTCCACACGGCGCCGGCGTATTGGCGCGGCGACGAGCATCGGCAGCAGCTGCAGCGCATCTATGGCACGGCGTGGTTCACGCAGGACGAGCTGGACGCCTACCTGCACCGCCTCGAGGAGGCGAAGCGCCGCGATCACCGTCTGCTCGGCAAGGAGCTCGATCTCTTCTCCACCGATCAGCGCGTGGGTCCCGGCCTCATCCTCTGGCATCCGCGCGGTTCGATCATCCGGAACGAGATCGAAAACTTCGAGCGCGACCTGATCCTCCGCCACGGCTATCAGCTCGTGTATACGCCGCACATCATGAGCGAGAAGCTCTTCGAGATCTCGGGGCACCTGGTGAACTTCAAGGAGGGGATGTTCGCGCCGATGGACGTCGAGGGCGCCGCCTACCGTCCGAAGCCGATGAACTGCCCGGGGCACATCTGCATCTACCAGTCGCACCAGCGCTCCTACCGCGATCTCCCGCTGCGCTACGCCGAATTCGGCACCGTCTACCGCTACGAGCGAAGTGGCGTGCTCCACGGTATGCTTCGCGTGCGCGGCTTCACCCAGGACGACGCCCACGTTTTCTGCACGCCGGAGCAGGTACCTAACGAAGTGGAGCGGCTTCTCGACCTGGTGCACGAGATGCTGACGACCTTCGGCTACCCGTACACGATCGAGCTGAGCACACGGCCGGAGAACGCGATGGGGAGCCCCGAGGTGTGGACGAACGCCGAGTGCACGCTCCGGCGCGTGCTCGAGGAGCGTGGGGTGGCGTTCACGATCGATGAGGGGGGCGGGGCATTCTACGGCCCGAAGCTCGACTTCAAGCTCATCGACGCGATCGGACGAAAGTGGCAGGGGCCGACGGTGCAGCTCGACTTCAATCTGCCGGAGCGCTTCGGCCTCGAGTACATCGGTCCCGACAACGCGCCACACCGCCCGGTGATGCTCCACCGGGTGCTGGTCGGCTCGATGGAGCGCTTCGTCGGCGGGCTGATCGAGCACTACGCCGGCGCCTTCCCGCTCTGGCTTGCCCCGGAGCAGCTGCGCGTCATTCCGATCACCGACGAAGTGCGCGGAGCGGCGGCCACGGTGGCCGCCGCCGCGACGGCAGCCGGCTTGCGGGCGTCGCTCGATGATCGCGCCCAGACGCTCAACTACCGGATCGCCGAGGCCGAGCGGCTGAAGACGCCGTACATGGCGATCGTCGGGAAGCGGGAGGCGGAGGCGGGGACGGTGGCGCTGCGCGAGCACCGGTTGGGGCGGGAGCAGAAGCCGCAGGTGATGCCGGTGGCCGATCTCGTGGCGCGCCTCGGCGAAGAGGTGCGCACGCGCGCGCTCGGGGCCCCGGAGGCTGCGCCCGCGCGCTAGCGACGCGCCGTGCGCTCTCGCGCAACGAGGGCCAGCGGCACCGTGCGTATCCCCCGCCACGCGTGCGTCGCGCCGTCCGCGTCGCGCACGAGCATCTGCGCCGAAATCCCGCCGTCGAGGAGCACGGCATCGACGCAGCCGAGGGCTCCCATGAGCGCGGCCATCTCCGGCACGGTCAGCCCGAAGGGGATCGCACCGAACGACTCTCCCATCGCGTCGAAGCGCGTCAGGGCGATGACCAGATCGCCTGACGAGAGTCGGCCGAGGGCCAGGCGCGCATCGCGGTGTGCGAGGTCCACACCACGCCCCTGCGATTGGAGCGGCGCCGGAATGCGTCCCGCTGCGAGGAGGACGGGGTAGGACTCGAAGGCCCACACGGTGCCCGGCGGTGGATCGCGAGCGACGTCGTCGGCCGGCTGCCAGCGAAGGTCGCCGGCCGAGTCCCAGACGAGGGCGACGGCCAGCGGCCCGCGCGCCGGCGGCAGGAATCGATGTCCGCCGAGAACGACCCATCCCCACGGCATCGCCTCCACGAACTGGCCGGCGTTCACCGCGAAGACCGCGTCGTCAGGCACTCGGTCGAGGCTCCAGTCGGCGCGCGCGCTTGGCGTGAAGGCCGTATCGAGCGAGAGCACGAGCTGTCGCGGGTCGAGTCGCGCGACGATGACGCGCGTGCGCCAGGCCTCGCCGGACCCGGCGATCGGGAGCTCCGCCCACCGGACGCCTCGGGCGGCCCTCCGCCAGCGCATGAGCCCCGTGACGAGTGTGTCGGCGCCCCACTGCGTGGGTGCCCGATCCGCGCTCCACCAGATGCGCCAGCCGCTTCCGGTCCTCACCGAGAGCGTCGAGGATGGAAGCGGCTGCGACGGATCGGTCTGCGCCGGCGAGGGACGGCCGGCGCCGAGCGCCACCAGCGTGCCGGCCAGAGCCAGCACGCGACGACGCCTCACGTCAACACGTTGGACAGCTTATCGATCTCGGACTTGTGCTTGTTGAGCAGGTCGCTCTCCGACTGGCTGAAATTCTGCACGTTGGTGTGGTTCGGCCCGCCGCGATACCAGTTGAGAACGCGCTCGCGCCCCGCCGCGTACTGCTGAGCGCTCATCCCGCTCGCCGCGACCCCATCGCTCTGAGCCTTCGACTCGGTGTCGCGAATCTTCCCATTGAGCGCGTCAGCCTGCGCCCCGTATTTCTCGGCTTCCACCATCCACGCCGGCTTCGGAGCCTCGGCGCCACACTGCTTGTCCGCCTCCGCAGTGTCCGCCTTCGGATCGAAGCCGGGTCCCATGATCTTCCGCTGGTAGTCCTGCGTCGCCTTCCGGATTCCGGCGGTGTCGCCCTTTGCCTGCATCGGCTGGATCTGCTGCTGGAACGCGGCGACATCCGCCATCATCGCGTTCCGCTGTGCCGGGTCCGACATCATCTGCTGCTGCTTCTGTTGAATGATCTGCTGCCGCTTCTTGTCCTGATCGCTGAAGACATTCCGGCGGCAGTCGCTGACCTTCCGGTTCGCCTGGTCCCACGCCTGCCGGTCGGCGTCGTGCCCCTGGAGCGTCGCGCTCTGCTTCTTGTACGCGTCGTCGCGCTGCTTGGCGAGTTCATCCCGCTGCGCCAGAGTCTGCTGCGTGGCGGTGAGCCCCTTGAGCACGCCGATGAGCGACTCCTCGGTGAGCTCGGGACCGAAGGCTGTCGACGGCTTCGCGTTGGGGTTCTGTCCAGGGTTCGTGGTCGGGTTCGCGGTCGCCGTCTTGGCGGCTTTCTTCACCATGTCGCCGATCTGGGCCCTGGCCGCAGGCGGGGTCAGAACGAAGAGCAGGATCGCCAGTGCGAGGCGGGGAAGTACGGTCCCATCACGCCGCGGTACGCTACGCATCGCCATCGTCGCACTCTCCGGTCGGCTGAGTTAAGGAATCTTTGCAATCTACGAGGCCGTGGAGTGCCTGCAACCGCGGGCACCGAGCGAGTCACGGTCCTGGTCGCTAGGGCGCCACGTTCTGAGTCATGTGCTCGCGTCGATGGCGTTTGCGTATGCGCGCCCGAGTCGCTTATGTGACGCTCCTCATTACTTCGAGCGTGCGCCACGATCGATTCTTGAAGTGGCGAAGTCGTTGCACGCGCGCGAAGCGAGGTCGGGGCGTCGACTCGGAGGCTGCGATGCGAACCGGAAGAGTTGCGGTGTCGGTTGCTGCGGTAGGAGCACTCCTGGTAACCGCCTGCCATGGCGACAGCGCCGGCACTGCGTCGGGCTCCGGCACGCTGAGCGTTGTCCTGACGGACGGGCAGCTCCCCATTTCCGACGTTGCACGGGTGGATCTCTGGATCGTGCGTATCGACGCGCGGTTCGCGGACACCTCGAGCGCGGGCACCTGCGGCGGCGACGACGATTGCGTCAGCAACGACGAATCCGTCGACCAGGACAGCGACAATCGCGATCCCTCGCGCGGCTGGGTGACGATCGCGCGCCCCGACCGCTCGATCAATCTCTTTTCGCTTCAGAATGGCACGACCACCAATCTCGGTCAGTCGACCCTGCCGACCGGGACCTACAACGCCTTCCGTCTCATTCTGGACACGGACCGCTCCAGCATCACGCTGAAGGACGGAACGGTCCTCACGGGTGACTCGAGGCCCGGAATCAAGTTTCCGAGTGCCGGGCGAACCGGAATCAAGATCGATCTCGCGGAGCCGATTCATCTGGTCGAGAACGGGACCGTCATGGTTCTCGACTTCGACCTGAGTAAGAGCTTCGTGGTTCGTGGCAACTCCGTAGAGAAGAATGGCGTGCTGTTCAAACCCGTCATTCATGCCGTTGCTCGCGACATCACCGGGTCGATCTCCGGCACCGTTCGTCAGGGCACCAACATTGGGCCGCCGCAGCCGGCGGCCACGGTCGAGCTCCTTCGTGCCGGGACGCTGCTCGATGACAGCAACCCCGCCAATATTCTCGCCACTGCGATCACGGATGCATCGGGCAATTTCCTCTTTCCATTCGTGCTCCCGGGCACCTACGCGCTTCGCGCAACTCCTCCTCCTGGCACGGATTTCGGATCGGTGCTGGTGCCGGTCGTCACCGTCCAGTCCCAGAAGACAACAGGCGGAATCGTGATGGTGCTGCCCCTCATCGCGAGGCCGCCCGGCCATTGAGCGCCGGGAGCCGGACCGGGTGATCGCGAACGGATGCCGATCTCGCCGCCTGCCGAAGCCTGGCAGGCGGCGTTCGGCATCGCCGGTCGTTGTTCGCGGGTGCCGCGCGGCGTAGCTTTTACGGCGAGGGTGACTGTCCTCTCTCCATTTTCCGTCCGAGCGTGGTACGCCGAGAGCCATGAGCGACACCAGCCGCACCCCCGTCATCGCCAGCGCGGCGCGAACTCCGATCGGGAAGTTCCTCGGATCTCTGGCCTCCCTCAGCGCGCCGGAGCTCGGAGCCATCGCGATTCGCGCCGCTCTCCAGCGCTCCCACGTCGCTCTCGAGGACATCGATGAGGTGATCGTGGGGAACGTCGTCCAGGCCGGAGTCGGGCAGGCGCCCGGCCGGCAGGCGGCGATCAAGGGTGGAGTGCCCGCCGCCGTCCCGGCAATGACCGTGAACAAGGTCTGCGGCTCCGGCCTCAAGGCCGTGATGCTCGCCGCGCAATCGATTCGCGCCGGGGATCAGCAGGTGGTGGTCGCGGGCGGCATGGAGTCGATGTCTAACGCGCCGTACTACGTCACCGGCCACCGGGCGGGGGTGAAATTGGGCGAGCAGCCTCTCGTGGATGGACTCATTCGCGATGGGCTCTGGTGCTCGTTCTGCGACGTGCACATGGGCGGACATGCCGAGTACACGGCGAAGAAGGCGGGGATCACGCGGGCGATGCAGGACGAGTTCGCGCTGCATTCGCACCGTAAGGCGATCGCGGCGATCGACGAGGGGCGCTTCGCCGACGAGATCGTGGGCGTCGAGCTCCCGGGGAAGCGCGGCGCGAGCACCGTCTGCGTCGATGAGGCGCCGCGACGCGACACGTCGCTCGAGCAGCTCTCCAAGCTCAAGCCTGCCTTCCCGAAGGATGCGCCGCGCGACATGAAGCCTGACGAGTTGACGGTCACGGCCGGGAACGCCCCGGGCTTGAACGACGGAGCCTCGGCGCTCGTGGTCGTTTCCGAGGAGTACGCGAGGGCGCACGGGCTGACCATGATGGCGCGGATCACCGGGTACGCGACGGGAGGTGGCGAGCCGCGGGATCTCTTCTTCGCCCCGATCGTGGCCGTCGAGAATCTGATGCGCCGTACGCACACGACGATCGGCGACTTCGACCTCATCGAGGCGAACGAAGCCTTTGCCTCCCAGGCGCTGGCCGACGGCAAGGCCCTCGGCTGGGATTGGGATCGCGTGAACGTGAACGGCGGCGCCATCGCGCTCGGTCACCCGATCGGGGCGAGTGGCGCGCGCGTGCTCACGACGCTGCTCTACGCGATGCGTGATCGCGATGCCCAGACGGGGCTGGCGACGCTCTGCCTGGGCGGCGGGAATGCTGTGGCCCTCAGTGTGGAGCGACTCTCGTGATGACTCCGCCGATCTCCTCGATCGAGGTTCGCGACCGCCAGATCACTGTGCTCGGCGTGGTCGGCTTCGTGGCAGCACTGGCGGCCGCTTCGCAGGTCGCGATTCCGATCCCCGGGACTCCGGTACCGATGAGCTTGCAGCCGTTGGCGGTCGCGCTCGCCGGGCTCTGGCTCGGTCCGACGTGGGGAGCGGCAAGCATGCTGCTCTACCTATTTCTGGGGGCGATGGGTGTGCCAGTCTTCGCACCGATTGGGTCGCCCGGGATCGCTCGGCTCGCTGGTCCGACTGGTGGCTATCTGCTGGCGTATCCTGCTGCAGCTGTTATTGCAGGTTACTTCGGACGGCGGGCGCATGGATATGCAGGGAAAGCAATCGCTGCTGGGCTTGCTATTGCAACGATCTATGCGGGCGGCATCGCGCAGCTAACCGTCATAACAGGTAATTTCAGGTCAGCACTCACTCTCGGATCCGTCCCCTTTGTGGCGGTCGACGCGATCAAGGCCTTCCTCGCCGCGCTCCTCTCGCCCTCCCGCTCCACTCGCGCGCCGCATTGACGGCGCGCGATTTGTTTTATGAGCCGCCACCGTCGGGGCTCCTCCGCCCGATCTGGCGCCTTCTCGGCTTCTGTCTTGTCGCCTTCTTCTGTTGGCGCGTCGGCGCGTGGCTCCTCGTCACGGTGGTCCGGCCGCGCTCGATTCCCTGGCCTTGGCGAGCACTGGCATATCAGGTCATAGGTGTCAGCTCCCTCCTCGCTGCTGTGCTCTTCGCCCACCTCGTCATGCTCCGATGGGTCGACCGCCTCCCCTGGTCCGAGGTAGGGCTCGGCGCACGACAACTCTCGCCGCGCGCGCTCGGAATCGGGTTTGCCCTCGGCCTCCTCGGAATCGGTATTCCGTGTGGCGTCTTGCTGGCGGCGCACTGGCTCGCTGTTGGACCGGGGAACGCGCCTGGCGAGTCACTCGCCGTCTTCGCGCTAGGCAGCGGACTCTTCTTCCTTCCACAGGCTCTGGCTGAAGAGATGACGTCGCGCGGCTACATCTTCGCCGTCCTGCGGCGAGCCGGCGGATGGCAGGTCGCTCTGCTCGCTACGAGCCTCCTCTTCGGGATGGGGCACGTCGCCAACCCCAATGTCAGACTCCTCCCGATCTTTGTGGTTGTGCTCGCCGGACTCTTCCTCGGCGGGATTCTGGTTGCGACCGGGTCACTTTACGCCGCGTGGATGGCTCACTTCGCCTGGAATTGGACGATGCTCGGGCTCTTCCACGCGCGCGTGAGCGGAGTGCCCGTGCCCGTCCCCGGTTATTCGATCGGCAACTCCGGACCGGACTGGCTCACGGGTGGCCAGTGGGGTCCCGAAGGAGGAGTGGCGGCGGCGCTCGGGATGACAGCCGGCCTGGCCGCCCTTTGGGCATGGCGGTCGCGCAATCCCGGCTCAGTCGACGGCGGGGCGGCCGATGCCTGAGCGCGTTGCGGTCGTCGGTGCCGGTCAGATGGGGAGCGGGATCGCTCAAGTGTTCGCCGTCGCCGGCCACCCGGTCACGATCATCGATGTCGCGAGCGACGCGCTCTCGCGCGCTCGCGCCGGCATCGAAAAGAGCACCGCCAAGCTGGTGGACAAGGGATCGTTGAACGCCGAAGCGCGCGCAGCCGCGCTCTCACGCATCGTTTCGTCTCAGGCACTGGATGCCATCGGTGGGGCGGACCTCGTGGTGGAGGCGGCGAGCGAGAATCCCGAGCTGAAATTCCGGCTCTTTGCCGACATCGACCGGTTGGCCCCCGCGCCGGCCCTCCTCGCCTCGAACACCAGCTCGATCTCGATCACCGAGCTTGCCGCGCGGACGAAGAGGGCGCCGCAGGTTATCGGCATGCACTTCATGAACCCGGTGCCGTTGATGCAGCTCGTCGAGGTCATCCGAGGGCTGGCGACGTCGGACGAGACGACGCAGCGCGTCGTGGCATTGACGCGCGGCGTGGGGAAAACGCCCGTCGAGGTGAACGACTATCCGGGCTTCGTGTCGAACCGCGTGCTCATGCCGATGATCAACGAGGCGGTGTACTGCGTGATGGAGGGCGTCGGGAGCGCGGAGACGGTGGACACGGTGATGAAGCTCGGGATGAATCACCCGATGGGACCTCTCGCCCTCGCCGATTTCATCGGCCTGGACACCTGCGTCGCCATCCTCGAGGTCATGCAGCGCGGACTCGGCGATCCCAAGTACCGCCCCTGTCCGCTGCTTCGGAAGTACGTCGCCGCGGGCTGGCTCGGCCGGAAGACCGGCCGCGGATTCTACCAGTACTGAGGACGAGCCGTGTCCTGGGCCCTCATCCCCCTGACTGAAGAGCAGCGCGAGATCCAGCGCACGGCGGCCGAATTTGCCCGCTCCGAGATCGCGCCGCATAGCGACCTGTGGGATCGTCAGGCGACCTTCGATCGGGGCGTCCTCGCGCGCATGGGGGAGCTGGGCTTCTTGGGGATGCTCCTTCCGCCGGAGTACGACGGCCTCGGTCTCGACACGTGCACCTACCTCGTCGCCCTCGAGGAGATCGCCGCGGTCGATGCCTCGGTGGCCGTCGCGATGAGCGTCCACAATTCGCTCCCCACGCAGATGATTCTGCGGTGGGGGACGGCCGAGCAGCGCGAGCGCTTCCTGCGTCCGATGGCGCGTGGCGAGATGCTCGGCGCGTTCGCGCTTTCCGAGCCGGAGGCTGGATCCGATGCGGCGTCGCTCCGCATGCAGGCCGAGCGCGACGGCGACTGCTGGGTCCTCAACGGCACGAAGGCCTGGGTGACCAGCGGGAGCGACGCCGAGGTCATTCTCGTCATGGCGCGCACCGACAGCGCCGCCGAGCGGCGCGGGGCGCGCGGGATCAGCACCTTCATCGTGACCCCCGATCTCCCCGGATTCCACGTCGGGAAGAAGGAGGACAAGATGGGGCTGCGGGCGTCGCCGACGGTGCAGCTGGTCTTCGACAACCTGCGCGTCCCCGCGGCCAATCTCCTCGGCGGCGAGGGGAAGGGATTCGTCTACGCGATGCAGTCGCTCGACAATGGCCGGCTCGGCATCGCGGCCCAGGCTCTCGGCATCGCCCGCGCGGCGCTCGAGCACGCCACTCGTTATGCAGCGGAGCGCCGGCAGTTCGGCAAGCCGATCAAGGAGTTCCAGGCGATCCAGTTCAAGCTCGCCGACATGGCCACCCGCATCACCGCCTCGCGCGCGCTCCTCTACGCCGCCGCGGCGGCCAAAGATCGGGGGGAGCCGATCACCCAGTTCAGCAGCATGAGCAAGCTCTTCGCCAGCGAGACCGCCATGTGGGTCACGACCCAGGCGATCCAGATCTTCGGCGGGTACGGCTACGTGAAGGAGTACCCGGTGGAGCGTCTGTTCCGCGACGCGAAGGTGACCGAGATTTACGAAGGAACGTCCGAGATACAGCGCATCGTCATCGCGCGCGAGCTCTTTGCGCGCGGAGAGTGAAGACCTCGTCCTGACCGGGCCACCATGACCCTCACCGTATCGGCAACCTCATCGACCGCCACCGGCCTCTTCGAGCGGATGGCCGAGCTAGGCCATGAGCAGCTCGTCCTCGGCAGCGACCCGTCCGCGGGCTACCAGGGGATCATCGCGATCCACAGCACCACCCTCGGTCCCGCTCTGGGCGGCACGCGCTTCTGGAGCTACGCCACGGAGGACGAGGCGCTGATCGACGCGCTCCGCCTCGCCCGAGGGATGACCTACAAGAACGCCGTCGCCGGACTCAATCTCGGCGGTGGGAAATCGGTCATCATCGGCGACAACCGTCAGACGAACCGGGAGATGATCTTCCGCGCCCATGGCCGGTTCGTCGACAGCCTCGGTGGTCGCTATGTGACGGCGGAAGATGTGGGCACCAGCACCAGCGACATGGATTTCGTGCACATGGAGACGGAATATGTCGCCGGACTGGCCGGCCGGTCCGGTGATCCGTCGCCGGTGACCGCCCACGGAGTGTTCCGGGCGATCCAGGCGTCGGCGAAGTTTCGGTGGGGGAGCGATTCGCTCGCCGGAAAGACCGTCGCCGTGCAGGGGTGTGGGAACGTTGGCCGCCACCTGGCGCTGGAGCTGAAGTCGGCGGGCGCGATCCTCATCGTGACCGACATCGACGCGGAGCGCGTCAAGCGCGTGGTGGAGAGCGCCGGCGCGCGGGCCGTCGAGCCCGGGGAGATCTATGGGGTCAAGGCCGACATCTTCGCCCCCTGCGCGCTGGGGGCGATCATCAACGACAAGACGATCCCGCAGCTCAAGGTGGAGATCGTAGCCGGCGGGGCGAACAACCAGCTGCTCGAGGAGCGCCATGGCGTCGCTCTGGAGGAGCGCGGAATCCTTTACGCGCCGGACTACGTGGCCAATGCGGGGGGTGTCATCAACGTGTACAGCGAGCTCGCCGGCTGGGACGCGCAGCGGGCGCTCCGCAAGGCCGACGAGATTTACGCCACGACGCTGGGCGTCTTCGAGATCGCGCGGGCCGACGGGATCCCGGCCCACGAGGCAGCCGACCGCCTGGCCGAACGGCGGTTGAGGGCGGTCGCCTCCCTGGTGAAGACTAGGCCACAATGGCCGAATCGCTGATCCGGGTTCGGAGCTGAGGGTCGCGCGCCGCCGAGAAGCGGGTAGGATGTAGCAAGACGGTGCGCGCCGAGCTCCCGCGCCCGGATTGCGTTCGCCTCCGAGCCAACCCCAACTCGCTCCGCCATGCTCTGGACCAACTGGGAGTTCCGCCCGCCGGGTGCGGCGCTCAAGGCCGCCGATCCCGAAGTCGCCAAGGCGATCGATGACGAGATCCATCGCCAGGGCGACGGCCTCGAGCTGATCGCCAGCGAGAACTTCGTCTCGCCGGCGGTGATGGAAGCGATGGGCTCTCCGCTCACGAACAAGTACGCGGAAGGCCTCCCCGGGAAGCGGTACTACGGTGGATGCGAGTACGTAGACGTGGTGGAGACGCTGGCGATCGAGAGGGCGAAGAAGCTCTTCGGCGCCGATCATGCCAACGTGCAGCCGCACTCGGGCGCGCAGGCCAATGCGGCGGTCATGCTCCACTTCCTCAAGCCGGGCGATGTCTTTCTCGGTCTCGATCTCTCGCAGGGAGGCCACCTGACCCACGGGTCGCCGGTCAACTCGTCAGGCTTGCTCTACCGCGCCGTCCACTACGGCGTGAACGACGACGGCTTCATCGACTACGACCGGATGCGAGCGCTGGCCTTGGAGCATCGACCGAAGCTGATCCTCGCCGGCGCCAGCGCCTACGCGCGTACCCTCGACTTCCCCGCCTTCGCCGCGGTCGCAAAGGAAGTAGGGGCCATCTTCATGGTCGACATGGCCCACATCGCCGGGCTCGTGGCCACCGGACTGCATCCCTCGCCGGTTCCACACGCCGACGCGGTCACGACCACCACTCACAAGACCCTTCGCGGACCCCGGGGCGGCCTCATTCTCTGTCGGGAGGAGCACGCGAAGGGGATCGACAAGGCTGTCTTCCCCGGCACGCAGGGGGGTCCGCTGATGCACGTCGTCGCGGCCAAGGCCGTCGCGCTGCGAGAGGCGCTCGCTCCGTCCTTCGCCACCTACTGCGCGCAGGTCATCCGCAACGCCAAGGCGCTCGCCGCCTCCCTCATCGAGCGCGGCTTCCAGGTCGTGTCCAGCGGAACCGACACGCACCTGATGCTGGTGGACCTGCGGAACAAGGGACTCACCGGGAAGGTGGCGGAGAAGGTGCTCGATCACGCCGGCATCACCGTCAACAAGAACACGGTGCCCAAGGAGACGCAGTCTCCCTTCGTGACGAGCGGCATTCGCATCGGCACCCCCGCCGTGACCACGCGTGGGATGACGGAGAGCGAGATGCGGACGATCGCCGAGTTGATCGACCGCGCGCTGGCGAAGCCTGACGACGAGGCCGCGTTGACGCGAGTGCGCGCTCAGGTGCGCGAGCTGGCTGCGGCCTTCCCGCTCTATACACCGGTGGAAGAGCCCGTCGCACGCTGACTCGGGATGTGGCGGCCGCCGAACGCGCGGCCGCACCGCCAAGCTCGCAGCCTCGTGCGGCACCGTCACTTGCCGCGTCGGGCTGAACATTCGTCCCGTGCCAAGCCGGTTGTAAAATCCCGTCTCGCGCGTCATCTTAGGCACGTGTCTGCCACCCCGACGGGTGGCCGGAGCGAGGACGGTTTGACCGAGGACGTGCCAGTGGCGGAGCAGTGCTTTCGCGAGGGAGTGATGGACCGTATTCGACTGCGCGAGACGCGGTTCGACGAGCGCGCGTATCTCTTCGTGCTCGCCGCCCTCGAGTATTCGCAGTCCCGGCTCCCGGAGCGCCGGCACGTCGATGGACGCGAGCTGGCGCACGCCTGCCGTGATCTCGCCCTCGAGCAGTACGGCTTGATGGCTCGACTTGTGCTGGAGCACTGGGGCATCCGCTCGACCGCCGACATTGGCGACATCGTCTTCACCCTCGTCGAGTGCGGGTTCTTGATCAGCCAGGCGACGGATGTGCGTGAAGATTTTGCGGATGTCTTCGGGTTCGACGATGCGTTCGACCGGGACTACCCGTGGGGTCGCGTGCTCGCGGTGTGAGTCCTCCGGGGTGCGCATCGCGGGCGAGTCGGTGCGCGTAAGCCGGGAGGAGGTGAGGTTCGATGGAGACTCGCGAGCTGCCGGATTGTCGGAAATGCGCCAAGGGTGTGATGCTCCCACTCAGCGACTATGGGCGTGACGGCGCGCCGATAACGTACAAAGCCTGGGTGTGCAGCAATCCGGAGTGCGGATTCAACATCCGGATCGACAACGGCGAGATCAGCTTCGGGCGGACGATCAGCCAATCACATAAATGACCGCGAACGTGGGCGGAATGTGCGGCGGCGGCTCCGTGGGCCTCCGCCGCGTCTCTCGTTGCGCCCCGCTGCACGCATGATTCCCCTCGCACGCGTGACCACGGCGCGCGAGAGTGCGGCGCTCGACGCGTCGACGATCGCCGCCGGCGTCCCCTCGCGGGCCCTCATGCAGCGCGCCGGCGCGGCCGCCGCGTCCGAGATCGCGCGCCGCTACGCCTCGCTCCTGCGCGAGCCGGCGGCGATCTACGTCGGGCCCGGGAACAACGGCGGCGATGGTTGGGTGGTGGCGCGCGCCCTGGCGGCGGCCGGCGTGCGCGTGCGCGTCGTCGCGGCGGGAGACGCGCGCACCGACGACGCGAAGGCCGAGCGAGCCCTCGCCGAACCGTTGGTGGAGCGGGAGCCGCCGGCCGCGCCGCCGCTCATCATCGATGCCCTCCTCGGCACCGGCTCGTCAGGCGCACCGCGCGGAGAGGTGGCGGCGGCGATCGCCGCCGTGAACGCCGCTCGCGATGCGGGCGCGACGGTGGTGGCGCTGGATGTGCCGAGCGGGCTCGACGCCGACGGCGGTGACGCGACCCACTCGGTGCGGGCCGATCTCACCCTCACCTTCGGCACGATGAAGCGCGGCCTCCTGGTCGGGCGCGGAGTCGCGGGAAGGATCGTCCTCCTCGACATCGGCTTGCTCGCTCCACCGGACGAAGGCGCACTCCGCCTCGTCTCCTCCCCCTGGGTGCTCTCCCGGATTCCCGCCATCCCCGCCGAGGCGCACAAAGGGATCCGGAAGAAGCTCGTCATCATCGGCGGCCAGATCGGAATGGCGGGCGCTCCGATGCTGGCGGCGCGCGCCGCGATGCGGAGCGGGATCGGGATGGTTCGGCTGGTCGTCGCCCACGACAACCTGCCGATCGTCCAGGAGGGACTCCCCGAGGCGCTGGCGCGACCCTGGCCCGGCGCGCGCGAAGACGAGGTGCGCGAGGCGGTCACCGATTGGGCCGATGCGGTCCTCATCGGGCCCGGCCTCGGCGAGACGCCGGAGAGCCGGAGTCTGGCCGAGCGAGTGCTGAGCCTCTGGCGAGGCCCGGTAGTAGTCGATGCTGACGGTCTCAACGTCTTCCGCGGTGATGCGAAGAAGCTCAGTAGTTTGCTCGCCGGTCGCCCGGCACTCCTTACCCCCCACGTCGCCGAGTTCTCGCGACTTCACGGCGCGAGCCCCGACGACGTCCTCGCGCGCCGCTTCGACATCGGCGTCGAGCTCGCGCGCCTGACGAGTGCCATGGTGCTCCTCAAGGGAGTTCCCACCATCGTGTCGAGCGCCACGGGGGCGCGTCTCGTGAGCGCCGCCGGCACCCCGGCGCTGGCCGCCGCCGGGAGCGGGGATCTGCTCGCCGGCATCGCCGCCACGCTCCTGTCGCACACCGGCGACGCGCTCTTCGCCGGCGCGGCGGCGGCGTGGGCCCACGGAACCGCCGCCGAGCTGGCCGGAGAGAACGGCCCCGCGCGCGGTGTCACGCTCACCGACATCGAGGCCATGCTCTCCCGCGTCTGGCGCCTGCCTGACGCGGATTGTGGCTATCCCGTGCTGGCCGAGCTCCCGGCGGCGGAGCCGCGACCGTGACGTCGACGCCGGGCGCGGGCGACGACCTCGCGCTCGGACCGGGAGCCGAGTTCGACCTGATCCGCGAGCTGCGCGCCGTGTGGGGCACGCGCGCGCGCGGCCTCGGCGACGACGCGGCCCTCCTCCGTGTGCCGGCCGGCGAGCAGCTCGTTGCCAGCACCGACGTCTCGGTCGAGGACGTGCACTTCCGCGCCGACTGGCTCACACCGCAGGAGATCGGATACCGGGCTACCACCGCGGCCCTGAGCGACCTGGCGGCGATGGCGGCGAGTCCCCTCGGCGTGCTCATCGCCCTGGCGATCCCACCGGGATGGCGAGGACGGACCGCGGCGCTCGCCGAAGGACTCGGGGAAGCGGCCGCTCGAGTCGGCGCCCTGATCGTCGGTGGAGACCTCTCGGGCTCACGGGAGTTGAGCATCGCCGTCACCGTGCTCGGCTCGGTGAAGGACCCTCTCTCGCGCGGCGGTGTGCGTCCCGGCGACGTGCTCTGGGTGACCGGCGCGCTTGGCGGTCCGGGCCTCGCGCTCAGGGAATGGCAAGCCGGACGCACGCCCCCCGCCGACGCCCGGGCGCGATTCGCGCGCCCCGAGGCACGCATTCCCCAAGCCCAGCTGCTGGCACGCTCGGGCGCCCATGCCGCCATCGACATCTCCGACGGGCTTCTCGGCGATGCGCAGCACCTCGCTGCCGCGAGCAACGTGCGCGTCGAGCTCGAGCTCGACCGCCTTCCGGCCTGGCCGGGTGTGAGCGCGCTCGAGGCGGCGCGGAGCGGGGAAGAGTACGAGCTCCTCGTGGCGGCGCCGATCGAGGCCGACCTGTCTGCGCTCGTACGGCAGCTTGGAGTGCCGATCACGCGAGTGGGTCGGGCGTCGAGCGGACCGCCGGGATTGGACGCGACGCTCCGCGGCGAGCGCGTTGCGTCACCCTCTGGCTTCGACCACTTTTCGTAAACGATGCGCGCGCTCATCGCCTATCCGACGATGGTCGTGATGACCCTCCTTCTGGGAATTCCGATCATCGTCCTTTCGCTCTTCGGCGTGCACATCCCGCCGCACAGCGCCCTCGGTCGCGCGGCACGCCTCTGGTCGCGGGTCGTTCTCCGTGTGTCGGGTGTGCGGGTGGTCGTGCGGAACGCCGAGCGGATCGCGCACGACGAGGCGCGGGTCTACGTCTCGAATCACGTGAGCTGGTTCGAGATCTTCGCGCTGGCATCGATCCTTCCACCCTATCGCTTCGTCGCCAAGAAGGAGCTTGCCGTCCTGCCGCTCTTTGCCCGGGCCGCCCAGGAGGTAGCGCTCGTCTTCATCGACCGGCAGAATCGGAAGGCGGCGTTCGAGGCGTACGCCGAGGTGGCCGAGGAGATCAGGTCGGGGATCAACGTCGTCGTCTTCCCGGAGGGAACGCGCGGGAGATCGTACGAGCTGCGCCCCTTCAAGAAGGGCCCGTTCGTACTCGCAATCGCCGCCCAGGCGACGATCGTCCCGGTGGTGTCCTGGGGGACGCGCGAGATCCAGGGAAAGGGTGACCTCGCCATTCATTCGGGTACCTGCGAGCTCACATTCCTGGAGCCTGTCCCAACGGCGGGGCTCACCTATGAGGACCGGGACGACGTCCTGGAGACCGTATGGAACAGGATGGCGGCAGAACTCGAGCGGCGAGGGGTGAGAAGCTCCGTGGATGGCCGGGAGACTTCAAGCGTGGAGTCGTGACCCTTGTGGAGCGCGCGCGCCGGCGCTCCGGCGGCTAGCTTTCCGCGCGGGCTCGGCGCACCGGGCGCGCCGGGTGTGCTGTCGCCGCACCCGCTGAACCTTCTGCCGCACGCAGCCCGTCTCGTTCGGCATGCTCGATCGATTTCGACCCATAACCGCAACACGCCATGTCTGCGATCACTGAAATCCGCGCCCGAGAGATTCTCGACAGTCGCGGCAATCCAACGGTCGAGGCCGAGGCCGTCCTCGAGAGCGGGGCCATGGGGCGCGCGGCGGTGCCGAGCGGTGCATCGACGGGAGAGCACGAGGCCCTCGAGCTGCGCGACGCGGATCCGAAGCGCTACGGTGGGAAGGGCGTACTGCGCGCCGTGCAGCACATCGAGGAGACGATCGCGCCGGCGCTCAGGGGGATGTCACCGAACGACCAGATCGCTATCGACCGCGCACTGATCGATCTCGATGGCACGCCGAACAAGGAGCGGCTCGGCGCGAATTCGATCCTTGCCGTTTCGATGGCGGTGGCGCGGGCGGCGGCGGACGACATCGGGATGCCGCTCTTCCGCTACCTCGGCGGGCCGATGGCACGAACGCTTCCGGTCCCGCTCATGAATATCCTGAACGGCGGCGTGCATGCCGCGAACACGGTGGACTTTCAGGAGTTCATGATCGTCCCGGTCGGCGCCGAAACTTTTTCCGAGGCGCTCAGAATCGGCGCCGAGGTCTTTCACTCGCTCAAGAAGGTGTTGGTGAAACGCGGCTTCTCGACCGGTGTGGGCGACGAAGGGGGGTTCGCGCCGGATCTGGCCAACGACGAGGAGGCGCTGCAGGTCATCATCGAAGCGATCGAGGCGGCGCGTTATGCCCCCGGGAAGCAGGTGGCGATCGCCCTCGACCCGGCAGCGAGCGAGCTGTACGACAAGAGCGGGAAGTACACGTTCAAGAAGAGCAAAGGAGGAACGATCGATTCGGCCGGGATGATCGAGCTCTATGGCCGATGGCTCGACGAGTACCCGATCGTCTCGATCGAGGATGGCTTGGCGGAGGACGACTGGGATGGCTGGGTCGCGATGACCGCGGCTCTCGGCGACCGCGTCCAGTTGGTGGGGGATGATATCTTCGTCACGAACACCGAGCGGCTCGCCCGCGGAATCGAGAGCCATGTGGGGAACTCGATCCTGATCAAGGTCAATCAGATCGGCACCCTGACCGAGACGCTGCAGGCGATCGAGATGGCGCGCTCCGCGGGCTATCTGTCGGTGATCTCCCATCGATCGGGGGAGACGGAGGACACCTTCATCGCCGATCTCGCCGT
>DASPTK010000003.1:0-20876 GCA_035623475.1 Gemmatimonadaceae bacterium | reverse complement strand
AACGCGTTCTCGTGCACGCTGGACGCCAAGAGCACCAACGTGATCGACGGAACGCTCGTCAAGGTGAGCGGCTGGTACGACAACGAGTGGGGATACGCAGCGCGCTGCGTCGACCTCCTCGTCTACGTAGGGTCTCGGCTATGAGCCGCCGCGTCAGCCGAAGTGATCGCGTCCGTGACATCCTGGCGCTCGGGATTCTCGGCGGTGGTGCGCTCGTGTATGCCATCGCATACAGCGGCATGCACACGCTCGCCGCGAAGCCGATCGTGACAGTACCGGGGCATCCGGCGATGCAGCGCTTCACCCACTATTGGCAACTCTCGCAGGCCGGACTGGCCCTGCTGGCCATTGGCGTCCTCGCCGTCGCCTGGAGCTTCCTGAGCTACCGGCCGCCGAGCGGCGAGCGCGCCTGATGCGGACGAAGACCATCCGCGACCTCACCGACGCGCAGCTGCGCGGCAAACGCGCCTTGGTGCGGGTGGACTTCAACGTTCCGATGAGCGGCGGCCGGGTGACCGATGACACCCGCATCCGCGCGGCGCTACCGACGATCGATGCTTTGCTCTCGAAGGGTGCTCGGGTCGTGCTCCTGTCGCACCTCGGCAGGCCGAAGGGGGGGCCCGATCCGAAGTTCTCCCTGGACCCGGTCGCGCGCCATCTCCAGGAGCTGACGCCGGCCAGGGTCGTCTTCGTCGACTCGACCGACAGCGACGAGGCACTTGAGGCGACGCAGCGCGCCCGGCCCGGCGAGATCGTGGTGCTCGAGAACACGCGCTTCCTCGAGGGAGAGGAGAAGAACGACGAGCGGCTGGCCCGGACCCTGGCCGAGCTGGGCGACCTGTACGTCGACGACGCCTTCGGGTCAGCGCACCGTGCCCACGCCTCCACGGAGGGAGTCGCGCATCACCTGAAGCCGGCCGTCGCCGGCCTGCTCATGGAGAGGGAGCTCGCTTACCTCGGCGACGCGCTCGCCTCGCCGGCGCGACCCTTCGTCGCCGTGCTCGGCGGCGCGAAGATCTCCGGGAAGATCGACGTCATCGAGCACCTCCTGCCCACTGTCGACGCTCTGCTGATCGGCGGCGCAATGGCGTGCACCTTCTACGCGGCGATGGGACTCGAGGTCGGAAAGTCACTGGTGGAGACCGACCGCATTCCGCTCGCCAAGCATCTCCTCGACCGGGCGCAGGGGAAGCTCGTCCTCCCTGACGACGCCCTCGTCGCCCCGTCTCTCGATGCCGCCGCCAGCGCCCACCCGGTGCCGCGTGACAAGATCCCGCGCGACGAGGCAATGTTCGACATCGGCCCACGGGCTGCCGCTCGTTATGCGCAGCGGGTCGCGGCCGCCAAGACCCTCCTCTGGAACGGACCGATGGGGGTCTTCGAGACGGCTCCGTTCGATCGCGGCACGCACGCCGTGGCCGACGCGATGGCCAGCGCGACGCGGAGCGGTGCCACGACCATCGTCGGGGGAGGGGATTCCGCCGCCGCGGTCGAATCGATGGGCCTGGCCGCCGCGATGAGCCACGTCTCTACCGGAGGGGGCGCCTCGCTCGAATTCCTCGAAGGGAAGCAGCTCCCCGGCGTTGCCGCGCTCGACCTGAAGGAGGGCTGATGCAGCGCACCTTCGCTGCCAACTGGAAGATGAATCACGGTCCGCAGGAGACGCGCGCCTTCCTGCAGCAGTTCATGGACGCCGTGCCGGCGTCTCCCGAAAAGACCCTCCTCTTCTTCCCCCCCGCCGTCTCGCTCGTTGTGGCCGGATTCGCCGTGAGAGATCGGCCCGACATCATGGTCGGCATCCAGAACGTCTACTGGGAGGAGAAGGGTGCCTTCACCGGCGAAAACTCGGCGGCGATGGCCCGGGATGCCGGAGCGAAAGTGGCCCTCGTGGGCCACTCGGAGCGTCGCGTCCTCTTCGGCGAGACCGATGAGATGACATCGCGGAAGTGTGCGACCGTCTTCAAGGCAGGGCTCATTCCGCTCCTCTGCGTGGGAGAGAAGCTCGAGGAGCGCGATCGGAATACGACGCACGCCGTCGTCCTCCGTCAGGTGAAGGCGGGGATCAGCCGGTTGGACGCGTCTCAAATCGCTCGGATCATGATCGCGTACGAACCGGTCTGGGCTATTGGCACCGGACGCACCGCTCGCCCGGAGGATGCGACGCAAGTGCAATCCGCCATCAGACGGACTCTCCGCGATTCTGTCGGCGCCAAGGCAAACGACATTCCGATTCTCTACGGTGGCTCGGTCTCCCCAGAGAATGCCGCGTCGCTGCTCGCGGCTGCTGACGTCGACGGCGTGCTCGTTGGCGGCTCGAGCCTCGAGGCTGCCACCTGGGCGTCGATCGTTCGGGCTTGACCGAGCTGGCTAAATAGCGTATTCTACATAGCTTAGCTAACTTCATTCACCGAAAACGTCGGACGCGATGTACACCTTTCTCCTTACCCTCCTCGTTATCGACAGCGTCGTCTTGGGCGCTGCTGTTCTGCTCCAAGCGGGACGTGGCGGCGGCCTCGCTGCCAGCTTCGGCGGCGCATCCTCCTCGCCGGATGCCTTCGTCGGAACCCGCCAAGCGGCGAATCTTCTCACGCGCACCACGTGGTGGAGCGCGGGCATTTTCATGGCGCTCGCGTACGCGCTGGCGCTCATGGGCACGAGCTCGGCGGCTCCGCGCTCGGTGCTCGATAAACCATTCTCACAACAGCAAGCGCCGGCCCCTGCAGCCCCGTCACCTCAGTCGAGCCAGCAAGCGGTCCCACTTCAGCCTGCAGCTCCCGCCGCGACCCCGGTCGTACCGCTGCAACCCGCTGCGCCCGCTGCTGCTCCGGCGTCCGCTCCCAGCTCGAAACCGTCGAAACCGTAGCGAGAGTCGGTGGACTCGAATCCTTCTCGTCCGGGGTTCCTCCTCTTAGAGGACGGAACCCTTTTTCGCGGATCGATCGCCACGCCGGCCAAGCCGGCGGTGGCCGAGGTGGTGTTCACCACTTCGATGAGTGGTTATCAGGAGGTCTTCACCGATCCCTCCTATCGCGGGCAGATCGTCGTGATGACTTCACCTATGATCGGCAACTACGGGGTCAACGACGAGGATTCCGAGTCGGAGCATGCGCAGGTGGCCGGTGTGATCGTTCGAGAGCTCTCGCAGCATCCGTCCAATTGGCGCGCGACGGCCGACCTCGATGGATGGCTCGAGGCGGCCCAAGTGCCTGTCCTGAGCGGTGTTGATACCAGGCGTCTAACGCGCCACTTGAGATCAGCCGGAGTGATGCGTGGAATCGTCGCCGAAGGCGAGGCTCCGGTAGCCGAAACCGTTGCGGCACTAGAGTCTTGCCCGTCGATGGAGGGGTTGGATCTTGCGTCGCTCGTTTCGACGCGAGTGCCTTACGAGTGGGGCGATCCCAATGCCGCGCACCACATCGTTGCGTACGACTATGGAATCAAGCGCAACATCCTCAGGCTCTTCGCAGAGCGAGAGTGTCGCGTGACTGTCGTGCCCTCCGACACCAGTGCCGCGGCAGTCCTCGAACGCGAGCCCGACGGCGTCTTCCTCTCCAATGGTCCGGGCGATCCCGCAGCCGTGACCTACGCCCCGGCGATCGTGCGCGAGATTACCTCGCGGGGGGTGCCGACGTTGGGCATCTGCCTGGGACACCAGATTCTCGGACTCGCCTTCGGGGCGGAGACTTCCAAGCTCCCGTACGGACACCGGGGAGGTAACCATCCCGTGCGGGAGGTCGACACAGGACGGGTCCTGATCACCTCACAGAACCATGGCTTCGCGGTGGTAGGCGACGAGGAAGAGATTCCCGGCGCCCCCGGTCTCAGGGTGACACATGTCAACCTGAACGACGGCACCGTTGAGGGCCTCGTCCACCGGGAGCTGCCGATCTACGCCGTCCAGTACCACCCGGAGGCCGCTCCAGGGCCGCACGACGCCCGGCCGCTCTTCACGCAGTTTCTAGACAGGGTCAAATCGAACAGGCGTTCAGGCAGCCCAAACGCTTGACACACAATAATTAACAGTCCAAATTCGACGCTCCACATGCTCGCCGTAGGCGAGAGAGTGCACAGAGGCTACGAATGACGAAAGCCGACCTCGTTGAGCGCGTGACCACCACCATCTCGCGCACCGCCGGGCCGATGATCTCGAAGAAGGATTGCGCACGCGTCGTGGACGCCTTTCTCGAGGCCATCAAGGACGCCCTGAAGGAGCAGAAGAACATAGAGGTGCGGGGCTTCGGCACCTTCAAGATTCGTCAGCGCAAGACACGAATGGCGCGCAACCCCCGCACCGGTTCTCCGGTTGAGGTTTCGGCGCGACCCGTTCCTGTCTTCAAGCCCTCGAAGGAGTTGCGTGCGCTCGTCGCCGAAATCGATCACATGTCGGACGAGCCGACGGCGGCCTGAGCTCGCTGCGATTGGAGTCTGCTTCTCTCTCGCCCCGGCGTTCTGCCGGGGCGATTTCTTTTTCTACCGTGCGTGCCGTCACCCGAATGCAGCGCCGCTTGCCGCGCCGCCCCCCTCGGGCGAGTGTTAGGTGATGACCGTAACCGCTTTACTCTTTGCTTCCTACGCCGACGCAGTCGGGCGGCGCAACGTGCCCCTCGAGCTCCCCGACGGAGCCACCGTGCGCGACGCCGTGGCGGAGGTGCGCCGACTGCCCGGGGGCGATTCTCTCCCTCAACACCCGCTTGTCGCCGTGAACGAGAGCTACGCCGATGCGGGGCATGTTCTCCAGCGCGGGGACGAGCTGGCTTTGATCCCACCCGTGGCGGGAGGCTGAGGTGCGCACCGCGCTGCATACCCGTCCGCTCGATCCGACCTCGCTCTTGGCCGAGGTCTCTCATGCCGCGAACGGCGCCGCCATTCTTTTCGTTGGGACCGTCAGAGAAACCAACGACGGAAGGGCTGTCACGGGAATCGAGTACGCGGCCTATGAATCGATGGCGTCTCGCGAGCTCGACCGCATCGTGAGCGAGGCCGCAGAGCGCTTCGCTTCCCCCCACATCGTTGTCGAGCACCGGCTCGGCTCGCTGGACGTCGGCGAGGCGAGTGTGGTCATCGCCGTCGCGCATCCGCGCCGCTCACAGGCGTACGATGCGTCGCGCCACATCATCGAGGAGCTCAAGCGGCGAGTGCCAGTCTGGAAGCGCGAGCACTACGCGGACGGGACTCGAGAATGGGTCGATGCAACGCGCGCTCCAGCGGAGAGCGTCCGATGATGACGCTCACCGACCAATTCGGGCGCCGCATCGAATACCTCCGAATCTCGGTCACGGACCGATGCAACTTCCGGTGCCTCTACTGCATGCCGGAGCGCGGGCTGCAATGGCTACCGAAGCACGACATCCTGAGCTACGAGGAGATCACCTCTATCGTCCGCGAGTTGGCGCCGCTCGGTCTCCGAAGGCTGCGAATCACCGGCGGGGAGCCGACGATACGGCCGAACCTCACCGCGCTCATCGGTATGCTGCGTTCCGTACCGGAGATCGAGGACATCGCGCTCTCGACGAATGGCGTGAAGCTCCCCGAGCTCGCCGGCGAGATGTGCACGGCGGGTCTGGACCGGGTCAACATGAGTGCGGACAGTCTGCGCTCCGAGCGCATCGCGCAGATCGCGCGGCGCACCCTGCCGTTCTCGCCGGTCGATGCCGCGCTGGCGGCGGAGCGGGCCGGGCTCGCCCCGATCAAGGTCAACATGGTTGTCATGCGCGGCATCAACGACGATGAGCTCCTCGACTTCGCTCGGCTCACCCTCGACCACCCCTGGCACGTTCGATTCATCGAGCTGATGCCGGTCGGCGACATGCGAGATCTCACCTGGTCGCACGTCGTGCCGAGCGATGAGCTTCTGGATCGCCTCTCAAGTATCGACGCGCTGGTGCCGGACGCGGGCCCCGCCCGCGGCAACGGGCCCGCCCGATATTTCCGCTTCGGTGGGGCTCCGGGAACGGTGGGGGTGATCACTCCCATGACCCACACGTACTGCGGCAGCTGCAACCGCGTGCGCCTCACCGCGGATGGCCGCCTCCGAACCTGCCTCTACGGCACGCAGGAGGTCAGCTTGCGCGACGCTTTGCGTTCCGGACGGCCCTTGCTGCCACTTTACACGCAGGCGCTCGCCGAGAAGCCGAAGGAGCATCAGCTCCTCAAGCTCGAGGTCGGTGGGCTCCGGGCGTTGTCCGAGGTGGGCGGCTAGCGCCAATTTTAGGCTCGCCCGGCTCACGAGATGGGCCGGCCAGACACGTACGCCTTTGCACTCCCCAACTCACATGACATGCTGAACAAGATCACGGTCGTCGGGGCCGGCAACGTCGGCGCGACGACGGCACAACGGCTGGCCGAGAAAGAGCTGGCTCGTCAGGTCGTGATGGTCGACGTGGTGGAAGGCGTGCCTCAAGGAAAGGCTCTCGATCAATGGGAGTCGGCGCCGATCGAGGGATTCGATTCGAGGGTGATCGGCAGCAACGGCTACGCGGAGTCCGCCGACTCCGACATCGTCGTCATCACCGCCGGCATTGCGCGCAAGCCCGGGATGTCGCGCGACGACCTGCTCAATACCAACGCCGGGATCGTCAAGCAGGTGGCCGAACAGGTGAAAGCGAGCTCGCCGCGCGCGATCATCATCATGGTGTCGAACCCGCTCGACGTTATGGCATACGTCGCCAAGCGCGTGACCGGCTTCCCGCGCCAGCGCGTCATCGGCATGGCGGGTGTACTCGACACCGCCCGCTATCGGTCCTTCCTCGCCGAGGCGCTCGACGTTTCGGTGCGAGATATTCAGGCGATGGTGCTCGGCGGGCATGGTGACACGATGGTCCCGCTCATCTCCTACACCACCGTGAGCGGGATCCCGGTCACTCAGCTCCTGGATCGTACCAAGCTCGACGCGATCGTCGACCGCACGCGAAATGGGGGTGCCGAGATCGTGAAGTATCTGAAGACCGGCTCCGCTTACTACGCGCCTTCCTCGGCCGCCGTCCAGATGTGTGAAGCGATCGCGCTCGACCAGAAGCGTGTCCTCCCCTGCGCGGCGTGGTTGGAGGGGGAGTACGGGATGAAGGACCTCTTCCTCGGCGTCCCCTGCACGCTCGGTCGGTCCGGCCTGGAGAAGATCCTGGAGGTCGAGCTCACCGCAGAGGAGCGCGCCGCTCTCACGAAGAGCGCCGACGCGGTGCGCGAGCCGATGGCGGCCGTTCGCTTTTGAGTCCTGACGTGCGGAGGGCCGCCGCCTTCTGGCAGTCGACGATCGGCAAGAAGGTCGTCATGGCGGCGACGGGGCTCATCATGATCGGCTACGTCCTGCTCCACATGGCGGGGAATCTCCAGATCTTCCTCGGGCCAGAGAAGCTCGACGCCTATTCGTACTTCCTGCATCACCAGGCCGGCGAGCTTCTCTGGGTGGTGCGCGCCCTGTTGCTGGTGTCGGTGGTCTTGCACATCGTCGCCGCGCGCCAGCTGACCCGCATCGACAACGCCGCTCGTCCGATCGGCTACGCGCGGCTGGACCCGCAGGCATCCACCCTCTCGTCGCGCACAATGCGCTGGGGCGGGGTGGTGCTCGCCCTCTTCATCGTCTTCCACCTGCTCCACTTCACGTCCGGGACGATCCGGCCGACGGCCTTCGATCCGGCGGACGTCTACGGCAACCTCACGCGAGCCTTTCGCATCTGGTGGGTGGTGCTGATCTACGTCGCGGCGATGATTGCGCTCGGGCTGCACCTCTACCACGGCGGTTGGAGCGCCGTGCGCACCCTGGGCCTCGCACGCCCCAGCGCGAGCCCGATGACGCGCCCGGTCGCCGCCCTCATCGCCGTGCTCGTCTGGGTCGGCTTCACGATCGTCCCCCTCTCCATCTTTCTCGGGTTCGTGCGATGACGATCGAGCTCCGCTCGCACGTGCCCGACGGCCCGATCGAGCAGAAGTGGGACAAGCACAAGTTCGAGATGAAGTTGGTGAACCCGGCCAACAAGCGGAAATACACCATCCTGGTGGTGGGCTCCGGGCTGGCCGGTGCATCGGCTGCGGCGACGCTCGCCGAATTAGGCTACAACGTGCGCTGCTTCTGCTTCCAGGACTCCCCGCGTCGGGCGCACAGCATCGCCGCGCAGGGCGGGATCAACGCCGCCAAGAATTACCAGAAC
Organism: Gemmatimonadaceae bacterium; assembly: GCA_035623475.1. Taxonomy (GTDB): domain Bacteria; phylum Gemmatimonadota; class Gemmatimonadetes; order Gemmatimonadales; family Gemmatimonadaceae; genus DASPTK01. Next base: position 12,732 of record DASPTK010000003.1, on the reverse strand, counting down.
GATGGCGACTCGATCCAGCGGCTCTTCTCGACACGGTGAAGGGCGGGGACTTCCGGTCGCGGGAGGCGAACGTCTACCGGCTCGCCCAACTGAGCGTGAACATCATCGATCAGTGCGTGGCGCAGGGCGTGCCCTTCGCTCGCGAGTACGGCGGGCTCCTTGCCAACCGCTCGTTCGGCGGGGCCCAGGTCTCGCGCACGTTCTACGCGCGGGGGCAGACGGGGCAGCAGCTCCTCCTCGGGGCCTATCAGGCGCTCGAGCGCCAGGTCGGGCTCGGGAAGGTCGCGATGTATCCGCGGACCGAGATGCTCGACCTCATCGTCGCCGACGGCCGGGCCCGCGGCATCGTGACGCGCGATCTCACGACCGGCCGCGTGGAGTCACACCTCGGCGATGCCGTCGTGCTCGGCACCGGGGGCTACGGCAACGTGTTCTATCTCTCCACGAACGCCAAGGGCTCCAACGCCACCGCCATCTGGCGCGCCTACCGCCGTGGAGCAGCGTTCGGCAATCCGTGCTTCACCCAGATCCACCCGACGTGCATACCGCAGAGCGGCGACTACCAGTCGAAGCTCACGCTGATGAGCGAGTCGCTCCGCAACGACGGCCGCGTCTGGGTCCCCAAGAAGGCGGGGGACACGCGGGCGCCTGACGAGATTCCGGAGGCGGAGCGGGACTACTACCTCGAGCGGAAGTATCCCAGTTTCGGCAACCTCTCGCCGCGCGACATCGCCTCGCGAGCGGCCAAGGAGGTGTGCGATGAAGGGCGGGGGGTGGGGCCCACGGGGCGCGGCGTCTATCTCGACTTCGCCGACGCCATCAAGAGGCTCGGCACCGACACGATCCACGAGCGATACGGGAATCTCTTCGAGATGTACCAGCGCATCACCGACGACAACCCGTACCGCGTGCCGATGCGCATCTACCCCGCGGTGCACTACACCATGGGCGGGCTCTGGGTCGACTACAACCTGATGAGCACAATCCCCGGGCTGCACGTGATCGGGGAGGCGAACTTCTCCGATCATGGCGCCAATCGACTGGGCGCGAGCGCGCTGATGCAGGGGCTCGCCGACGGCTACTTCATCCTTCCGTACACCATCGGCAGCTATATCGCCTCGGCGAAGCTCTCCCCGATCTCGGCGTCGCATCCCGCCGTGCGCGAGGCGGAGAGAGCGGTGCTGGAGCGCACGCGCCGGCTGCTCGCTCCGCGCTCGGGGAGGACGCGCACCGTCGACGCCTTTCACCGCGAGCTGGGAAAGATCATGTGGGAGGGGTGCGGCATGGCCCGGAGCGAGGCCGGACTCCGCAGCGCGCTGGCTCGGATTCCGGAGTTGCGCGAGGAGTTCTGGCGTGAGGTCACCGTGCTCGGGAGCGACGGCGAGCTGAATCAGGCGCTCGAGAGGGCGGGGCGTGTCGCCGACTTCCTCGAACTGGCAGAGCTCATGTGTCTCGACGCGCTGCATCGCCGCGAGTCGTGCGGCGGACACTTCCGGGTGGAGTATCAGACGGGCGACGGGGAGGCCCAGCGCGACGACGAGCACTTCGCCTACGTGGCGGCGTGGGAGTACACGGGCGAGCATTCGGCGCCCACGCTCTGGCGAGAGCCGCTCCACTTCGAGCACGTGCACCTCGCGCAGCGGAGCTACAAGTGATGCACTTCCGGCTCAGGGTCTGGCGTCAGGCAGGGCCGGGCGCGCCGGGGCGGCTGGAGAGCTACGACGCCCCGGACATCAGCCCCGAGTGCTCGTTCCTCGAGATGCTCGACGTCGTCAACGAGCTTCTGATGGCGCGCAACGAGGCGCCGATCGCCTTCGACCACGACTGCCGCGAGGGGATCTGCGGCTCGTGCGGCGTCATGATCAACGGCGTGGCGCACGGCCCCGAGCGAGGGACGGCCACCTGCCAGCTACACATGCGCCACTTCACGGATGGCGCCGAGATCGTCGTCGAGCCCTGGCGGGCCCGTGCCTTTCCAGTGTTGAAGGACCTCTGCGTCGACCGGAGCGCTTTCGACCGGATCATCGCCGCCGGCGGCTTCATCACCGCCAACACCGGCGGTGCGCGCGACGGCAACGCCATCCTCGTGCCGAAGTTCGCCGCCGAGTCGGCGATGGACGCGGCGGCCTGCATCGGCTGCGGCGCCTGCGTGGCGGCCTGCCCGAATGGATCCGCGTCGCTCTTCACCGCCGCCAAGATCTCTCACCTCGGAAGTCTTCCCCAAGGGCAGCCCGAGCGTGACCGGCGCGTGATCCGGATGACACAGCAGATGGACGCCGAGGGCTTTGGCGGCTGCACGCTGCACGGCGAGTGTCAGGAGGCGTGCCCGAAGATGATCAGCCTCGACACGATCAGCCGGATGAATCGCGACTTTCTGGCGGCGAGCTGGCGCTCCGGGGAGGAGCGAGCGTCTCAGGAAAACACCGGCTGAACGACGAGGCGGCGCGAGCGCTCGTCCACGCGTGGCGAGAAGGAGGCGCCCCCCCCCACCGATCTGGTCCGCGCACATCCCTTGGCGGGACGCCGGAGCGGTGTCACCCCAGCCGGGGCAGCGTCACACCCTGTTGTCCCTGGTACTTCCCGCGCTTGTCCTTGTACGAGACCTCGGGCGGTTCATCCCCCTCGAAGAAGAGCACCTGAGCGATCCCTTCGTTGGCGTAGATTTTGGCCGGAAGGGGGGTGGTGTTGGAGATTTCGAGCGTCACGTAACCCTCCCACTCGGGCTCGAAGGGGGTGACGTTGGTGATGATCCCACATCGCGCGTAGGTCGACTTGCCGACGGTCACCGTGATGATGTTGCGCGGGATGCGGAAGTACTCGACCGAGCGAGCGAGGGCGAAGGAGTTCGGGGGCACGATGCAGACGTCGCCCTCGAATTCGACGAAGGAACGCGGGTCGAAGCTCTTCGGATCGACGATGGAGCTGAGCACGTTGGTGAAAATCCGGAACTCGCGGGCCACGCGCATGTCGTAGCCGTAGGAGCTGACGCCGAACGAGATGACGCCCTCGCGGCGTTGGCGGTCCTCGAACGGCTCGATCATGCGGTGCTCGAGCGCCATGCGGCGAATCCAGCGATCTGATTTGATGGTCATGGGCGCCGCAATGTAGCCGCCACGTCCGTGCCGCGTAAAGCGCGGCGTTGCACTCACTGGGGCCGGGAGATAACTTTTGGGAGCGAACGTGAAAAAATTCACGAGCCCGCTCCCCGGATGATCCGCGACTATCTCCCCATTCTCATGCTGATCGGGTTCGTCGCCGTGAACGGCGTCGCCCTCATCGCTCTGTCGCACCTCGTCATCCGCCGTCGCCCCACCCCTGTCAAGCAAGTCGCCTACGAGTCGGGCATGCCGCCCCTCGGCGACGCTCGCGAGCGTTTCTCGGTCAAGTTCTACCTCGTCGCGATGCTCTTCATCGTCTTCGACATCGAAACGGTGTTTCTGATCCCCTGGGGGTCCTACTATCGCGAGCTCTCCTGCACCGTCCCGCTCGTGAACGGAATGTGCCCGGCCGGCCACATCACCATCTTCGGCCTCGCCGAGATGGTCGTCTTCATGGCCATTCTCCTCGTCGGGTTCATCTACATCTGGAAGAAGGGAGCGCTCGAGTGGCAGTGACCGCCGGTGGCGCCCCGGGGCGGACGGTGGCGACGTACGATCCGCCGGGATCCGAGAACTGGCTCACCACCCGGCTCGATGCCCTCATCAATTGGGGGCGGGCGGGCTCGCTCTGGCCGATGCCTTTCGGCACCGCCTGCTGCGCCATCGAGTTCATGGCCACCGCCGCCACCCGCTTCGACCTGGCCCGGTTCGGGATGGAGCGCCTCGGCTACACGCCGCGTCAGGCGGATGTGCTGATCTGCGCCGGCCGGGTGCCGCTCAAGCTCGCCCCCGTGCTCCGGCGCATCTGGGAGCAGATGCCCCAGCCCAAGTGGTGCATCTCGATGGGGGCCTGCGCGTCGTCAGGCGGGATGTTCGACAACTACGCGGTGGTGCAGGGGATCGACACGATCATTCCGGTGGATGTCTACGTGCCGGGCTGCCCGCCGCGGCCGGAGGGGCTGCTCTACGGAATCCTGATGCTCCAGGAGAAGGTGCGCCGCGAGCGGCTCCGCGACACCGAGACACGCGACGAGATGCAGGTCGACCCGGACACCGGCCTCTACATCCCGGCACCGGCGATCGATGAGCTGGCCGAGCCCTTCGGCAACTCGGTGCACCAGACCCGGTCCGGTCTCTGATGTCGGTCGCCCAGCTTCCCGGCAGCGCCGCGCCCGACTACGCCCCGGTGACGCCGCGCCAACTGCCGTACATGAACGGAACGCCCAACCCATCGGCGGCCGCTCTGCGCGAGCGATTCCCCGACGCGGTCACGCGGGTCGACGTCATCTGGGGGGAGACCTCCGTCTACGTCGACGGCCCGCGGCTCCTCGAGGTCGTGCGCTGGCTGCACGATGATCGCACGCAGCGCTACGACTACCTCGCCGACATTACGGCGGTCGAATTCCGCGATCCGGAGCGACCGATCGAGGCGATCTGGCACCTTCGCTCGCTCCCCTTCCGCCGCTTCCTCCGTCTGAAGGTCGAGCTCGACAAGCGGGCACCGCTCTCCGTGGAAAGCGTCTGGCCGGTGTACAAGTCGGCGGATTGGATGGAGCGGGAGTGCTACGACATGTTCGGCATCACCTTCCGCGGGCACCCCGACCTCCGGCGCATTCTCCTCTGGGAGCAATACAAGGAGGGCTTCCCGCTCCGAAAGGACTTCCCCCTCCGCGGACGCTTCAGCCGCTCGGAGCAGCTCAAGCAGGCGCTCGCCGCGGCACCGGAGTCGCGCTACTCGCTCGAGGAGCTCGACATCGCGCAGGCGTTCGAGGACCTGCCTGACGACATGCGCCGGCGTCTGGCCGCCGGCGAGAAGACCGGCGAGTAGGATGCCGACGACGACACGCACGGTGGAGATCGCCCTCGGGACCTCGGGGCTGGACGCCGAGGGGAAGCCGACTCGCACGCCCCTCACTGTCGGCGCCTCCGGGGCCGTCACGCCCGCCGCGCCGGCCGTCGAGAGCGGGCCGGACCTCGCGGGTGAGCACATGCTCATCAACATCGGACCGCAGCACCCCGCCACGCACGGTGTGCTGCGCTTGGTGCTCGAGCTCGATGGCGAGATGGTGGTGCGCTGCATCCCGCACATCGGCTACCTCCACTGCGGCTTCGAAAAGATCGGCGAGTACCGCCAATACAATCAGATCATCCCGTGGACCGATCGAGAGGACTACCTCAACGCGATCGGCAACAACTGCGCCTTCGCTCTCGGCGCCGAGCGGCTCTTCGGGATCGACATCACCCCGCGGTGCACGGTGCTCCGGGTGATGGCGATGGAGCTCTCCCGCATCGCCTCGCACCTCGTCTGGCTGGGAACGACCTGCATCGACATCGGCGCCTTCACCCCCTTCCTCTGGAGCTTCCAGGAGCGCGAGCGGGTCTACGATCTGCTCGAGCAGTGGGTCGGTGCGCGCATGACGACGAGCGCGACCCGCGTGGGCGGAATGGCGGCCGACATCCCCGATGGCTGGACCGACAAGCTGCGCGACTTCGTGCGCACCTTCCCGAAGACCATCGACGAGGTCGATCGGATGCTCACCCGCAACGGCATCTGGGTGGGACGGACGGTCGGCCTCGGGGCAATGAGCGCCGATGACGCGGTGAACTACGGCCTCTCCGGGTCTCTCCTCCGTGCGTCAGGCGTCGCCTACGACGTGAGAAAGGACTTCCCCTATCTCGACTACGAGACGTACGACTTCGACGTGCCGGTCGGGGTGCACGGCGACGTCTACGACCGCTATCTGGTGCGAGTGGAGGAGCTCCGCCAGTCGACGCGCATCCTCGCGCAGGCGCTCGAGCGGCTCCCCGATGGGCCGGTGAACGTCGATGATCATCGCGTCGTCCTGCCGCCGAAGACCAAGGCGATGAGCGACATGGAATCGATGATCCATCACTTCAAGCAGGTGATGGAGGGCGCGCGCCCGCCGATCGGGGAGTCGTACGTGGCCGTGGAGAGTCCGCGCGGCGAGAAGGGCTACTACATGGTGTCCGACGGCACGGCCAAGCCAGTCCGCTGGCGCATCCGGCCGCCCTCGATGATCAACCTCTCCGCCATCCCGAAGATGACCGAGGGCTATCTCCTCTCCGACCTGATCGCCATCAATGCGAGCATCGACATCGTGATGGGGGAGATCGACCGGTGACGGCTGGGGCGACCGAGCGCGGAGCTCAGACGACGTCCGGGGCGCACCAGGGCGATGGCGCACCGTACGTCCCCGTCTTCACCGGCGCTGTGAAAGGAGAGCTCGATGCTACCCTCTCGCGCTATCCCACCAAGATGGCGGCGCTCCTTCCGGCACTGTGGCTGGTGCAGCGGGAGCGGGGCTGGGTGAGCGACGACGCGATGGCCGAGGTGGCCAAGCTCCTCGAGATCACGCCGGCGTACGTGAAGGGCGTGGTGACCTTCTACACCATGTACCACCAGCACCCGCCCGCGAAGTACGTGGTCCAGGTCTGCACGACATCGCCCTGCGGCGTCTGCGGCGCCGAGCAGGTGGTCGAGGCGCTGCTGCGGCACACGCGCTGCGAGGAGCTGGGGGCGACGTCCGCCGACGGCCGTTACTCGGTGATCGAGGTCGAGTGCCTGGGCGCCTGCGGCTTTGCCACCCCCATCATGATCAACGACACCTTCATCGAATCGGTGAGTGCCGACAAGGTGCCGCAACTCCTCGCCGGTCTCCCCTGATGGGATTCCCTCACCGCGCCCATCCCCGCGAGACGGCGGTGCTGTCGAAGTACTTCGGCGACCCGCAGGCACGTACGCTCGAAGGCTGGCGACAGCGCGGCGGCTATCGCGCCCTCGAGCAGGCGCTCGCGATGTCGCCGGCTGACGTCGTGAATACGGTGAAGGACTCCGGACTGCGTGGGCGCGGCGGCGCCGGCTTCCCGACCGGGCTGAAGTGGTCCTTCATGAAGCCCGGCGACGGGAAGCCGCACTACCTCTGCGTGAACGCCGACGAGTCGGAGCCGGGAACGTTCAAGGACCGTGAGATCATGCGGTGGACACCGCATGCGCTCATCGAGGGGAGCGCGATCGCCGCGCATGCCATCGCCGCGCCGACGACATACATCTACATCCGCGGTGAGTTCACGGAGCCCCTGAAGATCATGCAGGACGCGCTCGCCGAGGCCTACAAGGCGGGGCTCCTCGGCGCCAACGCCATGGGCACGGGAGTCCGCCTGGACATGTACGTGCACCGCGGGGCTGGCGCGTACATCTGCGGCGAAGAGACCGCCCTCATGAACTCCCTCGAGGGTCGTCGCGGAAACCCGCGGATCAAGCCTCCGTTCCCGGCCGCCGCCGGCGTCTTCGGCCAGCCGACCACGATCAACAACGTCGAGACTCTGGCCGCCGTGCCGCACATCATCACGAACGGCGCCGCGTGGTACAAGGCGATGTGCCTCTCCAACCCGAAGAGCACCGGAACGAAGCTCTTCTCGGTGTGCGGGAACGTCGCCAAGCCGGGCAACTACGAAGTGACGATGGGTTTCCCCTTCAAGGAATTCCTCTTCGATCTCTGCGGCGGCCCGCTCGCCGGGCGCCAGTTCAAGGCCGTCATCCCCGGCGGATCGTCGGTGCCGATTCAGACCATGGAAGAGGCGGAAGCGACGCTCATGGATTACGAGGGGTTCGTCGCCCAGGGAACGATGCTCGGATCCGGAGGCGTGATCGTCTTCGACGACGCCCAGTGCATGGTGAAGCAGATCGCCCGGCTGGCGCGCTTCTACGCTCACGAGAGCTGCGCGCAGTGCACGCAGTGCCGGGAAGGCACCGCCTGGACGACGAAGATCCTCGAGCGGATCGAGCGCGGCGCCGGTACGACCCAGGACCTGGATACCCTTCTCGATCTCGCCGACAACATGACGGGGAAGACGATCTGCGTTCTGAGCGATTCGTGCGCGGCGCCCGTGGTATCGGGGATCAAGAAGTTCCGCCGAGAGTTCGAAGCGCACATCAAGGGGAAGCGATGCCCGTTCACCGCCGCCGCCGCTGCCTGACGTGACCGCTCCGCCGATGGTCTCGCTCACTATCGAAGGGCGGACAGTCTCCGTCCCCGCCGGGACGTCGATTCTCGAGGCGGCGAAGAACGCCGGCGTCCTCGTGCCTCACTATTGCTACCACCCGGGGCTCCCGGTGGCCGGAGTTTGCCGGATGTGCCTGGTCGAGGTGGAGAAAGCGCCCAAGCTCGCGCCGGCGTGTGCCACCACGGTCGCCGACGGCCAGGTGGTCCACGTCTTCTCCGACCAGGCGCTCGAGGCACGCAAGGGCGTGCTCGAGCTGCTCCTCATCAACCACCCGCTCGACTGTCCGATCTGCGACCAGGCGGGAGAGTGCGAGCTTCAGGACTACACCTTCCGGGAGGGACGCGCCGAGGGGCGGCTCGGCCCCGAGCCGAAGCGCTTCAACCCGGTCGAGGACTTCGGCGGCGACGTCCTGTACGTCACCAACCGTTGTATCCTCTGCACCCGCTGCGTGCGCTTCATGGAGGAAGTGGCGCAGGACCCGGTGCTGAACGTGAGCGAGCGCGGCGACCGCGCCGTGATCGGCAAATTCGAAGGCGAGGACCTCACCCATCCATGGGCCTCCAACGTCGTCGATCTCTGCCCGGTCGGCGCCCTTCTGTCGAAGGACTTCCTCAACAAGGCCCGGGCCTGGGAGCTCGACCGCACCCCCAGCGTCTGCCCCAACTGTACCCAGGGGTGCAACGCGATCCTCGAGACGCGCGACGACGTCGTGGTCCGCATGCGTCCCCGATCGAACGAGGAGGTCAACCGCTTCTACCTCTGCGACGAGGGGCGGCTCGACTATCGCTGGCTGAACCGCACCGATCGCGTGGAGACGCCGCTCGTCAGGCGGAGCGGCGCTCTCGCGCCAGCGGAGTGGGATGACGCGATCAATGCGGCCAGCACCCTCCTCGCTGGAAAGAAGCTCGTGGTGCTGGCAAGTCCGATGCTCTCCAACGAGTCTCTCTGGCTGCTCGGCCGCCTCGTCACGAAGACGGGAGGCACCGGCGTCTTCCGCGTGCGCACGGCGCCCGAGGCGCCACTCCCTGGGGTGACCGACCTCGCGCGCCGCGCCGAGCGCGCGGCGAACGTGCACGGCGCGGAGCTTTTCGGCTTCACCAAGTCCGAGGTGCCGTTCGATCGCGTCGGTGGCGACGACGTTGTCCTCATCGCCGATCCCGAGCTGACGCCGGCGGATATCGCCGTCCTCGGGAAGGCGAGCGCGATCATCGTGTTGGCGACGCACCTTCCCGAGGCGCTGCGCGCCGCGGCCGTCGTCCTTCCGACCACGAACATGGCCGAGGAGGAGGGGACCTTCACCAACCTGCGCGGGCGCGTCCAACGCTACTGGCAGGCGAAGTCGACCCCGGGGTCGGCGCGGCCGGCGTGGTGGGCGGTCGGCGACCTTCTCGCTCTACTCGGTGAGAAGACGGGATACTTCCTCCCCGGCGAGGTGTTCACGGCGTTGGCGGCGGCCCGCCCGGAATTCGCGGGAATGAGCTACGACACCCTCGGCCTCAAGGGGCAACTCCGCGCCAACCGGGCCGCCGCGTCGGGAGCGGCGTCATGATCGTCGTCGCCCTCCTTCAAGCGGGCGAGCGCTACTACAACGCCTCCGCTCCGGTGACGGGGTGGCCCTGGCTCTGGCTCACCGTCGTCAAGTTGCTGGTGATCTTCACCATCCTCATGGTGACGATCGCGTACCTCACCCTGGCCGAACGCAAGATCGCCGCATGGATTCAGGACCGCATCGGCCCGAATCGCGTGGGGAAGGGGTGGGGGCAGCCGCTGGCGGACGGTCTCAAGAACATCATGAAGGAGGAGACGCTCCCGGACGCAGCGAACAAGCTGATTTTCATGCTGGCCCCGCTCCTCGCCTTTACTCCGGCTCTCATCACCTTCGCCGTGATCCCCTTCGCCTCGCCGCTGCCGACGCGCTGGGGATACATGGAGATGGTGCTCGCCGACATCCCGATCGGCTTTCTCTACATCCTCGCCGTCACGTCGGTGGGGGTATACGGCATCGTCCTGGCTGGATGGAGCTCGAACAACAAGTACGCCCTGCTCGGCGGCCTGCGGTCGAGCGCTCAGATGGTGAGCTACGAGGTGGCGATGGGGATGGCGACCGTCGCCGTCCTCCTCCTGGCCGGGAATGTCTCGCTTCCCGCCATCGTACGGCAGCAGCAGACGATGGGGTGGAACGTCTTCCCGCTCATGATCGCCTGCTTCGTCTTCATCGTGGCATCGTTCGCCGAGACGAATCGGCTCCCCTTCGATCTTGCGGAGGCCGAGTCCGAGCTCATCGCCGGATATCACACGGAGTATAGCTCGTTCAAGTTCTCGATGTTCTTCATCGCCGAGTACTCGAACATGATCACCGCCGCGGCGCTCACGGCGACGCTCTTCTTCGGTGGCTGGGACATCCCGGGGACGCAGTGGGACAACACACCCCCCTGGACGGTGCTCAAGACGATGGTGACGCTCGGCGCGTTCCTAGTGAAGACGTTCTTCTTCATCTTCCTCTTCATGTGGGTCAGATGGACGCTTCCGAGATTCCGCTATGACCAGCTCATGGCGTTAGGCTGGAAGGTCCTGCTCCCGCTGGTGTTGGCGTACATCACGATCATCGGCGGCGCGGTTCTGGCGCTCGATGCCCTCGGGATTCCACGCAGCGTACAGATCCTCGGGATGTCGCCCTACTGGGCGATCCTCGGGATGCTCAACATGGTGCTGGCAGTCGCGCTGCTCATCCTCCTCGATCGCGGCCGCCTCGTGAGCCCGTCGGCGACGCGCCTCTCCTCCGGGGAGCTGGCGCGCGAGCGAGCGGCTCGCGTGACCCGGCGCGCTCCGGCCCCGCCGCAGGGAGTGCTCTGATGACGATTCAGGTGAAGGTCCTCGAGCAACCGGTTCAGCAGACGAGCTACGTGCGAGCGCTTCTGCAGGGGATGTCGCTCACCTTCAAGCACCTCATCACCACGCAGAAGAAGACCACGCAGTATCCGGAGGTGAAGGACACCATCTCGCGACGCTGGCGCGGCACGCACCGGATGCTGACCGACGAGAACGGGAAGGCGAAGTGCGTCGCCTGCGGCCTCTGCCCGCAGATCTGCCCGGCCAATTGCATCAAGCTGGTGCCGGGCGAGGATGAGGAAGGGAATCGCTATCCGCTCGTGTACGAGATCGACGAATTCCGGTGCATCTTCTGCGGCTATTGTCAGGAAGTGTGCCCGGAGGAGGCCATCCACGTCGGCCGCCACTACGAGAACGCCGAGTACAGCCGGGCGGGGTTCGTCTACGATCTCGAGCGCCTGACGGCGCAGACCCATCCGGTGTGCGAGATGTGGGATCCGGCCGACCCCAAGGGCGAATGAGATACCACCTCTTCTACCAGTTCCACTTCTATCTCTTCGGCCTGATCGCCATCGCCAGCGCGATCACCTTCGTCACGCGGCGCAGCCCGGTGACGGCGGCGCTCTGGCTGATCAACACGATGTTCTGCCTGGCGGTGCTCTACATCATGATGGATGCGCAGTTCGTCGGCGCCGTCCAGGTGCTGGTCTACGCCGGCGCGATCATGGTGGTGTTCCTCTTCGTCATCATGCTCCTCAACCTGGGCCGGATCGACGAGATCACGGACATCAAGGGCCCGGGCATTCGCATCGCCGCGGGGGGCGTGGCGCTCGCGCTCATGGCCGAGCTTCTCGTCCTGACGCGGTCGAAGACTCTCTCGACCCTCGAGCTGCCGCCCGCCCAGGAGAACATCGTCAATCCGGTGGCCGCCCCCCTCTTTCACGACTACTTGCTCCCGTTCGAGCTGACGAGCGTGCTCCTGCTGGTCGCCATCGTGGGAGCGGTCATCGTCGCCAAGCGCCGGACCTGACATGATTCGTGAGGCGCTCTTCTTCTCCGCGGTCCTCTTCGTGATCGGCGTCGTGGGCGTCCTCACGAGGCGGAACGCGATCATCATCTTCATGTGCGTCGAGCTGATGCTCAACGCCGTGAACCTTTCTTTCGTCGCCTTCTCGCTGATGCACGGCGTGGCCGGGCAGGTCTTCGTCATCTTCACTATGACCGTCGCCGCCGCCGAGGCGGCAGTGGGACTGGCGATCATCATTTCCATCTTCCGCCACCACGAGTCGCTGGATCTCAAGAACGTGAACCTCCTCAAGGGCTGATGCTCCTGCTCCAGGCGGTGGCCCCCGCCACTCACCCGCTCGACGGCACGTGGGCCGAGTATGCCTGGCTCCTGCCGCTCATCCCGCTCGTGGGCTTCGTGCTGAACGGCGCCCTGTCGCTCCTCAGCGCCTACCACGCGGGGCCGCGGGATCCGTCGGGAGGGCACGAGCATGACGACGCGGCTGCCCACGCGCATGGCTCGAGCGACCAAGCCGCCGACGATCATGGCACCGGGCGTCATCGGTTCGCGCCGCTGGTGTCGATCATCGGACCGCTCGTCCTGATCGTCGCCTTCGCGCTCGCCGCCATGATCTTCTTCGACATGCGCGCGAGCGGCATGACGGCGCCCTTCATCCGGTCGTACGGCTCGTGGATACCCGCCGGCGACCTCCAGATCAACTGGGCTCTCCAGCTGGACCAGCTGTCGATGGTGATGGTGCTCGTGATCACCGGC
>DASPTK010000002.1:0-14323 GCA_035623475.1 Gemmatimonadaceae bacterium | reverse complement strand
CTCGGCGCGATCGGATTCGTTCGGGCGATCGGCGAGATGCTCGAGCAGATTCCAGCGCCGGATCTGATCGTTCACGCGACGTCATCAGGCGGCACTCAGGCCGGTTTGGTCGCCGGCTGCGCCCTGCACGGCATCTCCACGCGCGTGGTCGGCGTCAGCGCCGACGACCCGGCGGCAGCCGTCGGGACGCAGGTGCGGGAGATCGTGGCGGGCATCGGCGCTCTGCTGGGAATCGATGGAGGCGCCCTGGCATCGATGCGCCCGATCATCGTCGACGATGGACACGTCGGCGATGGCTACGGGGTGAGTAGCCCGGCCTCGCGCGAGGCGCAGAGCCTCGCCGCACGCACCGAAGCGCTCTTCGTCGAGCACACCTACACGGCGAAGGCGCTCGGCGCGCTCATCGCGATGGTGCGCGACGGAAGGATCCGCGACGGCCAGACGGCACTCTTCTGGCACACCGGAGGGCAGACCACGCTTTTCGCGTAAGCCTCCCCCCTCCCTCCGTCGCGTGTCGCGGCCGTCACTCGGCTCCGCCAGCCACCCTAGGGTGGGCGCGATCGCGCGACGGGCGCGAGGTCGGTCAGAGATCGAGGCCGAACCGATGGCCTCGCCCGGGCGTTGACACCATCGGCGCGCGCACGCATCGGTCGATGCTCGCACCGAGCACAACCCTCCGGCACCATCACTCATAACACTAGCGCGGGTTCGCGTATGGCCACCGACCCTCTTCCCTCCTGGAACGCCGGCGCGGTGAAATCGACGATTGTCGATTTCATTGCTCGGGTCACGCGTCAAGGCGGATCGGAGTTCGTTCCCCCCGCCGAGAGGGTCGCCACCTTCGACAATGACGGCACGCTCTGGTGTGAGCAGCCTCTCCAAGTGCAGCTCCTCTTCTCCTTCGATCGCCTGGCACAGCTCGCGGTGAAGGACCCGAGCATGAAGGACCGACAGCCGTTCAAGGCCTTTCTCGAGCGCGACGTGGCGGCGATTACCGCCATGGGAAAGCAAGCGGCGTACGAGTTCGGCTTCGCCGTTCACGCCGGCATGACCGAGGATGAATTTGCCGAAATCGCGCGCACCTGGTTCGCTTCGGCCACGCATCCCAAGCTGAAGCGCCCATACACGGAGTGCATCTACCGCCCGCAGCTCGAGCTTCTCGACTGCCTGCGCGCGAACGGGTTCAAGACGTTCATCGTGTCCGGTGGCGGCATTGACCTCATGCGCGCAGTATCCGAGAGAGTCTACGGAATACCGCCGGAGCAAGTCATCGGCAGCAGCGTCAAAACGCGATTCGACATCCAGGGCGACACGACATCCCTCATCAAGCTCGCGGAGCTCAACACCTTCGACGATCGTGACGTGAAGCCGCAGAACATCGGACTGCACATCGGGCGGCGCCCGATTCTCGCCTTCGGCAACTCCGATGGCGACCTCGCCATGCTCCGCTACACGAAGACCGGCCCCGGGGCGCGGCTCGCCCTTCTCCTCCATCACGACGACGCCGATCGCGAGTTCGCCTACGATCGGAACTTCAAGCTCAGCGTCCTCGCCGACGCACTCGACAATGCGGACAGCTACGGCATCACCGTGGTGAGCATGACGCGCGACTGGAATGTGGTCTTCGGCGGCGCGCCGCGAAGCGCCTAAGTCGCGCTCCTTCGATGGGTTGTGCTCGATCGGAGATCGGCCGCCACGGCGGCCCGCGAGTCAGCTTGTTTGCCGTGCGCACGAAGCCTACTATAGCCCTCTCAGCGCGCTCGACTGTCCCCGGTGAGCGCGCTCCCCGTTTCCGAGGTATGAGGTGAATTCGCCCGGCTTCGAGCACGACATCTTCATCAGCTACTCGCACGCCGACAACCGGCCGCTCACACAGGGGCAGAAGGGTTGGATCGACGACTTCCATCGCGCCCTGGAGACTCGCCTGGCGGCACTTCTCGGCTCGAATGCACGTCTGTGGCGCGACCCGAAGCTTCACGGAAACGACTACTTTGAGGATGTGCTGCCGGACAAGCTGCGGAAGACGGCCATTCTCGTCTCCGTGCTGTCGCCGCAGTACATGAACTCCGAGTGGTGCATGAAGGAGCTCGACCTTTTCTGCCAGGCGGCGGAGGCGTCGGGAGGGGTCCGGGTCGGGGACCAGTCGAGAATCTTCAAGGTCCTCAAGCTCCCGGTGGATCGCGACAAGACCCCGGCATCGATGCGCGGGCTGTTAGGCTACGAGTTCTTCGAGCCGGATCCGCAGTCCGGCGCACCGAAGGAGTTCAGCCCCGAGTTCGGCCACGACGCCGAGCTGCACTTCGTGCAGCGGGTGAACGATCTGGCCTTCCACCTTCGGCAGTTGATCGAGCTGCTCCGGCCGGCGGTCGAAGCGAGCGCCGTACGTGCTGCGCCGCCGTCCGGAACGACGATCTACCTCGCCGAGACCAGCTACGACGCCCAAGCAGAGCGCGATCAAATCAAGCGCGAGCTGGAGCAACGCGGACACCGCGTCCTTCCCGATCGCTCGCTGCCCCTCAACGCACAGGACTTCCGGCGGGTCGTGGGCGAGCAGCTGGCCCAATCGCAGCTCTCGGTCCATCTCGTGGGCGCGAACTACGGGATCGTGCCGGAGGGAGAGAGTGAGTCGATCGTCTCGCTGCAGCACGCGCTCGCTCTCTCTCGGCGCGGCTCGGGCGCCGGGCGCATCATCTGGATGCGGCCGGGGCTCGCCGGGAGCGATGACCGCCAGCAGAAGTTCGTCGACTACCTCAAGAGCGACGCCGATGTGCAGCAGGGAGCGGAGCTGTTGCAGACATCGGTCGAGCAGCTCAAGACGACGATCAACGACACGCTCGAGCGTGAGCGCCAGCGCAAGGTGGCACCGGCACCGCAGCCGGCCGCCAGCGCGGGCCCGGGTCGCGTCTACCTCATCTGCGATCAGCAGGACCGGGACGCCACGGCTCCGATCGCGGATGACCTCTTCAACCAGGGTGTGGAGGTCACTCTCCCCGCGGTCGAGGGCGATGAAGCGGAGATCCGTCTCGATCACAATCAGAATCTTCTCCTCTGCGACGCGGCGCTCATTTACGTCGGGCGGTCGAGTGAGCTGTGGCTTCGCGCGCAGCTTCGCGAGCTTCTCAAGGCACCGGGATATGGCCGGACGCAGCCCTTCGCGGCGAAGGCGATAGTCCTCGGACCTCCGGACGCGTCGTGGAAGCCGAAATTCCGCACGCACGACGCCGCCGTTCTTCTTCAGACGGGAGACTTCGCACCCGAGGTTCTCGCTCCCTTCGTGGGCGAGCTCCGGAAGCGCGGACTCTGCCAGTGACCGAGCGCGGTCGCTTCAATCCCTTCCCCGGCCTGCGGCCGTTCGATTCGGACGAGACGCACGTCTTCTTCGGCCGCGAGGGTCAGAGCGATGAGCTTCTCCGGCGATTGCGCGAGAATCGGTTTCTCGCTGTCGTCGGCACCTCGGGGAGCGGCAAGTCGTCGCTCATGCGAGCCGGCCTCCTCCCATCGCTGTACAGTGGGCTCATGCGGCAGGCCGGCTCCGGGTGGCGCGTCGCGATCTTCCGCCCTGGAAACGACCCGATCGGGAATCTCGCACGCGCGCTCGGCGCTCCCGACGTCCTGTATCACGAGGAAACCGAGCTTCGAGCGACAGTGATCGAGGCGGGACTCCGCCGCGGCGCATTGGGGCTCGTGGAGGTGGTGGCGGAAGCGCGCCTCCCGGCGGATGAGAACCTGCTCGTCGTCGTCGACCAGTTCGAGGAGCTCTTCCGCCTCCAGCGCACGACCGCCGAGCGGGACCACTTTCGCGAGGATGCCGCCGCCTTCGTCAAGCTGCTTCTCGAGGCATCGGCGCAGCAGCGCGTGGCGATCTACATCGCGCTGACGATGCGCTCGGACTACCTCGGCGACTGCTCGCAATTCCGCGATCTCCCGGAGGCCATCAACCGCGGGCAGTACCTGATTCCACGTATGACCCGCGATGAGCAGCGCCTGGCGATCACCGGCCCGGTGGCGGTGGGAGGAGCGGAGATCGCCCCGCGACTCGTCAACCGCCTGCTCAACGACGTCGGCGACAATCCCGACCAGCTGCCGACACTGCAGCACGCGCTCATGCGCACCTGGAGCTACTGGTCGGAGCACGCGGCCGAGGGGCAGCCCCTCGACCTGGAAGACTACGAGGCGGTCGGTGGGATGGCCGACGCGCTCTCCCGGCACGCCGACGAGGCGTTCGCCGAGCTTCCCGATGCCCGGAGTCGCGAGATCGCGGAGAAGATCTTCCGCCGACTCACGGAACGCGGGCCGGACAACCGCGAGATTCGCCGTCCGACGACGGTGGCCGAGCTGTGCGCGGTGGCCGAGGCGCCGGAGTCGGAAGTCTTCGCGGTCATCGAGATCTTCCGCCGTCCGGGGCGCTCCTTCCTCATGCCCCCCACCACCGTTCACCTCACGCCGAACACGCTCATCGACATCTCCCACGAGAGTCTGATTCGCGGATGGGGGCGGCTCCGCGGCTGGGTGGATGAAGAGGCGCAGTCGGCGCGGACCTACCGGCGACTCGCCGAGACGGCGGAGCTGTTCAATCAGGGACGGGCCGGACTCTGGCGCGACCCCGACCTCGCGCTGGCCCTCGAATGGTGGAATCGCGACAAGCCTAATGCGGCGTGGGCCAAGACCTACGATCCGAACTTCGACGAGGCCAAGCACTTTCTCGAAAACAGCCGGAACGTGCGGGATCGCGACCTCGCTGAGGCGGAAGAGAAGCGCACGCGAGAGCTCCGTCGCACCCGGGCATTCGTGGGCGTGCTCTCGGTACTACTCGTCGGCTCGACCGCCCTCGCGATCGTCGCCAAGCAGAGCGAGGCGCGGGCGCTCGCCGCCGAGAAGCAGCTGGGAATGGCGGCGCTTCGGGAATCGATCGACGACCAGAGCCATTACGGCACGCTCGCGGCCTTCGCCGGCAATGTGATGTCGGTGTCGGTCTCCCCGCAGTACCAGTCGACCAGGGCGCTCGCGCTCGGCTATGCCGGCAGGCACGACTCGGCGGTCGTGGAGTACAGCAAAGCGTTGGCGCTGGAGCCGGAGTTCCCCACGGCCCGCCTCAACAGGTGCGACGAGTATCTCAATCTCGGTAAGGCGGACAGCGCCGTTCTCGACTGCGAGTGGGTTCTCAAGAGGTGGCCGCACTCGCCCCTCGTGTACCTGAATCTCGGCGTCGGGTACGGGATGCTCGGGCGGTACGCGGCCGCCGCCGCCTACTTCGACACGGCGGTGGCATCGACCCGATATCAATACTTCAGCGGTGGCCAGTCGGTGACGGCGCCGAGCATCCAGCGCGTCACGGGTCGGGAGACGCTCGCCCTCGAGGGCGATGAGGCAGCGACGGCCTTCGCCTACGGGCGAGCGAGCATGAAAGCTCTCGAGGGCGGCGACGCCTTCCCCAAGGTGCTGGCCGACGCCGACCGCCAGACCCCGTCACTCGACGCCGTTCTCAACGCGCTCAACTGGGCCTGGCTCACCCATCGGGAGGTTCCCGACAGCGCGGTCCCGCGCGACTACGGAGCCTATGCCGCCGAGGGTGCGTTCTGGGAGCGGGCCGGCGCCCTTCGCGGCGCGCTCGACGAGGCGCGCGCGAGCTACCGGGAATTCCTCGATGCGTACCGGCGGCGGCCCGAGGAGCGCTACGCGGATCTGGCGGGTTGGGTGAGACGCCGCCTCTGGCTGCATCTCACCATACCGGGAACGTCTCGCGTCGCCGTCCAGCCCACCGGCGTCGGCCAGAGCACATCGGCGCTCTGGCTCGAGGCGACCAAGCTCAATGGCGACGGCGAGTCGGATTCGGCCGTGAAGCTCCTCACGCGAGGCCTGGCGAAGTCGCCTAACGACTTCGAGCTCTTGGTGGGGCGGGCGGCGATTCTGTACGGAAAGAACTCGTACGACAGCCTTCGCGCGGATGCCGAGCGCATCCTCGCCATCGACTCGCTGTTCGCCGACGGCTACTTCTATCGAGCCTTCGCCAACTGGAAGCAGGATGCCGCGGGGAAGCGCGTGGCGATTCTCGCGGACCTGGATCGGTGCCTGACGTACGTGCCGACGCACTTCGGCGCGCTCGCCATCAGCTACTGGGTGCTGCAGGACAGCGCACCGGACGCCGCCCTGACCCGCCTCGAGCGCGCGAATCAGGTCGACCCGGGGGAGCACTGGATCGCCTATCAGATGGCGGTCACCCAGAACCGCCTCAAGCGTTACGCCGATGCCCGGAAGTCGAGCGAGGCGGCGATCGCTCTCAAGCGTGATTCGATCGACTACTACTGGGAGCGGTGGAAGGCGGAGACGGGTCTCGGGATGGCGCAAACCGACGTGGAGCTGCGCCTGGCGAGCGGCTATCGGGAGGCGGGGAACATCCGGGCTCAGCGCGGGCAGCGGGAGCTGGCGGCCATGGCCTACGTCTTCGCCCTCTCTCGGGTGAACGGCAAGCATGCGCCCTTTACGCCCGCGTCGGAGGAGCTCCGGAAGGACGTGATGGCGCGGTTGGCGACACTCGGCCCGGACGCGAGCGCCTACGGAACGGCGTGGGGGCACTATTGGCAGAAGCGCTACGACCGCGCACTCGGCGCCATCGACACGGCGATCGCCGTCCGGGGAGACTACGCGGCGTACTATTCCGCACGAGCGACCTTCGATTCGGCGGTCGGAAGGCCTGCGCAGTGGGCGCGCGACCTCACGAAGCTCGGGGACTTGCAGCTCCAAAATGGCAACAAGGACGGCGCCTGGACGAGCTACTTCACGGCCGGGAAGGTGGTCTTCGGCCCGTCGCCGGCGGGCGACGCGGCGACGCCCGAAGCCGAGCGCACGGCGCTGGCCGGCAAGATGTCGAACGCCCTTCTCAAGTTCTTCGGCACCCCGCACGGCGTGGCCACTTGGCTCACCTCGCAGCTCGCCGACAGCACCTGGCCGCAGGTCCTGCCCGAGCCCACCCGATCGAGAATGCGCGACGCGATGAAGGCGGAGATCACACGCCTGACGAGCACAGACCCGGCGGCGCCGGTGGCGGCGCGCGACTCGGCACGCAGCAAGTAACGCCCGCTCCGGCCTCGACGCTCGGCACTCCGGGGCGTCGCGGCCAACCACAGGCACACAATCCTTCTCCCTTACCGAGGGTCACGCCAATGCCTGACGACACTTCCCGAGAACAAGGTGCCTGTCGCCGTAGTGGGGTCCGGCGTGACCGGCGGAGCCACCTTGATCGACGCCATCCTCGACGAGTGGTATCACACTCCGGACGAGGAGCTGCCGATACGAGTCGTGATGCTCGACTCACGCGATCACCCCAGTCCCCCGGGAGACACGCCCTATCCGCTCGACGGCCACGATGCCCGCGATCTGGACCCCTTTCCGGGCAACACACCGCTGGAGGGCTTCCCGACCTTCGGCCAATTTGTCGACGCGATGGCGGACCAGACGCCCATCCTCCGCTCCGCACTGCCCGCTCCCACATATGGCCAGGTCAACGAGTATCTGGTCTACCTCCTCAAGCTCATGCTCGTGGCCTCGGAGGACGGCATCCAGGTCCAGTTCGTCGACACGCCGATCGACAGCATACAGGAGCCGGTGCGCGGCGGCCCGGCGACGATCACCTTGAGCGACGGAAAGAGCATCGCGGTGCGCAGGATAGTCCGCGGCGTCCGACCTCCGTTCATGGGCGGCCCGCCCTTCGCCGAGCCGGCGGAGCACGCCGGCGGCGCCGGCTCGGAGGCGAGCCAGCCACCAGCGTGAGATGAGCGCGCCCGACGACGTCGAGGCGATCGCCCGCCTGCACGAGAGGTGGGTGAGCGCGGTGGGAACAGGAGACTTCGACGCGCTCACGCCGTTGGTCACCGACGACTACGAGGTCTGGGCGCACGCCGCCGATCCGATTCGTGGACCGGCGGCGGTGGCCGCGGCGATGCGCGCGGTCCTCGGCAGCTATCGCGTCGAGCAGAGGTTCGAGCCAGTGGAGACGGTGATTGCGGGCGAGTGGGCCTTCCAGCGCGGCGTGGAGCGGATCATCGTCACACCCATGGACGGGAGCGCGGCTCGCACGATCACTCAGCGCGCCCTCCTCATTCTCCGGCGCGGAGGCGACGGACGCTGGCGCTACGCGAGAGGAATGACCAACGGTTTTCCGCCACACGCATCATGATCAAGGTGGTTTACTGCTTTCGCAAAAGGTCCGGGATGTCGGCTGAGGGATTCGATCGCTACTGGCGCGATCGACATGGACCGCTCGGGGCTCGCATCCCCGGCCTGCGTCGCCTCGTGCAGTCGCGGGCGATTCACGTGAGCGGCGATGCGCGCGCGCCCGACTACGACGGCCTGGTCGAGCTCTGGTTCGACGACGTCGAAGCGCTCCTTCGAGCGCGGGCGAGTCCGGAGTGGCATCGCTCGGGGCTCGACGAGGCCAACTTCCTCGATCCCACGAGTACGGCGTACGCGGTGACCGAGGAGCGCACGATCCAGCTCCCCTGAAACGACTCGCGACGTCGATAGGGCTGCGAGCAGCTGAGGCCCGAGAGCAAGCCTTGCTGCGCTCACCAGGCTGGGTATCTTGCTGGCGTCTACGGCTCACGCTGGTCGCAGGCTCATTCTGACATGGGAGGGGCAGCTATGCTCCGTCACGCTTGCTGGTCCGCAATCGCTCTCATTGGACTCGTCGCATCCGCTGGCGCTCAGACCCCCGCGGCGGCCGGAACATGGGCCGGATCCACCATGATCGGCCCCAAGGACAGCGTTGTCGCGACGTACGTGCTCATGGTCGCCCCGGATGGCAAGAGCGCGACCATGAAATTCCCCAACCGCGATCCGATTCCGGCTCGCATCGTCGCCATCGGCGGCGACAGCATCGTCACCGAGGCGGGCCCCTATCCGAGCGTCCTGCGGCCGGGCCAGACGGTCAAGCTGCTCCGCAACGTGGCCCACGTGAGGGGAAGCAAGATGTCGGGCACGTTCGAGGCACAGTACAACGACGGCAGCACAGTGAAGGGGAAGACGCAAGCGACGCGCACGACGAAGTCATCGTAGTCGTCGCGTGGCGCGCGGCGCGCTGAGGCCGCCGCGCGCCACGTGAGGCAGCTACGACACGCTCCTCGTCACGGATGGAAGGTGATCCTCCCCGCCTCCAGGGCGTCGAGGACCTTGAGAAGCATCTCCTTCCTCTGATCGGCGGGAGCGTTTCGTATCATGTCGACATCCGTGTACCCCTGCCGGACGATGAAATCGCAGAGGGAGAGTTGAGCGGCCTCGTCCCCCGATGACACGAGCGCACGCATCTCCGCCACCCCGGAGAGCCAGCAGTTGTTGCACCGGTAGGTGGTGACGACCATCCCCATCGCGGGATTCCAGGTCGGAATGACGTGCGCCTCCGCCAGCGGCGTGGGCGTGTAGCACTTCGAGCAGAGAAGATTGACGTCAGCGCCGCTGGCTTCCGACATGGTGTAGCCCGGGTGGAGGATGGATGGCGCCTGACGACCCCGCTTCCTCACATCTGTCGCCGTGGGCATCCGGCGAAGGTCGGCTCATGGCGCCGATGAAGGGGCGGTCAGCTCCGACCAATGTGCGTTGCGGAACTGCCAGCCGCTCGCTCGATGCTGCGCCAGCCCCGTAAAAAATCCGCTATCCCGCACCGTCTTCCCGGCGCGATCCACGAGGACCTCGTGCCAGGACGCGGCTACCATCGCAAGGCCGGGCGCCAGCGCCTCGATCCGCGGCGAGTCGCCCCACGTGAGCTCGATGTGGGCGATCATCTGCTCGAGATCACGGATCCCTCGAGTGGCTGCCTCGCCCGACGAGAAAACGAGACGCCCGTTGTCGGCCATGAAGAATGCCGCCGTATCGGCGAAGTACGTGCGCCACGCCGCCGGACCGCGCTGCGACACGCCCGCGGCCACGCTTTCGGCGAAGACCCGGGCGCTGTCGGCGATCGCGGCCGCTTCAGCCGCCGACATGGCCGACGGCGCGCGCGAGAGATCGCAGCCGGCAAGCGACAGGGCCAACACCGCCGGAAGTGACCTGCGACGCCCTGGCATGCGAGGCTACTTCTTCCCCTTCAGTTCGACTTCGGACACGATGAAGCCGAAGGCGGGCCACCCACCCGACTGAATGGCGCGCTCGAACCACGTGCGCGCGGTCGATGGGTCGCCGCGCACCAGATACCAGTCGCCGATCCCGTAGGCGAGCGTGGCCACCTGAAGAGCGCTCGTATCCGCCGGCGTGAGCACCTGGTCCGGGCCGATCTCGCCACGATAGAGCCGCAGCCGTTGGGCGTACGCGTTGGTCGAGTGAAGCGAGTCGGGGCGCCGATCGAGCATCGATTTCGCCTCCGCCTGACGACCCGCGCGGCAGAGCGACATCCAGAGCCAGTCGGTGGCGCCCGTCAGCTCGTCGGCGTTCGGAGCGATCGGTTGGGCGTGCGCGAATGCATCGGCGGCGCCGTTGAAGTCGCGGCGGACGAAGCGCACGATCCCGAGGTGATACCAGAGGCCGTAGATCGTGCTGTCGATTCGGATCCCGTGCTCGAGGTCATCGCGGGCCTGGTCGAACTCGCGCACGGAGAGGTGGCGGTGTCCACGCCACCGGTAGAGCAAGGCGTTCTCCGGTGCCACCGCCAAACCCTTCGTGAAGGTCTGAATCGCCTCGCGGAACTGGTACACCCCCGCCTGGGCCGTCCCGAGCTGGATGTAGCGATCCACGTTGCGCGGATCGGCGCCGAGCGCGCTCTCGGCACGCGCGATCGCACCCGTGTCACGGAGCGAGCGGTACTCGACGCCGGCCGGGGATCGATACTCGACTGCCTGGCAGGCAGCGCGCGCGGGCAAGCCGGCGGCGCCCACCGCCGCGAAGAGGAGTGGAAGCGAGTGGAACGGTCCGCGTGTCATGGCGCTCGTTGGTCTGGGGGTGGCTCTCTCGTGGCCCACCACTATACTCCGCCAAGCGTCCCCGCGTCCACCAACCCGCGACCGGCGCCTCCGCCGAGCGCCGCCACTCGAGCCCGATGACAATGCCGACACCGGCGTCGCTGGTGAGGGCACTCGCCCTCGCACTTGCACTGAGCTCCTTCACCCGAGCGTCCGCGCAGCCGAGCGCCGATGAGGCGGCGCGATGGAAGCGAGAGGCCAAGAGCGTCACGATAGTTCGCGATGACTGGGGGATCGCGCACATCTACGGTCACACCGACGCGGACGCCGTCTTCGGTATGCTCTATGCGCAGGCGGAAGACGACTTCAACCGCGTCGAAACGAACTACATCAACGCGATGGGGCGGCTCGCCGAAGCAGAGGGG
This sequence comes from Gemmatimonadaceae bacterium, assembly GCA_035623475.1. Taxonomy (GTDB): domain Bacteria; phylum Gemmatimonadota; class Gemmatimonadetes; order Gemmatimonadales; family Gemmatimonadaceae; genus DASPTK01. The sequence goes on along the minus strand of DASPTK010000002.1, from coordinate 3,015 downwards.
AAGTCGCAGATCTATCGGGACCTTCGGATGAAGCTCTTCATCGTTCCCGACAGCATGAGAGCCAGGTACCGCGCGAGCCCGCAGTGGCTCAAGGCGCTCATGAACAGCTGGGCCGATGGACTCAACTACTATCTCTACACGCATCCCGATGTGACGCCGCGCGTCATCAAGCGGTTCGAACCCTGGATGGCGCTCACCTTCACCGAGGGGAGCATCGGCGGCGACATCGAGGGGATCAGCGTGAAGGAGCTCGAAGCCTTCTACGGAGGCCAATCTCCGGAGGCGCCGAGCGCTGCCAGCGGAGATGGCGAGCCATCCGGCTCGAACGGCATGGCGGTCGCGCCCTCGAACACGCTCTCGCACCACGCCCTTCTCCTCATCAACCCGCACACGTCCTTCTTCTTCCGCTCCGAGCTGCAGGTGGTGAGTGACGAGGGGCTCGACGTCTACGGCGCGGCGACGTGGGGACAGCTCTTCGTCTATCAGGGGTTCAACGATCGATGCGGCTGGATGCACACCAGCAGCAACGCGGACGCCGTCGACGAATACGCCGAGACGGTGACGAAGAAGGGAGATCGGTTCTACTACCGCTACGCGGGGAAGGATATCCCGATGACCGCGACCAAGGTGACGGTCGCGTACAAGACTCCGAGCGGCATGTCCAAGGAGGCCTTCACCGTCTACCGCACGCGTCACGGCCCGATCGTCAGGCGCGCCGACGGAAAGTGGATCAGCGTGCGCCTCATGCAGGAGCCGCTCAAGGCGCTCACCCAGTCGTACTCGCGCACGAAAGCCCGGAGCTACAAGGAATTCCGCCGGATCATGGACCTGCACACGAATTCCTCGAACAACACCACGTACGCGGACGCCGACGGCAACATCGCGTACTTCCACGCCAACTTCATCCCGCGGCGCAACCCGCGCTTCGACTACACCCACCCGGTGGACGGCAGCGACTCGGCGACTGACTGGCACGGCCTGCTCTCGGTGGACGAGACGCCCCATCTCCTCAATCCGCCGAGCGGGTGGCTCTACAACTCGAACGACTGGCCCTGGTCCGCCGCGGGTCCAGGAAGCCTCAAGCGAGCGGACTATCCCGTGTACGTCGAGACAGGGGGCCCGAGCGCGCGCGGCGCGCATGCGGTATTGGTGTTGAAGGACAGGAAGGACTTCACACTCGAGTCGCTCATGGCAGCGGCGTACGACAGCTATCTCCCGGCCTTCGCCGAGCTCATTCCCTCCCTGGTCGCCGCCTACGACTCGGCCGCCGAGGGCCCCCTCAAGTCGAAGATCGCGGAGCAGGTCGCCCTCCTCCGTGGGTGGGACTATCGCTGGTCTCCCACGTCGGTGCCGACGACGGTCGCGATCTTCTGGGGAGAGGACCTCGCTCGGCGCGTGACCGCTACCCACGCCTTCGATCCTGCGGAGGATGAGTTCTACGTCAACGTCGGCACAGCGGACCAGCGGCTAGAGGCTCTGGCCGCGGCGAGTGACACCCTCACCGCTCGCTTCGGCACGTGGAAGACGCCCTGGGGTGACATCAACCGCTTCCAGCGACTCACCGGCGACTTGGTCCAGCCCTTCAGCGACACCGGTCCGAGCATTCCAGTGGGCTTCACATCGGCACAGTGGGGATCGCTGGCGGCCTTTGGCGCCCGTGCCTATCCGGGCACCGTGAGGCGCTACGGGACGAGCGGCAACACCTTCGTCGCGGTCGTGGAGTTCGGAGATAGCGTGCGCGCCAAGGCGATCTCCCCCGGCGGCGAGAGCGGGCATCCGGCCTCTCCGCACTTCGGCGACCAGGCGCAGCGCTACTCCACCGGCGCACTCCGCGACGTCTACTTCTACCGCTCGCAGCTCACCGGTCACACGGAGCGCACGTACCACCCTGGAGCCGCGACCGCGGGAGCGGCAGCGGGCCGATGAGATTCGGAGCCGCCGCGACGGAGCGACTCGCCCCGTCGAAGGCGTCGCTCTAGGTCGTTAGGCCGACTTCGCGCGCCGCTGGCGTGGCCGGCGCGCGGCGGCCCGACGCTTCGACGCGGGCCTCTCGCGAGCGGGGGGATCCACCGGAGTCGGAAGCTCGTACCAGATCTCCACCTCGTACCCGTCGGGATCGGTGAAGAAGACGTAGGGCTCCCCGGGGACGAACTCCCCATGATCGCGGATCGTCCCCCCGGCGCCGCGAATCGCGTCCAGCGCTCGCGCGATATCGGCCGGGCGCTGCAGTCGGAATCCGAAGTGAGCGATTCCGCCGGACCTTCCAGCCGCCTCGGGATTGCGCTCGAAGACGATCACGTCGCGGCTTCCCGGCGTCTGCGCTTGCACGAAGTCGGCCTTCTCGTAGATCGGCACCACTCCGAGAACCGACCGATAGAAGGCGAGCGAGCGCTGCGGATCGCGGACGGCGAGCGCAACGTGCGTGAGGCCGTGCGTCTTGACCGAAGAGCTGCGTGGCATCTCGTCTCCTTCTACATCGCGACACGGGGGAAGATCATCGGTGCGCGACCGGCTTCCGCGCCACCTCGCGCGTCCCTGCGCGGCCAGCGCCCTGGCTCTACTTGCCGGTTATGCTGTTGTGCTGCGGCTGGATGTCGGGCGTCCCCGCGTCGACGCCGACCTCCGCCATGATCGGCATGAGAACCTTGCCGAACTTGTCGAACTGCTCCTGGCTAGCCCAGACGTCGACCACGCGCAGCGCATCCTTCGGTCCGTAGCAGCTGTGGAAAAGACGGCCACTCGGAGATCCCATGCCAGCCTTCTGAAGGCGTTTGAGCACCTCCTCGTACTTGGCAACCGTGAAGGACTTGGGGGTGAAGAGTATCGTGAGCGCCATGTGAGCCTCCGGTGTCGGATCGTGGTCCGTCGCGACGAGGGACTGAACATACCCACTCCCGGCGCGACTGGGCAGAGCGACGCGAGCGAGAGCAGTCGCTAGTAGCCGGCGGCAAATCCGCTGCCGCGCGGCTCGCTCACCCCTTCCCACCGACCCCCCGACCGCAGGATCGACTGCGC
>DASPTK010000001.1:0-5437 GCA_035623475.1 Gemmatimonadaceae bacterium | reverse complement strand
CGAGGAGCTCGACTGGGATGCCTATCGGGAGCGTTACGGGAACATCCAGCGTCTGGATCGGATTCTGCGTGCCGAGGGCGATGACCCCGACCGCTACAAGCTTTCCAAGCAGGCCGATGCCGTGATGCTGTTCTACCTGTTCGCGCCGGCGGACATCCGGGAGCTGTTCGAGCGGCTCGGCTACGAGTACCGCCCCGGTACGGCGGCTCGCAATATCGCGTACTACGATCAGCGGACCTCGCACGGCTCGACGCTCAGCTTCGTCACGTTCGCCGGAGTCCTCGCCCGGCTCGACGCGGAGAGCTCGTGGGAGCGGTTCCTCGTGGCGCTGAAAAGCGATGTCGAGGACATCCAGGGGGGAACGACCCGGGAGGGGATTCATATGGGTGTCATGTCCGGGACGGTCGATCTGATGCAGCGCGTGTATCCGGGTAGCGACGTCCGCGATGGTGTCCTATGCTTCGAGCCTAGGTTGCCGCCAGCTCTCGAGCAGGTCGCCTTTCGGATGCAGTTTCAACGGACGCCGCTGCAGCTGACGCTCGATCACGAGCGGCTCGCGATCGCCGTCGGCCGGGAGGGCGCGGGTGGCCCAATCCGGGTGGGCGTCGGCGACGACGTCCGCGAGCTGTGCCCGGGTGACACCGAGGAGTTCGAACTGTCCTCGCCGGTCGCGACCGGGGTGGGAGCGGAGTAACCCGTGACGACCTCGGGCACCGCCCCAATCCAGGGAGCGATCTTCGACGTCGACGGAGTACTCGTCGACTCGCCGCACGAGACGGCGTGGCGCGAGTCTCTGCGGGAGTTGATGGAGTCCGAGTGGAGCGATGTCCGGGACCGCACGACATGGTCCCCTGATGCGTTCACCTCGCGTGTGTACGAGGAGCAGATGTCTGGGAAGCCGCGGCTGGCCGGCGCCCGCGCGGCGCTTGAGTATTTCCATGTGCCCGACGACGAGGAGGAGCATCGGCTGCTCGCGTATGCCGAGCGAAAGCAGGCGATGGTCGTGCGACTGATCGAGGCTGGCGATTTCACTGCCTACCCGGACGCGCTGCGGTTCATCATCGCGGTCAAGGACGCCGGACTGCGGGTGGCCGCCGCCTCGTCATCAAAGAACGCCGACCTGTTTCTGCGTCAGATCCGGCTCGACTCGTTTGCGAACGAGCAGGGCATCTCGTCGCACACGCTTCGGCCGGGGCTGACGTTGCTCGACTACTTCGACGCTGACGTCTCCGGGAGAGACTTCGCGCACGGAAAGCCGGACCCCGAGATGTTCCTCACAGCGGCGCACGAGCTCGACGTCGAGCCCGAGCGCGCGATCGTGATGGAAGACGCCGCCGCCGGGGTGCAGGCGGCCAAGGCGGGCCGGATGGGCGCGATCGGCATCGCCCGCAAGGATGACGCCGAGCTGCTGGAGGCCGCAGGTGCAGACATCGTCGTGAACACACTCGACGAGGTCGATATGGCAGCGCTCGCCGAAGGACGGCTCGCGATCGCTGCCGCGACCGAGTAGTGCCTAACTCTTATGGTCGAGCCCGTGAGTCGATTCTCCATGACGGCAGGGGAAAACGGCGGATCCTCCTGGCCCCGCCGCCCTACTCGTCCCTCAATGCCGAGTCCTGCTGGGCGCCCCGGACTTTGGACGCCGTGTCTTAGATTGCGCCGGTCGCGCCTGCGCGCGCCGCCGTAACTCGAGTCCAGTTGTACTGGGGCCTCGACCATTCGGTCTAACTAACTAGACCATTGTGCTGCTCGATCACCTGGCGGACGATCGCGAGTCCTAGGCCGCTTCCCGGGCGACGGCGAGATTCCGCTCCGCGGTAGAAGCGGTCAAATATGTGGGGGACATCAGCGGGATCGATCCCAGACCCGTGATCTCGGACGCGAAGGCCGTCATCGGACAGCGACACCTCAACGACCTCGCCGGGTGGCGAGTGGTGGGCTGCGTTGTCGAGAAGGTTGTTGACCGCCCAGACTAGTCGCTCGCGGTCATCGATGACGAGCGACTTGAGCTTGGCGTCGAATGCGACCGTCGGGGCGTTTCGCCGAGCTCGGACGATGGCCTCGTCGATTAGTTCGTCGAGGCGCACCGGTTCGAAATGTACGCTCTGCGCCGGCTCTCGGGCGAGCTCGATCAGGCTCGCCACGAGGATCGTCAGCTGATCGATTTGCTCGACGACATTGGACAGCAGCTGGTGGCGCTCGTCGTCGGCAAGGTTGGGGGTTGCCTGCAGGATCTCGATGTTGGTACGCAGGCTCGTCACCGGTGTCCGGAGTTCATGAGAGGCATCGGCGACTGACTGTTGTTGATCTCGGACGGATCGATCCAGAGCGGTCCGGGACGCCTCGAGCCGGTCGAGCATCAGGTTGAAGCGGCGCACAAGTTCTCCGACCTCATCGTCAGAGCGCACGGCGATTCGGCGGGTGAGGTCCTCGGTCTCGCTGATGTGCTGAGCAGTACTAGCGACCTCGACGAGAGGGGTCAACACGCCGCGTGCCGCGAGCCTGCTCAGTGCGGCGGCAAGCCCCACGCCACCCACACAGATGAAAAGGAGGATAAGACGCAGCTTTGCGGTGACGCGGTCAACCGCCTCAAGGGGTCGGGCGAGCTCGACAACCCCCCCGGCGACCCCAAAGATCAGCAGTCGCAGATTGCTGCCCTCAACGTGTATGTCTTCAAACGCATTCGCTCGCTGTCCGGCCGCCACCGAACGTGCGGCGGCGTCAAACGGGAGCCGAAGGCCGCCACATTCGCCCACGACGGTGCCATCAGACGCCACCACCTGCGAGTACTGCGCAGGACCCCCCGCGTTCGGCGATGGCGCCGGTAGCCCTTCTCCGAGCGCGCGAACGTCGCCCCCCGCGACTAGTCCAGCCTGCGCTTTGAGCGAGTCATCAATCTGGCCCGGAAGCTCACTCCGCACGACGAAATATCAAATGCGATCAGCAACGCCAGTACCAACGCTATCCCGACGATGACTGCCGATACCAGGGCTACACGCTGACGCAGCGGCATAGTCGAGAAGTGGATCGACGGTGTGCTGCTCGCAACAGGACAACTGCTCCCGGGATTTGACCAAGGTCAACGTGCGCACAAACCAGGTGGAAACCTCCTGGCGCAGCTCCCGATGCTCCTCCTCTCAAGTAAGCATTCGTGAAGAACGGGACGACCGTCGAGATCATCGACGGTCGTCCGTTCCCGCCGACCGCCGACCGCCGGCGCGCTCTAACGCCATCACGCCGTAACGACATCCAAGGAGCTGCGCGGTGCACCGGCCAGGCGAGCCGCGCGCTCGGGCTGTCTTCTGCTCTGGCGGCCGCGCACCTGATGCGGCAGTCAGCGGATGTCCGCTCGTACGGCGATAAAAGGAGGAGCGAGGTGGCACCGTCAGCGGTGGGCTCGGGATCGCCGAAACCACACAATGCGTAACCCGACGCCGTGCGTGGGCTCCAAGCCTCGCCCAGGAAAGAGCGTGCCTATGCGGACCCTAGCGTCGGCCGAACTGCGCGGCGCTTCTGGATTTCGACCAAAGCGCCAGACTGTCAGCCGCTACCTCGAGGCGCCCATCGAGGCGGTGGCTACCAGCAAGGTCTGAACCGGGAGTGATCCGTGGCCGAGCGATTCTTACGCTTCTTTCACTTGGGCCGGGTAGCCTGCGGCCCGCACAACAGGGCTGCGTCGTAACAAAGGAGGCAGCCGGGCCATGCCGCTTCCCCGCGAACTATGGCCAGGCCGTGGTAGCTGGCAAATACCGCCGCCCGAGGAACAGCGCCGAGAGAGGCGGCTCGCAAGTCGACAAGCGCGGCAGAATGTTGCGCCGCCACGGGTCACGCTCCGTCGACGGATGATGTCGCGGCTGGGTTGGAGGCACAGACGCAATTAGCGCGTCCGGATCGGGCGCGCACAATCCTCCGGGCGCACCGGGGAAGGAGGAAGCGTGATGACGCGCGAAGAGGCGATTGCCGAGGCCAAACGCAGGCGAGCATCGGATCCCGGCGCTAGCTGGATCGCCAGCCAGCGCGACGGGGATTGGATCGTTGTGCGCGTCGGCGTGGCGCCAACCGAGGTGACAGGGACGGCAACGAAGCCACCGCCGGTCGCACCTCAGGACGATCCACATTCCCCGATCGAACGCGCCGCTTGGTTCGCCGGGGGAGGTAGCTGAACTCGGGGCGTCGCCCTCAGCGATCGTGAGCTGTCACCGTCGACCAGATGAAGCCTGCCGCTCGGGCTAAACCGGGCGCTGTCGAGATTCGATCTTATGTCTAGCCGAATTTTCGTGTCATCGACGTCAACGAACCGCTCGGTTTTTGCGATATCCCAGCCGATATGTCCAGCGTGTCGTCGATGTCAGCGACGTCTCCGCGTCGCCGCGCCGGCGGCGCTAGATCAGCGAACCGAGGCCCTGGGCGAGCTCGGCACCCCCCCAGCGCGGCGTGCGACAATGCGTTGATGCGCGCGCCGGCCGGTTGCGCGCCGTTCCCAGCCGCCTGCCGTCTGTTGTTTATTCGTACGCCGTCAGCGCGTCGCGGTCGGGGACCTACGACGGAGCATCGTTGACATGTCAGCGACGGTCAAGCCCAATGATCAAGGCACATTCGCGCCACACGCTAGACATATTCCTCCGTTGCGGCACTGCAGACTTCCTCACGCGATGGGAGACTAGAGTTGCCACTCGGATGAGCGAGTGTTTTTGAGCCTCCGCCTCCTCCACCTCGGCCCGGGCCTGGGCATGGTTGGCCGCCGCCGTGGATCTGTCCGCCGTTGGCGGCTGTGCCGGGAGTTGTCCCGCTCGAGCTCGCGCTCGCACGGTCGGATCGGTTTGCGGTGTTCGTCACTTACCTAGCGGCGTACCCCGAGGGGTTTGAGTTCGACGTGTTGGCCGTAGCCGCTCCGGGCCAGGACGTGGAAGACCTGCCGGATCCGATGCTGTTCGGTGTCCGCGTTCCCACCTTCGCGGACGGGGCGGAGAGATCCCCGACGACGTTCTTCTGATCGGCGTGCAGTTCTCCGACGGTCGTAAGGCAACGAATATCGGCGGCCTCCCTCACGCCCCGCCAGATGACGACACGCCACCAGAAGCGCCCGTCATGGTGAATGGCGGCGACGGTGGCGGAGGCCACTGGTGGACGGCCGGTCTAACCGCTTTCCCTGATCCTCGACGTAGGCATCAGACCGAGTGGGTCTGGCCGCTCCCTCCGCCCGGTCCGCTCGCGTTCGTCTGCCAGTGGTCCGCAGTCGGCATCCCGCACAGCCGTCAGGAGATCGACGCTCAGCTGATCCTGGACGCCAGCGCTCGCGCTCAGGTCGCCTTCTCCGGCGAGACTGCTCAGTTGGGCTAACAGCAGCGGGAAGCCCGCGGCCTGAATCGTGATCTGAGACCGTTGCTCGCAGAAACGATGGTTCACGTCCGGGCCGGCCAGCGGTGGCCACCGCGAC